>JAHHIA010000011.1 GCA_019359045.1 Scytolyngbya sp. HA4215-MV1
GTGTTGAAGGTGGTTTAAAGATTTGAACCCGTCAGCGAATGATGCTGACGGGCGTGAAAACCATGAGCAGACCACAAGCTCTTTAGCTAGGCAATATCAGTCCGTGTTCATTAGTTAGCATGGAATAATCTTAAGATACTTTTCCATCCAAAGTGAGGGGGTCTGTCAATTAAGCATGATTAATAGGCAAAAATAACTATTTGATTTACTTATATAGGTTAAGAGTTCAGCGGATTGTTTCGAAGCAAAGCCGTTAATTCAGTAACTCAATCACCTTATCTACCAACTGTTCTGGCTGAATCGGCTTTGCCAAATAGCCATGAGCACCTGCTTGCAGACACTCGTCCTGATCTTCAGGAAGAGCCTTGGCAGTAAGCGCCAAAATTTTTACGCTGTGGGTAAGGGGGTGTTGGCGCAGATGGTTAATGATTTCTAGCCCATTGATACCAGGTAATTGGATATCTGTAATCACCAAAGCAGGCAACAAAATCTCAATCTGTTTGACCGCGGTCATCCCCTCTATCATCCAAATCACTTGATAACCCGCAGTTGTCAGCAGATCACAAATGAGCGTGGCACTATCTTCGTGATCTTCAATCACAACAATGCGCTTTTTAACTGCAGCTGGCTGAATTAGCGGTTTGGACTGGATGTGCAGGGTCTCAGCAGCCGGCGCAGAAGGCGGGGGAAGCGGTAAAGCGGGCAAGCGAACAGTAAAGGTCGAACCCATGCCGACCTTCGATTGCACCCCGATCCAACCTCCATGGAGTTCGACCAGTTGTTTGGTTAAGGCTAAACCTAAGCCTGTCCCCTCATATTTTCGTTGGTAGGAAGTATCTAATTGCTGAAATTTTTGAAATAGCAGGGGAAGATGCTGTTCCGCAATGCCGATCCCGGTATCTTTAACTGCAATCAGAGCAATATTATTTTCAATCATGAGGCGTAGTGTTACTTGCCCACCCTCAGAGGTAAATTTAATCGCGTTGCTCAGTAGGTTATATAGAATTTGTTTCACCCGACGGCTATCGGCAGTAAAAAGATCTTGTTCCGGTGAAATTTGTAGCTCAAGTTTGAGGGCAATCTGGTTAAGGCGTGCTTTTTCTTTAAAGGTTTGCAGGGTTTGGTGTGCCACTTGAGACAATGAAAACTGGCTGATGTTGAGCACAGTTTTGCCTGCTTCCACCTGAGAGAGGTCAAGAATGTCATTGATTAGTTCTAGGAGATGTTCCCCGCTGCTCTGAATCATGGCAAGGTAATCCCGTTGTTTCTGGCTCAATTCGCCAAATGACCAACGTAGTAAAGTGGCGGACATGCCGATGACGCAGGTGAGGGGGGTACGGAGTTCGTGACTCATAGCGGAAAGAAATTCGCTCTTCGCCAAACTCGCAGTTTGGGCAGCAATCAGAGCATCGTGAAGTTCTTGAGTGCGCTCAATAACTCGTTGTTCCAGGGTTTGTTTTTGCTGCTGTACCTGGTTGTAGAGCTTAACCTGATAGATAGCGATCGCTAAGTGCTCTGCCACTTGTTGCAAAAAGTTTTTCTCATTGTCTTTCCAGATGCGAGGTTCCCAACACTGGTGGGCAATGAGTAACCCCCACAATTCTTCTTGCACAATGATGGGGATAATCAGCTTGGCTCTGACTTGTACCGATCGTAAGAGTGTGATCAGGCAGGGAGAGAGATGGTAAGTTTCTTCGACATCCGAGACCGCCAGAACCGCCCCTTTGCTGTACTTCTCGCGATAGTTGGGTACATCGACCAAACAGGACGCCCCTTCTGCCAGGTTTAAAACAGACAAAACCTGATCGGTGGAGCGGGACTCGTACGTAATTTGTCCACCAAAGGTGGAGGTGGATGCACTTTTTGAGGAGTGAGAAGAAAGTGGGCTAGGCAGCTGAGGGAAAACTGGCTCGCACTGAAGGATCACGAGCCGATCGGACTGCAGAAATCGCCGTACTTCACAGATTGCGGTTTCCAAAATTTCGGGCAGTTCAAAGCTACGACGAATCTGGAGGATGACTTGATAGAGTAATCGTTCTTGCTCAACTTGTTGCCAGAGGGCTGCTTCTACGGGCGCGCAGACTGGATGGGGGCTAAATTCGGATTCCACCAGCAAGGGCGGTGGCAGGGATTCCGTATCTAGAATTTCGAGCAATTGCAGCGTAAATTCACTTTGCAGGATAGGGTCGTTGGGTTGAATCGTGGGCGAATGAGTGACGATTTGAGAAGCAATTGCCACATCCCTCCAGGCAGCAGCAGGCACTTCCTTTAGAAACTGGGCGATCGTTGCGGCATCAAATGTCAGTGTTACCTGACGCTGCCAGCCTGGCAGTGTTTTCGCCAACAACAATACCTGAAACTGTGGCGATACAATGCACGAAAACTGCTCCTCCTGCGAATCTGGCGGCAGGTGGTCTTTCTGTACCATCACCTCAGTTAGATACAAGGGATTAGAGGACAGCGCTTGCACAAACGCCGCCAAAGCTCTCCGCAGTTGTTGAAAGGTCTTTTGCGAAAGAATTCGCTGTAGAGTGGAGGTTTGCGCTCTCAACATCTTTGGACTCGATCAATAATGACCGGAAACTTGGATATAACCAGAAACTTCAACCCGTATTATCTCGATGCCCCAGATCGAATGCAATTGAGCAATTAGGATTTCTTTGCAACCAACGAATCTTCAAACTGGGTTGTGGCTGAGTATTATGTTGCTGGCTATCTTGTGCATCGCGACAAATTTTATCCTATCCCTTTTTGGGCGTTTCTCACGCCCTGGCAATTCCGTGGAAAGCGGCAGATAGCTTAATAGAAGCGGGGATGCAGCCATAAAGAATAAAATCTTAAGATCAACAAAATCCTTATGAAGTTATCCGGAGAATCTAGCCGATCTTCTGTAAAGATTCAATGAAAATGCCTGAAAGTAACCGCTAACTGGAACTCTTGCCCGTCTTTGAACCTACTGCTTTGTCCAGTCATCAGAGGTGACATATGTATCAGTCAAAATCTTTTGCGACTTCTGTCATTGGCTACTTTCCGCTTTTGGTGTGTCTGCTAACCATGAGTTTGCCATCCTCAGTGCTGGCAACTTCCGTGATTCCTCCAGTTGATGGTGCGCCGGGTGGGCGATCGCCGGGTGGGTCTCGTGATCCAGACTGTCTCAGTCAAAAAAGCTCGATTGTTGCCCTGGTGCCTGCATCCGCAGTGGGTGGATTGACCACCAAGGCATCTCCAACTTTTTTTGTTTACGTGCCCACAACCCATGCCAGAACTGCCGAGTTTGCGCTGCGAAATGAAAATAAAAAAACGATCTACAAGTCGATCGTCAAACTCAGTGGCAAATCTGAAGTGATTGGGATTCGTTTACCTGCTACCTCTGTTGCGCCCAAACTGGAAATGGGCAAGCGCTATCGTTGGTTTTTCTCTGTTGTGTGTGATGCCAATGCTCCTGACAAGTCAGGCAATCCCTTTGTGCAAGGTTGGATTCAACGCGCTCAACCCAGTGTTTCTCTGTCTGGTCAATTAAGCCAAGCTTCTTCGCGCGATCGTGCCCAACTCTACAAACAAGCTGGATTCTGGTACGAAGCGGTTGGCACTTTGGCAGAGTTGCGGCGCTCCAGACCCAGTGACCCAGCACTGAAAGCGGATTGGAGCAATTTATTGAGATCGGTAGGGTTAGATCAAGCAGCCGCAGAGCCGATCGCCCAGTACTAATCTCTTACTAACCAAATTCATATCGGTTCGGGAAAAAGGGGATATAGAGGAGGAGAAAAATCTCCCTCTCTATATCCCCTTCTTTTTAGGGTTGCAATCTTGAGTCCGGGGTTGAAGTTATACCGATTTCAACGATTTTCAAGTTAAATGTTGAGCTGGTAGGGGCGGATTAAGCAAATAGATGAACGGCTTTGTTTCAACTATTCAACGACTACGCCAGCAACTCCCCCGTCTCTTGTAGCGAGTGCAGACGGCGATAAATGCCGGGTCGCTTCAAGAGTTCATGATGGCTACCTACTTCTACAATCTGGCCTTTTTCTAGTACCACAATTTTGTCAGCCTCTCGCACAGTACTCAAACGGTGAGCGATGATGATCAGGGTGCGAGTTCCCAAAATCGATTTCATTGCCAGTTGAATTGCCCGTTCTGACTCGTAATCTAGACTGGAGGTGGCTTCGTCAAAGATCAACACATCCGGCTCCATCACCAGAGCACGGGCGATACCGATCCGTTGCCGCTGTCCTCCCGAAAGCCGGACACCGCGCTCACCGACTACTGTGGCATAGCCTCTGGACATATTGCAGATAAAGTCATCTGCCTGGGCAATACGACAGGCATTTCGTACCTGTTCGAAACTGGCATGAGGGTTGCCATAGGTGAGGTTTTCCAGTAAGGTGCCGTTGAAAATATCCACTTCCTGGTGGACGATCGCCAACCGCTTACGGTATGCAGTCACATCTAATCGGCGAATATCTTGTCCATCGATTAAAATGCAACCTTGATTGGGTTCAAAGTAGCGGAACAACAGTTTGACTAGGGTTGATTTACCTGATCCCGATCGACCCACTAGCGCGATCGTCTGATAAGGCTGAACCAGCAAGTTGATATCCTTGAGCACAGGATTTTGTGGCTGATAGCCAAAGGTCAAGTGCGAAAGCTCAACCTTGCCCGTAAATCGATAGTTTGGAGCTGTTGCGGGATCGACCACCAAATTCCCCGCATCTTGACCGGGCGGCAGTTGCATAAATTCGTGAAACCGAATCATCGAGGCATAGCGACGTGCAAACACCTCTGCCAGTTGGCTGATGGGTTCCACTTCGGCATATGCCATGCTAGAAATCGTCAGTGTGGTGATGAAGTGCCCCAGAGAGATTTTGCCCTGTACCGTCGCCAGAACGGTGAAAAACAGCACCAGAAAGACACAACTCTGGACAATCGTCCGTTCCCAGGTACCCAAAATTACGTATCCTCGGTGGATGCGGTAGTCTAAGACTTTGAACTCGCGATCTAGGCGCTGTTGATGCCGGATCAACTCCTCTGACTCCGTCGCAAACGCCTTCACCGTTTTAATATTGGTGATAATTTCCGAAGTCCGGCTTTCCGTATTCTCCATGTACTTATCCAGCTTTTCTTCCTGGTCTGCCAGTTTTTTTAGTCCAGAAAGGCTAAAGCTAATAATGAAGACGAACGAAACCAGGAGCAGCAAGGCAATTCGCCACTCAATCAGCCAGATGATAGTAAAAATTCCAACCACCCGCAACAGCTTAGGAATCAATTGTCCCGCCACTTCAGGATAGGTCCAGGTATGGTTTGCCAACCCCTTCGCCACCCGGGAGGCAATCCGTCCTGGGTTATTTTCATCGTAAAATTCCAACGGCAGTGTCAGGATTTTTTCCAGTGCTTTCCGGGCATAGTCGCGCCGCGCCCGAAAGGCAGTGTCCCAGTTAAACCAGGGGCCCACCCAGGGTTGAATCGGAGCACGCCCGACCGAAACCACAAAGACCAAGAACAGTAATAATCCCAAAGACAACATTTTGCCATCTGGAAGCTGAGTCACTGTCGCAATGCTTGTGATTAGTTTTTGCAATAGGGCATCCAGTGGTTGACCAGAGAGCACATTGAGAATTTGACCGATCGCATACGGAATGAACAAATCGATAATCTCAAATAAGCTCATCGCAGCAATGCTGAGATAAGTCACCAGCCAATACCTCTGGTAGTAATCAATGATGTCTCTAAATTTAGCCATAGCTCCCCCTGAAAAGCGTCTTGTGCAGCCCCATCCAGAATCGGACAGCAAACTTCACTGGCTGTACTATGTATATTACAAGATACTACAGACGCTTTACGGATTTTTTGAATGGTGGACTCCTCACCTTGCGTCAACGCCACCCTGCTTTACTATTCTTAGCTTTTGTAACCCCAGAACGCCAATGGTGAAAAGAAGAAAAATTGATTAGAAGCTGACTTTCATCATTTTTTAGCCAAGATTTGAAGAGCTGACGACATAATTGACGGACGCCTCAAAAATAGTACAATCGTACCTATTGTGCGATGCAAATTTTTGGGATCTGCGACTGAGGAGGCAGCATGGATGTAGAACAGACGACGCAGTTGATCCAACTGATCCTGAATTCAGTATTGATGATTAATGTCTGCGTATTTCTGCTAATTGGGCTATTACCCCGGCAAACGGGTCTCAACCAACGATTGCAAACGATCGGGCGAGAGTATGCCGAACGGTTGCATAACCTCCCCCTTGCCCGCAGTGTCGATGCCTCGCTGGGGCGCGAACCTCATCAACTTCACCTGAAAAAACAATTACGCCAACTGCAACAGCGATATAAAACCGCGCAGAGTGGCGTTTTGCTCACTTGTAGTGCCCTGCTATTTTTTATTACAAGTACGTTTTTGCTGGCATTGAGAACGCTCGTCAGTGGGTTGTGGCTGATTCCTGCTTCGCTGGGTCTGTTTTGCGCGGGTATCGCGCTCTTGCTGTTGAGTGTTGTGGTGACCCTGATTGACCTCCATGCTACAGAGCGATCGCTCTGGCAAGAACTGAGAGAATGGCTGGGGATCGGCACTGACGTGAAACATCGTTTTCGCCTGCCCCGTGCGACACTCCCCCAAAATGCTCCAGTCAATGCACTGTCCCATACTGCGGTAAAACGGACTATACCTCGTGCTAAAGCAAAGGTAGGCTAAAAGCAAAGGGAACCCGATCAGGAATTTTTTCGCAAACTCACCCTTTTCTGTGTCCCTGTGTTCCCTTCTGCGCGCCAATTCTGGCAATCCTAATAGTCCCTCAGGATAGACTTGAGGGGGCACCCAAATCTAAAAAACATTTTTGAGAGGTTATGAGAGTTTTCAACCTCTCATAACCGTCTTGAGAGACCACTAGGGCTGAGGCAGAAGAATATGAGTTTGCTGGGTTGCGGCATCCCAAACAATCCAGCCCATAGTGCTGTCTAAGTCTTCCCGAGGGGTCGTTACATTGAAATAAACCTTATTGCGCTGATATTCGATCGCAAAATCAGCCCCTTGTGCATAAACCACCTTAAAGCCTCGATCTCTCAAGCAGTAAGTTGCCCACGCCTTAAGGGAATGTCTTTGCGGTTCGTAGGGAATGGCGGGTTGAGCAAAAACCTCTTCTATCACTTGGCGTAAATTCACGAATTTCTCACCTTCATCATTAGTCTTGACCTATTATCCTGTTCCCAAGCGAAGAACAAACGCTTAATATAACGATCAATCAATTAATATATAGAAAAGGTCGAAGGGCGAACGAATGACTTTAGACACTAGACTTTAGATGGCTTCAGCCTATTTCTCAAGGTTCGGCCGTCTTTCAGATTACTGTCCTGTATTGAGAGTCTAGCGTCCATTTCATTTTTCAAGTTAGGTTTTCATGGCTTCGATCGCCCGAAAGAATTTATTTGAGGACATTCCTCGTTTTTTGGTCGCCCAAGCTGGGATCGTTTTTGCAGTCAGTTTGGTGACAATCCAGGTGGGCATTTTGCGTGGCTTTACCCGTGGCACTGCTCTACTCATCGACCAATCGAAGGCAGATATTTGGGTCGGTTCTGCGGATATGGTGCAGATGGAACTCACTTCCCCCTTGCCATTGGAGCAGTTATTGCAAGCTCGTAAGGTTCCTGGAGTCGCCCTTGCAGAGGCTTTAGTCGTTTCTTCGTCCCGCTGGCGTACCCCAGACAAAACCGTGCCTCCCACGAAGCGCATTACCCCCGTTCGGATTTTTGGCTTTAACCCTAAAGGACAACTGTTTGCCCCAGAACCCATTACTCAAGGGAGTTTGAGTGCTCTCACTGAGCCTTATACCGTGATAGTGGATGAGTCCAATCAGCAGTCACTGAATCTGAAACAACTGGGTGCAGTTGGGACAATCGCCAGCCTGAAAGCCAAGTTAGTCGGTACGACCCAGGGAACCCAGTCGATCGCCTCCAGCACCTATATCTTCACTTCACTGGAGAGTGCCAAAGCCTATGCCCAATCAGGCATTAGCCCAGAGGTCAACTGTCGATTGCAAGATGGCAATATCCGCTGTAATAGCAATTACGACATAACTTCAACCGCGATCGGAGTGGACAATCTCACACCTCCCGTTCCGGAAAAATTAAGCGCTACCGATCCCATTTCCTACATTCTGGTCAAGGCAACTCCTAATCAAAACCTCAAAACCCTCAAACAAGCGTTAGAGAAAGCTCTACCAGGCACCCGTGCCTTCACTCGGTTAGAAATGGCACAACAAACCCGCGACTTTTGGCAAAAGCGGACTGGGGTGGGGTTTGTCTTAGGGTTAGGCGCTACGGTGGGGGTAATTGTTGGGATGGTGATTGTCAGTCAAATTCTCTACTCCTCGGTATCTGACCACCTCAAAGAATTTGGCACGTTGAAGGCAATGGGAGCATCCGATTGGGTCATTTACGGCGTAATTCTAGAACAAGCATTATGGATGGCAGTGCTGGGATATATTCCGGGTATCCTACTTTGTCTGGGTCTAGGTTCCTGGACATTGGCAACTCAAGGCATCATCATTCTGATTACTCCGCTGACTGCAGGTGGCGTGCTTTTGGTGACCGTGTCAATGTGTATCGGGTCGGCGCTCTTTGCAATTCAAAAAGTGACTCACGTTGATCCAGCAATTGTTTTCAAAGCCTGACTTAAAAATTAAAGCTTTTATGTGTCTGCATCAGGACATTTCTGGGCTAGGTACACTAGAAAAGTAGGGTTTTCTACATAAAAGTCGGTCGTTCTCCTGAAAAGTGATAATTCCGACCTGTATTTGTAGATAGTAGCTGTTCTCTCCTCTCACGTCTGTTTAAGGTACGCATGATAAGAACTTATTAGAATGACTGCTTCATCACTTGACTTGACTCGATTGTCTGAGCATCTACCAACAGAGGCTCCCCTGCTGGCTGAACGCACTTTTCCACTGGATATTGGTCGGTATCACACAGATGCCATTGTAACCAGAGGGGTGGAAATGGTGTTCCAGAACGGCTCTGAGCAGTTTCAGGCACTTAAGGGGATTGATTTAGATGTCCATATTGGGGACATCCAGCTACTCATGGGACCTTCTGGTTCTGGAAAAACAACTTTGCTTTCTATCCTGGCAGGGATTTTGACCCCAACAGCAGGCAGTGTCAACCTACTAGGGCGAGAAATTACATCCATGTCTCGCGAGCAGTTAGCAAAGTTTCGCCTAAAAAATATTGGCTTTATTTTTCAGGGGTTTAACCTATTCCCTGCTTTAACTGCCCAAGAAAATGTTGAATTGGCACTGCGAGTGAAAGGAATGCCAGCCAAGGCAGTTCGCCAAGAAGCAAGATTTTTGCTAGACCAGGTTGGTTTATCTGCCCAAGCCAAGCAATTGCCTCGGGATCTCTCTGGCGGGCAAAAACAACGCGTTGCGATCGCCCGCGCCTTGGCAGGCAATCCCCGATTGATCATGGCGGATGAACCTACTGCGGCTTTAGATTCCCAAAATGGTCATGCAGTGATTGAACTTTTGCGCCGATTGGCAAAAGAAAGTGGACGAACTGTACTGATGGTGACCCACGATCCACGGATTATGGATGTTGCCGATCGGGTCGTTTATCTAGAAGATGGCATGTTGAAAGCCTGACATTTTTCTCGAATAACCCAGGCTACAGAGACGACCCAATGGGTCGTCTCTGCGTTTTGTACTAGCTTGAGCCATGCCTTGTTTAAAATTTGCTGATTCTAACTCAATTTGTGTTGAGCCGGCATAGGGGCGCGACATTGGGTGCAAAATCCTTGCTTCGCCTGAAAATTGTTGTCCCAATGCCACGCCCCTACAGGATTTGACAGCTCCAACACAAAATTCATCATAAGTAGAAAATTCGGTGTTGCTGAATCAAGTTTTGATTTTAGGGTTGTATGAATTAAACCCTCGTCCCAATTCATCCGACTGTTCAGCCCTCGGCTTAAACCTTAGCTTCCAACAATTTGAGAAATTCTGTGTTGACTCCTGATTCGCGAGTTAGCGCAATCTTGCCCGTGCGGGCGATTTCTCGAATTCCGAATTTGTTCAGCACCTGAACGATCGCAACCATTTTGCCAGGATCGCCGACCACTTCCAGCGTCAACGAATCCTCCGCCACGTCCACCACTCTGGCACGAAAGATCTGTGCCAGTTCGAGCAACTCAGACCGATTAGAACTGGTGGCATTAACCTTGAGCAACATCAACTCTCGCTCCACGCAAGGCGTTTCGGTAATGTCGTGGACTTTAAGCACATTAATCAACTTGTAAAGCTGCTTGGTCAGTTGTTCGATTGCTTGATCGTCCCCTGGAACTACCATCGTGATGCGCGAAACGCCCATCTGTTCCGCTGGACCCACTGCCAAACTTTCGATATTGAAACCGCGGCGGGCAAACAAGCCAGCAATCCGGGTGAGAACCCCGGCTTCATCTTCAACCAAAACCGAGAGAGTATGTTTTATTGCCATAGGTCTATAGGGATCAGGACTGGCAAGGAATACCAATTCACTTCAGGCTGCAAAAATCAAAAATAGATTTTGGGACGCAAAAAAAGAAGCCCCTGATTTTGCACTGCCTAATTTAGAAACGGTGTAGGCGCCAACTCCACGTTTGCCAGAAATTTGGAGAAGCGATTGAACCTGCGCACTGAGAATTCAGTCTGATTTCCGATTTTACCGTTTTCATCGCACCAACGAGTCTTTAAAGGACACTAATTTCAAACTCGTTTTCAGCCGCTGCGTATCATTAAACAATTTACGTCCGCATAAAAACCTAAGGCCTGGGCACCAGTACCGTAAGTCCATTCGGAATACATTCTACTTCGATCGGGGTTGTGCCAATAATTTCGCCATCTAACACCACTTTTTGAGGAGGATCGGTGGTAATTTTAAGTTGCCTGCCGTAAAAATGAACCACATTCTGATCATTGGTGTTGGTTTTAATCAACGCAGCGCCCAGCATTTTGAGCATCACACTCACCCCTTGAAGTTTAGTCTCTGCCGTTGCGATCGTCACATCCAATTGCCCATCATCCAAAATGACCTGTCCGGCTCCCTGCGCCAGTACAGAGGTGGGGGGTGCCGCATTGGCAACTGTAATCGCGTTTGCCTGAAATTCGTAGACCGTTCCTTCCGCCTCAATGATGGTCTCAAACAAACTCTGTCCCTCAAAAGCCTGCCAACCTGCCATCAGGTAGGCTAGTGCACCCCATTGATCCTTCAACTCACGACTCGCCAGTTCAATGGTTGCTGCTTCGTAGCCAATGCCTGCCAGCAAAATCATCGGTAAGCCATTACAACGAGCCGCATCGATCGTGCGCGTATAGTTTGCCAGAATCACCTGACAGGCATTTCTAATCGGCAAAACTCTGGGAATGCCTAGCGATACTGCAAAAGCGTTAGCAGTGCCTCTCGGAATAATGCCCAGCGGAATACCTGTACTAATCAAGGCACCAGCAACCTCAGAAATGGTCCCATCTCCGCCGGAGGCGATGATCAGATCGGCTTCGTCAGCGATCGCCAGTTGTACCAATTGCTCTACTTCGATCCCTGGCTCAGTCTGGTGGACTTTCAGATTGAGATAGGGACTAAGCAATTGCTGGATTAATGTCAGGTCTTGTTCAGGATTGCCTTGACCAGAAACGGGATTGAAAATTAAATGCGCGATCGGGACTTTTGCCAGTGCTGTAATGATGGCAGTGGCAGTTGCTAGATTAGTTGCCAGGGGTACATTATGGACATTACAAACACGCAAGAGTGCCTGAATATTCGGCTCATGCAGTTGAGCATACAGCGGATCGACCAGAAAGATGACCGCAGCCACTTCGCCACTGCAGACCTGAGCAGCGATCTGCGTGTCTCCGCCCATAGCACCCGGCAATACGGCTTCAATGAGTAAGGTCGTTGCCGATCGAATCCGTTCTGCCGTTGTACCCGTCGCAATTAAGCGATACCGCGCTAACAGCGGAATATGCTGACGGGCAAAGTTGACAATTTCATCTTTCTTGGAATCATGGGCAATGAGCGCGATCGTTGCAGGCACGGTGATACCCAATAACCTAAAGGAGTGAATCTCTTTACTCTACACGATTCTCAAGCGTTCTCTAGAGTAAGTCATCGCGAGTGAGGGCAGTTGTGGTCCGCGCAAGGCGGGAACGCGTCTCACGCATATAAGGTCCCCGCAATTTGCGAGTCCCGATCACCAGACAAACCGCCCCAAACAGCAAGTCCAGCCCTGCCACGGTCAACGCCGATGCCAACCACGATAGGTCAAACACAAAATGGATCAGTAGTACGCCTGCCGCCTGCAGGAGTACCGAACCCAGAGCAACCAGAATCGCGCCTATGGCGATCGCTGCCATTCCAACCACCAACCGTTGCTGTTCGCGCGAGGCTTCTTGACGGGCAATGTCCATATGCATATCTGCTAGCATCGCCATCACCCGCCAAAACCGTCTAAGATAAATATCGATCGCATCGAGCAAATCACTCACGACCACGGTCGAAGCCTCCCACGACTAGGCCGAGGATGAAGCCAATTCCCAACGTCGTAAATAAGCTGGTGCCAATGTTCTTACGGACCTTGGCATTCACTTCGGGCAGCACTTCTTTCTCAAACTGGTTGAGTAACCGCTCAGTACGTTGCTCAATACGTTCGAGCAAACTCTCCAAGTTGGATGAAACCTGCTCCTGTGCCTTGGCGAGTCCGTTCTCGACTTTGCTCTGACTGAGATCCGCTAAATTGTAGAGTTCTTCCAATTGCCGACGCACCAAAGTGCGGGTCCGTTCGGTCTGGGTAGAAATGTAATCAATCACTTTTTCCAAATCACCATGGGTTTCCGCCAGTGCATCAGGCTTCACTTGTTTCCATTCTTCTAAAATCAACGATCGCAGAGTATTGAAGTGCTCTTTGAACTTTTCGGATGAGAGTTTCTTAGTCTTGATTTCAACCAGCATCGGTTACGCTCTCCACTCAGCTTTATCAATTATTCTAGAGAGCAAAACATTTTTTTCGTATCTATACAGCGAGAGAGATAAACCTTGACTTCTACCTCTAAAGGCTGAATAAATTGGCATTTCATGTCATTACCTAAGTCGCTTGGGCTGGAAACTGAGACGATTAACCCAGCAGCCTTTATTCATAACGATTTGGCACTGACAACCTGATCGCGTAGTGTGTGCTCGGTAATGCCGGATTGCATGGAAATTTTGAGATAATTAAAAATCTAATGTTTAAAATTCACGATTCAATGCTCTAGTACTTTGGGGCGTAAGTTAGGCAACCATTCTGAGGGAGTTAGAAGTCAGGAGCCAGGAGTCAAAATGGTAGGCAGATTTCCGCCAAGTTCAACTAGATTAATATCGAACCCATCGCATTAGGATAAATAGGGTCAATGATGCAAGCAATGCCCCTGCCACAATGCTAAGAATCGCAATATCAAAACTGCCCGTCATTGCCACGATCGTTCCTGGAATCAACGATCCCCCAACCCCCCCTAACAGTACAGAAAGTCCGTTATACAATCCAGTGCCTGCCCCGACTCGATCAGCTGGCAATAAATGTTGCACAATTGCATATTCCTGGGCACCATAAGCGCTTTGAAAAAAGACCGCGATCGCAAAAAAGAGCACCAGCAGTCCTACGGTATTCACACTCGAAGCCACATAAACCATGATCCCTGCTACCAGGAAGCCAATTCCCGCCAGTCTAATTCGATGTTGAAGCTTATCCCCCCAGTATGACATCACCAGCATTCCGGCAATCCCAGCGACAAAAATGAGTGCCAGCGGCCAACCCAACTGCTCAAAGTCGATCCCTTTAGCACGATTGAAGTAGGTCGGTAACCAGTTCAGAGTGCCAAAAGCGCAGAAGGAGTTCAGAGTACCGCCTAAAACAGTCAGCCAGAATCGCCGATCTCGCCTATAGCGCAACTGCGGAGTTTGGATTAATGCCTGAGCGACTTGACCTTGTCCTGCGTGAATGTATGCCAGTTCGGTTTCGCTCACCCCATACTTGCGATCAGGAGCATCTTCAACCCATAACCAGACCAGAGGAATGGAGCACAACATCCCCACTGTCCCTAAAACAGCAAACATGGGACGCCACCCCAGGGCTTGAATCAAGGGAATCAGGAGCAGAGGGGCAACCGCAGTTGCCAGGGTAATCCCAACGCCCCAAATGGCATTGGCACGCGATCGCTCATTCACTGGGAACCAACGGCTAGTAATAGCACTGAGCATCGGGATATGCACTCCTTCTCCCAATCCCAATAGCAATCGCAAGATCACCAAGGCAATTAATGATTGTCCCAATGGTGCACTCAAAAATGTAAACACAGAGAATGCAGCAATTGCCACTATGACACTACGCTTAGGACCAAACCGTTCTGCTAACGGACTAAGCAACATATTAGACAATGCATATGACAGAAAAAACGCTGCTAATAAGACTTCGCCATGAGATCCTATTTCGCGATCGCTCCAGCTAAAATCCTGCGCGATCTTAGGGAGCGCCAGTGCCAAATTATTTCGGTCTAAAAAGTTGACAAACACAGTCACTGCCAGAATGATTGGGACCCGCCAACGGGTTCCCCAGGTAACGGCAATCAGGGACATAACAATTCTCGGCAAGGGATCATCGGCAAGGGATCAATGGATAGCGCTATCACTAATCCGAACTGAAAAGCAAACTCAGTAGCGGCTAACGCACTTTAGCAAGACCGAGGACTAGAAAGCAACGATCCTGCCCAATGCCCTGCTCTAAACCATTTGCAATTCTGAAATGATGCGATTGTCAGCTTGAAAATGCATATTTTCGTGATGCTAGGTCAACGAATATTCCTTTGTAGAAAATCTGGGGAATCTTGAAAGAAGAGAAACGAGCGTAGGTGCAATCTATGAAGGTTTTATTGGGCTGGGAAATTGGCGGTGGACAGGGACATATTCAGCGTCTGGTTGCCCTGGCTCAACATCTACAAATCTGTGGCTATACTCCTATTTTTGCTCTCAAACATTACAACTTGAGAGGACTAGATTTTCCTTGGCAAAAGCTTGACGTGCCCCCCTTACCCTTCTCTGGTCGAGAAATGTCCCACACGTTTGCAGACATTTTGGCAACGTTTGGGTTTGATGATGTCAGATTACTCACCGCCCATTTACAGGCGTGGCAGGATATTCTAGTCGCGGTTCAACCTAAACTGGTCATCACCGACCACGCACCAGGTTTGGTTTTAGCAGCCCAAGGGCGAGTTCCAACCCTCGTGGTAGGTAGCCATTTTGCCGTTCCTCCACCCGTCGCTGTGTTTCCTCCGCTGCGACTACCAACACCGGCAGAATCCGACCAACGACAAATCCAAGTGATTGAAACCATTCAACAGGTCATAAAAGTGACTGCACCCTTAGGGAAACTTTTGAATGGCGATCGCCGGTTTATTTTTAGCCTTCCCGAACTCGATTGCTATCGCTTCTGGCGGAAAGATCCTGACTACGCCCAGTATGCTGGGATTCATATTGCTCCCCTTCCCGATCGTCACATATCTCCCGATGGCACTGCCTGGGCTTATCTCGCAACCGACTACCCTGCGCGTGATTTAGTTTACAATACGCTCAGGCCTCAACATGAGTTTAAACCCTTACACGAAGCGTTGAGCGATAAATCGTTAGCGATTCACCATGGTGGTTTAACGACAACCATTGGCTGCTTATTAATGGGTATCCCTCAGCTCATTCTGCCTCGTTATTTGGAACAGCAACTCACCGCTTTTGCGTTGCTCAGATTAGGTGTTATTCAAACGATTAGCAATCCTACTTGGGAAAACTTGCTCATTACACAAGCTCAAACTTATTCCCTTCAAGAAAATGCAAAACTCTTGGCAATCGAGCTTCAGCAATGGAATCAAAACTTTATTGAAAAAATTATGAATTCCTGCTTTGAATTAATAGATTGACTCAAAAATCAGTTAATCAAAATATTTCAATGTCGAATTAGAATTTTTTGTAAAAACTTGATTTTGATAGAAGATCCAATCAAATCACAATTTTAATTAGGAAAGTCTTAGATCAAAATTTTGTTATCCTAAAAAAACTGTCTTATAGATGGCTCATTTTTTTACACTATTTTAATACGATTGATCGTCATTCTATAGATTTATGAGCCAGGATTCTTGTAAGATCTTGGCTCATAAATCTCCTTCGTTTTACTAATGATTTAAGCTAACTGAAACCTGCGATCGAAGTGCAATTGATGGGTTCCTGGGCGAAGGATTTACAACCCAATTTTAGAGAGAAGCTTGGGTATCCATTTTTCACCCGGAGTGCGTCCTGTTTCATCATTGCTACCGCCATGAGGCTGAGAACGCCCTGGATCGGCACCTTCCATCCCATTGCCAATTCCCTGATTAGCATGACAGGTTGGAGTAACTGAACCCCCATACCCCGAAGACGTGACTGAACCTCCATAACCAGAGGCAGTCACCGAACCCCCATAGCCAGAGGCATCAAGACTATATTGCGATACAAAAGCATTGACTTGCTGTA
Source organism: Scytolyngbya sp. HA4215-MV1 (assembly GCA_019359045.1). Classification (GTDB taxonomy): domain Bacteria; phylum Cyanobacteriota; class Cyanobacteriia; order Leptolyngbyales; family Leptolyngbyaceae; genus Scytolyngbya. The sequence continues at coordinate 16,548 of JAHHIA010000011.1, forward strand.
CCCAGCCCGAATTTAAGCCATTATTAGAAGCGCCGGAGTTGTTACAACCAATCTGAGCATTTCCTGTGACAGGATTGCTTGAAGATTTAGAATTATTGTTGCAAAAGGGAATAGATAAATCTGACTGAATACCCACATATCGAGCGGCATCAGATTGGAGCAATGCTGTATTTTGAGTATTGTGATTGGTGCAATCTAAAGGGGATGAACCTAATTTGCCTGGCATTTCTGTTCTCCTGCTATTTATTCAATAAACCCATTAAAACTAGCTTTTCAATGAGATGCCTGAGTGAAAATTTGGAAAAGCAAAAAAGTGAAATTTAATTTATTTGAAAAGGATCTACGTCGATTACTTAGATTTCTTGATAATTCAAAATTCGATTTTTGATTTTCTACTTGATGCCAACTAAATTGACATCGCTCATACGATTCAATTCTGAAGTAACTAAAAAACTCGGTATTTTTTCGGGGTCAGAAATGCTTAAGAGTCCGGAGAACTACTGAAGAGCAATTCTAGAAAGCAGGCAAGCACACAAAGTGATCGTAAATTTCGGTGCTCATATTTATCGCCCACCAGCCAGATTGGCAATTTACCAGATGGGGCTACGATGGAAGCTTGCTGACATCACTCAACCTTTCGTTTGTCTTTCAGATGCACTAGCGGACAATAAAGAAGCCCAAGGTGAATTTGCGCGATGAGCGATCACGGTTAAAAGCTGGCGTTGCTCAACAACGGGATGAAAATGATGCTGAATGATTTGAAACTTCGTTCCAAATCATCCTGCTTTTCAGCAACGCCTAAAAACTCGTACGTGAAAAGTTGAGTGAGTCGTGGTTTAATCCAAATGATTGATTGCTGACTCCCCCTTATTTTTATGCATGATTGGTATCAACAAGATGTAGTACAGATTCTGCAACAGCTTGGCACAGACGCCTCTCTGGGGTTGAGTGATGCAGAGGCTAGTCAACGACTGACTCAGCATGGAGCCAACGAGCTAACAGAACATCCCCCAAAAAGCCCTTGGTTGATGTTGTGGGAACAATTTACCGCTACCACCGTACTGGTGTTGATTGCCGCTGCGATCGTTTCAGTCTGCTTGCAAGAATATGAAGATGCCGCCGTCATTTTGGCGATCGTCATCTTCAATGCCATTCTGGGTTTTAGTCAGGAATATCGGGCGGGTCAAGAATTTGCCGCATTGAAGCAATTAGCAATTCCCAAAGCCAGAGTTTTTCGCCAAGGGCAATGGCAAGAAGTGTTGGCGCGGGAACTTGTGGTCGGCGATATTGTTCGCCTGGAGGATGGCGATCAGATTCCTGCGGATGCCCGATTGCTGGAGAGCACCAGCTTGCGAGTACAGGAGTCTGCTTTTACGGGGGAGTCAGAGCCAGTAGAGAAGAATATCCGGGTAATCGCGGGTGAAGATTTGCCACTGGGAGATCGCCACAACATGGTTTACATGGGCACGATCGTGACCTATGGACGGGGGCGAGCTGTCGTCACCGAAACGGGCATGGAAACCGAATTGGGAAAAATTGCGGGCAATTTGCAAGGGGTAGAGCAGCAACAAACCCCTTTGCAGCGGCGACTTGATCAACTGGGCAAACGATTAGCGGTCATGTCACTGGTGATGGTGGCAATTATTTTCGTCTTTGGGTTAATCCGGGGGGAAAATCTTACTGAGATGTTTTTGACCTCAGTCAGCCTGGCAGTGGCAATTATTCCAGAAGGATTGCCTGCAGTAGTTACGATCGCCTTGGCACTGGGAGCACGACGAATGCTGAAACGTCATGCTTTGATTCGCAAATTGCCTGCGGTAGAAACCCTGGGTTCGGTCACCACTATCTGTTCCGACAAAACGGGAACACTGACCGAAAACCGTATGACCGTCACTTTTTTGGGCTTGGCAGGGCAGCGGATCGAAATCAAAGAACCTTACGCTCAAATCACATCCTTATTGGATGGCAATCAGTCTCGCCTTAAGTTTGCCGAAGATAGTCCTCTGGAACCTTCCATGGCGCTGATTTTGACGGGCAGTGCACTTTGCAATAACGCCCTCTTAAAAGAACGCAATGGGGCAGGTGCTCCCCAAACCCTGGGTGATCCCACTGAAGTGGCATTGGTCGTCGCCGCCGATCGCTTTGGGTTAGGGAAGGATGCGCTGGAACAAACCTTGCCTCGGATTGCAGAAGCCCCGTTTGATTCCGATCGCAAACGCATGACCACCATCCATGAAATCAAAGACGAAGAAGTGATGGTGAATGTAGAAGATGAAAACGGAGCATTGTATCCGTCCTGTTTACTCATGCGTCCGTCTGCCTTACTGCCTCATGATGCGTCACGATATATCGCCTTTACCAAAGGGGCGGTAGACAATATGTTAGAAGTCACCCGCTACGTCTGGAGCAATCACAAAATGGAACCCCTGACGCCTGAGTGGGAAAAACAAATCCGCGATGGCAATAACCGCCTTGCTAGCACCGGCACGCGGGTTCTGGGGGTTGCTTTTCGGTTACTAGATGCCCCACCTGAAATTGGAACCGAACTGTCGCTGGAGCAAGATTTGGCATTTGTCGGCTTAGTGGGAATGCTTGATCCTGCCCGGCCCGAAGCTAAAACTGCGGTACAGACCTGTGCCCAAGCGGGGATTCGCACAGTGATGATCACAGGCGATCATCCCTTGATGGCAAAACATATTGCTGAAGAATTAGACATTTCTACTAATGATCGGGTGTTGACCGGCAAAGAACTGAATCGGTTATCGATCGAGGAGTTGGAAAGTCAGGTTGAAACCGTTTCGGTCTATGCCCGGGTTTCGCCTCAGCAAAAGCTCAAGATTGTTGAAGCCTTGCAAAATCGGGGACAGTTGGTTTCCATGACAGGCGACGGGGTGAACGATGCGCCCGCCCTAAGCAAAGCAGATATCGGCGTAGCGATGGGCATCACGGGTACGGATGTTGCCAAAGAAGCGGCAGACATGGTGCTACTGAATGATAACTTTGCCACAATCGTAGCGGCGATCGAAGAGGGGCGCGTCATCTATGACAATATCCGTAAGTTTATTCGCTATAGCTTAACTGGGAACACCAGCGGTGTTGTGATTATGCTGTTTGCACCGCTCTTACAACTCCCTTTGCCCCTGCTTCCCGCCCAAATTCTCTGGATTAACCTGCTGGCAGATGGATTGCTGGCGCTGGCACTCAGTGTAGAGCCTGCCGAAAGCAATGTCATGCGTCGTCCCCCCTATCCCCCTGGCGAAAGCGTATTTAGCCGGGGCGTGGGCAGAGACATTATCTGGGTAGGCACCTTGATGGGCATGACGTTCTTACTTACGGGATATTACTATCGCGAGGCACTGCACTGGCAAAATTGGCAAACGATGGTCTTTGCAACCCTGGCATTCTCGCGCATCTGGTTGGCTTTGGGGATGCGATCGGTGCGGGATTTGCTCATTAAACGAGGGCTGCTCTCTAACCGCCCCATGCTGGCATCCGTCGTGCTCACCTTTGGCTTACAAATGGCAGTGTTGTACTTTCCCTGGTTACAGAAATTATTCCAAACCAAGCCCTTGACGAATTCGGAACTGCTGATCTGTTTGGCAGTGAGTACGATCGGCTTTTGGGCAGTCGAGATCCAGAAATTGGTGAGACGACAACGGGAGGGGGCTTTTTCTTAAGAAAAGTACAGACTATTAGGTATTGTGAAGAAGCTTCCGCTTTAATCATTAGCGAAAAGAAGCACTCAATTTCGGAGAAAATCTGCAATATGGTGGCGATCGCATCAATTCATGCCAGAGAAATTCTCGACTCTCGCGGTAATCCGACGGTGGAAGTCGATGTGGTATTGGAAGACGGGAGTAAGGGTCGGGCGGCAGTGCCTTCGGGCGCGTCGACTGGTAGCCGGGAAGCCCTGGAACTGAGAGATGGTGATAGTCGCTACGGCGGCAAAGGCGTCATCAAGGCGGTAGGTCATGTGAATGACACGATCGCCAGTGCATTGCAAGGAGCCGATGCCTCTGATCAAGCGGCGATCGACCAGAAAATGCTGCATATGGATGGGACGGAATACAAATCTACCCTGGGAGCCAATGCAATTCTGGGTGTTTCTATGGCAGTGGCAAGGGCGGCAGCTGTTTCGGCAGGGTTGCCGCTCTACCGTTATCTGGGAGGAGAGGATGCCACCCTGTTGCCGGTGCCGATGTTCAATATTCTCAATGGGGGCGCCCATGCAGATAACAACGTGGACTTTCAAGAGTTCATGATTGGACCCATTGGTGCTCCGTCTTTCAAAGAAAGTTTGCGGATGGGAGCAGAAGTTTACCACGTCCTCAAATCGATTTTGAAGAAAAAAGGCTATGGCACCGGCGTGGGGGATGAAGGGGGATTTGCTCCCAGTCTGAAGTCCAATGTGGAAGCGATCGAGGTCATCCTAGAGGCGATCGAAAAAGTAGGTTTGAAGGCAGGTGATGACGTAGCGATCGCCCTCGACCCAGCCACGACTGAAATCTATGAAGAGGGGGTTTATGTTTTCCACAAGTCTGACGGGAGCCGCAAGACTTCGGCAGAGATGGTGGACCTGTGGGAAAGCTGGGTGAACCAATTCCCGATTATCTCTATTGAGGATGGTCTAGCAGAGCAGGATTGGGATGGCTGGAAGCTGATGACCGATCGTCTGGGCAGTCGGCTACAACTGGTGGGGGACGATGCTTTTGTCACCAATCCTGCCATCATCAAACAGGCGATCGCGGCAGGGGTCGGCAACTCCACGCTGATTAAAGTCAACCAAATTGGTAGCATTACCGAAACCCTGGAAGCCATCAACATTTCACGGAGCGGCGGCTACACTTTCATGGTTAGCCATCGATCGGGCGAAACCCCCGATGACTTTATCGCTGATCTCGCTGTTGCGACGCTATCGGGGCAAATAAAAACTGGGGCGCCTTGTCGAGGCGAACGGCTTGCCAAGTACAATCAATTGCTGCGGATTGAAGAAGAACTAGGTAGCCAAGCCCGCTACGCCGGAAAGAGCCTATTCAATCGCTAATCCCCATGCCTGGGGGATGTATTTTTGAAGGCGCCACCGCGCCTTCAAAAATACTGGTTCGACTCTAAGTGTTAGCTTGCCGCCAGCGCACCGCCACCTGCCGCCGCGATCGCTGAAACCAGGGCTGTGGCAAATAGCCACCAGGCAGCAGTCGCAGCAGCTTTTCGAGTTTCCTCCATTTGATGTTGTGCTTGCAGTTTCACAGCTTCCAGGCGGCGTTGAGCTTCCGTTTGGATGCGCTCAGCCCGTTGTAAAACGTTACTGCGGACAGACTCAATCTGATCAATCACTCGATTGACATCGGCTGCCGAGATATCTTCGCGAGAACTGAGAATGGCAACAAGGGTCTGACGATCGAACTGGCTCAACCGGTCTCGTAGCGCCTCAAACCCTGCCTGGGGATCATCAAACAAGGTGCGAATGTCTTGTTTCAGACTGTCGTAATTGAGTTCAGGGCGATTGAGAGAATTGAGATAGTTGCGAATGTTGGCAAAGATGCGGTCAATGATAGCTTGAATCTTGGATTGTACCTGTTGCATTTGCCCCAGAATTTGATCCCGTACTGATTCGACTTGAGCCACAATGTGTTCGGCTTCAGCTTCTGTCATGTCTTCTCGCTGAGACAGCAAGGCAATGATGGTAGAGCGATCGAACTGCGAGAGCCGATCGCCTAGATTTTTCAACCCATAGCGGGGGGAATGGATCAGTAAATTGAGATCTCGTTTGATGCCCTCTGGATTGAGTTCTTCTTTGTCTGTATTGCGCAAATAGTCTTCCAAGGTTGATTCAAAGTCCACGACAGATTGCTGCGTCCGCAATGCTAGTCGGCGGGGTGCCCGCACAATTTGATGGATGGCTGACTGCACCTGGTCGATCGCCCGATTCACTTGTGCTTCACTCAGATCCTGACGCTGGCTCAATAAACGCACCAACGTTTCTCGGTCGATTTTAGATATCCGTCGTTGCAATGCTGCCGATCCCTCTTGAGGATCTTCTAACAGCTTACTTAGGTCGCGCTGAATCCCCTCTGGGTTCAGTTCTTCCAGATTGGTCTGACGTAGATAATCTGCAAGTGTTGTAAGCGTTTGATCGTATTTATCTTTTGCAGCACTAACGAGAATACGCGGTGAATTTACAAATGTGCTCCAGCTGGATTCTACTTCATCCACAATTTGATTGGCTTCTGCTTCACTGATGTCGTCCCGTTGACGCAGCAGTTGTACAACCGTATCGCGATCGAAGTGAGAAACCCGATATCGAAAGGCTTCTAAACCCAGCTTGGGATCATCCAGCAGCAATTTCATATCCCGCTTAATGCCGTCAGGATTCAATTCTGCTTTGCCCGTATTGCGCAGATAGGACTGCAAATTATTTTGGAACTCTGTCAACTTCTGGTTGACTTGCTCAGCCGCAGTCTTGGACTCAAACAACACCCGATCGCGGGTTGTCTCCAGCGTATTGAGGATTTGTGCGGTCTCTTCTGGAGTCAAGTCGGTGCGTTGCGCCAAGATCTCTTGCAAGGCAAATCGATTGTAAGATGACAATCGCTGACTGAGCGTTGCTTCATCCGCTGTTTCATCCCCTAGCAGATCTTTGAAGGCGGGAAGACTGTCATCTGAGAAAAGTTCATTCTTAGGAGTCAGGGTTAAATAGCGCTCAACTCGCTGCCTCAAATCCGTCTGACGCTCAATTTCGTGCGCGGCGATCGCACCTGCCAATACCTCCTGCCGAATAGATTCCAGTTGATCGGCAAGTTGCTGAATTTTTGCCTGGGTAAAGACTCCGCGATCAGCCAGTATCTTGACAAAATAAGAGCGATTCAACTGAGACAACTGCTCAGCAATAGAACCTGGATCAGCTTTTGGATCGTACAGAAGTTCGCGAAACTCGCGATTGACTACTGCTGGACTCATTTGCCAGGAGTATTTATTCAACAAATAGTTCTCAACATCCGTGCGAATGGGATGATAGGCATCTGTCTCAGAACGCTCACCTTTCAGTTGCGCAACGACCTTATTGGCTTTCTCTGAAACCTGTCCGGGAGCAGATTTTAATCGATCCAGAACTTGCTCAACATCCAAGTCAGACAGATCCGTACGCCCCACAATCAATCCGAGCACGGTATTCATGCCAAATTGCAGGGTTTGCTGCAACAGTCCAGTCGGCTCCTCTGATTTTGCACCTGTTTGCTGCGATCGCTCTGCCAGCAATCGATCGAGTTTGGTGTTCAGTTCTTGAATTTGTAACTTGCCAGGTTCAGTGGACTGTAGATATTCAATGAACTCTGCGGTCGAATTGCGCCGCGATCTCTGACCCAAAGTTTGTCGCCAGATGCCTTCCAGCAAATCTGCAAACCGCTCTACTTCAGATCGGGTGAAGTCAGTGCGCTTACTCACCAGATCAATAAAGGTATTGCGATCGATGTGTCGTAGGTGGTCGGTGTCTGCCAGCGCCGCAATTTCGGGATCATTCAGTAATCCTTCAAAATCCCGACGAATTTGCGTCATATCAAAGCTGGGCAACTGGAGTCGTTGTACGTAACTTTCCACGGACTCACGGATGCTAGTGGGATCGACCGCCGAACCCAACTCGTTTCGTACCGCTGCGGTTATGGCTTCAGCAGTGGAGACAATTTGTTTCTTGGCATTTTGGCTTCCAATGACGGCTGTTGCCGTACCGAAGACGGCTTGAAAGCCAGAGGTGGCAGTATTAATCACAGAACCGACCAGAGATCCAACGGCACTGGACCCAAACCAAACTAAAAGAGAAAAATACGCTGCCCAAATTACCAGTCCAACGATTGCGCCTAATCCCATACTGTTCAACAAACTGAGTTGAACTGCGAGATAACAAGCAAAAAACAGTGCGATCGTCACACTGATCAACGTCCAAGTTCCTAGACCTGCCCCAATCTTGCGAATGGAAATGCCGGAATCTTCATCACTGGAATCATCGTCGGAGGAAGAAGAATGCCCTAGATAAGAAATGCCAGCGGCAAAGGAAAAGTTAGTTAGTAAAAGTTGAATCGCAAACGCTAATAAAACCCCTGAAATGAGAGCAATAAAAAATTTGGGACTCGATATTAGAACGGACGTAGTCTCTGGTGTGATGGGTTCTGCACCTCCTTGAAACTGAGCAAGCCCCCATCGATGCATCAGGGAGTAAAGGGATGCCAGTGTAGATTGTAATGTCATGTGCAGCATGGTTCTCCTATCAGAACAATGAAGGGTGAGGCAACATTGAGTTAAGTCAACGATCGTTTTAGCGTGAGAACATACGATACTTTCAGCCGCTTAGAGATTGCTTAAGCGGCTGAAAGACCAGTTTTCTGCTGGGTATCCAATTCAAATGGATGTTTGATTGAAAAGAGTCTTGTTCGGATTCTGCTCGGTTTAGAGCTTATGTAAGCCAGATCTACCCCTTGAACAAACCAACCGGCTCTCAGGAGAGGGCGATTGGGTGTCCTGATCAGCGATCGATACTACCCAGAACTTTCGTTACAGCCAAAATTGGCCTGTTTTAGCTAATGCAGCGCCAGTTCTGCGGGTTGCTTGCGATGCAAGTCCTAACGTCATATTTAGATGAACCCAGAACCATCCTGTTGAACCTTACGATCGATGAGCAGTTTTCTCATAAGAAAAAAACTTTAATGTCGTGACTTCTGAATTAACCCTAGTGATTTAATGGCAAAGTTGCATCTTTCTTAAGACTTACGCAACTCAGCAATTTCACAATCAGGGGTTAAAATATTCCTCTTGTGATAGGGTTTAGCCAGACGCACGCGATATGCCAGGGTGAAAGATCGCTCTAGCTCAGCTTTGTTTTGGGCAGAAGGGATTCCAATTTTACTTTGTGCTCAGGTCTTATGCATATTCAACTAGAGACAAGCTGATGGCTAGAAAACTCGTCATTTAACTCACCGATGAATTAGAAGAAAAGCTGATTGCTCAGGCAGAGCAGCTTAATTAATCTCCAGAAGCGTTGGCTTTACAGGCTCTCTCACAACAGTTAGCGACACAGCCATCCTCAGAATTCACATTTCCAACCGCAGAAGATCCCCTTCTCAAGCTCATCGGTTCGATCGATGTGGATATTCCCGATCTGGCAGAGAACCACGACGACTACATCGGACAAGCCTTATATCAGGAGTTAAGGGGTGGCGAAAGCTGGCTTTGTTCGCCTACTTCAATGAAAATGCTCCACCGATAATCCCGTCACCTGAGCCACTTGCTCCACCGTCATCCCTTGCTGCAACAAATTCAGCGCCACCTGCCGCAGTTGTGCCTCCGCCTGCATCGCCCGTTCCCCATCCGTTGGTATCCAGGTTTCCGAGTCGTCATACCAGCGCAACCAGTGGCGCGTTACCCCCTCAAACCCCCCCTGCCACAGTCCTAACCTCACCCCCAACTCCGGAATCCAGATACGCGGTTGAGTTGGGTCAAGCGCCTGTTCTTGATACCGTCCCCCTGTCAATTGGAAAAAACGCACCCGATTTGTATAGCGGCTAAACACGATGTAATAGGGAACCCGCAGAATTCGCTCATAGATCTCCCACTTGCGCGGTGGCATGTTTCTGATTGCCGAACCATTTCCCACTGGCACGGCATCCGTGTAAAGGTTGAGATCTGTCCCGGTAAACATTTGATCGCGCGCATAACTGCTAAGGCGCAGCGTCGCACTCAACAACTGGGGTTGCAAATCATGAAATTCATCCGGCAAGCCCAACTCCTCAGGATCTTCACTGGGCAGATCATACATCGTTGGCAGAGTTTCCCTGGGTGAAAGGGGTGGCTCCATTTGCGGAACCGGGTAAGAACGCTGGTTCATGGCACGAGATAGGGGGTGCTTTTAGACTCACCTTTCATTGTGCCTTATAGGCAAAGTAGGCAGAATAGATGCATTGCCAATTCGCATTCTTCTCCACCCAGCGCCGCCAAAGCCCACGGACGCGGCATTGGCATTGATGCTGTTGTGGGAGAGTTGGGCAGTCGCTTCAGCCGCAAATCCTGCAAATCTCAAGCTGCCTCTTAACATGAATTCGATAGAGTTTAAAGCCCCTCTCCTGCGGGAGAGGGGCTGGGGCTGGAGTTGCAGTCTACACTCCATCGTTCAGAGATGCTGTTTCACCACACGATAGAACGTCGTTTTGCCAGGATGTTGCTCAAACGCCCCATCAAAGTTTGCATCCGATAACCAGGCAAATCGGCTGGTAAAAGGCGAATTTGAGAGCACCAAAGTACAGCGATCGGTGACACAAATACCAATATGCCACAGTCCTTTTGCATAGTCGGTGCCGTTGGCAATTGCGATATCACCGCGTCTGGTCTGCCCCTGCTCAATGCGTCGCCCCACTCCACCCTCCAGCGCTTGCACCACTGAGGGAACATAGAGTGGATTTTGACCGATTTGATAATTGAATGCTTTCTGCACCACCCGATTCACCATGCGGGCACAGGCGAGTTTACCATGACTTGTATTTGGTTCGTATCGGCTACTTCTGCCTAACAAGTCGCGTGAGATTGCAGTCTGGAAGATCTGCTCTGGAATTGCCAATGCTGCGGGCACCGATCGACTCAAAGTTTGCCCAGGTTGCTGCGCCTGGATGAGCTTCAGCAGACGGCGATATCGAGTGTCTGATGCGGTTAAAATCGCATGGTCGGCTTGATAAGCATCGTAGGTTGCCTCCGTCCATTGAGCTATGGGTTTTCCCACGATCGATAGGAGAAAGAGAACGCAAATCGTGACTAAAAATGGAGGACTGGGATGGCGATCGGTCAATGAGTTTGCGACGCCAAAATGACAATTTTGTAATTGATCGCTCCCTGGACCCGACTTAAATCTTTTATCAGGAAGACTCATAGAAGTAGGTAGCTAATTAATTGTAAGAAAGGGGTTTGGGGGCTGTGCCCCCAGGTAGGGAGGGTACCCCCTCCACCCCCAAAAACATCTTCAATTGAATTTAGCCCAGTTACTTATCAGTTCTGGACTGCCCTTGTTCATAAACGGCTGGAAACCTGTTGAATTTCTGCGTGCACACTCATGCCAATTTGCAAGGCAGCATTTAATAACTGTCCATATTCATTAGCACGATTGTTGATTTCAATGGTTTGTAGCGCAGACAGATTGTTTTCAATGTTTGTAACTAAGTCATGACGACGCGCCAGTAGCCCCCGACTTTCTCGCAAGATTTTTTCGGTCATCAGTGCCGACACTAAACTATTGCGGGTAAGGCTCAGCGCTGCTAAAGCATCCTGCCGATTGGCTAAATTGACCTGCGAATCGACCGCTTCTAACTGGTCGAGCAGATCGATCGCCGCTAATACTTGATGATAGCGATCAATCTCATCCAGCAAATGCATCAGTCCCTTAAACCGCTTCCCCCGCCAGCCCATATAAATATTCCAAAGCAGCAGCACTAGTAGAGCGATGCCTACAGTCGTTTGCAGAAACTGTAGGGTCGTGGAAACATCTTTGATGCTGTTGTTGACATTGCCAGGCAAGGTGGACAAGCCGATCGGCACCGTAAATGTAAAGATCAACGCAAACACCAGCACTTCGGTCAAGCAAAACCAGAGGAAGCGTTGGGGATTGCGAAAAACGGACGATCGATAGACGCCCCCAAAGATACCACCAATGAAAATGGGACCTGCCTCGAATCCACTGAGGTTTTCCAGTTCCCTTTCAGTAATCTTCAAATCTTCCAAATCCGGCTTCATACGGGTATCCACCTCGCCAATAAAAAAGCCACCTCCATGTCACCTTTCAATTGAGTAGATTGGTGAAAGCCGTCCAAACACCCGTAATGATATTGCCACCTTTGGCACGAAATAGGGCAAATCCATCCCCAGGCGAGCCGAAAAAGGGTCGCAATACCCAGCCAAGTTGGCTTCCCACAAAGCCATATAGCACCAGCCAAAACCGCAAGATATTGGTTCGCACTTGCAGATTATTTTTGAATTCACTTTTTTCCGGTTTCCCGGATGCCTCAACCTGGAAATCCGGTTTGAAATCTGTCAGGTCGGGAGCTTTGGCTGGAAGTGCTGTCGCCTTTTCAGCTTGCACGCTCTCATCATTGGGATCTGCGATCGGACGCATAATTTGGTAGAGAAAAGACACCCCAATAATTCCAGTGAGCGCAAAGATGCTGACGTTCAGCAGCATAAAAAAGTAGTAATCCTTGAAGGAATTATTGATCGTAATCAGAAAGAATAATGTTACGGGAGCAAAGCCACACAATAAGATAGCAATGACCGAAACCGCCGAGAGCAAATAGGTAAAATGCTGAGCAATATTTTGCTTAGAGCCAAACAGGACATTAAAGATATAAAGGGTGGGCAAACAAACGACTAAAGTAATGAGATATAAAGCCGGAAGTTTGATTGCAGAAGAGAGCGCCTGTGCCCAGCCATCAAAGGAACCAATGATTGCGCCATACAGGGCAAAAAAACAAAAACTGGAAATCATCAGGGAAGAAATTTTGCTCTTGAGCCTCACCCCTTGATGGATTTCTTCTAGAAAATCCTGACGATCGCGCAATAAGAAAATAATCGTTGAAAAATAATTCATCCTCGTCCCCCTAGATGTGTGAATTACCGTGAATCAAACCATGCAGCCAGGAAATTTCAAGGCGACAAACAAAAAGTGCTGATGGATACATCATTGCTAGGGAACATTACGGAAAATGTCATTAAGAACTATTACAGGCACATCAAACCTTTTTTTCAATACCGATTTTGCAGAGTGTTTCATTTCCATCCGTCTGAAATAGACTGGCTGGATTTTACCTGTGCCTCCCCTTGGCAAATTGATTGCAATACTTAAGTCGAGTGTCTTAGGATTAATTGTCCAAACAGACCTGGAGTACGGGTATTTGTCGGCAATTGTTCACTAAAACGAAAATTAAAATTCTGGTAAATTGAAGGGGGTAATGTGACAATGTTTCTCGCTCTCCAGAGAGCCAATTATGAATCGAATTGCACGCACGCTCTTAATTGTTGACGACTCTCCCGAAGATCGAGAAATCTATCAGCGCTATTTGCTGCGCGATCAAGCCTGTTCTTACACAATTTTGGAAGCAGAACTGGGGCAACAAGGGCTAGACCTGTGGCATCAACATCAACCCGATGCTGTATTGGTCGATTATCGCCTACCCGACATGGATGGGCTGGAGTTTCTGAGTCATCTACAGCCAACCACCCCAGAACGGTGTCTGCCGGTGATTTTGATGACTGGACAGGGCAATGAGACGATCGCCGTGCAGGCAATGAAAGCAGGTGCGCAAGATTATTTAGTTAAGGGACAAATCACCCCGGAAGGGTTGTACCTGGCAATTAATGGGACGATTGAAACTGTGCAGCTCCGGATTCAACTGCAACAGCGGATTGAACGGGAGCGGCTCAGCTCAAAAATTATTCAAAAGATTCAGCAAATGCTGGAGCTGGAGGACATTCTACAAACCGCCGTAGACGAAGTGCGCCAATTTTTGCACACCGATCGCGTTCTGTTTTTTCGATTAGAACCCGATGGTAACGGCACAGTGGTGGCAGAATCCGTAGGGGCAGGGTGGCGATCGCTGCGCTCTTCTAGAATTTATGATCCCTGCCTTGCTAAAAACTACCTTAGATTCAGTCGTTCCCAATCTGTAACCTATGATCACGCCTTTGTTGAAGATTACTTCAAACGCTATCGTCAGGGACAGGTTACCGCAATTGCAGATATCCAGAATAGTGAGATCGATCGCTGTCATATTGACTTGTTGACCCAGTTTCAAGTCAGAGCGAATTTGGTAGTACCGATTCTGCATGGTAACCAGTTTTGGGGATTGCTGATTGCCCATCACTGTACTGCCCCGCGATCGTGGCAACCCTTAGAAATCGATTTACTCCAAGAGCTAGTCCCTCCGGTCAGCATTGCCCTCCGACAGGCAGAACTTTATCAGCAAGCTCAGCGCGAATTGATCGAACGCCAGCAGGTAGAAGTGGAACTGCGAGAGAGCGAAGAGCGTTTACGGGTAGCGCTGGAAGCTTCGCGCATGGGCTTGTGGGACTGGAATATTCAGACTGGACACATCTCTTGGTCGAAAAACCTGGAAGCTTTATTTGGACTGGAATCCGGAGAATTTGATGGCTCTTTTGAGATGTTTGCTAATCGACTGCATCCAGACGATCGCGAACGGGTCCTAGCCGCTGTCGATGATGCCGTTACCACGGGAGCAGACTATGTCATTGAATTTCGGATTGTGTACCCTGATGGCACGATTCGCTGGGCACTCACGCAGGGCAAAGTGTTTTATGACTTGGATGGTCGCCCGATTCGGATGGCAGGCATTGACATCGACATCACCGATCGCAAACAGTCAGAAGCCGCGCTGCGTGACAGTGAAGAACGCTTTCGTCAGCTTGCTGAAAATATTGATGTGGTGTTCTGGATAAAAGACACATTTGAAGACCGGGTTTCCTATATCAGCCCTGCCTACGAACGCCTGTGGGGATGGAACCCGCAGGAATTGTATGAAAACCAACAAGCCTGGGGTGAACATATCCATCCCGATGATCGGGCCTGGTCTGCTAAAGCGTTTCAGGAAAAGGCGGCGGCGGGTCAATTTGATGAAGAGTACCGGATTATTTTAGCCGATGGTCGTGTCCGCTGGATTCGCGATCGTTGCTTTCCCTTGCGCGATCAAGCCGGAATCCTCTATCGGTTTGCTGGGATTGCTGAAGATATTACCGATCGTAAACAGTCAGAAGCTGCGCTGCGAGACAGTGAAGAGCGCTTTCGGACCTCGGTTGAAAATATGCTGGATTGCTTTGGCATTTACCGGGCAATCCGAGATGAGCGGGGGCAAATTATCGATTTTCGGATTGAATACGTCAATAATGCAGCCTGTATTGCTAACCAAATGCAGCGAGAGCAACAGATCGGTCGGGGGTTGTGTGAGATCCTACCGGGGCATCGTGATAGCGGTTTGTTTGATGAATACTGTCAGGTCATTGAAACGGGGCAAGCACTTGTAAAAGATAGCCTGGTCTATGAGGATGAGTATGGGCAACAACGCTTAACCCGAGCGTTTGATATCCGCATTGCGAAATGGGGGGATGGTTTCGTTGCTACCTGGCGAGATATTACCGATCGCAAACAAACCGAAGTCGAACTTCAGAAAAGTCAGGCACAATTGCAACAGCAATTGGCTGAAATTGAAGCCATTTACCAAAATGCCCCCATCGGGTTAAGTATCTTAGATACAGATCTGCGGTTTATCCGCATTAACCAGCGGCTGGCAGAGATCAATGGATATTCTGTTGAGGCGCATTTGGGTTGCACGGTGCGTGAATTGTTGCCAAATATCGCCGATAGCGCCGAGCAAATCCTGTATTCCATTCTTGAGACGGGAGAACCTCGACTCAATGTAGAAATTCGGGGTGAAACTCCGGCGCAGCAGGGGATGCAGCGTATTTGGTTAGAAAGTTTTTTGCCTCTTAAGCATAACGATCGTGTGATTGGTATCAGCATCGTCTGCGAAGAAATCACTGAGCGGATTCAAGTAGAAACCGCTCTACGCCAAAGTGAAGCACAATTTCGTGAGATGGCAGACAATGCACCGATGATGATTTGGGTGACTGATGCCACTGGATATTGCACTTATCTCAGCAAAAACTGGTACGACTTTACGGGACAAACTGAAGCAACGGGGCTGGGGTTCGGTTGGCTAGATGCCATCCATGTAGAAGAGTATGAATTGTCTAAAGATATCTTCTTAAGAGCAAGTGCGCGTCATGAAGTCTTTCGACTCGAATATCGTCTGCGTCGTCAGGATGGGGTCTATCGATGGGTGATCAATGCCGCAAATCCTTGGTTTGGGGCAGCGGGTGAGTTCAAAGGATACATTGGCTCAGTGATTGATATTAGCGATCGCAAACAAGTCGAAGAAGCGCTGATGCGATCGGAAGAACGCTACCGAACCCTGTTTGAGTCGATGGAAGATGGCTTTTGTGTTGTCGAACTCGTGTTTGATGAAAACAACACAGCGATCGATTATCACTTCCTAGAAATTAATCCTGCCTTTGAGCAACAAACCGGACTCAAACAGGCAGAAGGCAAAACGGCACGCCAGCTACTGCCTAACCTCGAAGAGCACTGGTTTGAGACTTACGGTAAAGTCGCTTTGACGGGTGAACCCATTCGTTTTGAGAACCGATCTAGTGCACTGAATCGCTGGTTTGACGTGTATGCGTTTCGTATTGGACAGCCAGAGCAGCGAAAAGTTGCTATCCTTTTCAAGGATATTAGCCATCAAAAAGCGATCACAGAACAACGAGAACAACTGCTTCAGCAAGAGCAATCTGCGAGAGCTGAAGCCGAACGCGCCAATCGCATTAAAGATGAGTTTCTCGCTGTGCTTTCCCATGAATTGCGATCGCCCCTCAACCCAATTCTCGGTTGGACAAAATTATTGCAATCCCGCAAATTTGATCAAACCAAAACCAAAGAAGCCCTAGCCACGATTGAGCGCAACGCCAAACTACAAACTCAATTAATTGATGATCTGCTGGATGTCGCCAAAATTCTGCGAGGCAAACTCAGTATGGATACTGCCCCCGTTGATCCGGTATTTGTGATTGAGTCGGCGATCGACACTGTCCGAACGGCAGCAATTGCCAAATCGATCAGGCTGCATCCTGTGCTATCCCAGATTGGGCGGGTCTCGGGCGACTCGACCCGACTCCAGCAAGTGGTTTGGAACTTGCTGTCCAACGCAATCAAGTTCACCCCCCCGGGTGGCCAGGTTACCATCTGGCTAGAGCGCGTTGACCATCAAGCACAAATTACCGTCAGCGATACGGGCAAAGGCATCAACCCTGACTTTTTGCCGCATCTGTTTGAGTCATTTCGGCAAGAAGATGCTTCCACCACGCGCCAGTTTGGTGGATTGGGGCTAGGGTTAGCGATCGTCCGTTCGCTCGTCGAAGCCCATGGTGGGAGCATCTCTGCACAGAGTTCTGGTGAAGGGCAGGGAGCGACCTTTATCGTCAAATTGCCCTTGCTAGATACTGTCCTAGAGCATCCACAATCTGACACATCTCCCGTGTCAGATCTTGACCTGACAGGGATGCGAGTCCTCGCCGTTGACGATGAACCGGATGCCCGTGAGTTATTAATTGTGTTACTGACGCTCTATGGCGCAGAAGTCCTGGCTGTTACTTCTGCGGCAGAAGTATTAGCCAATCTAGAGTCCTTCCATCCCGACATTCTTGTCAGTGACATTGGTATGCCAGAAATAGATGGTTATACCTTAATCCAACGAATTCGAGCACTCCCGCCCGACCAAGGAGGAAAAATTCCCGCGATCGCGCTGACTGCCTATGCCAGAGAAGAAGACCACCAGAAGGCAATCAACAGTGGCTATCAGCAACATGTAACAAAACCGCTCGATCCTGACCAATTGGTTCAAGCTTTGATCACACTCGTGCGCAATCCATCGTTGATCCCCTTTAGCTCACTCGGTCTCTCCTAAAGGCAAGCGCAGTACTGTCGTTTTCATCGGAATGAGCCACACCCATCCCCCCATCCCTACGGTTGACTCATCCCCAACTAACTACTAGTAGATAGCACCTCCTGACCTTAGGGATTACAAAAGTCGCATTGGGCAGGATCTGCGACTTCTATGCCGTTTGGGAAACGCATTTCCTGAGTCAATTGGCATTTCTGACATTGATAAATTTCCGCCAGAATTCCAGCAGTGGGCTGGCGACAGAAGGCGCAAGGTAACCCGTGCTGATAGCTGAACACAGCAAATCCGGGTGTTTGGCAGCGCGGACAAACCCGACTGGCTTTGGCAATCAAGGCTTGGGTTGCCTGCGCGATCGCTTTCATGCGAGTAGGGTTGTAGAGGGCACGCATGTCAGTTTCTAGATGCACACGATCGTACCGCTGCAGCCTTTGCAACACCACTTCGGTCAACCGAGCTTCGCTGGTAATGCCTTTGATCATTGGGTCAGAAGGGAGGGCAGTGGCATCTGCCATCACCACTAACCCATGTTCGGGAAACCCCTGTTTTTGGGCAAAAATCAAAGCGTCTTCCAGGGTAGACACGGTGATATGGCTGAAGTTGGTTTCGATCGCCAAGACCTCCCCCACAATCTCCAAATCATGTTGTTGATCGATCAGGACAACGATTTCTCGATCGCAAGGCAAAAAAGGCAGCGCTGGATGCGGACCAAAGCTGCCTTCACTAGCGATCGCCAGGGAGGCTCCAGTCCGTTCCAGGGCTGCTCTGGCTTTGAGGCGAGCCGTATCGAGTTGGTCAGCGGGACGCGTCACATCGCGGGTAAAAGTGCCAAACAAATCCGTATCGAATTCATCGGGCACCACCACGCTGACTCCGAGTGCTTGTTCCAACAACGGCGCCATCACTTGTTCCTTGCGATGCATGGTGGCAAGCACTGCCACCCGATCGCGAAACCATTCAGACATTAATCCACATCATGAGCGAAACGATTATAGAGATAGTCTAGAATATAGTTTCGCAAATTGTAGAATTCGGGATCTTCCATGATGCGGGCACGATCGCGAGGTCTGGGAAAAGGAATGTCAATTACTTCACCGATCGTTGCCGCTGGACCATTGGTCATCATCACCAATCGATCTGCCAAAAACATGGCTTCATCAATGTCATGGGTAATCATTAACACCGTGCATCGATGATCCGTCCAGATCTTAAGTAACTCCTCTTGTAACTCTTCCTTGGTAATGGCATCCAGCGCACCAAAGGGTTCATCCAAAATCAACACTTCGGGACGAATTGCCAGAGCGCGGGCGATCGCCACCCGTTGCCGCATCCCTCCTGACAATTGAGGTGGCTTTTTGTTAGCTGCCTCGGCTAATCCCACCATTGCCAGATGTTCTCGGACAATCTGTCGCTTCTCGGCTTCCGACTTTTTCGGATAGACCGAGTCCACCCCCAGATAAATGTTCTCAAATGCCGTCAGCCACGGTAGTAACGCATATCCCTGAAAGACCACCATGCGATCGGGGCCCGGTTGCGTGATTTGGTTGCCGTGCAAGGTCACAGTTCCGATCGTCGGTTGAGAAAACCCTGCCACCATATTCAGCAGCGTCGTTTTACCACAGCCAGAATGACCAATGATGCAAACAAATTCGCCTGCATTCACTGTCAGATTGATATTTTCCAGAACCGGATAAACCCCTTTGGGCGTAGGGTAGCGTTTAGCAACCTCCTCAATCACTAAAAAAGGGGCAGCGGTTGGAGGAGCCGAAGTCAACGTGGGTTGATCGATCGTCGTTTTCAAAGACTGCATATTAGTCGCCATAAAAATGAGAGTTAACGCAAGGGCGCAAGGGATTGCACCCGATCACAAGGCATTGCCGTTGCAGATTGATTTCCAAAAAGGGGGTTGCTGAATCGCAGTATGAATTGGAACGAAGTTTCAATTCATACAACTCTAAATTCATACCTTGATTCAGCAAGGCGTTGCTGAAAGTCAGGATGATTTGGAACGAAGTTTCGAATCATTCAGCATCATTTTCATCTCGTTGTTGAGCAATGCCTGATTCAACAATGCCCAAAAAGGTGAAGTCACGTTGGGGCGCAAGGCATTGTGCCCAATCGCAGGCATTGCGTCCAATCACAAAGTATTGCACCCCGATCGCAGAGCATGGTTGAGCATCCCATTACACAGCCTTAGGCAATGCTGTATCCAGATGGATATCCGCCATATAGACATCGTGCTTGATCGCCAAATCATTGAGATAAGCGATCGGATCATCTGTATTAAACGTCACCCCATCAAATAGTTGAATTGCGCCCCGACTGTAAGTGATCTCAGAAAGTCCCAATTCACGTGCCGCTGTACTGAACACACTCACTCGGCAAACCCGCTCCAAAATCTCTACCCAGTTGCGAGGAAACGGTGTATCGCCCCAGCGTGCCATCTGCGTCATCATCCACAAATGCTCCGTGCGGCTAGGACGGTTAACCCCCTGTCCATAGAACAAGTGGTGAGCATATTCCTTCGGTGCCTCCTGCACATCACACACCATGGGATTGGGATCTCCCAAATAGATATAGTTGATATCTACCCCCAGATATTCCTTACGAGAAAGGATCGCGCGAATTTCCTCATGGTTGGCTTCATCCATACAATAGCGGCAGGCTTCTAGCAATGCTTTGACCAGCGCCACATGGGTATTGGGATAGGCTTGTGCCCAGTCTTCCCGTACCCCCAACACCTTGCCTGGATGCCCCGGAAAAATCTCCAGATCGGTCGCGATCGTGTAGCCGATCCCTTCTACCGCTGCCCGGACATTCCAGGGTTCACCCACGCAATAGCCATCGATGCTATCAGCTTGCAAATTTGAGATCATCTGCGCCGGAGGAATGGTAGTAACTTGCACATCCTGATCTGGGACAATGCCTCCCGCAGCTAGCCAGTAACGCAACAATAGATTATGCATAGAGGCGGGATGCACCACGCCAAATGTATGGCGCTTATCAGCCGTTTCTAGCAATACCCGTTTTAGGTCACTGAGGGTGTGCACACCCTGGGTTAAAAAGCGTTCGTCTAGGGTAATGGCATTGCCATTGCGAGTGAGTGTGAGCGCGGTGACGATCGGCAAGGATTTGCCATCCATGCCCCCCAGCGTCAACCAGACGGGCATACCAGAGGGCATTTGTGCTGCATCTAGATAGCTACCGGCAATGCCATCCTGAATCCCGCGCCAGCTCGACTCGCGCACCAGCGACACTTCATCCAAGCCATGATGGGTAAAGAAGCCTTTCTCCTGAGCAACTGCCAGCGGCGCGCAGGCAGTGAGTGGCACAAAGCCAATTTCCAGGTTGACTTTTTCTAAACCATGACGTGCGATCGCCCCTTTTTTTCGGGCGCGCAATTGCTTGATCCGTTTTTGTTGGTTCAAGAAATAGATGATTTCGCTACGCATGGAGTAGTAGCTGGGATGGTTGATTACCTCCAATCGCTTACGGGGACGAGGAATATCTACCTCCAGAATCTGCCCGATTTTCGATTCGGGCCCATTCGTCAGCATCACCACCCGATCGCTCAGCAACAGCGCTTCATCCACGTCATGGGTCACCATCACTGCCGTCACATGGCTTTCTTCGCAAATCTGCATTAATTGTTCTTGTAAATTGCCCCGGGTGAGGGCATCCAATGCCCCAAAGGGTTCATCGAGCAACAACAACTTGGGGCGGATGGAGAGAGCACGAGCGATCGAAACCCGTTGTTTCATCCCTCCGGACAACTGACCAGGTGGCTTATCGGCAGCATGGCGTAGCCCAACCAGATCAATATTGCGCTCAATAATTTCATAGCGCTCTGCTTTGGAGAGATGGGCCAACACCTCATCCACTGCCAGCGCAATGTTTTCACGCACTGTTAACCAGGGCAGCAGTGAGTAGTTTTGAAACACCACCATGCGATCAGGGCCTGGACGACTGATACGATCGCCCTCCAACATCACCACGCCATCACTCGGCAAATCTAACCCCGCAATCATATTCAACAGCGTAGATTTGCCACAACCGGAGTGTCCAATCAGAGAAACAAACTCCCCTTTCCGAATCTCTAAATCGATTCCTTTCAGTGCGATGTAGCGCTCGCCACTGCCTAACGCAAACTCTTTTCCAACTTGCTCAATGGCAACAAAAGGACTCATGCTGGGTTCCTCAAGATAGATCGAATTGACTGGTCATCTATTGGTTTGGCAAAATCAACCGTTGCAGAAGTGCCATCAGCCGATCGAGCATCAGCCCCACCGCGCCGATGTAAATCACTGCCAAAATCACTTCGCTGACGTAGTTTTGCTGATAGGCGTCCCAGATAAAGAAGCCAATCCCCACCACACCCGACATAACAATTTCAGCCGCAATAATTGCCAACCATGCCAAGCCGATCGCAATCCGGAGTCCGGTAAAGATATAAGGCAAAGCTGAAGGAATCAAAATCTTGAGGAAATACTTGCGAGGCGAAATCTTCAACACTCTGGCAACATTTTTGTAGTCCTGGGGAATTTGCTGCACGCCTACGGTAGTGTTAATCAAAATCGGCCACACCGCCGTGATGAAGATGACGAAGATTGCTGCCAGTTGCACATTCGGTAAGGCGATCAGGGTAATGGGAACCCATGCCAGGGGCGCAATCATTCGCAAAAACTGGAAGATTGGATCGAGTGCCTGGTTCACTTTGGGTTTGGTGCCCACCAAAATTCCCAAACCAATGCCGACGATCGCGGCTGCGGTATAGCCTTGTGCTACCCGCGTCAAACTTGCCAAGGTTTGCCAAAATAAGCCTTTGTCCAATCCGCCTCGATCCAGGAAGGGGTAGAACAGCAACTCCCGTGTCCGCTTCTCTGTAAAGATGGAACTGGGTGCGGGCAGGCGGGTAATGCCCGTTGAGGATAGAAACTGCCAAATGACTAAAAAACTAATGATGCCGATCGCAGGCAATAAGATGCCTTGTCCATTCTTTTTCCAGAACGATCGCATCGATTCCGAAAAAGTATTCCCGCTACTCCGGGTTCCTGCTTTTGCAACCATGATGATTCCTCTTAATGTCAAGAAATGCAAGAATTGTTGTATTCGGTATCGGGTTGCAATCGCCCTCTTCCCAAAAGTCAGGGTCGATCCGCACTGAGCCGATCTGCGTTTGGGTGCGCTGCAACGCACCCTGCGCTTTTTCAGGATTCCAAACCTTCCTTTCCTCACCGTTGAGCAAGGATGCCAAATGACTAAGCCCGCTTAATCTTGAGGCTTGCCAGATAGGCGTCCGGTTTCTCCGGATCAAACTTCACCCCATCAAAAAAGGTTTCAATGCCACGAGAGGTTGCTGTAGGAATATCGGCGGCGGCAACTCCCGCTTCCTTCGCCGCTTCGCGCCACAGATCCTCTCGATTCACGCGATCGATCAGCTTTTTCGCAGCGTCCACATCTTTGATTGCCCCACTGTGAAAATTCCAGCGGAGAGTCTCGGTTAAAAACCATAAATCATGACTCTTGTAGGGATAAGACACACTGCCGCGATCGTCTTGCCAGTACAATGGACCCTTCTTAAAGTCATCTACATTCGGTTTTCCGTCACCCAAGATGTACTTGCCCTCATAAGGAGGCGTAATGACCTTCTCTGGCACGTTGAAATAGCTACGACCTGAGACGATCGTGATTAGCTCTTTACGATTGGCTGGATTATCGCACCACTGCTGCGCCTCCATCACCGCTTTCAGGACGGCTTTTGCAGCTTTGGGATACTTGTCTACCCAATCTGCCCGAATTGCCAGATACTCTTCCGGGTGACATTTCCAGATTTGCTCCGTCAATGCAGACATGAATCCAATATTGTCTGACACAATGCGATAGGGCCAAGGGTCGCCCGTACTAAACGCATCCATCGTGCCGTTTCTCATCCCTTGCACTGTTTCTGCGGGGGGAACGGCTAACAAGTCGATGTCCTTATCCGGATCAATGCCACTCGCAGCAAACCAATAACGAATCCAAAAGTCCTGGTTTACATTGGGAAAAGTATGGGCTGCTTTAAACTTCCGCCCTTCGGTCTTTTCAAAAGCCTTGATGTAATCGGGATCTTTGATATTTAAGCCAATGCCCTTACCGGTATTTTTACCTGAAATCGCAATCCCATTTCCCTGGGTCACCAACTGCGCCAACAAATACATCGGCACCTTTTTGCCATTGGTGATAATCCCTTCGGTGATTAAGTGAGGCATAGGCATTTGCCACTGTCCACCATCAATGCCACCCGCATCAGCCCCAATCACCACATTATCTCGTGCCGAAGCCCAGTTTGCTTGCTTAGAAACTTCTGCCCCCGTCATTCCATACTTGGCAAAAAAGCCCTTTTCTTTGGCAACAATCAGCGGAGCTGATTCAACGATCGGAATAAAGCCCAGTCGAATTTTGGTGATCTCTGGCGTATCTCCTCCAGATACATTCACCGCTGGAGCAGACGAGGGACTTTGCTGTGTAGTGGTATCAGATGGAGGATTGCCCATACAGCCTTTTAAAAAAACTGCCGTCGTTGCGGAAGCCCCCACAGTGGTCAGAAACTTGCGTCGAGAAAACCTGGACAAATCTGGCATAAGCCCTCCTAAAAACTGCTTTATTCGATCAAAAATTGCCAGCGAAACTGTCTCGGTCACAGATAAATTGCGACTGCGAAATTGCCAGCATGCTCAGTTGAAAACTAAGCTCTCTGCTGGGATTCGATCATTTAAAAGAAGAACTTGGCAACTCGTGTTGAGAATGTTTGTTTCTCAACTTAGTGATTTAGTTTATCGGTTTTTTTGCTCGAAAAAACATCACGATCGATCAATTAAGAAATGAATCTTAAATGGAAACGATAAGGGAATAACGTACTCTGGAACAGACCTCGGAAATCTATTTGTGAGGCTCTATGCAAAACATAGAAATCGATAGAATAAATAGAAAAGGTTGGGTTTTTATCAATTCAAACGATTGGGTTCATTGATGATCAGAAGTAGGCAGTCCAAAGGGCTTTGGTCGTGCAATTAGGGGGAAAGGGGAAATCGCATCCAGCCCTTTCTAGGAGGATGTTTGAAAAGCTGTTAGCTGTGATGTTGAGCAACTCAGAGATCCTAGCCCCCTTAAAAAGGTGGGAAGGTGCCCTAAAGTCCCCCTTGTATCTAAGAGGAGTGGTGCGTATAGCCTGTCGGCATGGCTTTGCTAAAGCACGGGGAGTGAAGGGGATCGGATCTGTTTTTACTTACGAAAGGACTTTTAAAACATCTTCTTAGACTGAGGCCATCCTTTTCTCAATCCCAGGTTCGCCCTAATCTCACCCAGACTACCTTAGCTTTTGGAATCTAAAATTTCTCAAAAAAATTATAAGCCTCATATCGGCAGTCTGCGGCGACTTGATCGGTGTGCAGCAGGGGAGGTTTAAAACAAGGTAGTTATCTTTGGGCAATCTGGCTGCCAAGTCTAACAGCTCGTCATTTGACGCCAATCCTTGACTGATTCACAATACAGACTAAATTCACATACAATAGAATACTGTGCTTGTTGTGTTGAGATTTGAGAGGAGAAATGGGTTTGAAGAAGATTCTAGCTGCGATCGTCCTGACTATCGCTCTTTGCGTCGTATCCTTTGCCCGCCCAGCTGAAGCGGCTGATGTTGCAGTCGGTGCAAAAGTATTCAGCGCCAACTGCGCTGCTTGCCACCTGAAGGGCAATAACATCGTCATGGCAAATAAAAATTTGAAGAAAGAAGCATTATCCCAATACGGAATGAATTCGCCTGAGGCAATTATTACCCAGGTAACTAATGGCAAGGGAGCAATGCCTTCTTTCAAAGGAAAACTTAACTCGGATGAGATCGAGTCTGTGGCTGCCTATGTGTTAGCTCAATCAGAAAAGGGCTGGAAATAGGTGCCCTGAATGTTGCCTATTTTTTAAGCTGTTCAGTTGAAGGTCAGTAGTTGCACAATATCAGTTGAGCAAAAACTGCCGGAGATTTCAAAAATATTGACTGCAATAATATCCGTAGCAAAAATATTTGCCTACAGAGATAGAGAGATCCAGTTTTATTCTGCATCTCTCTATTTTTTTAGAATGAATCGAGAACATATCGACTAAACGAGCGGAAACAAAAATGGGACTTGATCAGGAACGTTATGTGAGTTCAGTTGGGTGGCGAAACTCAACAAACCACTCGTGTTACAGTCTCACCATTTCCCGTTTATCGTTGACATGCTCCTGACTCACATTCTGGATATACAGAACGATAGGTCGAGTCACGATTGCCAAATAAACTGTAGCGATGATCGCGAATGTGCTCGTACACACGATCGCCCATACCCTTGAGACCGGGCAGCGATCGATAAGCCGAAACAAACACTGCTCCTGCTGGCAACAATCGCCCAATTTCTTCAGCCGCATTGCTGCCTTGCCAGCGCTGCTCCGGTTGCGCCTGGTTAATCAAAATCATGCCCTGTTCACAATCTTGTGGACTAATCTGAAACTGTTGTAAACGGGCTTGATCTTGCATTGGCACATAGCGAAACAACGCTCCCCGATCCAATCGTTCCAATAGTTGCACCAACGTGACGCAGAGATTGCAGTTGCCATCATAAATTACGGTATAGGTCATAGCCATTTCGGATGCGAACATGGTTTAGATGTGAGCTTTGATGCAGATGCCGCTTTTTCCAGCATAACCGACTCTCTATTATGACTATCCAATTAGGATGTAACCAAGTGGTCAGAATGTGGAGTAAGGTTTCAACATTACCAACATTCTGAATAGAACCTGAACCAGGATTTTGTTAGTACGTTCAAGACACACGGTATGATCAAGCTGAATGAAGGAATAAGACAGACATGCGCGGTTTCGCCTTACTGAAATGGATAGCGGTGGGATGCTTAGGATTCGGTTGGGTCGTCCCGCTCCAAGCTGTGCAACTTCAGGATGGTAAAACTTATTTTGTCCAACCGCCTCGACTGGTCAGCACCTCCGCCAATTTTTTGACTGCAACCCTATCTGGCGTGACTTACGCTTTCACTTTGGATTTACCTGCCAATGCAGGAGAACCTTTGCAGCGGGTGACGATCGTCCAAGCCAGCGGTAGCGATCGCCCCGACTTTAGTCACCTGAACCAGAGCCAACTATTGATCCGCTCCCCTCAAAAAGCAGGTACTCCCGTCGCATTGAAGGCAATCACTGCCAATGCTAAAACTGGCAGCCTTTCTATCTGGTTTGATCCTCCTATCCTGCCGGGTCAAACCATTACTCTGGAACTTGCTCCCATTTGCAATCCAAGCGTTCAGGGTACGTATTTATTTGGGGTAACCGCCTTTCCCGTCGGAGCCAATGCCCATGGGCAATTTTTAGGCTTTGGACGGTTCCAGATTCGACGAACAAGAGGGGTTTAAACCAGGATGGCTACAACGATCGCCCTAACAACTGAACAGATTCACCAATTAGATTTTTCTCATATTCACCAAGTTATACAGCCCTGGGTGCAAGCGCGATCGCTTCTTACCCACGAACAACAACTGAGCTTCCAGATTGACTATGTACTAGAACCGGGTGACCCCAGAGAGTTGCCAGAAATCCCCGAAATTCGTCTCTGGTTTGTGGGCTTAGATGCCTACTATCCCTGGCTCCCTTTTTTGTTGGACTGGAAAGCTGGGGAACTCGTTCGCTATACTGCGATGCTAGTGCCCCACCAGTTTCATGCCAAAGATGGTATCCAATTTAACCCAGAAGCGCTGGAAATCTTTGTCATGCACAAAATTTTTACGCTCACTGCCTGGATGGCAGCCCAGCAAATTGAGGGACGTTCCCGGTTGAAATCGATGGCACAAATGTTTGGCTATGAGCTGGAAGATGAACTGTTTGATTTAATTCAGTAAATTGTATTCGGATCAGCTAGATCTAAGCTGTGATTTAGACTTTGACGATAGTCTTTTTGTTAAAGGAAAGGGAACGTAGACTTCTAGAAATGTGACGCGCCAAGAGATGGCTGGGGCGCTCCACCACTAAATAGAACAAATAACAAGTTGCTAGGACAAAGCTACACAGAAGTATCCAGTGCAGCCAACCATGTAGCATTGTAGGAAAAATACGATCACAGAACGCTCCTGCGGCAGGATGCAATAAATAAAGCGAATAGCTCCAATTGCCTGCCCATTCTAACCAGGCTGTAGGAGAAGTTATTCTTCTAAAAGAAATTTCGCGCAGCAGCCAGGCAGCAACGACAAGCGCAAACAGATTCAGGGTCCAGGGATAACCGATCGGGGAGTGCAACTGGAGCGATCGACTTCCCCAGGCAAGACCGAGAATGCCAACCCGCCACAGCCAAAGCGCACCCTGCGATATCGTTGGCAGAGCTTGGCGACGGACAGATTCCGCCAAGGCGCAACCAAGCAACCAGCAAGGAAGCCCCAGTAACCAATTGAGCGCCGCTCCATAAGAAGGGTAATTGCCAGCGGTGGGGTTGGTCAGGACGACTGCAAGGGAGGCGGCGTAAGCAACAACAATGATGGGCGCCCAGGAGCGACAACGCAAGTGGATGACGCGCAGTCCCGGATAGAGGAGGTAATAGATCAGTTCTGCCAGTAAACTCCAGAGAATACTTTCTTGAAAGAGATCTAACTTGATCCCGATCGCGCTGCTTAAAGGAATCGCAACGGCAACTGGGAGCAACAGTCGAAGCATGCGTCGTGAATAGAACTCAGCCAGGTGGAGCGATTTCAGCGTTCCTGTATGAGGATAGTGAATGCAAAATCCTGAGATCACAAAAAAAATGATCACCGCCGCCGGACCATTCCAGAAGTTGTTATACAGCACTCGCGCCATGAGTCCGATCGGGGAATCTGGGTTGAGCGCATCGACTAAAGGCGGATCGGCACCATGGCTAAAGAAGACCCACATGGCACAGACAAAGCGGAGCGAATCCAGTCCACTCACTCGATCAGTGACGCTTCGAGTCGATCGCTTTTCGTCCAAATTCGCCAAGTGGCACTTCGGATGCCTCTTCAATCGCACTTCCTCTTCTCATCAAAGTGCCTACTAAGCTACCAAAGCATCCGTGAGGAATACATCTCGTTTTAGGCAGATGTTTCGCTGGTAATGCCCAACTTGCTGCCGATTTCATGATCGCTCTTTTTTTGCCAGCCTGGATGGCTGATGTGTAAACGCAATATCTTGCTTGGCATTCTCATGAATTTTTCGCTTGAGAATACTCAATGGCCCACTACCCAAACCTGCAATTAATCTAAGTAAGGAATATGGATTCAATAACACCGAATTTCTACTGTAGGGGCGCGGCATTTGGCTGAGGTTTCTAGGGCAATGCGAGAACGTTTTACCGAATGCCACGCCCCTATGTCGAGAATTACACCTTAATTAATCTGCGATCCTAAGTAGCTGGACTAAATTGAATTGAAGATGTTTTTGGGCGGAGCGGACGAAACCCGCTGCCTGGAGGCGAAGTTTCCCTTTCTTCCAATTAATTAGCTATCACTTAGTGACAACTTTAGTGATGTTAGAAGTGGTGTTTGAGATTGCCCAAGATGCATTGCGTAAACTGATTGGCAGGTTAAAAAAACAGTGTTTTGCCAAGTAGCTATCTATCAAGTAGCTATTTATGATCCATATAGATGGGTTAAGCGATCGCTAACGCTGCTTCAATCTCGCGGGGATAAATTAGCCAGACTCTTCGGTAAGGTTGAATCAGGGTTTGGACTAAGGGAGAGAGGTCGCTGATTTCTTTCAGCCCAGTGGCAGTTTGCAGTTTAATCCCACGCTGGTAAAGGGTATAGCCTTTGCTTAAGGAGATACGCAATCCGGTGTAGTAATCGGGGGAGAAGCCCACTGCGCTAAGCGATCGCTGAGCCGTTGCCAACAAAGCTTGCTGCTCATCCTCTTTGAGATGGGTGATATCCTGCGCTTTCAGCAAATCGCGATCGACAAACCGACGACAGAGATCTGCCAGGATGGGGTCTGCGTGTTGCTGCCAGCGTTGCAGATGATAGAGGAAAGTCCCATCATCGGCTGCAAGATACTGCGAGAGCGGTAGACGATCGCACTCATCCTCTAACCAGGCAGTCACCACGTCATCGGCTACCAAAGCGCCCTCCTGAAGCATCTGGCGGGCACGAACAAATGCCTGCTGCAAAACCCAGGTAGCAGCTAGATTTTTGGGATGGTTGTAGACCTGGGCATACATAAAATAGCGAACGATCAGATAGTGCTCGATCGCTGCCATCCCCTTCCGCACAACTACCAATTGCTGACTCACCGGGTCATAGCGCAGCGCCATCAAAATGCGTTCCAGGTCAATCTTGCCGTAGGAGGTGCCGGTAAAGTGGCTATCGCGCATTAAATAGTCGAGGCGATCGCAATCCAACTGACTGGAGACCAGTTGCCACACCAACGGAATCGGATGACTTTTTTGATAAACCTGCCTGATCTGCCTGCGCAAATCGGGTGAGAACCGATCCAGCAATTGCCGAATGGGGCTAAACTCTTGCACAATGCGCTGTGTCCAATGTTCATGGTGGCAGCCAAAAATCTCTTCGCAAGTATGGCTAAACGGACCATGCCCAATGTCATGCAGCAGCGCCGCACAGAGAACAACTACCCGGTAAGCAGCCAGTTGGGGATAGTGAGAGGCAATACGATCGAAGGCACGACGCGCGATCGCCATTACGCCCAGAGAGTGCGTAAACCGAGAACTTTCAGCGCCATGGAAGGTGAGACTGGCAGGCCCTAATTGCCGAATCCGGCGTAACCGCTGAAAAGCAGGCGTATCGATCAGTTGGATGAGTAGCGCTTCAGTAGGGTCAGTGCGATTGAGCGTAATCGCTCCATGTAGTGGATCGTGATAAGTACGCTCCAAGCAAACACTCCCTCCCACGGGGTCGATTGAATAGGGCACTAAGGTGCCCCTGCCACCACAGAATCCAAATTCAGGAGTTCCACAGCCGCCTGATATTGCCGATCTGCGTCTGTACCAATTTCATCACTCGTGAGGGGTGGCTGAGGCACGACACGATCGGGGGTAATGCCCAAACGATGGATATCTTGATGGCTAGGAGTTTCGTACTTTGCCACTGTGACGGCTAATCCCGCTCCATCCGAGAGGTCAAATAAGGATTGGATCAAGCCCTTACCAAAGGTCTTTTCACCTAAGATCGTGGCTCGACTGTTGTCTTTTAATGCCCCTGCCAAAATTTCACTGGCACTGGCAGTACCCTGATTGACTAAGACTACGAGTGGATCGCGCGTCAATGCTTCACCCGTCGCTTCAAAGCTACCTTGGACTCCCTGACGGTTGACGGTATAGACGATCGTTCCTTCATCTAATAACGATCGGGCGATTTCGATGCCTGCCTGTAACAACCCGCCCGGATTATTTCTCAAATCCAAAATATAAGCATTGGCTCCTTGCTGCTCTAACCGATTGACCGCTTTGGCAAACTCGGTCGTCGCATTGGCATTAAACTGGCTCAGTCGAATATAGCCAACTTTAGTGGAGGGGTGCTGGGGATCATTGACAGGAGTGGTTTTCAAAGTAGCATAAATGGGATTGAGCGCAATGCGATCGCGCGTCAAAATCATCTCCGTTGCCGATTCTCCCGTTCGATCCACCCTCAGCGTAACCTGTGTGCCGATCGCACCTCGCATCCGCTCAGCCGCCTCGTCCAAACTCAACCCCGTTGTGGCAATGCCATCAATTTCCAGAATGCGATCGGCAGCCCGAATGCCTGCACGCTCAGCCGGGGAACCCTCGATCGGGGCAATTACACGTAAAAAGCCGGTTTTAGCATCCAGCGCGATTTGTAAACCCACCCCAGTCAGTTCTCCAGACGTGCTGGTCTGAAGACTGCGATATTGTTCTGGCTGAAGCAAGCGGGTAAAGGGGTCATCCAGCGTTGCCAGCATTTTTTGAATCGCAGAATATGCCTCTTCACGATTGTTAAGGGGGGCGCGTAGTGCTTTCTGCCGAACCGACCACCAGTTTTGATGATTGAAGGTGTCATCAACATAGGAGCGATCGACGATGCGCCACACTTCTGCCAATAACCGCTGCTCATCAGTCAAAGCATTGGCGATGGGCGGTTGCCAACCCCAGGCAAGGACGATCGGGAACAGCAGAAGAATCAGTAAACCAAACCAGGAAATTCGCTTTTGCATGGAACAAATTCTAGCTTTACCAACGAGATCAAGGCTACCCAGACCCGCCAAAGCGCAAGTCTTATTTTGAAATAGCCAACTTGAAATAAAATTTAGATTTTTAAGTTTTTTAACTTATCCCAAATATTATTCTTGACCTTTTGTAACAAAAAAAGCAAGTTGCAGAAGTTCAGTTCATCAAGCCTGAGGGATTATCCTTATCATCCCGTTCAATGAGCGTTAAATCCGCCCCGGGACTGTGTTACATTTTTTATGGACTGCAATCATTTTTTAGGAATTCTTGCTTCATGTTCAATAAGCAGGTAGCCGACTCGAAAGCCTTTCAGTGGTTTGAAGAGCGGCTGGAAATCCAGGCACTTGCCGACGACATTACGAGCAAGTACGTCCCTCCCCACGTCAACATCTTCTATTGCCTGGGAGGGGTTACCCTCGTATGCTTCTTGATCCAGTTTGCGACTGGATTTGCCATGACTTTTTACTATAAGCCAACTGTAACTGAAGCATTTGCCTCAGTTCGGTACTTAATGACAGACGTTAACTTTGGCTGGCTCATTCGCTCCATTCATCGCTGGTCTGCCAGTATGATGGTGTTGATGATGATCCTGCACGTTTTCCGGGTTTATCTAACGGGTGGGTTTAAGAAGCCTCGTGAACTCACCTGGATTACAGGTGTTATTTTGGCAGTGATTACGGTCTCCTTTGGGGTAACCGGTTATTCTCTTCCTTGGGATCAATTGGGCTATTGGGCTGTGAAGATTGTTTCAGGTGTCCCTGAAGCGATTCCTTTGGTAGGTCCCCTGATGGTTGAACTGATTCGGGGTGGTGTAAGTGTGAGTCAGGCGACTCTGACTCGCTTCTATAGCCTGCACACTTTTGTGTTGCCCTGGTTGATTGCGGTATTCATGCTGCTGCACTTTTTGATGATCCGCAAGCAAGGGATTTCGGGTCCCCTGTAACTTTCGGAGGTTTCCATAAAAGGAAACTGAAGCGGGGAGCTAGATTTTCTTGCGAAAGCGAATCAATTTCTTACTCGTTTCCCCCTGCCAAACTTCAGAGATTAAGGAGCGCATTTCTAAACCATGGCAATTGTCAAAAAGCCTGATCTCAGTAATCCAGAGCTGCGTGCAAAGCTGGCTAAAGGGATGGGTCACAACTATTATGGTGAACCTGCTTGGCCCAACGATTTGCTCTATGTTTTTCCGGTTGTCATTTTAGGCACGATTGGGTTGTGCGTTGGGTTAGCCGTTCTTGATCCGGCAATGATTGGAGAACCTGCAAATCCTTTTGCCACACCTCTGGAAATTTTACCCGAGTGGTATTTATTTCCTGCCTTCCAAATTTTGCGTATCGTGCCGAACAAGCTTTTAGGGATTGCAATGCAAATGGCAATTCCCTTGGGCTTGATGTTGATTCCGTTTATTGAAAGCGTTAATAAGTTTCAGAATCCTTTCCGCCGTCCAGTGGCTATGATGGTTTTCCTTTTTGGTACAGCCGCAACGATCTGGTTAGGAGTCGGCGCAACTTTCCCGATCGACAAGTCACTGACTTGGGGTTTGTTCTAAACCATTTTTCGTTTTCACATTTTTTATACCTGCCTGTTATTGGAGCTTGACTCAAGTTCTGAAGATGGGCAGGTATTTGTTCTTTAAAGGAATGGTTCGATTGACTGCAACTCTAGACTGTTGAACTTGGACAAGCAATCAACGCATTCGAGTCTCAAATGAGTCTGAGTAAAATGCTAAGGATTATTCTAAAGAGATGATGTAGATGCTGGGTATTCTCGACGTCGCACAAGATTAAGTTTAGGCTGATGAAGATGAAGATGCGATGCAAAAAATGCAGTCAGTGAAAAAAATAGAAGAGTCTATCGTTTTCGTCTTTCTGGAAGTCTTTGAGCATGAAGGAGGTATCCAGTCTTATTACAAGAATTTTCTAACCGCTTATTTGTCTTTGGAGGAGGTGCCAAATGCGGATGTTTTTATCTTGCGGGACAGTTCCAAACATCAAAAAACATTTGGCTCCGATCGTTTTAGATTTCACTGCTTCAAAACAGCCTTTCACTCGTTGGGACGACTGCGACTCCTCTTGGCTTTAATCTGTCACTTCTGCTTTGTCAGACCCAAACGGGTTTACTGTGGTCACATTAATCTCGCCCTTTTGATTCAGATATTATGTCAATTGTTCCGCATTCCCTATACCGTGTTGACCCATGGCAAAGAAGTTTGGGTTCCTTTGCCAGTTAGTACGCAGAAAGCGTTGAGCAACGCTGAGTGGATTTGGACTGTGAGTCGCTATACGCGCGATCGCGCGTGTACTGTCAATGGTCTTCAGCCTGAAAAGGTGAAACTTTTACCCTGTATGGTCGATTCAACCCACTTCACGCCTGGATTGAAATCGCCCAAACTCTTAGAAAAATATGACCTGGCAGAATCCAGGGTATTAATGACCGTCACACGGTTGTGGCGAGGAGATGAATACAAGGGTGTCGATGTCACCATCAAGGCGTTACCTGCTATCGCCAAAGTCTTTCCTAATGTGAAATATTTGGTGATTGGACGGGGAGATGATCAACCCCGCCTCATGCAATTAGCAGAAGATTTAGGGATGAGAGATCGGGTTATCTTTGCAGGATTTGTGCCTACCGAAGAATTAGTAGAACATTATCGTCTAGCCGATGCTTATGTTATGCCTTCGCAAGAAGGATTTGGCATTGTCTACCTGGAGGCATTAGCTTGTGGGATTCCCGTGCTCGCAGGGAATGCCGATGGCTCAGCTGATCCCTTGCAGGATGGAAAACTTGGCTGGCAAGTCCCTTCCCGTGATTCGGAAGCGGTCGCCGATGCTTGCATTGAGATTCTTCAGGGTTCTGATCCACGCTGCGATCGCAACTGGCTGCGAGAAACTGCACTGGCAGCTTTTGATCAAGCTGCTTTTACGCGACGATTGGATCAATTGATACGTGCAGAATTATCGATAAAGTAGCGTCTTCGGTACAATTTGTCGAGATGAGATTTTACAACTTCAATGAGATTGCTATAGTCATTAGGATAGAGAAAGGCGCGATAGGAATTTCTTCGCAGAGTCGCCCATGGCAGTTGCGATTGATCTAGATTTAAGGTAGATGCCAGACATCAGAGAGATTTCAGCACGATCGAGCGCCGCTATAGTCAAAATATCGGGCAGAGCTTAGGAGAAGGTTGTGAACCAGGACAGTTTTAGAAATTTTCAACAGGGTCTCTCAGAGGTGAGCCGTTGGTTGTTTCCGCTGGCGGTGATCTGGTTGCTAGGCGCGATCGGCTTGGGGTGGCTCGTCAAAGTCT
This sequence comes from Scytolyngbya sp. HA4215-MV1, assembly GCA_019359045.1. GTDB lineage: Bacteria > Cyanobacteriota > Cyanobacteriia > Leptolyngbyales > Leptolyngbyaceae > Scytolyngbya. Next base: position 51,620 of record JAHHIA010000011.1, read on the forward strand.
CTCTGATTATGCTGGGGCTACTACTGGTTACACCTATTGTGCTAGTGCTGGGGGTCAGTTGGTGGTTACGGCGAAACCTGGTACAAGATCAATGTCCAGTCTGTGGGTACGAGTTTGTCGGATTGGAAAGGTCTGAGTTTCGTTGTCCCAGCTGTAGTGAAGTATTGCAAGCAGAAAATCGGCATTTTGTGCGATCCTCACCACCCGGCACAATCGACGTCAATGCGGTAGAGGTCACTGCGCAAGCGATCGAAGATTAATCTTTCTCTAACATCTAAGTTGGTATCGGTCACTCGCTGAATTTACAGATCCCAATCCAAATCGCGGCGATCGCTTGATTTTCCCCAAAAAGTTCAATGGATGGGAATCCCATTGAACTTTTTATTTGTTTAAATCCTGATTCAAATCCTGACTCAGTCAGTCTCCATACGCTCCCCTTAATCCAAATCTGCATCCAGTATTGCGCCTCCCCCTCACAATTGAAACCAGCGCAGGAGACCCCTACAGCTCTGCCAAATTGTTTGTGCGATGAGCGGAGCTTTGCAAGTCCAGTAGAGATATCAGCGTCTTTGTCATCCTGAAAGCAGCGAAATCTCGAATTGACGTATTCTAATAAACTCCCCAAAAGGTATTCGTTGAATTGCTACAAGTCAGTAGAAACAAAAAAAGTATCACTTTTAAGAAAAGGGAATATGATATTGCTCAAAGTTGCCCAATTTCGAGGATTGAGTTTTTTACGCTTCGGACACCATCCCTCCAACAGAATGGTAAGGAGATGGATGAATCGGAACATGACGAACTCAATCTCAGAAGTGAAGCAAGCAGAAACTTTAATGTCCTTAGCAAGGAAATCCTTTCAGGTGGTGATTTAAAAAAAGTGAGCAGTTTGTGGAAGATGGGTTATGGTGGGCTAAAAAAAATTGTTCAATTCCCAAAAGATTTGTGCTCAATTTCATTAGTTGTGTGTAATATCCTGTTATGCGCAATCTGCTGGAAAGCATTCGCTCTATTTTTAGAAGGATCGCTGGATATTTTGGGAAACACCTCTCAAAATTTCTGGAGGTTCGGTCGGATATTTCCGGAAAAATCACTGATTGATCGTAGGAGAGAGTAGTCAAATCGATGACCAGACTGAGTCAGGGCTGAGATCAATTCATTCCTTACCCTTCAATTCATAACCTGTTTTCTGATGTATTTGGTTTGGCTGAGGTTCTTTCCTGAAAGAAGTTTTAGCCTTCCATTATCTGTTTTTACTCTTTTCATCCCTTGTCCAGGAAATCCGGGAGAGATGGGTAATTACGGTTTAAAGTTTGTATCTTTTTCTCAAGCTTGCTCATCCTGAACTAAACTTGAGTACCATATATATTTCTGATTCTAAAATTGCTGATTTTCATTGCTCCTAATTCCGTCTTTCAACATTAGTACTGAGAACAAAGCTGTGGTTAATTCTCTCAGGGGTCTATTTGCAAAAAAAAATAAGGGTGTTGGCATAGAATTAGCTCCCGATCGCGTCAACATCGTCCAATTGCGGAAGCAAGGTCAGGGCTTTAAATTGGCGGCTTTTTCAAGCATTCCTGTCCCAGAAGGGGTGTTTCAGGAAGGGCAAATTTTAGATTCGGCAACGATGGCGGAGTTAATTCAAACTGGACTGGCAGAAAGCAAAATCAAGGTCAAACAAGCTGCCACTGCTGTTCCGGGCGGACGGGATACCGTTACACGAATTATTCCAGTCCCAGCAGAATTGGACGATCGCGAGCTGCGCGAAATGGTACTGAACCAGGAGGCGGGTCTTTACCTACCGTTTCCCCGAGAAGAAGCGGATGTTGACTATCAGAAACTAGGCCTCTTTATCGACGAAGATGGGATCGAAAAAGTCCAGGTTTTGCTAGTGGCAACTCGCAAAGAAATTACTGATGTCTACATGCAAACTTTTCAGCAGGCAGGGTTAACGGTTGATGTGCTGGAAATTAGTAGTTTTTCTCTGATTCGGACAATTCGAGAGCAACTCAGGCAATTTGCCCCCCAAGAAGCCGTTGCTATCGTGGATATCGAGTTTGAAAATACTGAAATTTCGATCGCGGTGGATGGGGTTCCTCAGTTTTCTCGAACCGTCCCCATTGGCACTTATCAGATCCAAAGTGCGCTTTCTCGCGCCATGAATCTTCCCCCTTCTCGTAATATTGATTTGCTTCAGGGGATGACAATCCCCACTGCCCCTGTAGACAGTATGGGGGGAGGCAAAATGGGAGGTACGAATCCAGGACACGCTGCCATGCTTAGGGTATTGGGCGAGTTGGCAGACGAATTGCGCCGATCGATCGATTTTTATCTGAATCAAGGAGAAAATCTGGAAGTCGCGCAATTATTGTTGGCAGGACCAGGAGGCGCGATCGGGCAATTGGACGAATTTTTTACCCAGCGCTTGAGCTTGCCTGCTAGCCAGGTCGATCCGGTTGCAGCACTGTCTCTGGAAACGCAACAAGAAATTCCTCCAACCCAACGTCCGGGGATGGGAGTGGTGTTGGGCTTAGGCTTACGGGAGGCTTGGTAGATGTATAGTCTTGACATTAATTTCCTCAACGATCGCCAGATTCGGCAGGAGGCAGCAACACCAGGGCGGGTAAATGTCTCTCCGGACAACAAAACACCTCTCTATATCGGAGCCGCTGTTGCCGTTCTAGCGCCCCTAATTGCCGGGCTGGCCTGGTTTTTGCTCAATAATTCCAATGCGTCTCTCACGCAAAAGCAAGCTGAGTTGGATACCAAGCTGACTGAGATCAAAGCAAAGCTGGGCGAAATTGATGTGCTACGCAAACAGATCAAAGACACCACAGATGAAACCGCAGCACTAGCCTCTGTCTTTACTCGGATTAAGCCGTGGTCGGCAATGGCGCAAGATATTCGCGATCGGATTCCCGCAGGAATTCAGATCGCGACGATTGAACAGATCCCACCCCCTGCGACATCGACTCCCGTTCCAAGTGCAAGCCCTAGTCCTGGTGCACAACCCCCGCCTGCTCCACCCCCTATCGTTGTACTGAAACTGGCTGGCATCGCCAACAATTTCGATGCCGTCAATGACTTTCTATTGGTGTTGCAAAAGTCGAGTTTCTTTAAGCCTGAAGAAACTAAATTGGTTAAAGCCACCCTGGGTAAACCCCGCACCTTACAAAGCCTGTCGCTTGAAGGTTCATCTGGAGGCGATTCTAGTAAAACTCCCAAGTTGCCTCCTGTGGTTGAATTTGAAATTCAAACAAGCCTCACGGAAGTTTCCACGTCTGATCTGATCCGTGAGGTAGAGCGAAAAGGAGCTGTCGGGTTAGTCACCCGCATTGAATATTTACAGCAGAAAGGAGTGATTCCGCCCACTCAAGGAACGACCGCTCCAACTCAGGGAACCGCCACTCCACCAGCACAGGGGAAAACCAAGCCATGACAAGAGACTTTATTCCTGATCCGGAATTTGAATCCCCACCCGAATATCCCACCGTGTTTGGCATTACCCTAACTCCAATGGTCAGTGGTGTGCTGCTTGCTTTGGTCGGGATTGGTGGCGCCGTTTGGTTGGTTCTCAACGCAGTTTTGCCTGCTTTGGAAACCAATCAACAGTTGAGTGCATCGGTCGCTAGCAAAGAATCTGAAATTGCGAATCAGGCAGAAAATATCAAGAAGATCGAACAAGTCAAAAAAGACTTAAGTGCAGCGAAACAGCGCAAGCAGGAGGTTTTATCTTTATTTTCAGATGAAAAAACCTTGGATACGCTGTTGCTCGACCTCAATCAATTAATCAAAAAGCGGAATGCAGGAGTTGTTGCAGCAACCCGTTCCAAATTAAATACCTGTCCTGCCTGGGTAAAGGCACAATTTGTTAATCTCAAAACCTCACAAGATTTTGAGGAAAAGGTCGGTCCATTAATCGCTAAAGCTGATCTGCAAAAATACGAGCCAGATGAAAAAACTTCAGGCAATATCGTCGATGGTTCCCTCGGTTCTAGCCTCAACAATAAGTTGAAGCGGAAAGTCGTAAATGTAGAGTTTCAGGGGAATTTTAGTCAGACACAAGCGATTTTGAGAGATATCGAGCGACTACAACCTCTGCTGATTATTAGTGACTTGAAAGGCACCCTAGGCCAAAAACAGTCGGGCAGTGGGAGTAGTTCTATCGGTGGGCTATACCAGATTGAGCCAGGAGGACAAGTCCGTTTTTTAACCAATTGTCAACCGGAACCGTTGATTACTACTAGCTTTAAGCTACAAGCACTACTACCGCTGAGCGAAGCGGAGGCGGCAGCAGCAGCGCCAACGCCAGCGCCTTCTCCAAAATAGTGGCAGAGGCTAATGTTTCCATCAAGGATTTTATTTGCGGATTTTCAATTTTCGTTGAAAAAATTGCCCCCATCCGCTGCTCTATCCATCAATGCAAAATTGACTAACCGCCAGTGGGGCTTTACTTGCCAAAGAGAAAAAGTATGCCAAACATTTACCTTTCAGCGACACAACTACATTCTGTGAGGAGGGAACTGTGAGACCGTTTCAAGGATTGAGTGGAATTTTAATCGGGGGAGCTGCTGCGCTAATGGTGGCTCAGCCTGGTTGGGCTGCTCCCACTCAGGTCACAGGGGTAAGGGTAACTGCAACTGCGGCAGGTGTTGATGTTGCCTTGGAAACGCAATTGGGCGATCGTCCTCAAGTATTTGCAGTGAAGCGAACTAGTAGTTGGACTGCAGATATTATCAATACGCAACTGCGTCTTCCCCAGGGTGGAGTGTTTCGGCAAGATAATCCAGCACCTGGAATTGCCTCAGTCACAGTTACACCTCTAGATGCCAATAGCATCCGAGTGACTGTAGTAGGGACTGGGGGAGCACCTTCTGGGCAGGTAAGTAGTCGGACGAACAGTGGGTTAGTGTTGAGTGTCGCTCAGGCGAGTGGAAATACTGCGACTCCCGCTCCAGGCGTTCCTCCTACGGCTGGCACTCCGTCGACTCAGCCACCAATCGCTCAAACCCCACTACCAGGGCAAGCTCCACCTCCACTGGTACCCAACCCTCAAATTGAGATTACCGGGGGAACACCCCCGGTAGTGAATCCCGCGCCACCGCTTTTGCCCCGTGCTGTACCGCCTCCAGTGGGTGATATTGCGGTTTCTCAGGCAGATGCTTCGGCATCCGCGATCGATCTGGGGACAGGTGAGCGCATTTCTCGGCTTGTTTTGCGAGAAGCATCGGCAAGAGAAGTCCTCTCCTTGCTCGCACGGGCGGCGAATCTCAACATTGCCTATGTCGATGCGCCGAGCAGCACATCTGGAGGGCAACAGCAACAGGCCAGTCCGCAGGCTGGTGCTGCTTCAACCTCTTTGGATGCTGGTCCAAAAGTCTCGCTCGATATCGAAAACGAGTCTGTACAAGATGTCTTTAACTATGTCATCCGCATTACAGGGCTAGAGGCGAATCGGGTTGGGCGTACTATCTTCGTGGGTCCTCGCTTACCTGATGACGCCCGCAACGTCATTAGCCGATCGCTCCGGATGAACCAGGTTACGGCTACAGTTGCAGCTAACTTTCTGGTTGCTCAAGGGGCAGAATTCCAGTTACCGATTAACCGCGTCACCTTTGTTCCCATCACAGGCGGGACAAACCCTGTATTGAGCCGGGTGGAAGAACCAGACATTAAAGTGATTCGTGCCGAACGGGGTGAAGCCCCCCTGCCATTGTCGGGTTTGGCAGTCAGCAGCAACGATCGCGTCAACATAGTGACCTTAACCGGTACTCCTCGCAAAGTAGAATTTGCCACGGCTCTGCTCTCGCAACTGGATGCCCGCAAGCGCCAGGTTGCCATTAATGTACGGGTGGTCGATATCAATCTGTTAGCAACTCAACGGTTTGGCTCTAGCTTTTCGTTTGGAATTGGCAATACGCGCGTTGTTAATACTGGTGGTACAGGAGTCATCAATTTTGGCTCCAGTGCTCCTTCATCGACTGGTATCTCTGATCCAACGGTTGTGGGATCTACACCCATTGGAGTCGGGAATGGATCTATTTTTAACTTCACCAAAGCCTTTTTGTTGCAGTTGCAGGGATTGATCACTTCAGGTGATGCCAAGATCCTCACCGATCCTACGTTAGTAGTTCAGGAAGGTCAGCAGGCAAGCGTTAAATTGATTCAGGAGGTCGTAACAAATTTCAAGGTGGAAACCCAGGCAGGCACTCCTCCGACAGTCACCGTTACCATTGAGAAAGCAGAAGCTGGATTACAACTCGACATCGCGCTCGATCGCATTGATGACAATGGATTTATTACTTTACAAGTAAATCCCAAAATCAGTTCACCTTTTGACACAGCGAATGTGAACATTCCGTCAGGAGGTGCAGTCGCTACACAGCAAGTAACACTGTTGCAGAGACGTGAGGTTTCCTCGGGTCAGGTCAGGGTTAGGGACAACCAGACGCTTATCTTGACAGGGATTATCCAGGACTCAGAGCGTTCTACGGTTAACAAGGTGCCCATCTTAGGTGATATTCCGCTCTTGGGTGCACTTTTTAGAAGAAGCCAAAACCAACACCAACGGCAGGAAGTGATTGTGGTTCTGACACCGCAGATTATTGACGATTCCGATCGTGCCAACTTTGGGTATAACTACACACCTGGACCAGAAGTACAACGAATTCTCAATCAACGCGATCCAGGTGCACCCAAACGATAAATTGACGGTAACATCAAAATCAGTCATTTAGTGACTTTGTCAGGGTGGAAGCTTCCACCCTTATTTTTTGGGATTCGGTCGGTCTACAGAAGGATTCAGCCGCAGTTCCGCATTTGTCAAAATATCAGTGACATTCGACGCGGAGTCTTGGGGGCAATGTTTCAAACCAGTTGGGCTAGCACTTTCTCTCTGTGTGTGTTGTTGGGCATAGTGAGTGGCACGATCGCCTGTCAAAGCCAAGCCCCCCTCAACGCCTCTGCAACTTCTTCTGTCTCTCCATCATCCACCCCAGCCGAGCAACCTGCGGCGATCGCTCAAGCCGTTCCCTCCTCAGCCACCCAGATCCGGACAACCCCTTTAAAGCCGCAATCTATCCGGATTACGTTGGCAAATCTACCCGCCCCCTATACCAGCAATAGCGTTGCCAAACCCCCCAAAGTCGTTGCGATTCCTCAACAGCCAGTGTTGCAGGTTCCAGCTGGATTTCAAGTCAATGTCTTTGCCGAAGGTCTCGATCGTCCCCGCTGGCTCGCGCTCACCCCAACAGGCGATGTTCTCGTGACCGAAACCCAACGAAACCAGATTCGATTGTTGCGTGATACTAATGCCGATGGCGTTGCTGATCAGCGTCAGACTTTTGCCACTGCCAGCAACGGATTAGATATCCCCTTTGGTATGGCATTTGCTGGAGGATACTTCTTCTTGGGTAACAGTAATGCGGTCCTGCGCTTTCCCTACGCCCGGGGGCAAACCCAACTGAGCGGTAAAGGGCAAAAAATTGCTGACTTACCTGAGGGAGGCTACCGACAGCACTGGACACGCAATGTTGTCGCTGCGCCCGATGGCAAAAAGCTATATGTCTCGATCGGCTCTCGCTCCAATGCCGATGCAGAAAATCTGCCCCGTGCCTCGGTGCAGGTGATGAACCTGGATGGCTCTGCCAAAACGACTTTTGCTTCAGGTCTACGGAACCCCGTGGGTTTAGATTTTCATCCCATTACCAGCGAACTCTATACCACCGTCAATGAACGTGATGAACTAGGCGACAACTTGGTCCCCGATTACCTGACTCGCATCCGTCAGAACGAATTCTATGGCTGGCCCTATGCTTATCTCGCACCCGATCGCCTTGATCCGCGCTATCTTCACAACAATCGTAGCACCCACCCAGAATTGGCAGTTCGCACCCGCACCCCAGATGTTTTGTTTCAGGCGCACTCGGCCGCCCTGGGGTTGCAATTTTATGATGGCAAAACTTTCCCGAAAAAGTACCAAAATGGCGCATTTGTCGCCTTTCGTGGTTCCTGGAATCGTAACCAAGGAACAGGCTATAAAGTTGTCTTTGTCCCATTTGGCACAGACGATCGTCCCCAAGGCAGTTACGAAGACTTCCTTACTGGCTTTCTTGTTGACCCTCCCGTCCCAACTACTTGGGGGAGACCCGTAGGACTCCTCGTTCTCCCTGATGGCAGCTTACTCTTGACTGAAGAAGCAAATAATCGCATCTATCGGATTCAATACTCCGATCGGTAACCATCAAACTTAATAAAAAGACCGACTATCCTGATTGCTCTCAAGGCAGTTTAAGGATAGATAAAAGCCCAAGAAGCTCTTTCTTGGGCTAAGTGTCATAAAAATTGAGCATCTAGAGATGTTTTTCGATGGCATTCGATAGTGTTGTCTTAGGAACAGCACCCACCACCATATCAACCCGTTGTCCTCCCTTGAAAATCATCAAGGTAGGAATACTGCGAATGCCATATTGACTGGCAACGCTGGGATTTTCGTCAGTGTTGACTTTCACGACCTTGACCTGACCCTCATACTGCGCCGCGATTTCATCCACAACCGGCGCAACCATGCGACAAGGACCACACCAGGGAGCCCAGAAATCAACCAAAACAGGCACTTCGCTCTCAAGCACCTCTTGCTTAAAAGTGGAATCTGTAACTTGTGCGGCGACTGACATGCTTGGAAATCCTTAGCCTATAATTATTTCTCCGAATTCTACCATAGCGAAAACAGACGGCTTTAGTAGCAGCATGTAGATATTTGAACACAATTTGAAGTGATGTAAGGAACACATCTCGCTAATCCAAAAGATGAGAGCAATATGAGAAAGTTTCTGCCAGAAATTGACAACTTTGATAGGGAAAAATCTGAATTGAAAAGGGTTGAATCGAAATACCCTACTAATAAAGAGGAACCGCCCAGACGAAACGTCTAGGCGGAGTGTGGTGTGAGGAGTGAACGGAAACATGCGTCTCCGCTTTTTCCATTCTAATCGACAGTCTTTGCTTTTCCAGAAATTAATAGAAAGACTAAGAAAGTTTTAAGAGTCGTCGCAAAAGTTGTTGATACTTTGCAGTTGCCTTACTTACCCATCCCCAATTGTTGAGCTTTCTGATAAACCTTTCCTTCGGTCAACAATGAGGGCGCAATTACAACTTCGACCTGTTGCATTTCTGCGATATCTTTTGCCCCCAACGTGCCCATGCTGGTTTGTAAGGCACCCAAAAGATTATGAGTGCCATCATCTAGCTGAGCTGGGCCTCGCAAAATTTGCTCCAAAGTCCCGGTTGTACCTACCCGAATCCGGGTTCCTCGGGGAAGTACAGGGCTAGGAGTTGCCATGCCCCAATGATAACCACGCCCTGGAGCCTCTTGTGCTCTGGCAAAGGGTGAGCCAATCATAACGCCATCGGCACCACAGGCAATGCATTTACAGATATCTCCGCCTGTAATGAGTCCACCATCCGCAATCACAGGCACATAGTTCCCTGTTTCTCGATGGTAATCGTCCCGTGCCGCAGCACAATCAGCGATTGCAGTCGCTTGCGGAACACCGACACCCAGTACCCCTCGCGATGTGCAAGCCGCACCTGGCCCAATTCCCACCAAAATGCCCGCCGCGCCAGCCTTCATCAAATTCAGCGTCACCTCATACGTGACACAATTTCCCAACACTACTGGAATTGGCATTTCTTGACAAAAATGTGCCAGATCAAGCGGTGTCACGGTCTCTGGGGAAAGATGTGCAGTCGAAACCACAGTTGCCTGCACAAAGAAAAGGTCAGCCCCAGCCTTCACCACGCTTTTGCCATAGCGCAATGCACCTGCGGGAGTAGCACTAACTGCCGCAATTCCTCCTTGCTGCTTAATTTCGAGAATCCGTTGCTCTATCAGTTCGGGTTTCACTGGCTCAGCATAAAGCTCTTGCATCAACGAGACAAATTCCGTCACCCCAACCGATGCAATCCGATCCAAAATTGGGTTTGGGTCTGCATAGCGTGTCTGAATTCCCTCCAAATTGAGAACACCTAAGGCTCCCAATTGAGATAACTGCACAGCCATCCGCACATCTACCACTCCATCCATTGCACTCGCAATAATGGGAATTTCCCGCTCAATTCCCCCAATCCGCCAACGCGTATCTGCCAGACTAGGGTCCAAGGTTCTTTGTCCTGGAACTAGAGCGATTTCATCAATGCCATATGCCCTACGGGCGGTTTTGCCCCTGCCAATTTGAATATTCACGCTTCGCTCCCAAGATCATGCAACTTTCGCAGAAATTGAAGTTTTGCTGAGCAAAACTCGATTTCTTCAATTCAAATCCAGCACGTTCCAAAAGTAATACCGATTTAAACCACGATAGCGACCAAACAGGAGGAGATGGGAAAACGTGACTCCCTGCCAAAGAGGCACCACCTCAGCATCCTGCTCGATCGTCTTTCCACTTTAAACAAGTATGAGCTTGAGACATGCTGCACGAGCAGAAACTTGAAGAATATAGAAGCACCCCCTGGTTGCTTACGTTACTCGTCAAACCTACTCAATGATGGGTGTCATCGCCATGAAGAACTGTTTTAGGTATGTAGGAGCGATTTACCTACAAATTCAGAGACAGAACGACATCGAGCACCACTAGATTATTTGAACCAGACTACCAAATTTACTTGAGAGATGAACTGTAGCCAAGTTTAAGAGTTGGATCTGAATAGGGTTGAGTGACCTTCCAGTATGAGGTAATTATTTATTTTTATAAAAAATATCTACTGACAGGAGCTTGCTAGCTGCCAGAGGGATTTTTTATTTTATGAATTAAATCGTTGACCACAAATATTCTGTGAACCCAGTCCAAGTTGAGCCTGCTGCACCGATATCCCATTTCAGGATTCTGATAAAAGCTGAGAATCATTCATCTAGATTAACATTCGTAAAAACTCTGTTGTCTTTTTACGTGAAAGTACAGGATACTTATGCATTAATAGAATGAAGTTTCAGAAAATTTTCGGATTAATTTTAGTAAAGAACTGAGGTGAGCTGATCCTAAGCTCCTAATTGGCTTGGGAAAACGGCAGGTATTTAGCTGGCTAACCGTACAGGTTATGTGGGATTTAATACTTTTCCGCAAACGAATTACTTCAGTATTTCTCTTTGGTAAGATTCTTTCCTTAACGAGATTCTTGTTGAGTAAAGTTCAGTTGAGTCGCACTTTTCAGTTTAATTAGTTAGTTTGCTTGCTGACTGACCTGAAATTTATCTTTCCAGATTTTTTGGGTTGGCGGCAAAAAGGTTCCTTTGATGATTTTGGAATAAGACAATGACCTATACGGCAGCATCTCCCGCTTCTTCATCAGCTTTTGTCGGTGGTTTACACCAACCCGCGAAAAGCAACCGCTCTGGGCACTCAAAGGTCTCTTCCCTCGCTGCACTTTGGGCAAGAAATTACTTTGTTTCGGTAACCACGCGGGATGACGCGGAGCAACTGAGAAAAACGGCAAGTCTGGCTGAGATGACCTCGAAGCAAGGACGCAGTCGGACTGCGACTAAACTCAGCTCCAACTTGACGCTGGCGAGTGCTCAGGCATGGTCAATGACAGAAAATCTTTTATCAGAAGAGGTTCGTCGGCATGGAATTGATCCGACTTTGATTAACCCATGGGAAATTGCAGCGGATTCGCACGAATTGTTTAAGAAAGCGTTGATTGCTTATGGAGATCGCGTTACTCCCCGTCGGCTTTCGGTATTGATTAGTTCAGACTTTGGGCAGGTTCGCCACAAGTACACTGCCCAAGATCCTCGAGCGATCGGTTTTGTCAGTATGCAATTTCATTACACAGGACAAGTCTTATTGAGCGAGCTGTCAGCTAGTGAGCGAATTTTGTTGGAGCCATATTTCAAGGTCATGGATGATCACCTCTATATGCCTCTACGTGCTGCCTACGAAGCAGCTGCCAGACATTCTTACCACTCGCCTACGCTCAAAGCGGTGCAAAATTTGTTGCCCATCAGTACCCGCATTGCCCATGCTGTGCATAAGCGCGTGAGTCGTCAACATGCGGGTTACATCAGCCATAACGGGACGTTAACTTCGCCAATGGTCAAAACCTCGAGCATTCGGGATATCGAAATGTTCCAGGTCTATCTCTGTCTGTGTGTGCTGGAGGATAGTATCCAGTCCGTACAGCGCGAACTGTTCCCTTTGTGTGTGATGCTTTATCCTCGTCTGCACGTTAAGTGGCAGTTAGTACAGGATATGTTGCAAGCGATCGGTTGGGAAATGCACGATCGCCTCCATCCCAACGAGGTTGCCGCTTTCCTGCCTTATCTTCGCAGTTTAACTGAAATGTTTTCTTGCGATGTCTTTCGTAGCGCTTAAATCTCAGTCTCAGTAGATCACCGAAGTCTAAAGTTTAAACAGACTTTAGACTCTTATCCAGAGCCATCATTGCAAAACCGCGGCTACCCCATGGGTATCTGCGGTTTTTGGCGTTGCTCAACAACAGAATGAAAATGATGCTGAATGATTTGAAACTTCGTTCCCAATAATCCTGCTTTTCAGCAATGCTCGTTTTTTTGAATCAGTCCAAGTTTCTCAGTCTCAAACCACTTGGCTAAAGTCAAAATTGGCTCAAGTCCAAGATTCATAAGCGAGCCATGCTCTAAGGACACTTGCCCGCTAGAAGCGAATTCTCCCAGTTGATAACAATTGGTAGCCCCCTGCCAATGCCCCAAAGCCCAGCAAAAAATTCCATAAACTGGTGGGTCGCAAAGCAATGCCGCCACTGAGAAATACCAGCACAACGCTGATAATCAACAGAATCCAGCCCGAATTACCAGTTTCTCGACGAAAAAATAAAAGTGAAACAACCCCACCGATCATGGCAAGGGCAGACCCCAAAGCCGGCAAGTTTCTCCAGAAATAAGGAGAATAGTAAGTTGAGAAGAAGATATTTTTTCCTAAAAAATAAGCTCCTGCCAGTAGGAGCAACATGCCCAGAAATCTGCTCATGATAGAGTAACCAGTTCATAGGTCGCCGATCGTTGTTCTTTCCCATCATGGCTCAACAACTTCGATCGCGCCAATTCCGGATTCCGTAGACTTTCCCAGATTTTTTGACGCAAAACCATGAATATTTTAGAGGCCGATCACCTCAAAAAGTCCTACCGTTATCAGGGCAAGTCTATTGAAGCTGTGCGAGATGTGTCGCTGAAGATTGCTGCGGGTGAAGTCTTAGCATTTTTGGGTCCTAACGGGGCGGGTAAAACCACCACGATTAAAATGATTGCTGGGTTAATTTTGCCCGATCAGGGCTGGGTCAGGATTGTCGATCTCGATCCCCATCGCGATCCCCGCTGTTTGCGATCGCTGGGTGCAGTGCTGGAGGGCAATCGGAATGTCTACTGGCGGCTCACTCCTCTGGAAAATCTAGAATATTTTGGGGTATTGCGGGGGCTAAGTCGCAAAGTTGCTCGTCAACGTGGACAAGAATTGCTGGAGCGGTTTAGCTTAACGGAAAAACGCAATGCTATTGTGCAAAATCTTTCGCGGGGAATGCAACAGAAACTGGCGATCGCAGTTGCCCTAATTCATCAACCCCAATTGTTGCTGCTGGATGAACCGACTCTGGGGCTGGATGTCGAGGCAACAGAAGATGTCAAAAAACTGGTGAAAGAAATTTCTCGTGCCGGTTGTGCGCTCCTGCTCACCACCCATCAATTGAACATCGCTGAGGAACTCTCCGATCGGGTTGCCATTATTCACAAGGGCGAGATTTTGGCAGAAGAACCCACGGATGAATTGATTCGACAATTTTCAGGCACTGCTTACGTTATAGAACTCGATGATCCTCTTGATCCGGTGCGAATAAGCCAGATTACTCAGATCGGGGGGGTGATTGCAGACAAAATTGTTCGGATTCGCGATAGTGAAATACTCTATCAGGCACTAGCCGTGTTGCATCCCTTGCCCATTTTGCGAGTAGAACGAGATCAGGCAAACTTGACCGATGTCTTTTTGAAATTGGTACGCGAGGAACAACATGCTTGAATTGTTTTTGGCGGAACTCAAACGCAGTTGGATTCAATTTCTTCGCTATCCCACTGAATCTCTGGCAGGCGTTGTCATTACCACCGTATTTTTCTATGGACTTTTTTTGAGTGCCCGATACATCGCTACGCCCGGTGCAGGGCAATTGCCTGTCTCACTCGGCGATCGGCTAAACGTGATTGTGGTTGGCTACGTTCTCTGGACACTGGTGCTGTTTGTTATGGGTAACATCAGCGGCACTCTACAATCCGAAGCCCAGACGGGCACCTTGGAACAACTGTTTCTGTCCCAATTTGGTGCCCCGATCGTGTTTATGGTACGGGCGATCGCCAGTTTGTTTCTCCAGATTATTTTGATCGCAACTATTTTGATCATCATTATTTTGTTAACGGGTAGCCACCTCTCCTTTCCATGGACGTTGCCGCTTCCCCTTTTTACCGTGCTGTTAGCAGCCTATGGGATGGCATTTATCATGGGGGCGCTGGCATTGCGACTCAAGCAGGTGCAACAACTCGGCAATATTCTCAATTTTCCCCTCCTCTTTTTACTGACCGTGCCTATTGAAACTTCGAAAGGGCTGCCCCATATCCTGGGTTGGCTATTGCCCATGATGCCAGGTGCCGGACTGATGCGTGATCTGATGGCACGAGACAATTCTCTCAATTGGGGTATCTGGGCGATCGCATTGCTTAATGGCAGTGTTTACTTTGCGATCGGCTGGTTTCTCTTTCGTTGGGCAGAGCGTGAAACCAAACGGAGTGGCAAAATCGGGGGTTATTGATCCGATTGGCGATCGCAGATTCGAGATTTCAGATGTGCAAGCCTAATTAGATCAGATTTTGAGGTGATTTCTTGCCTTAATTCCCTTCTAGGCATCAATATTTTGCTTAAAAATTTATTCGATTAAATCACTAAATTGTGGGAGGCAAAAAACCTTCCAGAAAGCATACCTTAGAAATATCGATCTAGACCTACTACCTAACCCATTCGGGTGAAGAAGCCTGCGAGTGAAAAAGGATATTGAAGTAAGGAGCATCCCACATTTCAAAATAACATCGCTATAGTAGCTAAAGTACGCGCCTGGAAGATCTACGTAAAGTTACGATACTCATTGCTGAGCAGATTCGGTTCTGATGCCGTCTTGATTCAAATTACCTGAATTTTCGAGCACCAATTATGAGAACTGAATCAAGTCACGCTTTTTCAAATTTACGTCCAAAGCTGCCTACTTCTCCGCAAAAGCGCGATATTCGGATCGATCTACTGAAGACGATCGGGATCTTTTGCATTATCTTTGCTCATACTTCTTCAGAGGCAGATGTCTTTTATCAAGTTCGTAATTTTGATGTTTCCCTGATGGTTATTTCATCAGGGATTTTGTTTAGTTATTCAACGCAAGATAAACCTTTTTCATTTTGGAAATATTTAAAAATTAGAGTTCCCCGACTCATTGCACCAGTTTGGGCATTTATTATTTTTTATTTCGCCTCAGCCTATCCGATTTCACTGCTTTCACATCAGCCCTATCCCTTTTCTATCAAGGATTTTTGGGAGGGACTGTTTTTAATTGGGGGCAGTAGTTATTTTTGGATTATTCGAGTGTTTCTGTTGGTTGCAATACTTTCGCCTTTCTTAGTGAAGCTACAAAAATATTTAAAGCACAATAGCTATTTTTCACTGGCTCTACTTTTCATGTACATTGCTTATGAAACAATTCATAGCTTAATTAGTATTTTTGATATCAATTTATTATTCGTGTCTTCTATTTTTCATGATTATATCTCTTATGTAATTCCCTATGGTTGCTTATTTGGTTTAGGAATGGTTTTGGCTCAATCGAATCATCGATTATTAGTACGGATTCTAGGGATCTTTCTATTTTTATTTGTCGCTTTTTCAATTTATTCTACATATGATTTAGGTTATTCGATCGCGACTCAAAAATTTAAGTATCCACCCGGACTTTACTATCTATCCTATGGAATTTTTGTATCGATCTCTTTACTTCTTTTCGTGGATTATCTACTTCGGAAAACCCTTCATTTTAGAAAATATCAAAATTTTTTGGTCAGCCCCTCTATTTTTATCAGTACATCTTCTCTCTGGATTTATCTTTGGCACATTTTTTTCCTGCGTTATTGGAAATTTCTGCCTTTCCCTGTCCTCACTTCAAAACAATTCTTAATTCCTTTTATCGGAATTTCTCTAATTTCGATTTGGGTGACTTATCTACAGAAAAAATGGATTACTCAAGTGATTCAAGACACGAAATTTGGACAGATAAATTCTGACCTACTCACAACTTTGTTTTTGAAGTAAAGGTTCAAAAACCAGAGCGCTAAATCGCTTCCAAATACTGGCTATCCATTAAGAAAGCTCCCCTGGCGAAACGCACACTCCAGTTTCCTCCGGGTCGACGATCGAGGACAATTCCTTCTTCTCCCAGCACAATCAAGTCTGGAGAGCGCAAAATGGGCATCGGATCGGCAGTTTTCACATAGGCGGGGCGGGCAATCACTCGGACTTTGGCTCCAATGGCAAATTCTTTTGACATGATTCTTAGCCTAATTAGTGGGTCTGTTAAAAGTCAGATCGCACCTTCTACCCGAAGGACTGAGCATTTGAGTCGCGATTTCAGAAACTTGTTCCCAAGCCAAAATTCAAAATCTAAAATCGAAACCGGGTTAAACACTCGACGAATCAGTTAATTGTAGGTTTATATAAGGGGGCAGATTCTCAAGATCTCTCAAAAATCTTGTGCCAGCTTAGACAAGCGATCGCATTCTGGCGTATCACTAGTTCATTCTGAATCACCAGAGCAAACGTCCGACTCATTCAAACCCACTGTTCTAATCCCCGGTTCGTGCTCTGAGTGGCTTCCTAACAAACCACTATGACAAAATCTCTGCCCATGACAAAGATACAGGGGCGCATATCTTTAGAATCTTTGCTGCTGGTGACGATCTCAATCGCCGTCTTAATCCGCATTCTCAATCTGGGTAGCCGGGAATTCTGGTATGACGAAGTTCTAACATTATTGCTTTCGACCGGGCAACGCAGTGCTTACAACACGCCAGAAACCACTCCCGTGATTTTGAGTGCTTATACACCATTGCTCAGCCTACCCCCCGAATCGGGTCTCCTGGCAGGGCTACAAACCGTGAGAAGTCTATTAAAAAGTCTGATCGGCGGGGAACCTCATCCTCCCTTACTGTTTTTGGGGCAACATCTGTGGTTACGGCTGTTTGGAAATGGAGAAGCCGCATTTCGTAGCTTGGGTGCGCTGCTCAGTGTTGGGGCGATCGGATCAGCCTATGGCTTTGGGCGCGTTTTGTTGGGGCATCGGGCAGGTCTCATGTTAGCAGCGCTGCTGGGTACGAACCCATTTTATTTACTCCACTCACTGAACGTGCGCATGTACGGACCACTTGTGCTGTGGACAGTCTTGAGCGGCTGGGCACTCCTACATCTGACCGCCCCCTCAGAACAAAGACCCAAAACCTGGAGTCGGCGAGTTCAGTTTGGGTGGAGCGGATTACTCATCCTGTCAGTTTTCGCAGGATTGATGACGTTTTATCTGTTTGCTTACTGGGTGATTGTGCTAGCCGTAGTCGTGTTCTACCGCGATCGTGCTCGTTGGTGGCAGCAGGGGTTACGGCTCGCGATCGGTGTGTTGCTGACGCTCCCCTGGGCATTTTGGGGCACCATCAAACAATTGAAAAACGCTGATCTCAAGCGCTTTAGCAATGGACAGGCAAATCCGCTTCAACATCTTCAGAATTTGATCGAAGTGCTGGGCAATCATCTTCTGCTGGGGGATTGGGCTACTAGTCTGCCACCTGTTGCAGTAGTAATCGCAGGGCTGATGATGGCAGCCATTTTACTGGGGATGATTTTGTGGCTCTGGCGTACGGAACAACGCCCATTGTTGGTGACTGTTTTGCTATTAGGAATTTTTCCCCTTCTTATAGCGCTCACGGTCGATGTCATCGGTCGCAAATTTACGATCGGGTTTGGTGAAGGGCGCACGCTTATCTTTATCCTGCCCGGTTGCTTGCTGCTCCTAGTGCTGGGGCTAGAACAATTGCGCGATCGCTGGCGCAGCGTTCTGACTGTGGGATTGTTAGTTCTTTACCTCAGCATCGACATTGGCAGCTACAGCCTGAAGCCACGTCAAATGTTTCACCAAATTGCCAGTTTAGTCGGTTCAGCATCGACACCCACTCTGATAGCCATGAATTCTCAAGCTTGGGGGCATGTGATGCGATTGGCTTACTACATTCCGCCTACCGCTCCAGTGGCACTCTTGGCACAAGAATCAGCAGACTTGCCAGCAGCGTTGCAGAACGCATTGGTGGGCGATCGCTATACACGTGTGCTGTGGCTAGAGAGTGCTCGCCCGATTTGGTCACCCGCCAGTACACCTGCGGAAAAGCAACAAATTGAACAGATTTTGCAAAAGCAGTTCAAACTCGTCAAAACAGAACCCTTATCTGGCACGATGAAGTCGGATGAATTTGTCGCGAAACTTTACACTCAAAGCAATTTGTAGCTGGATGGTTGATCTGAGTAGAGGAAAAGTTATAAAGGGAGCAAGAATGCTGAGCAAGTTAAAGTTAAATTCTCAGAAGCTTGATTGGCTACCTCTAGCAGTCATTGTTGCAGGCATTCTCTATTCGTTTTATTTACTTCAGCAAACTCCAGAAGGGTTGTTTTTAAGTGGAGATGGTGGACTCAAATATCTTTTGGCAAAACAACTCGGATCTGGTGAATTTCGGTTTGATCTTAATTTGACTGTACAACCCTGGGTTGCGCAACTTTGGAAAGCTGGGTTTTATCCTTTCAAGCCACCCTTTGCTTACGAAATTTCAGATAAATACTACATCACTTTTCCCTTTACCTTTCCCGCTATCACAGCCCCTTTCTATCGTCTTTTTGGTTTTCGAGGGCTATCTCTTGTGCCATTGGTATCCACCTGGGTGTTATGGTTGACTTTCTATCAAGTTTGTCGCCAATTGAATCTGGGGAAATGGATCACGATTGTGATGCTCATAACGCTCATTTTTGCGTCTCCTTTAACCATTTATAGTGCTACTTACTGGGAACATACCCTCGCGATCGCCCTAGCATTTGGTGGGATGTCGCTCTGGCTGGGTAAGCAGTTCCAGGATCTCAATCACTTTCAATTAATTTTAAGTGGAATTTTAATTGGTTTATCAGTCTGGTTTCGAGAAGAGTTGCTTTGTTTAGTGATTGCCATTGTTTTAGTCAATGGTATTGTCGCTAGCCTCAATTGGCATCAATCCGAAAATATTCCTAAATCTAAAATTATTTTGTTTCTTGTTTGCTTACTCCTCACCGTAGCGCTATTTTTTGGCTGCAATATTCTAGTTTATGGACATCCTTTAGGAGCGCATTCTTTTCAGGTACTTGAGAAGGTTTCACTCATCGCTAGAATTCACGCAGCTCTAGAAAATTTTCAAAAGCTCAGCTTTGACTTTGTCGCCTATTTCCCCCTAACAATCTTTTTGCTTATTTATTTAGGACTGGTTCTTTTTAATCAAAATCTAAGATTAACTCATGAGACTAAAATTTTGTTACTCATTGGACTCATTTTTATCTGTACGATTCCTTGGATACTTTCGAGTGCGGAGGGTATTTCTTTAGGATCTCGAACGGGTGGAAAACA
The DNA here is from genome assembly GCA_019359045.1 of Scytolyngbya sp. HA4215-MV1. Lineage (GTDB taxonomy): Bacteria > Cyanobacteriota > Cyanobacteriia > Leptolyngbyales > Leptolyngbyaceae > Scytolyngbya. The sequence goes on from JAHHIA010000011.1 coordinate 71,345, forward strand.
ATGGGGACCTAGATTTTTGCTGATCTTAGTGCCGATGGTCTCTCTCTTGAGTGCAATTGGCTTAAAGAGTTTAACATCTGTCCATTCGCGATCTTTAAGATATGCAACAATCGTGATTTTTACGGCATTGCTAATGGTAGGAATTCGTTGGAATGTCTTTTCAGGAACCAATTTTTTGGCAGGTGCCCAAAGACCGCTGCCCCTATTAAATTATTTAAAAACGCAGCCAAATCCGATCATTGCCGTTTCTCATCAATATATGAGTCAGACTTTGACACAGTTATTTGATCAAAAAACTTTCTTCTTGGCTGAGAAAAGTGAGGCTGTGAAAAAGCTAAGTGTAGCTTTACACCAAATAGGACATCCTAATTTTCTTTATATTTGTTATCCCTTTAATCCCTGTGAGCCTGAGAAAAAGATGGTAGGAAATTCAAATTTCTTGTCGGGTGCTCAAAGCTACACCATCCAATTCGATCGTGCTGGAGTTTTCGGCAAATATCCTGTGTATGAAGTTTCAGTAAGAGAGAATTGATGGGCTACCGGGATCTTTCTTTCGCTAGTTATCATCGCGTTATTGCTCTTAGCCAACTTGGGGCGATAGTTTTCTGTTTGTCAACAATCACTAATTGAGAACTGCTCAATGTTCACCGACGAATCCCATGATCTCCTGACTGTACCGACTGGCAACCTGCGGATTCCTGAAGCTCCGCCTGTGACTGCCGGAGATAATGTCTCAGAGTCACCAGACGATCGCGCCGTCTATTTTTCGTTGGTGATTCCGACCTTCAACGAAGCCAAAAACATTCGGAAAATTGTTGAGCTACTGACTAAGTTGTTGGATGGCTTTATAGCCGATGACTATGAGCTAATTGTGGTAGACGACAATAGCCCAGATTGTACCTGGGAGTTAGCTCAAGCGTTGATGAGTGAGTACCCGCAACTCCGGGTGATGCGTCGCCAGGAAGAAAAGGGGCTTTCAACGGCAGTGATTCGAGGTTGGCAAGCAGCCAAGGGTCAGGTTTTGGGTGTGATTGATGCTGACTTGCAGCATCCTCCCGAAGTCTTGCAGCAGTTGCTTGCCGCGATCGAGCAGGGTGCTGATTTAGCAACCGCCAGTCGTCATGTTGAGGGCGGGGGCGTTAGTGAGTGGAGTGTCGTTCGGCGTTTCCTCTCTCGTGGTGCCCAACTTTTAGGATTGGTAATTTTGCCAAGGGTGATTGGACGAGTTTCCGACCCCATGAGTGGCTACTTTATGGTGCGTCGTAGCGCGATCGCCAACCGCACTATGAACCCGATGGGTTACAAGATTCTGATTGAGGTGATTGGGGTTGGCAATATTGACCAGGTTGCAGAAGTCGGCTACGTCTTCCAAGAACGGCAGGAAGGGGAAAGCAAAGTGACCTGGCGGCAGTATGTTGAATACATCCTGCACCTACTACGTCTGCGATCGGGCGGACGCGTTGCCCGCCTTAGAAAACGCTGGCAACCTCCGGTTGCTCGCTTTATGCGGTTCGGAGTAGTTGGTTTGAGCGGGGTTGGCGTCGATCTAGGCATCTTTTATCTGCTGCGTGAGTTTGCCGGTTTAGCGCTAACCCGCAGTGCCATCTTGTCTTCAGAAGTCGCAATCATCACCAACTTTTTGCTGAACGATGCCTGGACGTTTGGCGATATTTCTAGCAAACAAAAAGGATGGAAAAGACGCATCAAACGATTCATCAAGTTCAACATTATTTGCCTGATGGGCTTGATTTTAAACGTGTTGCTAGTGAATCTGCTCTTCAATGCTTTTGGCATGAATGAATACTTGGCAAAACTTATTGCCATCGCTGCCGTGACCCTGTGGAACTTCTGGATCAACCTAAAACTCAGCTGGCGAGTTACAGAGACGAAGTAGCGGTGTAGAAGCGTAAAGAGGGCACGGATTAATAGGGATAAGACCCAGAGAGAATCAGAGCCAGAAAAAGGGTCTGATAAAAAGTTGGAGGTGGAATGCACCTCCCTGAAATGGATTCCCCAATCTTCAGCTTTCAATCGCTCCTTAATCTTGCCTGATACTTTGCGGTACTCCGACCGGAGAGGTGCCAGCAATCGATCGCAAATTCTGGCAACGAATCAGTTCAGCGAAGTTCAGACTGGGACGACCTTCAATCTGAGCAACGGCTTCAATCGCGGAGAGCAGATGGCGGGCTGCCTCAGTTTCGGTGTAGCCACGGCGCAGGGCAACCCGCACGGCAGCTTCATCTGCATCTAGCTCTGCCCGCGAGTTGTTGTTCGATCGCCAAATCTGGGTTGCTGCGATCGTCGTCAACCCCCCTGCCACTGCTGCTCCCAAAATATCGACCTGCACCATTTCCACCACAGCGCCCAATAGACCAACTGCAACCAATCCCTGATACAGATTGGGCTTGAACCATTTCACTGAGGTTAACCAACTCACAGTCCGCAAGATCATCAAATCCCGCTGTGGACGTGACAACTCGCTCCACAGATCAAAGTTAATTGATACAGGCCGTTCCCGTATCCAAGGCAAGGGAAATGTGTAATCCACAACGACCCGTTGTTCTGGCTTACTGACCAGTTTTACCATCATGCGACCTGACGCCGGAAGCACATCTAATAGGCGACGAATTTCGGGTTCGGGATTCATAGGCGGCAGGAGGAAAGGTAAAGGGTGGGGGATAAAGGCATAGAGAGAGGGCAAAGGTAGGAAAAGGTAGGAGAGTGTTAAATGTTGAGTGCCGCTGCCCTAGCGTTGGTGACTGATAGCAGTTCTACATTTTTTGTGAAAGAGAAAGCCTTTGTAAAAAAGAGTTCCAAAGGAACTCTTTTTTACAGTCCAATTAGGATTGCCATATCACCTATCTAATATAAAACCTCAAAACTATTTGCCAGAGCAACGATCGCGTTAGGAAGTTGAGCTTTTCCAGTCTCAGTGGCAGCAAGCAAGAGCAGTAAGGCATCTTGACCAGCGGGGCGTGCTAGGATCACTCCACTGATGGGTTGAGTTTTACCGGCAATGGTGAGGGAGCCAGTCCATTCAATTTGGATGCCTGATGGGGCGAACGATTGTGCGAAACCTGGTTTGAACCCTTCTCCGCGTTGAAAGAGTGTTTGGGCAACCTGAGTCAGAGAATCACTAACAGACTGGGGATCGAGAGCAACCTTCGCCAACGCTTGGGGTTGTGGAACCACTGTGTAGGAAAGACTCCCATCCGGCGCTTCGATTAGGACTGAGCCTGCTAAAGGACTGAGGTTATAGCCCTTCAAAATACCTACCTTGAAGCGATTTGCAGCATCCTGATACACCCCACTGAGGGGTAGAGGGGGAACTGCGGGTAGGGGTAAAGGAGGCGGTACAAAATTGACTGGCGGTAGAGTCGGAGTGGAAGATGGAGCAGGCGAAGCGCTAGAAGAGGAAGTTGGCACAGTCGGGGCTGCAGTTGGCACAGGCGAAGAAACTGTGGGAGAGAGTTTTGGCGTCGGGGTCGGAATCAATTCGGGCGGGGAAGTTTGAGCGATCGCCGTTTCTAAGGGGACACCGACTGGTTGCCTCCCTATCACGGGTGCCGCCATCGGATGCGTCAAGATCAACCCGATTGTCACCAGTACCCACACACCAAACCACCACACGCGATTGCGTCTCATGCCCTATCTCCCAATAATGGATGGGTTACCTGTATCAAATAGTCCCGCTACACAGCCAATCATGAGGGTGGCTAGCGTCGCTGCCCAGAGGGCTTTCCAACCTAAAACGCTGATATCTTTTCGGCGAGAAGGAATCAAGCTGACCAATCCTCCCACAAAAATCCCTACTGAGGGCAGATGAGCAAAACCACACAGGGCATAGCTCACAACTAACAGCGTACGATCGCTAATTAATTTCTGACTCGATAAAACAGCAAGTTGTTGATAGGCAGGTACTTCGGTTTCCAGCAAGCGTCGCCCAATCAACACAGAAGCTTGCCATAGTTCTTGTGAGTTGAGAGACACGCCAGTCAAGAACGTCAATGGCAAAAATAGGACACCTAAGATATTTTGTAGCGTTACGAACTGAAAAATCTTCCCTAAATTGTGGAGAAGAGGATTTTGGCTTAGCGCTAAAGACGCTAGATTGCCAAAGAAAAGGTTAACCAGCGCAACTAATCCTAAAACTGCAATCAGCAAAGCGGCGATCGAGATCGCCAACTTAACCCCATCCATTGCCCCAATAATTAAGCTTTCCATTGGACTGACCTTTTCCAAATCAACCCCTGCCTTTTGAGTCAGTAAGTCATCTGTATGGGCGATTTCGTTCTCGGCAATGGCTTCCGGCAAACCACCTAATGTTCGAGGCACTTCGGTCTCAGGCACTAAAATTTTGGCGATGACAAAACAAGCTGGAATCGCCATGAAGGAAGCAGAAACCAAATGCCCAGTGATGTTAGGAAAAGTGGGTCGAAGCAAACTGCTATACAGTGCCAAGACTGTGGAGGCAATGCTACCAAAGCAAGACGCCAAAATAGCACACAATTCGCTGCGAGTCATGTCCACCAAAAAGGGGCGCACCACTAACATCGATTCAATACCCACAAAAATATTGGCGGCTCCACTCAGTGCTTCTGCCCCGCTCAGATTCATCGACCATCGAAAAATTCGGGCAAATACCGTCACGATCGGCTGAATCAATCGCAAGTTATAGAACAGGGACATTAGCGCCGAAAAGAAAATGACGATTGGTAGGGCACGAAAAGCAAAGACATAGCCCAGATTGAGGTTATCAGGACTGAGTCGATCGCCCGGTACAGGCACATACGGAGGCGTAACTGCTCTAGCAATCCATCGCCCGGCTAAGACTGGACCCGGCACCTGCGCTGCATCAGGCACCAGTAAAGAGCCAAAAATGAATCGAGATCCAGCTTCGGTAGCATCCAGAATGGCATTTACACTATCGTTGATCACCTTCACTGCATCACGCGTTCCTGGCACTAGGAACACTAGCGCTCCCAGCACCAACTGCAACCCAATTCCCCAAAAAATCACTTTCCAGGGAATAATTCGGCGATTTTCAGAACCGAGCCAAGCGATCGCGCAAAGCCCAAAAATGCCCAGAAAAGATAAACCATTCAACCAGGGCATCAGCATCTAGATCCCAAAACGGTACATGGGGGAATTCTATCTTTTCTACGTACCTTGCTGGATATCGCTCCCCGATTTAGAGAGCCAAGAAGCTACTAGAAAAACTTTTTAGTAATACAAAATGCTCCTGAAGGCTGGCTTCTGATACCAATTTAAATTGAGAATATGACACTTAGGAGGTCCCCTAAATCCCCCTTAAAAAGGGGGACTTCAAGACTGGCTTGGGTTTCCCCCCTTTTTACTAGCGCAGCGGTGCATTAGCGCGGGGGCTAGGGGGGATCTAGATCTGTCGCAAACACAAATCAAATTGGTATGACTCCCCGATCGAATGATTAGATTGGACCGATTGGAGAATCGCCATTCCTTCAAGGCAATCTCTCTGCAAAAAAGCAGCGATCGTGTTTTCCACAATTCGCTGCTTTTTAACTAAAAGCAAAGGACAGAACTTCTAACCTTTGTTTTTACCAATTTAGCAAGCTTACTGGGTGGTGGTGAATAGCAGTGTGAATTGAGACTTCGTTTCAATTCACACAACTCCAAATTCATACCCAGAATCAGCAATGCTGGGTTACATAAGTTAGCCGAGACTAATCTATTAACGGTTAATCGTTGCAAACAAAACAAACCAAGCTTGACAACGGAAACTGGACTAGATAGAAGAACCTAGCCCTGCATAAGCACCATAAAAGAACAGTCCAACTACGGTGAGAACACCCATACCAGCGATCGTTGCAACGATCCACAATGGAATTCTTCCACTTCCAGACATGAATTCACCTCCTAAAATTTAGGCAATTTCTAAACACGAAATCTTCAATCTTGAAAAATCTAGTCAACTTTACGCCAGCTAGTTAAAGAAATAACTAGAGAAAAGAATGCCAAGCACAAAAACGAGTAACAGACCTAGATAAAGGGATGTCCGATTTAACTCAACGGGCTGTTTATTGGGGTTAGAACTTTTTGTTTTCACTACTTTTCTACCGTTGAATAAACTGCATCGATGCGATTGCTCCCAAGAAGAAAACCGTGGGAACGGCAAGTGTGTGAACGGCAAGCCACCTAACCGTAAAAATAGGATAGGAGGTTGGTTGGTTGGGGTTATTGCTAGTCATGACTTTAGGGGGTTAAAAACTACTTATCCAGTTGCTTCACAAATTGGTTAATTTGCTGCTTTGCTTCATAACGCTTGTTCAAAATCGGAACTTCTTGCTTAGCTGTGGGATAGTACTCATTTGGACGAGGAGTTCCAAATGCGTCATATGCCAAGCCCGTGCTGACAAACAACCAACCAGCAATAAACAACGCTGGAATGGTAATGCTATGAATTACCCAATAACGGATACTCGTAATAATGTCGCCAAATGGGCGCTCTCCGGTTGTACCAGCCATTCAGATTCCTCCACTACAGACTTCAAAACTTGATCTTAATAATACGAAACCACTGAAACACTCACAAGCAATTAGCAAACAGATTGCGATCGCTGACCTACTCAAACCAAAGATCTGAACAAGCATGCTGATTAGATGAAAAGTAGAAATGGAAATATTGCATCAATCAAGCCAAACCCCGCTGCAAAAAACATTCCTACCAAATCACCAATTGTCCTCTTATTCAAACCAAAATCGCTGACACTCTGAACCAGAAACTAAAGCCCTCAGCCCTACACAAGCTTTTCAGAAAGAACCTTTAAGAAACAGCTTGGTACTTTAGCAAAGTCCCTTTCTGCCCCAAAATGAAGCCCTGTTCAGAATTGACAAAGATAATCTTATATAAGTTTGAGGGTACATCCTCAACATCTTTATCCTTTTGCCAAGTCTGACCACCATCCAAGCTGCAAAGCAAGTTTCCACTGCCTCCTGCAATCCACACCTCGTTGGGTGTACGATATGCCAAATCGAGCAGTCCCCAACTCGTTGCTAACTCAGGACTCTTTGCATCTTCCCACTGTTCGGGATCATCCAACCGAGTAAATTGAACTTGTCCACCCCGCGCTAACATCCAGAGTCGTCCGTCCTGGGTAAAGCCCATGCCCTGGACTCGGCGTGAACTGTTGCGATTGTGGGGAGTCCAAGCCGCCTGACCAGGTTCCCAAGTCGAGTAAAAACTGCCTCTGGACGAAACAGCAACATATCGCCCTTCAGGCGATCTGGCAATACTCCGAACCACGCCCACCGCTTCTTCTACCATCGCTTTCCAGGTTTTACCACCATCGTCCGTGCGGTAGATTGCACCGATGTCGGTCGTCATTTCGGCAGATTGAGATCCAAGTGCCACGATCGCATTAGGTGAACCTGGCAACTTCTCGCTGAGTGGAATACGCGACCAAGAATGACCATCATCACTGGTGTGGAGCAAAAGAGATGGCTGTCCAACCACCCATCCCTCTTGACCATCAAAGCTCACAGAAGTCAAAAGATAGGGCGCATCCAAATTCAGCTTTTTGGGCTGCCAGGTATCTCCCCCATCCGTTGTTTCCAGAATGGTGGACTCGTTCCCCACGATCCAACCGTGCTGAGGACTACTAAAGCTTAGATCGAGCAAGTTTGCTTCAGTCGGTAACTGGAGCACTTGCCAAGGATTGTAGTCTAATAAGGGTAAATAGCCCCCACAGCCTACACACAGCAATCCCACAGCGCATAAAGCTAAAACCCGTTTGAAAAATTTGGAAATCAACTGCATCGATTCAATCACTTCTGTAGAAAATTCATCTCTTGGTAAAGATCGGTAAAGAGACATCAGCCAATCTCGTCACCCCTCGATCGCCTCGAAGCCTGACCGTTTTACTGAAGCCCATAGAAACTCAAAAAGAACAGGCCCGCCAGCGCCAAGCCCCCAAAAATCAAGATGTTTTTTTGACCAGGCGTTAGCGCATTCACGCCCAAACCGTAACCCATATTTTGTTTGAAGCCAGAAGGGTTGCCGACCGGACCCATATTTTGGAACCGGGCAATGGGTGCACCACAAACGGGACAACGCCAATCTTGAGGCAACTCTTCAAACGGGACACCCGGTGCAACCTGATGTTTGTCATCCCCTTTGACAGGCTCGTAGATGTAACCGCAGGCTCCACATTCGTATCGGTCTAGTGTTTTTGGATCAACAGTTTGAGTACTCATACTCTAGAAAGAGAATAGGTGCTAAAGCTTAAATCTCTGTAAAGATGATTCTATCGGGTTTTGGTTGATTTTACAAATCTCAATTTTCCTCTCATTTTCTATAATCCTGCCCAATGAGTTGGTCAATCTATTGCATGTGAGTGAACAATTTGGATTCCCGAGGAGCGGCGCCTCAATGTAACGCCAATCTTTTTAATTCTCGACAGAAAATGTCTTAAGAATTGCATCTCTGAGCCTGAGTGCGGAGTAATTTTCCTGATGCCTGACTAAACAATTCATATATTCTGATCTATTCATGCTCCTGCCAGATTCCACTGAGGAAGACATGAGATTGTAAAGAAAAGCCCCGTATAATGTGAAAGACCAGTTAACATAACGCTTGAAATCCCATTCATCTAGTCATTTAGAGGTCTCCTGCGCCTGTGTTTGTTCTTAGCGGCTACGAATACTTTCTAGGCTTTCTGTTGATTTGCAGTCTGGTGCCTTTCCTGGCGCTGACCGCTTCCAAACTCGTTCGCCCCAGCCGTCGTGGTCCAGAAAGGCGAACCACCTATGAGTCAGGCATGGAACCGATCGGGGGAGCCTGGATTCAATTCAATATTCGCTACTACATGTTTGCCCTGGTGTTTGTCATTTTTGACGTAGAAACTGTTTTCCTCTATCCGTGGGCAGTCGCATTCAATCAGTTGGGGTTATTGGCTTTTATCGAAGCCTTAGTTTTTATTGCAATTCTGGTTGTGGGTCTCGTCTATGCATGGCGGAAAGGAGCACTGGAATGGTCTTGAATTCTGACATCGTGCCACAGGCGGCTAGCGATCGCATCATGAACCCGATCGAGCGCCCCAAGATCACGCAAGAACTGTCTGAAAACGTCATTCTGACGACAGTGGATGATCTATATAACTGGGCAAGACTGTCTAGCCTTTGGCCCATGCTTTATGGCACTGCTTGTTGCTTTATTGAATTTGCTGCGCTAATTGGTTCACGGTTTGATTTCGATCGGTTTGGCTTGGTGCCCCGATCATCGCCTCGTCAGGCTGACTTGATCATCACTGCTGGCACCATTACGATGAAAATGGCTCCGGCATTAGTGCGCCTCTATGAGCAAATGCCCGAACCTAAGTACGTCATTGCGATGGGAGCTTGCACCATCACTGGCGGCATGTTTAGCGTCGATTCACCCACGGCCGTACGAGGAGTAGATAAGCTGATTCCGGTCGATGTCTACCTGCCCGGATGCCCTCCCCGTCCAGAAGCAATCATTGATGCCATCATCAAACTACGGAAGAAAATCTCGAATGAGTCGATGCAGGAACGGGGTGAAACCCGCCAAATCCATCGTTACTACAGCACAACGCATAGCATGAAGGCGATCGAGCCGATTTTGACGGGTAAGTATCTCCAAGTTGAGACCCGTCAATCTCCACCAAAAGAGTTGATGGAAGCGATGGGCTTGCCTATCGCTCCTGCGTTGAAAGCTGCCGAAAAGGAGGGATTGAGTCGTGGCTGAAGCGGAAAAAACGACTGCGCCTCTGGCTGAGGTGGGTAAAATTTCTCGATGGCTCTCTCAAAATGGCTTTGAGCATGAGTCGTTGGGAACGGATGCCAGCGGAGTTGAGATTCTGAAGGTGGAACCAGAGTTTTTGGTTCCGTTCTGTACAGCGTTGTATGCCTACGGGTTCAACTGTCTTCAGTGTCAGGGAGCCTATGATGTGGGACCGGGCGAAGAATTGGTGAGTTTTTATCATCTGATTAAGGTTAGCGATGGTGCCGATCGTCCCGATGAGGTGCGGATTAAGGTATTCTTACCCCGTGAGAACCCCAGCGTCGCCTCTGTTTATTGGATTTGGAAAGCCGCAGACTGGCAAGAGCGTGAGTCCTATGACATGTATGGCATCGTGTATGAGGGGCACCCCGATCTCAAGCGGATCTTGATGCCTGAAGACTGGATCGGTTGGCCTCTCCGTAAGGACTATATTTCGCCAGACTTTTTTGAGCTACAAGACGCTTATTAAAAAGCACTGAGACGCATCGACGTATCTAAACCGGAAAATAATCAGCTAGCGCTGCGCGAAGGAGCGCAGCGCTAGCTGATTTCTCGGCTCAATTGTGAGACCCTTCTCCCAAGATACGGACGATCAAAAACACGAGTCATCGCAAGAGCAACTTCAAAAGTTTTGATCTTGCTCGGAAGTGCTGGGGTTTAGGTGATCGGAAATTGTAAGGTAAAGGTTGTTTGCATCTTCTGACTTTCGACCCAAATCTTTACGCCTAGGGTCTCGGTCAATTTTTTGACCAAGGCCAAACCTAAACCGGTTCCGCCATGTTTCCAGGGATCGCTGTTGGGGATGCGGTAGAAGCGATCGAAAATTCGCTCAAACTCTGCCGGAGAGATTTCTACACCCGTATTGCTGATGCTAAGCAGCAGAAAACTTGAATTGGCAGTCAAGGATGGCGACGAAATACTGGATTGATAAAGCTTTCTTGCATTCAATGGCAGAGCATTTTGAGTTTTGGGATAAAGCGAACTCTTCTGAATGGGCGATCTCTCAGTGATTTGATGACTGGCATTAATGGTAATCGTGCCACCGATCGGGGTGTATTTACAGGCATTGGTCAAAAGTTCGGTAAAAATTCGTTCTAGATAGGAAAGGTCGGTAGTCAGCAGGGGCAGATCATCCGGTAGGTTGAGTTGAATCCGTTGTTGTTGCTGCTGGGCGCGATCGTAAAAAGAACCCACTGCATGAGAAATCCAGACATGAGGGGTAATCGTGCTCATTAACAGCGGTTCTGTTTCTGCATCCAATCGAGAAAGATCGAGCAAGTCATTAATCAGTCGAATTTCTCGCTGACATTCGGTTTTTAAAATATGGAAATACCGTTCTGCCCGCTGTAGGGCGGAGTAGAGCGGAGTAGAGGGGGATGTCGTTAGGGGTTGATCAGGTGAGTGAGACAGGAAATTCGCACCTGCCCGATTGAATAAGACGGTTTCTAGCATCTGAATCGCCATTTTGATGCTTGACATGGGAGTTCTCAGTTCATGAGAAACCGTACTGAGAAAATCATCCTTGAGTTGATTCAGCCGTTCGAGTTCTTTTACCTGAGCCTGAGCTGTTTGATAAAGGCGGGATTGGCGCAGGGCGATCGCACACTGACTGGCAACCTGCTCAACCAAACGAATATCAGCCGCACTAAAGCAATAGTAAGACTGATTGATCAGCCACAAGTCTCCCAAAACTCCTTGATCGTCAAAAATTGGACAGCACAACATTGCCACCTGCCCCCGATCAGGATTAGGAATGAGGGAACAGAACTGAAAGCATTGCGCCTGGAGCAGTTGCCCATAAATTTCTGGAAAATCTGCCAGATAAGAGACTCGCCCATAGGAGGGCAAAACTGAAGTGGTGTATTCGTAATGGATGGTCGATGTCCCGTGCTCCAAATCAAACAGCGCTGCATTACAACAAGAAATCCGCAACCCCCGCACTAGTTCTTCAACCGCACTTTGGAGAATTTGCGTCTCATCGAGAGAATCACGCACGCGATCGGTAATGCGTTTGAGCGCTGATTCAAAGTCATGTGCCAATTGCAATTCAGCCGTTCGTTGTTTGACCTTGCGTTCCAGGTCTGCATTCAGCCGTTGTACATGGTGAAACAGTTCAGATTGTTGAATCGCAATACTGACCTGGGTTGCCAGTTGTTTGAGCAAGGTCAGTTCCCAGGCTTGCCATTGACGAGGTGCGGCGCATTGATGAGCAATCAGCAGTCCCCAGAGCTTTTCACCTTGTAAAATCGGAATCACGAGGTTGGCTCTGACTTGAAATTGTGCCAGTAGCTCAATATGGCAAGGCTGAATCCCTTCGTGATAAATATCGGCTTTCGCGGTCACTAACCCTTGCTGAAATTTTTCAACATACTCTTTAGCCAGGCAAGGATCGAGGATGGTTTGATTCAGAATGGATTGCCAACCGGGGGCAACAGATTCAACCACAACGGTGCCACTGAAGTCTTCTTCTAGACGATAGACCAAAACCCGATCGACTTGGAGTAGATGCTGCACTTCAGCAACTGTCGTTTCTAAAATTTCGTTCAGGTCAAGCGATTGACGAATCCGTTGGGTAATGGCTCCGATTAATCGTTCCAGATCAGCTTGCTGTTGCAAAACCACTTCTGCTAGTTTGCGATCGGTAATGTCTCGCCCAACCGACTGAAACTCCACCACCTTTCCTGTTGTTGCATCACAAACCGCTTGATCTGTCCATTCCTGCCAAAGGATGGACCCATCAGCCGCTAAAACTTGATGTTCGTAGGTAATTGAGCCTTTTGTTTGCAGAAGCGTTGCAATTTTTTGGCGTGGGATAGCACGATCGGATGGCGGAATCAAGTCAAAAAAACTATAACCAATTAATTCCTGCGGAGATTTTCCAAAAAATTCGCAGTATGCACGATTCACAAAGGTTAGAGTGCCATCAACCAAAAAACAGCAGACTAACTCTGACAAATTGTTCAGAACTTTTTGATGACGGACTTCGTTCTTACACAGGGCTGCTTCGGTGCGCTGGCGCTCTTGAATTTCTCGGCGAAGTTCTTGATTAGCACGTTCCAACTGCTGAGTCCGTTCTAGAACGCGCTGTTCGAGTTGTTCGTTCAGGCTACGAATCTTGGCTTTTGCTTGCTTACGTTCAGTAATATCCCGTAATACTGACAGATGGCGATGGGGTAAAAAGTGGGTGGTGGTGGCATATTCGACGTCGCGCAAAGTGCCATTGGAGGATTGGAGACAACATTCCCCTATGAATCGTTGCTCGGTCTGTACAGTTTGCCAATTTTTGAGAAATTCCTTGTCGGCTGTAAAGAAATCAGTGATATTTCTGCCAAGTAATTCTTCTCTAGGCAGGTCAAATAAATCGCAAGCTGCGGGGTTGACATCAATGTAGCGACCTTCAGCATCAGTGATGATCATCGCGTCGATCGCCCCTTCAAAAAAAGCCCGAAGTTGGCGATCGCGTAACGAAGCGAGGGTTGTAGCCTGCTCCCCTAATTCATCTTCAGCCAAGCTCACCAGATCTTGAGAGCTGGCTGAATAATCCTGCTCTGGATGGCTACTGGCGTTAGAACGAGTTGGATATCGATTGGGGTTCATTGTTTAAGATTGCCCCCTTATGAGAACTGAATGCACGATCGTCAGTCGCGTGACATTAACTAAATTTTTCCCAAAATCGCCTTTTTTTTACGGTTACTGACTACAGCTTAATCTTGCTTATTTTGCTTGGTTAAAGATGAATCCCATCGGGTAGAAAATAACCATTGTTTACGGAATAAAGCGGCACTCTCTGACTGAAAAACAGTAAAGTCATGCAATCTTCTCTATCAGAGGGCAAAAAACGTCGTTTGCGTTAATAGAAAAAACGATGTGTTTCGATTAAGCCTTGAATTATCTCACATTCTGGAACAGATGGAGTTTAATCGCCGTTTTTAGATGTTTAATTTTAGGACCCATCAGATTTTTCAGGCTGCTCAATCAAGATTTATTCAAGCATTGAGTTTCTCTGAGGCAACCGGGTGATGTTCTAGATCCGTTGCGAACATTTTGGAACGCTGCCAGGCAATCGTCCAGTCAGGTTTTTGGGGAGGGCTTACCCGAGATTCCCTTAAGCAAAAGCAGTCTCAAATTCGCCCATTCGGCTTGCTTCCAAGTAGTTGGGTCTTCCATAGATTTGTGAGAGTTGCCCAGTCTGAACTAAGACTTGTCTAACTTCGCGATTGGTAATGGTTGCCAGGTCGCGTCCGGAGACCAAGGCGATCGCAGCGGCAATTCCAACGCCCTGCCCCACTGCTGTATTAAACTCAACAATCCGACCGGCGGCACAGGCATAGCCTTCAAATCCGGAAGCAGGACTGACGACTGCCAGATTTGGGACATTGCGCACCAGCGCATGGCGAATGCCGAGATTGAAGAGAGGCGGTTCATGGAACGAGACGCTGCTGAGACCATTCTCAGAAGCTTTTTGTCCTAAGCCAGTGATTCCACCCCGAACGTCTAGATGATAACCAAAGGTGCCTAGAGCTTCTTCTTCCGGCACTCCGCCTTCGTACATCTGAGCGGCTCGTAAAGGCTCCACAACGCCAACAATATTGCCTGCGTGACGAATATACAATTCAGAGGCGGGTCTTACCACTGTTGCCCCGAGGCTTTTGAGCCACTTCTCAATAAACTGCATTTCGTTGAGCATGGCAGCGGTTGGTTTGGCAGCGCCTCTGGCAAGGGTTTCTGCTTGAGCACCTGTGACATAACACAAAAAGGCGTTCCACGAGAGCCGATCGCCCGGTAAAATCGCGATATTTGCCTGATCAAGAATGGCACCACTTTCAGACAGGGATAGCTTTTTGCCCCGAAACGAGTGATAGGCGATCGACAAGGCTTTGCAACGCACATCTGCGTGATCTTGCCCAACATACAGCGATTTCAAAGCCCATTGCGAATTCATCATTTCGCTACAAAAGCTCGCCGCTAGCGTAGGATTAGACCCTGCTGCAACATTGACATAAACCTGTGCCTGAGCATCGTTTGGATTAGTAAACCGTTTGAGGTATGCCAGTTCGATCGCTCTAAGTTTTTGAATATTGAGTCCTTCGGTCTCAAACGCCAGAGTTACAGGTAGTTCCGAGTCGGGCAAGCCAAAGGTGGCAAAGCCCTGAAGCTTTTGTACTCCTGCTGCTTGCGCGAGTTCAGCATTCACCGTCGAGTCAATGAACTGTTTGGCTAAATAAGTTTCCCCTTTGGTCAAAACAATCCCCGTCAGTTTGCCCGCATTTTGGAGAACCGAAGCAATTTCCACCCGGCTAATGATGTCTGCTCCCACTTCGCTCAACATTTGGCGAAGCGTCACATCTGCTTGGCGGGGATCAAGCGCAACCTGGTTGACATACGCTCTCTGCAAAAATTCCTTATAAATTGCAACAGGATCGCCAAAAACGGGTAGGCAATAGGTTTGACGAATCTCAGCGGGAATATAGCTACGGTCGAGATATGCCAACCCCCCTCTAACCAGATGCCCACCAACGCCTTCCTGGGAGTTGCCTTTAAACATAATCAGCGATTTGAGATGCTTGCCTGTACGGCGACGATATTCTCTGGCAGCAGCAACAATTGCCAAAATGCCGGGAACTTCATCCCCAAATCCAATCAAGTCGTAGGAGCGGGTTACAGAAGGCATAGCTGAGGTCATAGATTTAAGATGCAGCAAGTGAGCGCGGAGACGATCGAGCAATTCAGCAAGCGCAGAATAATCTCAGTTCTCTACCCTAGCTCAAAACTCAAAATCCAAACCCTCCTTCTTGCTAAGTTGCTCAAATGATTGATTGTGATTTCAAAAAAATGGGGATCGAGATCGGCTGAGATCACGACTTTACAGACCTTACAAGGGGTTTGCCGACAAAGCTTCACTCGACCTGCATGGTTACACAACCTTCAAAATTGGCACAACCTTTCCGATCAAAGACTAATTTAATGAACTTTTCTAAAGCACAGACTGAATTCTGAAATTAAGCCCCCCTACTTGTTTAGAATTAGGTTCAAATTCTTCTTCCGCTTTTCAGATATTTCAGGAATATTAAATATGACTGAGCAGCTTGTTAAGCCCTACAACGGGGATCCTTTTGTAGGTAATTTATCTACACCTATCAGTGATTCCGCTTTTACCAGGGCTTTTATTGGCAACCTTCCAGCCTATCGGAAAGGGCTTTCACCGCTCCTTCGTGGGTTAGAAGTGGGTCTGGCACACGGATATTTTCTGATTGGTCCCTGGGTGAAACTTGGTCCCCTGCGGGATTCAGATGTTGCTGCCCTGGGTGGACTGATTTCGGCAATTGGATTGATCTTGATCGCAACCGCCTGCCTGTCGGTTTACGGTCTGGTTTCTTTCCAGGACGGAGGCAGTTCTAGCGATTCTTTACAAACATCTGAGGGTTGGAGCCAATTTACAGGTGGCTTCTTTATTGGAGCAACTGGCAGCGCCTTCGTTGCATACTTTTTGCTCGCCAATATCTCAGTAGTAGATGCCATTTTCCGCGGCTTGTTCAACTAGGTTTTCTGACTTGATAATTTTTTCATGACAGAATTTTGTCTCTAGTTGCACAAATTGTGCTCATAAGTTTAGGATTTTAGGGTTTGATTGCAAAAAAACGCAGTCAAACCCTTTTTTTGGGATTTGACGATCGGCTCTGATTTACTTAAAGTCAGAAAGCATGCTTGCTCTTTTGGAAGATAAACAACTGCCCGCTCCAAGGATGCCCTTATTGCAATTTCACTACTTGATTGCTTCATCCACAGCAGACCTTTCTACTCAATACTCGTATGCAAGCCTCTAAACCCGCGATCGCTGATCCGGCTTATGATATTTTTCGCCAAATTCGCTCTCCCCTTGATGCCATTTTTGCACCCAAAACAGTGGCTGTGATTGGTGCCACCGATCGCCTTGGCAGCGTTGGGCGCACTGTGCTATGGAACCTGATCAGTAGTCCTTTTGGGGGGACGGTGTTTCCGGTCAATCCGACTCGACAGAGTGTTTTGGGCATCAAAGCCTATCCCAGCATTGCAGATGTGCCAGAACCTGTTGATTTGGCATTGGTCGTGACTCCAGCGGTCACCGTGCCGGGGGTGATTCGAGCCTGTGTAGACGCTGGGGTGAAAGGAGCTATTATTATCTCAGCCGGATTTAAGGAAATTGGTGCGCCAGGGATCGCCTTAGAGCAAGAGATCCTGGCAGAGGCACGGCGAGGTAAATTGCGCTTGATCGGTCCCAACTGTTTAGGGGTCATGAGTCCCCATACAGGACTGAATGCAACCTTTGCTAGTACGATTGCTCGTCCTGGCAGTGTGGGGTTTATTAGTCAAAGTGGTGCGCTCTGTACCTCAATTTTGGATTGGAGTTTTCGCGAAAATGTGGGGTTTAGTGCATTTATTTCGATCGGCTCGATGTTGGATGTTAACTGGGGAGATTTGATCGATTATTTGGGTGATGATCCCAATACTCACAGCATCGTGATCTATATGGAGTCGATCGGAGATGCCCGGGCGTTTCTGTCCGCTGCCCGTGAAGTTGCCCTGACCAAGCCTATTATTGTGATTAAATCAGGCAGAACTGCGGCAGCCGCCCAAGCTGCGGCTTCGCATACTGGAGCACTGGCGGGTCGCGATGGAGTGCTGGATGCAGCTTTTCGTCGCTGTGGTGTATTGCGCGTTGACACGATTAACGATCTATTCAACATGGCAGAAGTGCTGGCGAAACAACCTCGTCCCAGAGGGCGTCGCCTAACGATTCTGACCAATGCCGGAGGACCTGGTGTTCTAGCAACCGATGCATTAATTCGGGGAGGGGGAGAATTAGCCGACCTGTCGCCTGAGACGATCGCGGCATTGGATGCTATTCTGCCAGCCCATTGGAGCCACCAAAACCCGATCGATATTTTAGGGGATGCTGATCCCGATCGCTATGCCAAAGCGGTCGAAGTTGCTGCCAGCGATCCCAATAGTGATGGATTATTGGTCATTCTGACGCCTCAATCGATGACTGATCCCACGGAAACCGCCATTCGTCTCAAAGCCCTAGTTCAAACTCAGTTAACAGCCTGCTTGCACAATAAAACTCTGCTTGCCAGTTGGATGGGGGGGGCCGAAGTCACACCAGGTGAAGAAATTCTCAATCAAGCTGGGATATTTACTTTCCCTTTCCCCGATACTGCTGCTCAGGTTTTTAACTACATGGGACGCTACAGTTACAGTCTGAAAGGACTGTATGAAACGCCAACCCTCCCCCCGGATGGAGAAGAAGATCAGGCACGAGCGGCTCAGATTCTCGACTTAGTGCAGCAGTCGGGACGAACCTTGTTAACCGAGTATGAGTCCAAGCAATTGCTCGCTGCGTATGGCATTCCAGTCGTAGCAACCGCGATCGCCCAGACTGAAACTGAAGCTGTGGAAATAGCCGATCGCATCGGTTATCCAGTTGTCCTTAAACTGTTTTCCGAAACCATCACCCATAAAACGGATGTGGGTGGCGTTCAGTTGAACCTAGCTCATGCAGAAGCCGTGCGTCAGGCATTCCAATCAATCCAAGCCTCGGTAGCACAGTGGGAAGCCACGCTAGATCCCAATGTTTTAGGGACCGCATCTACCCCGGCATTTCTGGGAGTTACGGTTCAGCCTATGCTGAAGCTAGAAGGTTATGAATTGATTATTGGGAGTTCTCTCGATCCCCAATTTGGACCCGTTTTGCTCTTTGGCAGTGGTGGGCAATTGGTTGAAGTGTTTCGTGATTCGGCATTGGCACTGCCGCCACTCAACACCACCCTGGCGCGACGCATGATGGAGCAAACCCAAATTTACAAGGCATTACAGGGTGTGCGGGGGCGGGCGTCCATCGACTTGGCAGCGCTGGAGCAATTGTTAGTGCTCTTTAGCCATCTGGTGGTGGAACATCCCTGGATCAAAGAAATCGACATTAACCCGTTGCTGGCTTCTCCAGACCAATTAATTGCGCTGGATGCCCGTGTGGTCTTGCATGACCCGACTACACCAGAATCTGAATTACCCAAACTGGCGATTCGTCCTTATCCTTTGCAATATGCACGCGCCTGGACTTTGCGGAATGGCACACGGGTGGTAATTCGCCCCATCCGCCCAGAAGATGAGCCGTTGATGGTGCAGTTGCACCAAAACTTGTCGGAAGAAAGTGTGTATTTTCGTTATTTTCATATGATGGGTTTGAAGCATCGGATTTCCCACGATCGCCTCACTCGTATCTGTTTTATTGACTACGATCGCGAAATGGCACTGGTCGCGGACTACCAAAATCCTGAAACCCATCGCCATGAAATTTTGGCAGTGGGACGACTGAGTCAGGTGCACGGCAGCAATGAAGCCGAGTTTTCGATGTTAGTGGGCGATCGGCATCAGTGTCAGGGGCTGGGGACTGAACTGTTGCGACGGCTAGTCCAAGTAGGGCAGGATGAACGATTGGATTGCATTACGGCTGAAATCTTGGCTGAAAACCGTCCCATGCAGCGTGTTTGTGAAAAACTTAACTTTCAAATTGCCCGATCGCCAGAGCCAGAAATCGTTAAAGCAGTGCTATTTCTTTCTTAGGAATCAATCCATTTTCGATCACTTTCATCCGAACACCCCCTGCCGGAGCCAGGGTAAACCCACGGCGTTGCAACTGGACTGGCTGCTTTTCTGCCAGGTTAAATTGTACCTGAGCAATGGCCGTTGCCAGCACCAATTTCATTTCCAACTGTGCCAATGCGTAGCCCAAACAGCGACGGTTCCCTCCGCCAAAGGGTAAGTATTCAGAGGCAGAATATTGCCGTTCAAAAAAGCGTTCTGGTTGAAATTGGTGCGGTGCTGGGTAGAGATCTTCTCGATAATGCACCAGGTAAATGCTGGGCATGAGGGTGGTTTCGGCATCGTAGAATTGCCCTGCGATCGTCATTGCCGATTTAGTAATCCGGGGGAATAACACCGGGATCACCGGATACATTCGCAAGGTTTCCTGGCACACAGCGTTGAGATAAGGCAGTTGGGCAACTTCCATTGGATTGGGATCATCGCCCAATTGCACCAGTTCCCACTGCAGTTTTTTCAAAATTTCGGGATGCTTGTGGATTTCGTAGAATGCCCAGGCAAGCAGGATCGCTGTAGTTTCATGTCCTGCTAACAGCAGGGTGAGAAGTTCATCCCGTAACTCTTCATCACTCATGGGTTGTCCGTTTTCGTCTCGTGCCGCCATCATTAAACTGAGGATATCTGTGGAGAGTTCAGCCCCCATGGTTCGGCGCTCTTCAATTTCTGCCTGAAGTAAATTATGAATTTGTTGCTGGCGCTGTTTCATTTTGCCCCAGGGAGTCCAGGGACCCCAGTCTTTTTGAAGAAAGCGCAAAAACAACAGGCTGGAACTGAGGGGAGAATCGGTCATATTGCTCCAGTCAATCAACAGTGGTTTGATCTGCTGGTAGCGTTCTCCTTCACTCAGCCCAAAGACGATTTGCAAAATCACTTCCAGGCTAATCTGCTGCATGGCAGTGCGCGCGATCAACGATTGACCAGGTTGCCACTGGCTGGCAATTTGCTGAGTAATCTGGCAAATCTTTTGGGCATAGGTCTGGAGCCGATCGCCATGGAAAGGGGGCATCAGAAGTTTGCGTTCGCGACGGTGACGATCGCCATCCAACAGCATTAGCGAATTGCTACCAATCAGCGGTCTAGCCAGCTCATTAGCGCGTCCTGCATCAAAGCAACGCGCATCCTGGCTGAAAATTTCTTGCAATGCTTGCGGGTTACCCATGATCACATACGGTCCCATGCCACTCAAGCAAAGCGTGAAAATATCGCCATACTTTTTCTGACAACGCACCTGAAATTTAATGGGATCAGCAATCCAGGTAATCAGCTGCCACCAGGGTGGGCTGGTCACGCAATTGGGTAATTGGCTCACGGCAATGCTCCCCCTCCAGGTCTGAGAATGTTCTTACTCTAGCAAAGCCTTTCATTTCAGGTGCTAGGAACCCTTGCATCGACCCTGTTACTAATGATTGCTTCTACTGAGAAAGCAATTTTCTTGAGCCATGATGGAACTAGGAGAAGATCTGGACGACACCATTGTCATTCATAGACGAAGGTGCCTTATGGGCTACGTAAATTCTCCACCCGATCATCCCACTTCCCCCTCTAAAAAAACGACCTTAAAGTATCTTAAGATGCTTTTCCTGCAAGCTTTACGGCAAACCAAAGGGTTTCTTGAGGCACAAAAGTTACCCTACGTGGCCAACAAAGCTTGCTCTGTCTATATTGGTACCACTGATAAAGCTCATCAGGCCAAATGTCGTCACCTTTTACAAACTCGTTTGGAGCTAAACCCTGCCCAACTGCACCGTTTTTTCCACACCACAACGGGGGAAAAGTTATTGGCGTGGTTTGAGCGCTTCTTTCACTTACCGGACGATCGTCCCAATTCATCGGGCTTCAAGGATTTATTACTCCAGATGGCAGCTGATCCAGAAGGGTTGTCGATTCTCAGCTTTGTGGATCGGTTTCCCCAGACTTTGCAACTCAACCTCGATCAATTGCTACTGACTGCAAAGCGTGTAGAACTGTTGCTGAAAGAAACGGATGCCATGATCGCGATCATTCGAGAATTGGCGATCGGCGAAACTCAGGCAGAGAAGGAGTTAGCAAGCGCAGTTTATTTTGCCGATCGCATCGATTTGCGGCAACCAGGTCCTTTTGCGGTGAAGCAATTTATTTTGCTTTTAGAAAAAACGACTGGAACTGCTGCCCACGCAAATTTGTCCCCTTTGCGCGTCTCTTGCTATCAACCCGAACCGTTGCCTACGGGACAAGTTCCGGTGATTATTCAGTCACACGGTTTAGCCTCTAATCCAGAAGAACTGGCTCCCTATGCCGAACATCTGGCATCCTATGGCTATTTTGTTGCCGCGCCGCAACATCCTGGTAGCGATGCAGAACAGGTACGCAATATGCTGGCGGGTAACACACAGGAATTGTTTAAGCTGACAGAGTTTGTCGATCGTCCGTTGGATATTCGGGATCTCTTGGATGAATTGGAGCAGTGCAACGCTAGTGAATTTGAGAATAAGCTGAATTTGAATGCTGTAGGGGTGATGGGTGACTCGTTTGGGGCTTACACAGCGTTTGCTTTGGCAGGCGCAGAGATCCAGTTTGATAAGTTGGAAGTCGCCTGTGGGATGGCAAGTGCTGATCCAAATATTTCGCTCTTGTTGCAATGCGAAGCCCTGGAATTGCCCCGGCAATCGTATGACTTGAGAGACGATCGGGTGCAAGCCATTTTTTCCATGGATTCAGTCGGTAGCGAAGTGTTTGGTCAACAAGGCATTGCCAAAATCCAGATTCCCACTTGCCTAATTGCTGGGAGTCATGATGCAGCCGCACCCCTGGCACTCGAACAAGTGCGGATTTTTCAGTGGCTCACATGCTCAAATCATGCTTTAGCCCTGGTGCAGGGAAAGGCTCATATTCAAGATGTCAAACGTCTAGTCAACACCCTGGATTTGCAAATTAAAATGACTCCGTCATCGGTAACCCTTGCTCAGAACCGATACTTTGAACAATATACCAAAGCACTGTGTCTTGCTTTCTTTAGCCAATATTTGGCATTCCCAAATGATGCTTTCCCTCGCTTTAGTGCCAGTTATGCAGCTTATCTCAGTCATCCCCCAAGTGATTTGTGGCTCATTAGCCAGACCTCAAGCCCGCTGCTAAAACAGAAATTGCAAGCGTTGGATACCACGCGACTGGTTGATGAAATGACTTTTTCTCGGAGACACGATCATGTCACAGGTTGAGCCGTTACAAGTTGAAGGCACATTTCCAGGCGCGGATGGTCTGGAGCTTTACTATCGAAGCTGGCATCCGCCGGTGCCACCTCAAGCAGTTTTGGGGATTGTGCATGGCTTGGGCAGCCATAGTGGTTGGTTCGACTCTATCGGGGAGGCATTGCTGCCACGAGGTTATGGAGTTTATGGGTTTGATTTGCGTGGACATGGACGATCGCCAGGACAACGGGGTCATATTCGCCACTGGGCAGAGTTTCGGGCAGACTTTGACCATTTTTGGCAATTGATGCACCGCCAACATCCCCACCTGCCCTGCTTTGTTTTGGGACATAGCCTGGGAGCCATCATCGTATTGGACGATGCTTTGCGTACTCCTCAACGACTATCCGGCATAATTGCGATGGCTCCGGCACTGACCCCGGTAGGCGTCCCGCCCCTACGGTTAGCGATCGGACGGTTGCTTTCCCAGGTCTATCCGCGCTTTACGCTCAACAGCGGGATTTCCAAAAGTGCGGGTTCTCATGATCCAGCGATCGTGGCGGCTTATCTCAACGACCCCCTTCGGCACACCAAAGGAACCGCCCGGTTAGCCACGGAATTTCTTCAAACTGTCCGGTGGATTCAGACCCATCTCCAACGGTTGCAAACGCCAATTTTGATCTTGCACGGCAGTGATGATGGGGTGGCACTACCTGCCAGTAGTCGATGGCTGTTTGAGCAAATTTCATTCATGGATAAGGAATATCGCGAATATCCAGGTGGCTATCACGATTTGCACAACGATCTGGAGGCACCGCTCGTCGCCGCAGATATTGCCAACTGGCTCGATCGTCACGTGCGTGGAGAACGCCCGATTTGTAAACTTAGCGATCGGCGTCTGCTTATCTCGCATCACTAGTGGTCTGTCAAGACTGTTTTGAGGGGTTGAAAACCCCTCAAAACAGCTTAAAAATGGATTTTTGTAGATTTGAGTAACCCTTCCAATCGATGTCTACAGGATCGGGTTCAACCCTATCAACCAGATGTCTAGATGGCACATAGGTCCGATTTACTGGAGACGCTCGCTGGAATCTGCCTCCGACGATAGAAGTTGATGGATTCGGGTCGCCAACTGGGTCAAACGCACAGGTTTGGTGAAGTAATCAGTCGCACCTGCTGCCAGACATTGTTCGCGATCGCCTGGCATCGCTAGCGCAGTGAGTGCAATGATGGGCACCTGGATCAAGGTTGAATCGGCTCGTAATTGTCGAATTGCTTCCAGTCCATCCATCCCTGGCATTTGAATATCCATCAAAATCAAGTCGGGGTGATGGGTTTGGATTAAGTCAATGGCTTCCTGTCCGTTGCCTGCTAAAAGTAAGCGATACCCACGCATTTCCAAATAGGCAGACATCGTTTCGATATTGGCAGGGTTGTCTTCGGCTAAAAGAATCAGGGGAGCCAAGGGAGAATTGGCAGGGGCTGTACTGGAAATCTCCTCAGTCTCCAAGCTAGCGGTGGTCGAGTGAGATGACGGGGTTGGCATAGAGCGAGATGGGGGCGGCTCTGGGGAGGAGAGGAGCGATCGATTAGTTGGCTCGATCTCGCAACCCTGAGCAGGAATTCGCACTGTAAAGCAACTTCCGCATCCCGGTTCGCTCTGAACTGTGACCTCACCACCGTGCAACTCTACAATTTGACGCACTAAGGCAAGACCCAATCCAGTCCCGTTGTATTGACGGTTCAGCTTACCATCGATTTGCACAAATGCTTGAAAGAGCTGCGGAAAATATTCTGGCGCAATGCCAATCCCTGTATCGACCACAGCAAACTCAAGCCAGCAGCCTGAGGCTTTCAGGGAATCAGCATGATCCTCTATTCGACTGTTGACCTCCAGGGTCACAGCCCCTCCTTCGGGCGTGAACTTCACAGCATTATTGAGCAAGTTGATGAGTACTTGACGCAAGCGACGATCGTCCGCCTGAATACTATGAACGTTAGTAGCAATCTGACTCGTCAGGCGAATATTTTTCTTGAGTGCCATTTGCCGCACAAAAGTGAGGCTGTTATTGCACAGACTACGAATCGACACTTCGCTGATGTCGAGTTCCAATTTGCCAGACTCAATCTTCGACAGATCGAGAATGTCATTAATTAGCTCTAGCAAATGTTGACCACTTCGTTCAATGGTGGCGATCGCTTTTTTCTGAGCATCGTTCAGTGCCCCGAAGACTTCTTCCAGGAGTCCTTCTGACATCCCTAAGATCGCATTGAGGGGAGTGCGCAATTCATGACTCATGTTCGCCAAAAATTCATCTTTAAGACGAGTCGCACGCATCAGCTCAGCATTGGTTTGGATCAGTTGTTCGTGGCTCTGGCGGAGTTTTTCTTCTGCCTGTTTGCGATCGCGGTTATCGACCAGGGTGGCTCGATTGCAGAGATAGTTCCCATGTTCATCTTTGAGCGCAAACGCACTAATCAATACAGGCAAAATGCTGCCATCTTTACAGAGCATGTCATATTCTAGATTTTTGACCCGCCCCTGTTGTTGAAAATCGGCATGATCTTGCACGAAAGCGTGACCACTAGCTTCGGTGAAGAATCGCATAATCGGCTGACCCAGCATTTCTTCACGGGTATACCCCAACCATTGCAATTCGGTTTCGTTGACTTTGAGGTAACGACCATCTGGATCGAGGGAGTGGTAACCGCAAGGGGCATTGTTATACAGATCCTCAACTTCACGGGTGTAGGTTTCTAGTGCTTCTTCGATGTGTTTACGAACCGTGATGTCAGTCAAGGTCCCAACATAACCGAGCAAGTTGCCATTTGCGTCAATTTCAGGCAATGTCTGGCTATAGGTCCAAACCATCTGACCGTCAGGACGGAGATGCCGACATTCTGTCTGATAGCCTGTACCGATTCCTTCTCCCTGTTCAAATTTCTTCGCCCAGTCTTGGAAGATACGATCGCGATCTTCAGGATGCAAGGTCTGAAAACAGCCCATTCCCAGCGCTTCTTCGATCGGTCTGCCCATCATTTCAGACCAGCGATCGTTGACATAAACGCATTGTCCTGCGGCCTCTTGGCGGAAAATCACGACGGGTACTGCTTCGGTTAAGGTGGCATAACGCTGCTCACTTTCTCGCAGGGCTGCTTCAGCTTGCTTGAGATCGGTGATGTCAAAGTGACAACCAATCACACGGGCGGGCTTGCCCTCGGCATCCCACTCAATCACTCTTCCAGAGCAGATAACCCAAACCGTGGACCCATTTTTGTGGTGGTATCTTAGCTCGTTATAGTAAGGAATTTGTCCTCGGCTCTGCACATGTTGCTCGAAGCTTTCTATTGCCTTCGGTAAATCTTCTGAAAAGATTAATTGCTTCCATGTGTTTGGCGAATTGGGCAATTCATGGTCTTCGTAGCCAAACATTTGCTTGAAACGCGGACTGATATATTGGTGAGCATTGGGAATATCGGCTTCCCAGTAGCCTGCCAGTATCGTTTCGAGAATGTTTTCCAGAAGGGTGAGTTGTCCCCGCATCTTTTCAGTTTCCAGGCGTTCGGCTTCTGCCTGTCTACGATCGGTGATGTCTTCAATCACTGCCATCAGATAGGCAGGTTGATTAGAAAAATCATGAACCACAGAAACCGTAATGTTCGTCCAAATAAAGGATCGATCTTTGCGAAGATAGCGTTTTTCTATCGAATAGGTTGATAGGTTGCCACTGATCAGTTGGTGAGTTGCTTCTAGATCGGCTGCGAGATGATCGGGATGGGTGATTTCCTGAAACGTCAGGGTTTGTAGCTCTGCTTGCGAATATCCCACAATGTCGCAAAAGCGTTGATTAACCCGCAGGAACTTGCCAGCAAATGAGACATGGGTGATGCCAACCGCTGCTTGTTCAAAGGTGTTACGAAATCGCTGTTCGCTTTCTCGCAAGAATATTTCGGCTTGTTTACGCTCGGCTAACTCAATTTGGATTTGTTGGTAGGTGCTTGCCTGCTGAATCGCGATCGCAATTTGCACTGCCAGTTGATCGAGCAACTCTAACTCGACTGTGTGCCAATGACGGGGAGCAGAACATTGGTGAGCAATTAGCAAACCCCACAATTGATTGTTCACCAGAATGGGCACGACCAAGTTGGCTTTGACTTCAAATTGTTCTAAAAGCTGGATATGACAAGGAGTTAAGCCTGCTTGATAGATATTCTCGATCGCCCGCTTTTTCCCGTGAGCATAATTTTCTCCTGCCGTCCGTTGAAAGCAGGTATCTTCAATAAGTGCGTGCAACGATACAGTCCAATTGGGTTGTACCGACTCAGCCACAACCTCACCGCTCATATCTGGCTGAAATTGATAGACCAGCACCCGATCGGCTTTGAGAAATTGGCGGACTTCAGTAGTCGTGGTATTCAGAATCTCATCCAGATTCAACGATTGCCGGATGCGAAGGGCGATCGTAGCAATCAATTGTTGCTGATCTCGACCTTGCTCAAGTTGTTGGGTCAGATGCATGCGTTCGACCGCGTTATGAACCGAGCGTTGCAAACTGGCAGAGGTTAATTGATCTTTGATCAAATAATCCTGCGCCCCATTTTTCATTGCATTGATTGCAAAATCCAGAACATTCTGCCCGGTCAACATAATGACAGTAGACTGAGCAGGACTCAACCGCCTTCTGAACTGTTGCAAACAGTTTAGACCATTGAGATCAGGCAAGCACCAGTCCAACAAAACCAGGTCAGGAATTTGATTTTGACACCACTCTAAAGCCTCTGTTGCGGTTTCAGCTTCCACAAACTGGTAATTGTAGAAGTTATCTTGGTTGAGAAACCGACGATAAGTCATTCGGTCTTCAACGCAATCATCCACCAATAGCAGGGTAAGGCGAGAGGCTTTACTCATGGGTCAACTTTTCTTCACGAGTCACAACAATTTGAACGATGAAATAAACAGCAAAACACCTCGAGTAAAAGGGGGATTTTTAACTTTTTGTAGAGTTTGTGCGTCGTCCCTGTGTATCAATAAAAACAAAGTTGCCTTTGCTTGTACCTAAATTAAGCATTACATAAAATTCAAAAGCTTAATCTTAAGAGGTTCAAAATTTACCTTGTAGAAAAATAACAGGGAGCTTGATTTCAAAGTTTTTAGCTGCTTGGGGTGTTTTCCGAATCGGCGAGCAGGGCTGTGACAACAACCAGAATGACTGAAATGAACCAGCGAGTCTCAGTCTAATCCCAGCCACTTCTGCACTAAAATCCGTCACCTGAAATATATCCGTAGAAATAGCATTCCCACTTAACCGGAACTTATCACCCGGAACAGCGATTAGGATCCCGTCGTAAGTGTTCCCTGGTGAAAAACCATTTTCCAATGATTGTCAATTAATTTCCAGATGGAACTACGGAGGGAATAGATAGGTATTTCACTGGACGATTGATATTGAACCACTCGATAAGTCACTAAAACCACACCTGCTGCCAAAACACAGGTCTGGAAATCTAAGAGGGATTGACAAACCACACCCTCTTGTGGTTCGTTTTGCAATGTATGAATTGCTTGCTGCTTATCATAAACTTGCCCAGAACTGCCAAACTCAAAAAACTCATCCGCAAGTAACGCTGCTACACTTTCCCCAGATTTCCGCAGCTCTGGGTGAAGCAGTTGTTCTTCCAACTCTCGAAGCAGCACTTCCTGTAAATTGCTAACTGACATGATGGCACCTCATCAAACTGAAACCTTACCGTTGTAACGTATCAGTTCTCTGACAGCAAGGATTTGCTATCACGAATTAATATCGCTGTCTAGGAAGCGGATTGAGGACATTAATGAGCACGTCAATAACGTATGGAGACAGAGTTATGTTGGGAAAAGGGTGCCCCTTTTTCCACTCGGTGAAGGGTAGTGCAGTTTGATAACTGTCTACCTCTTGGCAAAATCGACCTTGATACCCTTTATTCTGAAGCCGGGTAACCAAGCAAAAGAGTTGGGGCTGTTTCCCAATTCGTTGATGTCCCATTCAAGGGTGTGCTCCTTCTGATACCTGAGTTGAAACCAGTTTAGATTACTGTCTGAGTTCAGGGTGTGCACGCAAGAACAATGTTCCCGATCGTTCTCTATGCAAGTTCAACAGGTTCTCTACAGCAGTGATTGATGAACTTGAAGTCGCTTTAAATTAAACGCCTTCTCAGGAGAATTGACCGAACCTGCGAACAGAATTATTGGAGGAATCTTCCATGAGTTTTCGTTTCATACCGCTGCTACGCGGTCAGATTTTGTTTGGATTTGGCAGCGCCTTGGCAATGAGTGTGACGATCGGTGCAGTTTCGGTACAAGCCAAGCCTGCAACCAGCCCATTCTCACCTACGGGTAACTTCTCACAGCTTAAGTCAACCCGCCCGGCGACTAACGAAATTCCGAAAACGACCAGTCCGACTCCTAGTCCAATACCGGTGAAAGGCGAGCGATCTCAACCCACGCCAACGCCAGTTCCTGCTGCGATGCCAACGTCCCCTGCGATTCCAACTGCACAAGTTACTCCTTGCACGCCTTCAGGCAACTCGGCAACCAATCTAGTTGTGTGTACCGCATCTTATCTGGGCGGTACCAGTAACGACACCGCCGCTGCTGTCGAAGTTGCCCCCGATCGCTCAGTTGTGATTGCAGGCACATTGGTCGGCACCACACTGAATCTCCGGCCTATCTATTTGCAAGTGACCGGCAGCCCGGCGCAGGGAAATGGCAGCATCTTGCGGATGGATGCGACCGGCGGCACGGTTTTGTCAATGACGCGATTGGGGAACACGATCGATGATATGGATATCAATCGCACTACTGGCAATATTGCAGTCGCGGGCGATTTTGGCGTGGCAATGCTCAATCCCCAAGCGAACCGAGTGCTTTGGAGCCAAAACCAGGGCGTGGGGGGCGGTGCATCTTTTAGCACGGGTCGCCGGGTTGCAGTAGGCAATGGCGGACAGGTTGCGACCCTGTTTAATAAGCAGGTTCAGGTGTTTGACGCTGCGGGTCGGCGATTGGGTCAGTTTTCCCCAGGTGGCAGTTTTGTTGAGGATATTGCAGTTGATAGTGCCAGTGGTTCTGTAATCGTGACAGGCTACACCCAGAAAAATGGGGGAGGGTGCAGCCAGTTGCAAGTCGCCTTTGTCCGCAGTTTTAGCTACACTGGCGTTGCTAAATGGACGAATTATGATTGGAGCCACGCCCAGGCGTTTGGGGCTCAGTCTTCCTGCGCCGATTCTCGCGGAGCCAGAGTGGCGATCGGTCGAGACAATATGCTGTATTTTGCGGGAGAAAGTGCGGGCGGCAATAGCATCTTCCGGTTTAACCCCAGAAATTTGAGCTTGGCGGCTCCAAATGTCAAATACGACGCTTATACCGATCCTTACAACACCAAGTCTAACCACATCACCTACTACACGAAGCTGGTGCCTTCGACCGGCAATATTGTCGCTGGGCAGTTTCTCTTGGCGCGCCTCAAGGCTGGCGGCGGCAATACGATTCGCCCTCGCGCTATTACTGCCGATGAGCAAGGCAATGTATATGTGGCTGGGGCAAGTGCAGCGGCGATCGCCAATCGGAATCCGGTGAATCTCTCGATTTCAGGACAAGCGATCGGCAACTATAGTGGCGGCGATGGATTTTTGCTCATCGTCTCTCCGAACCTGCGCAATCGCTATATCTGGACCGCTTGGACAGGTGTCAACCCGACCAGTGTGGGCACAACCATTATGGGGGTTGCAGTGTCCCAGGGCGTTGCTGCGATGGTTGCAACTAGCAACGGCAACATGATTCTGGTCGATCCATTGCAGCTCAACAACCAGGGTGGCAGCGATATTTTCTTCTCGGTCTTTCCAGCCAGAACGAACTAACGCTGCGGATTGCGGAGACACGGCTCCGCAATCTGTACGGGCGGGTTGAACTGGGCGATCGTCTACGGCACGATGTGCTGGATCAACCCGCCCTTGCCGAAACGGGAATTTTACTTCGCCAATGGTGTTCTCAAAATTTGGATGGTGGTATGCGAACGCTTCGTACTAGCTTGTCAGCAATTGCCTTGTCTTGGGTAACGTTGCCAATTGTGGGGGTTGCCAGCCAAAGTGCGCCAGTGACGACTTCCCAAGGTGATGATTATCTCTGTTATATGCAGACTTCAGGCGGACGCACGCTAGATCTGAGCAAACTGTGCCAGTCTTCTAATAAGCAAATGGATGCTGCTGCGGAAACTGGAGTGGTAATTACAGAAGTGAAGCTATCGGGGACACAATTTCAAGGCAAGGTGAAGAACAATACCAACAGTCGGGTCACGTCAGTCGTGATTAACTACACGGTAGATGCGCCTGGTGCCAGTAATGAGGATCTGGCATTTACCTATGTTGATCAGGGGTTGCTGGAACCTCGACAAGAAGGGACGTTTCAAGGAGAATTGACGCGATCGGGGAAGCTCAAGATCCTCTCGGTCACTTGGGCGAACTCTCAATAGTCGTCTCTCAACAATGAATGCATTGACACATTGATGTGTTTATAGGGTTGTGTTCGCACTTTCCGTCTCTAGCGTTTGCCACTTTTATCGGAAATCCGAAATAAAATGTAAACAAAATTGAACTTTTCTCATTTTGCGCCGGAAAATACTGATGATAGCCTGAAAAATTGGTCTCAGCTCCCTTTTTGCTGCGATCGACTCAGGTTTTTTACAAAAGTTATTTACGATAGATGTCATTTTGCGCTCCCCGAAAAAGTCAAAAGCTATACTGAATACAGAACAACCCAGTTGTTTCTGGTCAATTTCAATTCTTGCCTTGTGTATCTGTATCAGCGACAATGCCTACCCAATATGAGGTGTGGTCGGATTTTTTAAGTTAAAAGAACGCTAAAACTAAAAGGTTCAAGCTCAACAATTTAATTGACTTTTAGCTTTTGGAGTTTCTTCTCTATTGAGATTTGTGCCTCAATTTTTGGCTTAAAAAGAGGGCAGAAATCGCTTTTTGAGTCAATTTTTTCTAATTAACACGATTGATCATTATCTAGTTGACATGATCACTCCTTGAGTGATGATTGCTGCTTGGATTCCAAGATTTGCTGCGAAATCTGATTGCAGCAGGTGTTGCTGTTCATTTTTTCTCATTCCTGTACGAGAAAAACTGCCAATTTATCTTCTCCTTCTCCGATCGTTGGAACTCAGCGATCACACCACCGTCGTCCAATTCTCGTCCAGGCAATTTTCACCCACGCCGCACGCTTCAGTTTTGCCTGAAGTGTGATTTATCTTTTCAAACCTATGACTGGCACCCACACAATCTACCGTGCCCCACCTGACGCTTGCAAGCTAATCCTGGGGCGAACTTTGCCTTCTTTATTAGATGAAGCCTGCGATCGTTACCCCAACCCACGCGCACTCAATCAATGGCGCGATCGACGCTGGCAATCCCTTTCCAATGTCGATTTTCGCACTGCTGCCGAAGAATTTGCGCTGGGATTGCTGGACTTGAATCTGCAACGAGGCGATCGCATTGCTCTGTTGATGTACAGCAACATTTCCTTCTGCATTGCCGATATGGGATGTTTGCTGGCGGGGTTAGTGGATGTGCCAATCGATTTAACCCAGACCATTGAAAATATCCTGTTCATTCTGCAACATACAGAAACCACAACTCTGATTGTTTCTAATTGGGATTTGTTGCGACAGGTACAACCCTATTTGTCCGAAGCCCCAGGGTTGCGACAGGTGATTGTAGCAGAGGTGCCAGAACAGTGGGAGCAAATGCTGGCGCAGCAGTGTGGAGCGGGAGCGGTGGGCAACCCCGCTCTACAACCGCCCGCTCGCTGTTTGCACATTCCTCATCTATTGGGGGATGCCCAGACAGGGGAGACCCATTTGCTTCCACTCTTTCCTCCAACTCTTCGCCTGTTTTCCCTGGCGGAAATTCAGCAGAGCGGGCGCAGTCAGTGGTCAACTGAACGGTTGCAACAATTGCGAACTGCGATCGCCCCTAACGACCTTGCCACGATTCTCTACATTGCCAGTGAAACCAAGCGCCCCAAGGGGGTGATGCTGACCCACGAAAATATCTCAGCCGACATCCTGGCTGCCTTTGCCAACCATCCCGATTTAGAGATGGGTGCGAAAGAAGTTGCCCTGCTGTTTTTGCCATTGACGCATATCTTTGCTCGCGCGTTTCTCTATGGACATTTTGCCTATGGACATTGCGTATACTTTTCCGATCCAAACC
The DNA here is from genome assembly GCA_019359045.1 of Scytolyngbya sp. HA4215-MV1. GTDB lineage: Bacteria > Cyanobacteriota > Cyanobacteriia > Leptolyngbyales > Leptolyngbyaceae > Scytolyngbya. The sequence continues at coordinate 104,180 of JAHHIA010000011.1, forward strand.
ATGTGATTAAGCATCTTCAATCGATCCATCCCACGGTTTTGATTACAGTGCCACGGTTGCTAGAAAAAATCTATGAACGAATCCTCGATCAACCAAAGCGGCTAAGCAAGTTTGATCGGGCAGTGTATACTTGGGCACTGAACCTGGTACAGCGCTATGAAGTGGGGCAACTGCTCCCACCTTTTTATGCACTGCAACTGAAGCTTGCCGATCGTCTGGTGTTTGCTCAGTGGAGATCGGTGTTTGGCGATCGCATGAAAGCTTTGATTAGTGGTGGTGCTGCCCTCCGCGCCGATCTCACCAATCTCTTTTCAGGCGCGGGAATTCCCGTTTTACAGGGGTATGGGCTGACCGAAACGAGTGCCGTGCTTTGCTACAACCGGGGCAGGCATAATCGGGCAGGCACCGTGGGCAAACCCATTGCAGGAGTGGAAATTCGGTTGGCAGAGGATGCTGAAATTCTTGTTAAAGCCCCCTTTGTCACGCAGGGATATTATCGCGACCCAGAGGCGACTCGACAAGTTCTGGAATCTGACGGCTGGCTCCATACGGGCGATCTGGGCGAAATCACGGCGGATGGCTTTCTCAAAATTACGGGCGTTAAGAAGGCTTTGTTTAAGTTATCAACTGGAAAGTACGTCTCACCCCGCTTACTGGAGTACGAACTGAACCAGTCCCCATGGGTTGCCCATGCCATCACAGTGGGTGTCAATCACAAGTTTTGCGGCATGTTGATCGTGCCCGATCGCGCCAGCCTGCAATCTAGTTTGCGATCGCTAGATATTGATTTGACCGATGCCAACGGGTTGCAGCATCCCTGCATTCTGGCGCTTTACCAAGCGCTGATTGACACAGCCAATTGCCACCTGCCCGATTGGTCAACCGTGAGAAAGTTTAGGTTACTGGATGTCGATTTCACGCTGGAAAACGGTTTGCTGAAATCCGATGGCAGCATGAATCGCGTGCATGTCCTAGAGCGATTTGCGCCAGAGATTGAAGCCCTATATGCGAATGATGCTGAGCGGCGGTGGGGAGACACAGAGACGCAGAGGAAAGGAGGCACAGAGAATGATGCAGTCTCCGTGTCCCCGCCGCCCCCAGTTGCCGCGTCCCCCTGCCCCCAAATTCCTGTCTCTACCTGCCCTACCTATGCCCGATCGCTGACACAACACTAACTGCTGCGTTTCGAGGAAAACCCATCATGTTTAAACCATTTCAAACTGCTGCTGTACTGGGTGCCGGGGTAATGGGTGCCCAGATTGCGGCTCACCTCGCCAATGCCGGACTGACGGTGCATTTGTTGGATTTGCCTGCCCCCTCCGGTGACAAAAATGCCCTGGTCGAAGGCGCATTTAAGAAAGCGTTGAAGCTCTCGCCCCCCATTTTCTTTACCGAGAAAACGGCTCAACGGGTAATTTTGGGCAATTATGAAGAACATTTCGATCGGCTCGCTCAAGTGGATTGGGTAATTGAAGCCGTAGTAGAGAACCTGTCTATTAAACAACAACTGATGGCACGCGTGGAAAAGACTATCCGTGAAGCAACGGTAGTTTCCACCAACACTAGTGGATTGTCGATCGCAGCGATTGGGCAGGGACGATCCCTCGCCTTCCGGCAGAGGTTTCTGGGCACTCACTTTTTTAATCCACCACGTTACCTCAAGTTGTTAGAACTGATTCCCACCGTTGATACCGATCCCAAGATTCTAGAGCAGATGCAACAATTTGGCCGAATGTATTTAGGGAAGGGGGTTGTCATTGCTCAGGATACTCCAAACTTCATTGCCAATCGAATTGGCATTTTTGTGACCATGCTGGGGCTGAATGGATTAACGAAACAGGGTTACAGCATTGAAGAAATTGATACTTTGATGGGTGTGTTGGTGGGTCGTCCCAAATCGGCGATTTTCCGAACAGCTGATCTGGTGGGGCTGGACACGCTGATTTATGTGGCAGAAAACCTATACCCAGCGCTGCCTCAGGATGAGTGCAGAGAGACATTTCATATTCCCGACCTCATGCGGAAGCTGGTGGAAACGGGATCTCTGGGGGCTAAAGCGGGACAAGGATTTTATAAGAAAGTGCAGGGTGAAATTCTGTCACTGAATCCCCAAACTTTTGTCTACGAATCAGCTAAGCCGTTGAATTTGGGGAATCTGGATGCGATCACAAAACTGCCTCTAGCGGAACGATTGCAAAAACTGTATCACCACAAAGGACGGGCAGGCGAATTTTTCCGCTACGCTACTCTTACGACCCTGGCTTACAGCGCGAACCGCATTCCTGAAATTGCTGCCAGTCCAGTGGAAATCGATCGGGCCATGCGGTGGGGTTTTGGTTGGGAACTCGGTCCTTTTGAACTCTGGGATGTGCTAGGTTTCGAGGCGGTTTTAACCGATCTGCACAAAGCCGGATTTGCGCTGCCTCCCTGGGTCGAATCTATGCAGCAGAAAAAGGTAACTGGATTCTATCAAAAGCATCAGGTTTATCTCCCTGAGCAACATTACCATCCCTTAGAAATCCTCAGAGATGAAATTCACTTAGAAACTATCAAAGCCATTTCTCAGTCAACGCTTTGGCACAATGCAGAAGCTGCCTTGCTAGATATCGGAGATGGCGTGGTGCTGTACGAATTTCGATCGAAAGCCAACACCCTTAGCACTCAGGTAATCGATGGTCTAGGAGAAGCGTTGGACTGGCTGGAAACCCATGATTACCGCGGTATGGTCATTGGCAATGAGGGGAGCAACTTCTGCGTCGGCATCAACCTGGCAGAAGTGGGCAAAATTGTCCAAATGGAAAACCTCAATCCCTTTAACCACTCGCATCGCGCAATCGCCAAACTGCTCACCCAATTTCAAACCCTGGTGCAGCGCATTCACTATTTCCACAAACCGATCGTTGCGGCGATTCAGGGACGAGTACTGGGTGGCGGGTGCGAATTGGCGATGGCGTGTCCTCATGTGGTTGCCGACGCCGAAACCTACATTGGTCTAGTCGAACTCGGTGTGGGGTTGATTCCCGCAGGCGGTGGCTTGATGCGACTGGCACGTTGGGCAGCCGGACGTGCCGCCACCGATACTCCAGCTGACATTTTGCCCTTCCTGAAGCGAGTATTTGAAACGATCGGCATGGCAAAGGTATCCAGCAGCGCCTATGAAGGGATAGAACTGGGCTTTTTACCCGCAACCACGCAAGTCGTGATCAATGGCGATCGTCGCCTCTACGCTGCCAAACAAGAAGTTCTTTGCCTCGATCACCTGGGCTATATCCCGCCTTCGCGCAATCCCATCCCCGTTTTGGGACAGCCCGCCAGAGCCATGCTGGAGCACATGGCATACATCTTGCACCAGGGTGGCTACATTAGCGACTACGATCGCGCCCTCGCCGATCGACTGGCTTATGTCCTCACAGGTGGCAACCTGACCGCACCCGCCCAGGTTGACGACGATTATCTGTTAACCCTGGAGCGCGAAAACTTCCTGCCCCTGGTCGATGCACCCAAGACGAAAGAACGGATGCTGCATATGTTGAAGACGAAGAAACCGTTGAGGAATTGACCATGAACACCACCTACATTGTGAGCAGTGTGCGAACTGCGGTTGGCAAAGCCCCTCGCGGCACACTGCGCCATACTCGTCCCGATGACTTAGGGGCAGCAGCAGTGAGAGGCGCTATCGCCCAAGTCAAAGGACTGATCTCGAATCAAATTGAAGATGTGATCATCGGCTGTGCCATGCCTGAAGCAGAACAGGGCTTTAATCTGGGACGGGTTGTGGCATTGCGGGCAGGCTTACCAGACTCAGTGGCAGGCTGCACTGTCAATCGCCTGTGCTCGTCCGGCTTGCAGGCGATCGCCATGGCAGTCCAGGCGATCGCCTGCGGACAGGCGGAAGTGATGGTGGCAGGAGGAGTGGAGTCCATGAGCCTAATTCCCATGGGCGGACAGCAGTTTTTGCCCAATGTCGAACTGCTTGCTGAAGCCCCGGAAACCTATATCTCAATGGGGCTGACGGCTGAGAATGTGGCAACCCAATTCCAGATTTCTCGCGCCGATCAAGATGCCTTTGCCTTGCGATCGCACCAGCGAGCCATTGCGGCGATCTCGGCTGGACATTTCAAAGCAGAAATCGTTCCAGTCACTGTGCGAGAAACTCGTTACGTCAACGGCAAAACTGAAACGATTGAAACCCTGTTTGACACCGACGAAGGTGCGCGCGCGGATACCAGCTTAGAAGCACTGGCTCATCTCAAACCTGTGTTTCGGGTGAATGGCACCGTCACAGCAGGCAACTCTTCCCAAATGTCCGATGGGGCTGCTGCGACCCTCCTGATGAACGATCGCTGGGTCAAGGAACTGGGAATTCAACCCTTGGCACGATTACTCGGCTTTGCGGTTGCCGGAGTTGCGCCTGAAATCATGGGCATTGGTCCTGTCGTTGCCATTCCCAAAGTGTTGAAACAAGTTGGCTTAACCCTCAAAGACATTGGACTGATCGAACTCAACGAAGCCTTTGCGGCACAATCCCTGGCAGTGATCCGCGTGTTGGGTTTGGACGAAGCCATCGTCAATGTGAACGGCGGCGCGATCGCGCTTGGTCATCCCCTCGGTTGCTCTGGTGCTAAACTCACTGCCACCCTGTTGCACGAAATGAAGCGTCGCCATATTCGCTATGGCATGGTGACGATGTGCGTCGGTGGTGGCATGGGTGCTGCAGGCGTGTTTGAAAACCTGATGATCTAGCCATTTTTTAGGGTGCGTTACGGCGTTGTCTAACGCACCCTTCCAGAATTTTAGATGCATGACCCAGTTGTTACACAGAGCTGAACGCACCCGATGGCTCTGATCAAATTTGGAATAACCCTATGATTCCCCACTCACTCACCCTTACCATTTCCGGCTTGCTTTCCCTATTCCTGCTGTTGGGCTATCTGGGTGCTCCACTCTGGCTCTGGACTGTTTATGGAGCAATGCTTTGCGGGGTGGTCAATCCACCGATCGCAGTTTGGATACTTTTGGGTGTTACTGCGTTGATCCTTAACATCCCCTGGTTACGGCAAAAGTTGGTGACAGGCTGGATTGTCAAAGCGATTCAAGCAATGCAAGTATTGCCTAATATTTCAGAGACCGAGCGGGCAGCGATCGAGGCAGGCAATGTCTGGGTCGAAGGCGAATTTTTCACTGGCAAACCTGACTTGCAGCGCATTCTCAACGAGCCTTATCCGCAAACTTCTCCAGAGCTTCAGGCATTTTTGGACGGTCCTGTGGAAAAGGTCTGCCAAATGGCAACGGACTGGGAGATCTATCAGCGCAAAGATTTACCGACAGCAGTTTGGGATTATCTCCGGCAAGAGCGCTTCTTTGGCATGATGATTCCCCAGGAATACGGTGGCTTGGGCTTTTCTAATTTGGCGTACAGTTCCGTGATGGTGAAACTGGCATCACGTTCCTTTACCCATGTCGCAACCGTAGGGGTGACCAATTCGCTGGGACCCGCTAAACTCCTACTGCGCTATGGCACGCCGGAGCAAAAGCAATACTATCTGCCCCGATTGGCAAAGGGAGAAGAAATTCCCTGCTTTGCGCTGACGGAGCCAAATGCGGGGTCGGATGCGGCGAGTTTGATTTCGCATGGGGACGTGTTTCGAGGGGAAGATGGCAAGCTCTATCTAAGACTGAATTGGAGGAAGCGCTACATTACGCTGGGCGCGATCGCCACCCTGTTAGGGCTGGCATTTCGTCTGCGTGACCCCGACAACCTGCTAGGTAAAGGCAAAGAACCGGGCATTACTTGTGTGTTGGTGCCGACTCAGACACCTGGTGTAGTGATTAACCAGCGTCATGATCCAATGGGGGTGCCGTTCTACAACTCCCCAACTGAGGGACACAACGTCATTCTGCCGGTAGAACAAATCATTGGGGGGGTGGAGCAAGCCGGACAGGGTTGGAAGATGTTGATGCAGGCGTTGGCTGCGGGACGGGGCATCAGTTTTCCGGCAACCTGTACGGGCGTGGCAAAATTGGTGGCACGGGTGGCAGGTGCCCATAGCGTGATTCGACGACAATTTGGACTGTCGATCGGTCGCTTCGAGGGCATTGAAGAACCCCTAGCTCGCATCGCCGGATTGACCTATGTGATTGATGCTGCCCGCCTCTATACTTGCGGTGCAGTGGATAACGGGCAACAGCCTGCAGTGGTCTCTGCGATCGCCAAATACCAAACTACGGAACTTGCCCGACAAATCATTAACGACGGCATGGATATTTTGGCTGGCTCCGGCATTTGTCGCGGTCCTCGCAACTTGTTAGCCAATATCTACACTGCCACACCGATTTCGATCACCGTAGAAGGTGCGAATATTCTCACCCGCACGTTGATGATTTTTGGGCAGGGGGCAATTCGCTGTCATCCCTGGGTCTATGACGAAATTCAAGCGTTGAGCCGTGGCGATGGGGTTGGATTCGATCGCGTCTTCTGGTCCCACATGGGAACAATGATTCGCAATGGCTTCCGTACCAAGCTGTTGAGCCTGACTCGTGGACGGTTGGCACGATCGCCCGTTACTGGTGTCACGGCTCCTTACTACCGCAAACTTGCCTGGGTATCGGCTATCTTCGCCTTCCTGACCGATTTGGCAATGCTCTCTCTGGGGGGGGCACTCAAGCGCCAGGAAAAACTGAGCGGACGATTTGCCGATGTCCTGTCCTGGCTCTACCTAGGGTCTGCGACCCTGCGCCGCTTCGAAGCAGAAGGACGACAACCGGAAGATCTGCCCCTGGTGCATTGGGCAATGCAGTACGCTTTTGTCCAAATGCAACAGGCGCTTGAAGGCATTGTCAGTAATCTAGAAATTCCTGTTCTGGGTGGCTGGCTGCAAGGATCGATGTTGACCTGGTGGCGGTTAAATCCGATCGGCACAATGCCTTCCGATCGACTTGGCAGCCAGGTGGCACAAAGTTTGCAACAACCGGGACAGGTTCGCGATCGCCTCACTCAGGGCATTTACCTTCCCACCGATCCACAGCAAGCCCTGGGACGAATCGAACATGCTTTTGCTCTGGCACATCAAGCAGAACCGATCTTGCAAAAAATCAAAGCTGCCAGTCGCAGCGGACAATTACCCTCAAGCAAACCTGATCAGTTGCTAGAGTTGGCTTACCAATCTGGGGTGATCAGCGAAGCTGAAGTTACCCTGATCTGCGAAGCCGAATTTGCCCGAAATGATGCGATTCAGGTGGATGCCTTCAATTTTGAGGAGTATCAAAGCGGGGGGAACGCGCACCCCGAGTCGCTCAGTGAATTGGTAAGGGTTTAGGGAATGACCTCGATCGAACCAAACACCTGCTAAAAGATGCGCGTTTCTCTAGAAACGCGCATTTTCTTCGCTCATTATGCTTGCAACCCAGCTTGGGCTTCTTGGGCAATTTGGGAAACTTCATCGGTTGCCAATTTTTCTAATATAGGACGGGCTGCTGCGTCTTTAAACCGTCCAAGCGCCTGAGTCACCCGGTAGCGCACCTGCCAATCTGGATCGCTGGCAAAGGGAATGAGTAGGTCGATCGCCCGTGCATCGCCCAATTCGCCCAAAGAACCGATCGCCACCATTCGCAGCAATTCCTGATCCGATTTCAGCGCCTCTTCTAAAAGCTCAAAGCCACGTGGATCGCCTAATTCTCCCAATGTGGCGATAATACTAAACCTGACTAACCATTCCGATGTGCGCTCATAGAGTTGCTTCAAATCATCAAACGCTTCTGTCAGTTGCAGCGCCCCAATGGCATCCGCTGCCGCTGCCTGCACATCTGCCTCCGAGTCGCGATACATGCGACCGCGTAAGAGAATCAGCGCCTTGGCTGGGTCTTGCTTCCCCAGCGTTGCCACCTGGCTTACCGCTGCATAGCGAACCCGCACATTGTTATCCTCAATCACCGTTTGAATTAACTCAAAGGCGATCGTGGGTTCCAGTTGGCGAATCAGATTGATAGCATGAAGGCGATCGCTAAAGTCAGATGAACCCAACAGTTCCCTAACCGATTCGGGTGTCACAGTCATTGATTTTCAAGTCTCGCTTACTAAAATTTTTCAACCGATAGAAAATATGTGATTGAGCAATGGGCAAGAAAGCGTCAAGTTTGTTCTGCTGCCATTGCCCGAACAATGTCTCCCCGTGTCAAAACCCCAATCACTGAACCTTTGGTATCAATGACCGGAAGACGATGCACGTTTCGCTCATGCATCAAGTGGGCAGCATCCCGTAACGGTTTTTCAGGGGTAATGGTAATGGGGTTTTTACTCATCACTTCTCCAGCTGTTTGCCCCAGGACCTTATGAAGTTCTCGTTCATAGCGACCCGGATTTTCTAGATAGATCACACTATCTAGCAGCATGATGTAAGGAGGGGGCGTGGCTCCCGATTCTCGCCACATCAGATCCGTCTCTGAAACAATTCCCACCAATTTGCCCGTTGAATCAATGACTGGCAGACCGCTAATCCGCCGTTCTGCCAGAATTTTGATTACGTCTCCCAAAGATGTGTCTATCCCCACCGTGATGGGGTCACGAGTCATAATATCGGCAACAGTTTTGGTCATGCTCAGCAGATCGCGTATTGGTTCTCTGGCTTTATTTTAGGGAATTGTGGGGATCAACCTGAGGGGATTCATAGGATGTTACATGACGGAGTGATGGGGTAGATGTGAGGGGATGGGGGGATGGGGTACGTCGCTTGTCTCCTGACTCCTGACTCCTGACCCCTATCGCCTGTCTCCTATCGCCTATCTCCTCATTCCTCGCAAAACGCCCGAAGCAGCCGAATGCACTGCTCGATCGCACCTAGATGAGCAATTTCGTAGCCATGGGTGTTTTGAGTGGGGAAGCTGAGGCAGGCAGCACGGGCAACATGACCAAATTTCATAGCGATCGAGGCATCACTGCCAAAGCCACTCAGGGTCGTGAGTTGCAGGGAAATGTTTTGAGCATCCGCCACTTGCCGAATCTCTGCATTCAACCCTTCATCATAAAGACCATAACCATCCTGTGCCAGAAGCACCGGATCGGCTCCGGGTTTAACCGGGTACTCCGAGGAAAGCGGACAAATTTCGAGGGCAATCAACGCATCCAAGGATTGTTTTTGAGTAAAGTAGAGTGCCCCGATCGCTCCCACTTCTTCTTTGGCAGAAAAAACGAGATAGGTGTCGATGGCAGGGGATGGTAGCTGCTCTGCCAGTGCTAGCAGAATCGCGATCGAGGCTTTGTTGTCGAGGGTGTAACTGGCGATAAAATCCTTAATCCGAAAGGGCTGCTTGCGGTGTTTGCCGACCACAACGCGCGTGCCCGATCGTACTCCTGCTTCAGCCAGTTCTGCTGCTGTGCAGCAAGTCTCAACCCAGGCAGTTTCCCAGCGGACTGGAGTATCTTCTTGTTGTGCTTTTTGGGGCGATTCATGGGAAACATGGCGCGACCCAAAACTCAGAATGCCACTCAGGGTTTGGCGATCGCCCAATAAATCCACTACTCCCTCGCCATAAACCCAGGGAAATGCTCCCCCCAGGCGACGTACCTGCACTTGCCCTTCCTCCTCGACCGACTTAACGATCGCACCAATTTCATCCTTATGGGCTGTAATTGCCAGCGATCGGGTTGGGTCACGCCCCGCAATCTTCGCAACCACATTGCCTGCCGCATCTTGCCAGTGCTCTACCCCCAAAGCTTGCAACCGCGCCAGCAAAAACTGATCAATCTCAGTCTCCACACCACTGGGAGAATGCAGCATCACCAGCGTTGCGATCGTGTCAAATAGGCTCTCGTAAGGCATAGGTTATCGCGGGTTGTGTTTGGGAGACAGAATTTGGGAGTCAGTATTCAGGAGTCAGAATTCAGCATAGGCCTCGATCGAGCGAAGTCAGAATCTAAAAGACTTAAAACTTCTTCATCCCCCTTCCTTCCTCACTCTACTTCTTCACCCCATCACCCCATCACCCCATTACCTCGCGCTCGATCCATCCCCGCATCTTACCGGGATTCAGCAAGCCATAAGGGTCAACCGTTTCTTTAAACGCCAGTTGCACCTTATCCACTTGTTTCATACCGCCATCTTCTAGTAAATAGGTGTGAGGATTGAAGTTCATCACCCCCTGAGACTCGTGGTAATCCATGATTTCATTCAGACGGGCTTCGGTGGTATAGCGAATAATTTGCAACCCAAAAATTCTGACACTGCCCATTAACCGAACAAACTCCAAATGCATCATTGCCTCATCGCCAAAGTGATGATACAAATGCTCCATTGCTTTCAGCTCTTTGTCTTCAGGAAAGAGGGTTTGCAGATAGGTCAACGTGGGGTCAACACTTCGCCCGTGCAATGTGCTGTGATTCCAGGAATATTCTGCTAATGCCACACCACGACTCGCTTCCTGAGCCGATTTCTGATAGCAAATATTTCCTCCGTAGGCTTTCACCAATTCGGCTAGCGGTTCCAGGCAAGTTTCGGAGAGAATCAGCAGTGCTGCATGTCCTCCTTCGGGCACATAGCTCTTGAGGGCAGTGAAGTAGGTCGGGATGGGATGGGCACAGATACAGACCAGTTTTTTGATGATGCCATCGCAGTAACTGAGCGCCTGACCAAAGTGAGCAGCAGTCATAAAGTCTGGGAAGCTGACGATTAGCTCTGCCCAAGGATAGGCAGGTCCCAGGGGAATTTCCAGTTCGGTAATAATGCCATTGGTGCCGTAAGCGTGATTTACCTTCTGTACATCGTCGCCGCGCAATTCCAGCACGCGTGGTTCGTCTTCCATCGTGACCACGCGAACTGCCAACAGATTGCCCCGATCACGTAGTTGCCCGTAGGTGATGGAGCCAATGCCGCCACTGCCCCCACCGATGAAGCCCCCGATCGTTGCGGTGCGATAGGTCGAGGGAGCCATGCGGATCTCCCAACCCATTTCCCGTGCCTGTTTATCCAGCGCTGCCAGCTTTACCCCCGGTTCTACACAGGCTAACCCTGGTTTCAGCCATTTTACCGCTTGCATCTTGCTCAGATCGAGAATGATGCCGCCTGCTAAGGGAACGCACTGCCCATAGTTGCCAGTCCCAGCACCGCGCACAGTCAGGGGTACTTTGTGCTTGACACAAACTTGGGCAACCCGCAAGACCTCTGCCTCACTGGTCGCCCGCACCACCAGATCACCCCGCTTCGACTCCAGTATCGGAGTCAGCACCGGGCTAAAGGTGTAGTAATCTTGCGACAGTTTGGTCAGTTGGGCGGGGTCGGTGATGACCTCCAGTCCAGCCAGTTCAACAATCAAGGCACTGATGTCCGGGGTAGTGGTAGCACTTGAGGTCATGGCGAGCACTCCAGCAAAGGATTGAAATTCAAAATATCACGCTCTCTATTGTTAGGGAGAATGCTGGAATTGAGAGGTGTGATTGGATGCAGAATGCTGAGATGCACTCCCTTAGGCGACGTTTGCCAAAATTTCATCGTCGGTGGAGAAATCAATTTCTGCCTGATCGCGTCCGGATGCCAGATAGTCGTTTTGGTAAGCGTCTTGCAGTCCTGAAACCAGGTCAAAAGCAGGGAACCAATTCAACTCAGTCGTGGCTTTGTGAATAGAGGCAAAGAAGTGCTGGGTGCGCATAGGGAAGGCTTTGCGCTTACCGAAGTCAAATTTTTGGGGATCGTAATGGACGATCTTGGCATCGTCGGCAGACTTGCCTACCGCGATCGCACAAGCACGCGCCAGCCCATCGAAGGTGACGCAGCGATCGCCCGATACGTTATAGATTTGTCCGATCGCCTGTTGACGTCCCAACACTTGGGTCATCGCTGTAGCCAGGTCTTTCACATGCCCAAACTGGGTGAAGTGCTGACCATGTCCTGGGATCGGAATGGGGCGATCGCGCACAATGCGATCGAAAAACCAGGCTTCCAGGTCGTTATAGTTTTGAGGTCCATAAATGTAAGTGGGACGAATCGAGGTAAAGGGCACCCCTTGTTCTGCTAGGTATGATTCGGTCTCATGCTTCCCTTTGTGGCGACTTTTGGGATCGATGGCATCCCCTTCGACATGGGGCATCTGATCCGATTTCAGATATACTCCCGCAGAACTCATATAAATAAAGTGCTGCACTTTGCCCTTGAACAAATCTGCCAGGGGTTGTGTATCGCTCAATTCCCGCCCATTGTTGTCAAAAATGGCATCAAAGGTTTCGCCAGAGAGTTTAGAGATAAGGTCTGCGGCATCGGTGCGATCGCCATGGATCTGCTGAAGCCCCTCTACGGGCGCAGGCTTTTTTCCCCGATTAAACAGCACCACTTCATGTCCCTGTTCTACCAAAAGTTGGGTTAGAGACACCCCAATAAACCGGGTTCCACCCATGATTAAAATTCGCATTGTCTAACCCTTCCCCCTGCAAGAACCAAAATTCATTGGAATCGCTGTCAAGCATGGCGACTCGATTGGAGCCAGCAAAATTATGCTGTTCGCCCAGTCCACTTTGACCAGCAATCCCTCACTATCTTAAGACTTGTAGAACCCACCCAGCCTCGAATCTGAGAGCGAAACATCGGGCGTTGCTCAACAACGGGATGAAAATGATGCTGAATGATTTGAAACTTCCTTCCAAATCATCCTACTTTTCAGCAATGCCAAACATCGAGCATGCTGTCCACCCCTTCCTAAAACCATGTATCATGGTTGTGAAACTGAAGGGGAGTAGCTGCTGGAACACCAGCCCACCTAAATCAACATACTGGCGATGAGCCTGGTTTAGGTGACAGGTAGCTTTAAGAACTTCAGCTTTCAGCTCTCAGTTTGATTGTTGATTGCTCTTAATCCAAAAGAGGTTCTCAATCGTTGATGGCTGATCGCTGATGCCTAACCGCTATTTTGCAAGCGAGACCTTCACTGAGTTCACATTCTGTGAGCTTGGTGGGGTCTTATTTTAGTTCTCCTCAAGCTCTCAGGATGGTTACAGCCAAAATCCTAGAGGAGCCGAAGAGAATGCTAACTGCTTTTACTGCAAGTTTATTGCTCATCACCATTTCAGAGTTGGGCGATAAAACCTTTTTTATTGCGGTGGTGCTGGCAATGCGCCATGCCCGTCGTTGGGTACTGGCAGGGGTGGTTTCTGCCTTAGCCGCCATGACCATTTTGTCGGTGTTGATGGGGCAGGTGGTATCTTTTCTGCCCAAGGCATATCTTCATTATGCTGAAATTGCGCTGTTTTTTGGGTTTGGAGTGAAGTTGCTCTATGATGCCAGCCAGATGAAGGCGCCAGCCAAAGCGGCGAACGCAAACGCCAGCCAACTCTGTACAACTTCAGAAGCAGAAGAGGAGGCAGCCGCAGTGGTAGCCAAAGCAGAATCTCGGCTGAAACAGGCAACCCCGATCGCCATTTATTTGGAAGCCTTTACCCTAACCTTTTTGGCAGAATGGGGCGATCGTACACAAATTGCCACGATCGCGTTGGCGGCTTCTAATAATCCGATTGGGGTGACGATCGGCGCAATTCTGGGACACACTATCTGTGCTGTGATTGCGGTGATTGGTGGCTGTCTCATTGCTGGGCGGATTTCAGAACGGATGATCGTGGCATTGGGCGGGGTTCTATTTCTCATTTTTGGCACGGTTGCCTGGTGGGAAGGGGTGTAGATTGAATGCGGACTTCATTCTGATAAAATTGAGAGTCCGCATTCAATCACCCTCGCTGCTTGCTAGAAGGAGACCACCCTATGGCGCGGATGTACTACGACGCAGATGCCAATTTAGACCTGTTAGCTGGGAAAACGATCGCCATCATTGGCTACGGTTCCCAAGGTCATGCCCATGCTCTCAACCTGAAAGATAGCGGCATGAACGTAATTGTCGGGTTGTATCCGGGTAGCAAATCTGCTGCCAAAGCCAAGGATGCCGGACTGGCGGTTCACCCCGTTGCCGATGCTGCCAAAGCTGCTGACTTTATCATGATTTTGCTGCCTGATGAAGTGCAACGCAGTGTTTATCAGGAAGATATCGAACCTTACTTAGAAGAAGGCAATGTGCTGGCTTTTGCCCATGGCTTCAACATCAACTTTGCTCAGATCGTGCCACCCGCTCATGTCGATGTGGTGATGGTTGCGCCCAAAGGTCCTGGACATCTGGTGCGCCGCACCTATCAGCAAGGACAGGGGGTTCCTGCGTTGTTTGCCGTCTTTCAGGATGCGTCGGGTCAAGCCCGCGATCGTGCTATGGCATACGCCAAAGGCATCGGTGGCACCCGTGCGGGCATTTTGGAAACCACTTTCCGGGAAGAAACTGAAACCGACTTGTTTGGTGAACAGGTTGTTCTCTGTGGCGGTCTCACTGCCCTAATCAAAGCAGGCTTTGAAACTTTGGTGGAAGCCGGGTATCAGCCTGAGCTGGCATATTTTGAGTGCTTACACGAGGTCAAGCTCATTGTGGACTTGATTGTGGAGGGAGGGTTGGCAAAGATGCGCGATAGCATCTCCAACACTGCTGAGTATGGCGATTTAACCCGCGGTCCTCGTATCGTTACAGATGAAACCCGCACTGAAATGCGGAAGATCTTGAACGAGATCCAAACCGGACAATTTGCGCGTGAATTTGTGCTGGAGAACCAGGCCGGCAAACCGGGCTTTAATGCCATGCGTCGTCGCGAAGCAGAACACACCATTGAAGAAGTGGGTAAAGATCTGCGCGCGATGTTTAGCTGGCTGAAGCAGGATTAAGAGGGTTTCTCAAAACAATCTCCTGTCTTGTAAGAGGATGTTTTGAAAGTCCTTTCGCAAGTAGCAACAGACCCGATCCCCCTCAATCCCTGTGCTTTAGCGAAGCCATGCCGACAGGCTATACGCACCGCTGCGCTAGAAAAAAGGGGGATTTAGGGGGATCAACCCACTCAAGGACATCACTATCAGTGTGTACACCGTAGCTTTTTAAGGGGAGCTAGGGGGGGGCTGAGTGTCCAACATCACGCGCACACCTGGTTCAAACAACCGCTAAGGGCGCAAGCCTTGTGCCCTTATAACCGTTTCCGTTTGGGCGTTGAAACTGCTAGAAACTAGCTGAGAAGACCTTATTGCCCACCTTTTTCTTCCTTTTGGATCGCTTGTTCTGTGCGCTCATAAGGCGATCCCGTCTTTACGCTGGGAAATAGACCCACAATGGTTTGGTTGAGGCTGTTGCGGGTTTGGATGCTATAGGTGCTCAGGGGTTTGGGCAAAAAGCGATCGCCAAACCCAATGAAAACTAAGATCAGCAGAAAAAAAAGCGTAAGAGTAGGTTTGCGAGACATGGCTAGGAAGGTTTGCCTGACTGGCTAGCGTATACAAGCAAAATTCCAGTCTCCTGCCAAAAATCCGGATATTCACTGAGCAATCTCCGGTGTAGAGAATCGAGATGCTCTTTTGATATGGGGTGCCTACGTATGTGCAGGTAAGCGAACCGTAAACGTGCTGCCTTTACCGAGTTCTGATTGGGCTGAGATCGTGCCTTTGTGTGACTCAACAATTTGGCGAGACAGGTATAGCCCCAACCCACTGCCCGATCGGCGATGCTTACTCTGCCGAAACCGTTCAAAGAGTGTCGCCAGTTCGTTGGGCGACATGCCGCTGCCTGTATCGATCACTTGCAGGGTAACCCCAGACTGCAAAGGTGAAGTAGCAGAAACCGCCAGGGCAGGGGGATAGGCTCCCGTTAGCCGAATCGTGATGCTCCCTGATTCCGTAAATTTGATGGCATTGCCTACTAAGTTGGTCAACACGCGGCGCAATTCTAACCGATCGCCCAGGACTTGGGTGAGAGGATGGCTAAACTGATCAACTCCAGTGTTGGGGGGATGCGTCACCTCCACAACTAAGTCTAACCCTTGAGCCATCACCAAAGGTTTCAGTTCTTCCGCCACTTCATTTATTACAGCAACCAAGTCACAAGGGGCAAGATTAAACACTTTGCACTTGGCTTCGTGGCGATAAACTTCCAACACCGTATTGACAATTTGCAACAAGTTTTGATTGCTGCGAATCATAATGTCGATCGCTTCCTGCATCTCGGTTGAAATTTCACCAAATGCCCCATTCTGAAAAAGCGTAAACATGCGATCGCTGGCAACCAAAGGGGTGCGTAAATCGTGCGTGAGCCATGAAACAAAATCTTCCCGCTGACGGATGCTTTGTTCTTGCTCATCAATGCTGTATTTTAGCCGCAAGAGCGATCGCACCCGTGCCGATAACTCATCCACATCAAAAGGTTTACGGATAAAATCATCGGCTCCGATATCGAGTCCCTTCACCACACTCGATCGCTCATCCGCAGTAATCAACAAAATTGCGATAAAGGGCAATGCTTTAGTTTGCATTTTCTGTCGGATGCGCTTTGTCACTTCATAACCATCCATTCCAGGCATCATCACATCCAACAAGATGAGATCGGGTTTAAATTTTTCGACCTCAGCTAAAGCTTCTTCTCCACTTTTTGCTAGCTTAACCTCGTAATGACTGTCTTCCAGAACCGTTTGAATCAAAAACAAATTATCTGGTAAGTCATCAACAACTAAAATACGACCGACACGGGACACATAATCAGGGAGGTAAGACATCATCAACTGCTAATTAACAGGATAAAGAACTATCTATGATATCGAATTCTCGTAAGGAGTCATTGTTACCCAAGGGTTGAACAATCAGGCTTAAAGGATGACAAGAATGGACTTACAAATTTTATTGAACTATACAAGCGATATCTTAATTAACCGATTCGGCTTGGTTTGTACCTATCTTCAGAATGGCATCGTAGTTGCGTCGGAAATGTTTGTGAGGCAATACCGTCACACGCCACTGCCAGAAATTTCGGTAAGTTACGCTATCAGCAGAGCCATGATGTTAGGCTTGACAGCACCTGACACGCAGCTCTCAGGATTGCGTGACCCATGCTTTAGGACATTATCCGTTTTCCTCCGCTCTTTTTTCCCTTGAGTGGGTTGAACGATCTCCGGATATCAGTTGACAAACGGTCTCTATAATCTTTGTCGATTCTAGGGGGTTTGCCATACAAAGCTGCAATCCGATCGCAAACCCTGGTAATAGTTCAATCTCACCGTCATCCGCCATTAACACCAGTACGGGAATATTATGAAACTGCTGCGATAAAGCCCGGATAGACTGTGGTGAGGTTGCATGGCTCGTACCCAGGACACTCGTATCCCCAATCAATAGATTGGGTACAAATTGTTCTAAGATTGCATGAGCTTCTTGCACAGAGTGGGTCATAACAACCTGTGCACCTTGTTGCCCTAATAGGTTGGCAAATTTTACCAGCGTATTCGTATTATCTTTGTCTATGCTTTCGATCAGAACTATTCTGACCCCGTGTAAGGGAAAGCGAGGGGGCAATTCACCGGTCTCAATGCAAGGATGATCATGAAGAGCATCGCCCATGCTTGCGCTCGATCGAATCGGCAACGTTAGGGTAAAGGTAGCCCCCTGTCCTTGACCCAAACTTTTTGCCTGAATGGTGCCGCCGTGTAATTCCACGAGGTAACGAGAGATTGCTAACCCCAACCCTAACCCGTTATAGAACCTTGTCGTTGATGCATCAGCCTGACGGAAGTATTCAAACACATAAGGTAAAAAATCGGCTTCAATCCCAATCCCCGTATCGATGACTTGAACCCGAATGTGAGTTCCTTGTTGGTCAAGTTGGACTGTTATTTGCCCACCCGCAGGAGTAAATTTAATCGCATTCGATAATAGATTCCAAAGTACCTGCTGAAGCCGAACGGGATCGCCAGAAACTTTTGTCACTGGGCTATTCATCACCCACTTCACCTGAATGGATTTTGCAGCGATCGCGGGTTCCAGAGCATCCAGGGCTGCTCGAATGGTATTTACCATATCAACGCAACCCAGAGTCAAGCGCAGGTTGCCTCGGAGAATGTGAGACATATCCAGCAAATCTTCAATCAATTGAGTTTGCAATGTCGCATTGCGCTCAATCACTTCTACAGCCTGCTTGAGTACCACCGGATTCAGGTTGTTTTTTTGAATCAATTTGACCCATCCCACGATCGCGTTGAGGGGGGTTCTTAGCTCGTGGGAGATCATCCCTAAAAATTCATCTTTAATGCGGCTGGCAGACTCTAGTGCAGTTCGGGCTTTTTGCTCACACCACAACTGATCCAGACGATCGCTCCTGGTTGGTTTGGAAGCCGTGCGCTCGATCGCTGTAATCACAACCCCATGCACCTCTGATTGAAGATTGTGCACAGGCAATAGAGAAGCGCTGATCTCAACCAAGCTCCCATCTTTTTTCAGATGCTGGCATTCTAAATTAGTGAGTGTTCGGCTATGCAATACTTGATGAAAGTGTTGTTGGAAGGCACTGAGGGAATTATCTGGAATCACTGGCAGGGGACGGTCAAGCACTTCTTTGGCTTGCCAACCATAAATTTGCTCTGCCATGACATTCCAGGTCATGACACGACCATCCAGATTCAGGGTAAAAATCGCGATCGGAGAAGCCTCAACAATCGCTTTCAATAAATCATCCGTCTGGTGGAGAGAGGCTTCCAATTGCTGGCGTTTCCGTCGCTCTCGGCTTTCTTGTAATGCCCGTACTGCCGCAGGCACTAACCGCTCCAGTCGATGCTTGAGGACATAATCCGTTGCACCTTGCTTCAGCGCTTCGATCGCTTGCTCTTCGCCTAAGACACCAGACACCATAATAAAAGGCACTTCTGGACGAACTTCACAGGCAATTTTTAGCGCTGAAAAACCATCAAACTTTGGCAGAATATAGTCTGACAAGATCAAATCTGGCGGCTGCGTTTGCAAAATCTCCAGAAAATCCTGGCGCTTATGGGTACAAATTAGTTCAGCTTGAACTCCTCCACTGCTAAGCGCCGTCTGAATTAGCTCAACATCGATCGGGTCATCTTCTAGGAGAAGGATTTTAAGCCCTGAATAGTCTAATGGCTTTTCATCCGATCGCAGACGGGGAAAAGGTTTCATATCAGTAAAATGGTTTCGCACAATCGGGTAGGCATCTTCTCCTAAGACAAGAATTGCCGTTCTGCTGCCCACCAGGTGACAATCTATCAGACTTGATTTTGTACCTTGAGAGTCAAGCAAGATTGATGATTTGGCAAGTTGAAACCTCGCCAAATAACGCTTGGCAGAGTAACGGGCAGTTCTAAGTTGGGATCTTAAATTAGGCTTACCTTGTTATAACGATACAAGACTTCAAATTCTCTTGACCCTAAGGATGATTTCTTTGGAGAAGATGATTTCTCAAACAGTCAGAACATAGGCACGGTAAGCCTTCAAGCCCATGCGTTGACAGATATTGAAGGCGACAACATCAGGGAGGGAACATATTTTTGTCTGGTTAAGTAAAGCCTTATTGAGACGGGCTACGTTTTAGGACAGGCTCGGTTACTATTGACTTTGTCTGGAGAAAATCAAATTAGGGGAATATCCATGGCAAACCAACCAGATCCTAAAACAACTGTCGGCTATGGTAAGTTTGTGGCCGCTGCGTATTCAATGTTCCAGCCAGGTGTGCTCAATCCTCCTGCCAATTGTGATTTTCCACAGGGGTATCAGCTGCTCGCAACTATCCAAATGACTGACTTTTTTGGAGAAGATACCACACGCCAGTTCTACGGCTTTATCGCCCAGGGTGAAACCAATCCCTTAGAAATCGTCATTGCCCTGCGTGGCACAGAAGATTTGATGGAATGGTGGGATGATTTCCACTTCCTCCCTACCCCATTTTTACAGGTAAGTGGAGGCGGTAATGTCGCAACTGGATTTCTAGATATTTACAACACTTTTGGGATTATGACACCTCAGCAGTTGGAGGCTGAGTCTGCACCTTCGAAAAACTTTGCATCGGATGTCGCTCAAATTTTGCAAGAGAAAACTGGGATCTCAGATTTAAGTGAGATCCATGCCATTGCAGTAGGACATAGCCTGGGAGGGGCGCTGACCACGCTCTATGCCCTCGATATTGCCAGTAATAACGGCTTAAAACCCGACACTTACACATTTGCCTCACCTAGGGTGGGAGATGACACATTCAAACAATGTTTCGATTCGCATGTCCCTTTCAGTTGGCGAATCTATAACCATTACGATATCGTGACGGATTTTCCCAAAGATCCGTTTGATAACTATGCGCATGTCGAAAGAGAATATCGGGTGGGATCTGATGCCGTACGATGGAGTATCAGCTGTGAGCACGCTTTAAATACCTATCTCTTTCTCGTCGATCCGCAGGAGGTTCACCTTGACCCGGCCTGTCAGTCCAAATAAGGAGTTGCAGGTAAGATATCTTTTGCTGTATATGCGATCGTAAAAGATAAATCCCCTGGTCTCTTCATTGATCTTCTTACCAAGGATTGCCAACCAGCGTAAACGGTGACCAGAAATAGGGATGGGTTAGATTGCTGTTGGATAAACCTACCAAATCCTGAGGTAAAGGGATGTCTGGCTGTCCAGCAACTTGGAGTCTGCCGTCTTCAAACTTTACCTGCCCTTTTAACAAAGCAATTTGTGCCTGTCGCAAAGCTTCCGCTTTGGTTGGCAGTTGGCGTAACTGGTCGTAAAACTCACTCATCAATGCCAGGGTGCCGACATCGCTGACGTACCATAGGCTACCCAGCGCCGATTTTGCCCCTGACTGGACTGCCATGCCAGCAAAACCCAACTCGGCATCGCGATCGCCCAAGGCTGTGCGGCAGGCACTTAACACCAAGAGTTGTGCGGGGGGATAGTTTAAGCCCAATTCTTGAAACTGGCTCAATCGCAGTGGTTTATCCCACAAGCGGATGAAAGAATGATTGGAATTTCCTGGCAGAAATTCACCATGGGTTGCCAAATGAATGATGCCAAACGGGTGCTTTTCTCGCTGTGTCTTCAGGTTGTTGAGCGTAAAGTCTTGATTGAGAAACGATTCCCCCTGCCACAAATGGCTCAGGATAGAAAGCTCTGCCGGAACCGCCGGTAAAGGGTTGAGGTCAGAAAACTCCGAAGCCCCCATGGCAAGTACTTGACTCTTGCGAATATCGACATAACGGGTATCCGTCAGGTTAATGCTGGGCATGAGACCGAGGCTATATTTCTCCACCAAGAATTCTTTGCCATCGTGCAAGGCAGCCAAGGGGAGCGATCGCAGCCCTGCATCCAGAATAAATGCCAGATTTTCGACTTTGCGGGTTTGTAAGTCACTTTCCAGAGGCGCAATCAGCAGTTGATAGAGGGCTTGCGCTGGCTTCAGATAACTCTTGGTGCGGATTTTGCGACCATCTGAAACCTCCCGCCGGAAAGTATTGGCGAGTTCCACCACATTCGCGCGTGTAGCCCCCTCAATGCGTTTGCGGATGGGCAGTCCTTGCGCCGTCACGAGCACCAGTTCTAGCTGATCGTTGGCTTGGGGGGGACGATCGCCCGCATCTGACTCCAGTGACTTGTTCCCTGCCCCGGTCAGCGTCCCTTCTGGCAGAAATGCGGCATAGATCAGGGCTGGACGAATGCCTGTTTCAGATTCGATATTGCTCAAAGTACTGCACATATCGCCCAGGTTGCGATTGCCCCCACTGGCAGCAGTCCCTAAATATTTCTCATACTCACCTGTAAAGCCACTATCAACGCTAGAAATGCCTGAATCCAGGCAGGGCAGCTGAGCGCTGCCGCCAGGGATGCCCAGGAGCGGCGCGGGATGGTTTTGCGGGGGGCCGTCAAAATCCTGCGTGATAATTTGGATAATGTCCTGGAAATGGCTGCCTGGGAACGATCGCAAGGGGGCGATCGTGCCATCAGGTTGATTGCCCGTGGTAATGGCTCCGGCGGTTCCGTTCGTTGTACCACTGCCCACTACAAATGGCACTCTAGCCGCTCCACCACCATGACGAATGATGATGGAACCACCTCCCAATCCACCAGCGGTGGAAATGCTGGCAACTATCTGGTTCTGGTCTACGAAAGTACTGGTTGCCCGGAAAAAGCGTTGAGTCGTGATATCCACATTGCCGCCGATGCCCCGTCTGCCGCCTTGCGCGTTGATGAAACTGACTTGGACATCGCCTAAGGGATCAATGGTGACATCACCCCCATCGCCCAGGCTAGCACGGGTGTTAATGGAACCCGTTTGAATAGTGTTCTGGGCAACGACAGATACATTCCCGCCTTGAGTGAGGCCGGATGCATCCAGATCTCCACTGATGACGTTACCTTGCGAAGCGTTAAGGGCGATCGCGCCACCTGTGCTGCCACTGGCAGACGTGGTGATGTTGCTGGCAGTTACGTTGCTGCGGTTGCTTACCAGATTGACTTTGCCGCCAACCGTATTGCCTTGAGCATTGATGGTTCCAGCGCTCAATTCCCGATCGGCAATCAGAGAAACCGCTCCACCTGCACCTTGACTAGCAGCGGAATCCAAAAGACCGCTGGTAATACTGCCGTGACTGGCAGTGAGGGCAATCGTACCACTATTGCCCGTGCTAGTTGCCGTGCTGAGTATCCCATTGGTCGAATCAATGGCGCCTTGATTGCTCACCAATGTGATTCCAGAAGGCGCCGTCATATTACCAGTTGTAATCGTTTGATTGGCGATCAATGTAATGGAAGCATTTCCTGAGCCTGTGATCGTTGTCCCGGTTGATGTGATTGACCCAGTGCTTGTCGGAGCCTGGACAATGACTGGATCAACGAAGGTCGCGTTTCCAGTAAAGGTAATCGGGCTGCCCCCATTCGCCTGTCCAATGGTGACGGAACTAAAGCCGCCCGTGTTGGCGAGAGCAGCTAAATCAGTTTGGTTGAGATCCAGGGCTGCGCCACCATACCCTACCCCCCCAATGTCGATCGCCAGATTCGAGGTAAAGGGTTGTAAGAGCAATGTGCCTCCCGTTGCAGTCACCGATCCAGAAAAATCAATCTCATCCGCTGTGAGATTGAGATGGTAATTGCCAACCGATAGGCTGGGGAAGAAAGCGATCGTCCCAGTTCCAGCATTGAAAATGGCGCTGTTGGTCAGCGTCACCGGGCTGGCGAAGAATATGCCATTTCCAGTGGTGGTGATGTTGTTGCCAACCAGGGAATTTCCGGCAAGTACAATCAGGCTACTTAAAGAAGTGAGATTGCCGATCGTGCCGCCAAACATCGCGGTACCATAACCAAAGCCTGCATCCACAAACAAATTGTGAACACCATTGATGGCGCCTGTAAAAGTAATGTCTGCACCATTGCCATCGGTGGTGGTGGAAACCTTAACATCATTGCCCAAAATGACTTGAGGACTGTCAATCGTCAAGGTATCGGTGGCGGTTGCTCCCTCGGTTGCCACATCGGCGTTGAGGGTGGTGGTCGCGGCGCTTAAGACCATCGCATCGCTACTGGCTAAGTTCGCATCAATCACGATCGCTCCTTGGGGAGACTGAACCAGAAGTGAGCCAGAGAAAAATTGAGGCGTACTTACCGTAATCGTGCCACTGCCATTGTTCCTGCCGATCGTGGTGGAGGCAAAATAGCCCGCTCCGATCGCACTGATATCGGTGGCATCTAAATCAAGCGCCGCTGTTCCGATACCACCCCCCACAATCACATTTTGCCCCGGTGTTGCAGGTTGCAAAACCAAACTGCCCCCATTACTGAGCACCGAAAAGCCTCCCCCCAACAAGTCAATTTCATCGCCGGTCAGCAGAATATCTCCGCCGATCGCGCCAGAGGCATCGAGCCTTCTTGTAGTCAACAGATTCGAGGCTGTCAGGGTTATAGAACCACTCTGACTACTGCCAGGAGAAAAATTAGTCGTGTTGATGTTGCCAACTTGGACATTACGCCCAGAAATTGCGATCGATCGACCACTGGTATTAATCGTATCGAGCGGATTCATGCTGAAGTTACCAACGCCATCCGCATTAGCATCTGCCTGAAAGGTAATGGAACCGATGCCCGGTTGAAAAGTTAGGGAGCCAGGGATGTAAACGGTAGAGAGAATACCGAGTGAGTTAATCGTGACATTATCCGTGGCTTGCAGAATGACGTTGGCATTTCCCGATAGGGTTTGTAGCGCATTCTGCGAAAGGGTAATGTCTTGTCCCAAAAAATCATCCTGAAGAACATCAGGCAAAGCACCATCCTGTAAGTTGAGTGCTCCATAGCCTTTCCCTGCAACGATCGTAATGTTTTGGGGATCGAGTAATAAATTACCTAGCGTGCCCTGGGGCGCACTCAGATCAGCCGTGCCTCGAAACAGCAAGGTTTGCTTACCAGAGACTTCGACCAAGCCACCACTGCCCGATCGATGCCCACCTTTCGCCGTGATGTTGCCGTTAAAAGCAGTGGTGTTATCTGCCCAGACAATGGCTTTACCACCATTGCCACTGGTGAATGCATCTGCATGAATGACAGAATCTTGACTAACATAGGTGCGAGCGGCATTGGGAACGGAGCCTTTGCCCTGGTAATCTCCCCCAACTAAAACTGTGCCACCTCCACTCGCACCCGACGCATTGATTTTGGCACTGATCAGACCGACTTTGTTGCCGAGGATAGCGGCAGAGCCTCCGGTCTGTCCCAGTGTTAGGTTTGTAACATTGATGGAGCCAGAAACCAGCGCGGTGCCTGGAGAGATCGGAACAGGTGTGCCAGAAGCAGTGAGTTGTGCCTGGGTGGTACCACTGGCAGTGAGACTGGGAACGGCAGCCGCGGCGGGTCCGGTCAGTAGCTCAGGCAGCGTGAGCGGGGTAAGGCCAGATGGGGAAGCTTGGGAAATTGGCTCAATTTCCAAACTCAAGGGGCTACCGGGCTGGCTGATGCGCACCAGAGAAGTGCCAGGAACCGCTGCAACCATGATTTGTCCGCCTGGGGCGGTGAGTTGTCCGGTACTGGCAACAGTGCCACCCACTAGGTTAAGGGCTTGTCCCTGTCCTACGGAAAGATTTCCTGCGTTGACGATCGCCCCCGGTTGGTTCAGGTTAAAGGCAAAGGTGGTCGGGGTGCCGTTCAAGGCACTGTAGTTGGTCGCACCCAACGCATCAAACCAACCTCCAGCAAAGCCGATCGCATCAGCAGTCGTAGCCGTGAAGGAACCGGGAACATTGAGTTGGGCGTTGGCTCCAAACACAATACCTGCCGGGTTCATGAGGTAGAGGTTGGCGTTGCTGCCAGTCACCTGGATTAAGCCGTTAATGAGGGAGGGGCTACCTCCGTTGATGCGTCCCAAAATGTTTTGAATCTGGGGATTAGATTGGAAGTTGGCGATCTGGCTGGGGCTGAGTCCAAATTGGGAGAAGCTGTGGAAGAGATTGGCTCCGTTGCGAGAGGTTTGTCCGCCCGTGATGTTGAGTTGGTTGCCCTGGGGAATAACGATCGTCCCGGTGCCATCGTTGGCAGGAGTGATTGCCTGGGCGACTAAAATGGGCTCGGGTTCGGGTCGGCGAGCAGCATATTCAGGCGCGATCGTTTCGGGAGGCGGCAGTTTGGTTAGAACCTCGGTTTGGATGGCTCTGGCGGCATTTCCTAGAGCGGTTACGCCATTGGGTTTGGCGGTTGGCTGGATTTGGGAGAAATACTTTTCTTCGTTTTGCCTAGAAGGGGCAGTGGATGGAAATTCTCGCGGAATCCCGACATTGCGTTGGGAGACTTCTTCTGCTTTCTGAGATCTCAACACTGCCAGATCCTCCATACCGTTTGATCGGTTGGAGCTTGGGGGAACTATTGTTAGCACGGCATCGCCAGCGATCGCAGATGCTTCCGAATGCATGTCTGGCTTCGCAGAGATTGCGTCAGGCGCCATCTCACCTTCCGCTCGAGCCCCAACTGCAATGTCAGGTTCAGAAACAATACGTTCGGGGATGGCGATCGTTTCTGGACGAATGCCCGATTGCACAAAGTCCGACGTCTCTTGTGGAACGGCATGGGTTGAAACTGGGAAAAGTTCACTAGGTGGAGCGAGGGGAACTTCGGTATCTCGATCGAGTGGGGTTGCTTGAGTGGGTTGGGCGGCAATGCCCACCAGAGGCAGGGTTGCCAAAAAAATGCCGGCGCCACGACTGGCAGTGGGTAGCGCAGAAGCGAGGGCTGATTTTCGTTGCAAATGAAAGCGATCGCCCCGTAATTCAATCTCCCACTGATGCGCTAGCTTCCGTCGCCAGAGTGCCTGCACGATCGCCTGCTGAGACTGTTCCAGCAACGCTTGCCGCTGCTGATTACTGAGGGTGTGGGTGTGGTTGCGATAATAATAGAGCGGTTGCCGCACCCGTTGAATTTGGGTCACTTCAGAAAGTCGAAGGCACAGGTCATAGTCTTCTGCCAGGGCGAACGCTGCGTTCAAGCCGCCCACTTGTTCATAGTACGATCGCCGCATCAAGCGAAAGTGGAAGGTCATGAAGTCTACCAACAATCGCTGGGGACTGTAGGGAATTTGGCAACGGTTGCCATAGCCCAACACTTTTCCATCCAGATTAATATCCAGATAGTCGGTGTACACCATTCCCACAGATGGGGCAGACTCCAGCACGGCAACGGTTTGTCGTAAAGCTTCTGCCGAAAGTAAATCGTCATCATCCACCCAACCGATATATTCCCCGGTTGTCTGGGCGATCGCAGCCTGCAACGCGGGCGTGTGCCCCAAATGCTCGGCAATCACCACCCGCACCCGTGCATCGCTAGTTGCATAGTGCTGGGCAATGTCTGCGGTGCGATCAGTCGAGCCATCGATCCAAACCAGCAACTCAAAATCAGAATAAGTCTGCCGTAAAACACTGGCTATCGCAGAACCCAGGTAACGATCGCGGTTGTGACTGGTAATCACCAGAGAAATTTTTGCTGTCATAGGCGGTTCCGGGGGCTATGAACGCCGCTGATATGAATAACTTAGAGATTCAGCCCCGTTTTACCCAATCAGGAATTTCCGCAACCGAAAATTCCGCACAGATCGATTTTTGATCCCAAACTTAGCCAATTTCTTACTGATGACTCGGTGCGGCATCTGTATCAACTAGGTATCTTTAGCACCTCATCGTTTAGCCCCCAGGTGTGAACTTATGGATTATTCAGCGCCGCCCAGCCCTCCGGCAGTTGACGATGCCTTCATTCCTGAGGAAGTCAGACCCATCAACCCAGATGCAGCCACCCAACTCATCCAACCGCTCAAAGTTGCTTCAGGAGAAAGCACTCCCATCACCCCTACCCCAGAACCCTCTAACCTGGAATTTTCCCAAGCCGAACCCAGCCCCCGCTCCTATACCCTGCGTCGAGGAGCCATGATTCCCACCTTGAGAGCCGATCGCCCAAAAGCTCCCCCTCCTAGCTTTGAACCGATCGCCTCCCGTCCCCCTATCCACGAAACATCCCTGACCACCGCCAGCCAAAGTATTCCCATCGCCGCCCAACCCGACCCCTCCGATCGCCTACCACCCCCCGAACCCTTCTTCCAAACTGCCCCGCCTCCCAATCCTCCCGTTCTCACTCCTGCCCCTCCCCCTGCTTCCCCCCCTCCGTCTGTCCCTGAATCCCCCGCTTTCCCAAATGCCATCCCCGTCCGCGACATCCAAATCACGGGCAGCACCATTCTGTCAGCAACCGAACTCAACCCACTGACCCAACCACTGAAAGGACGATCGGTGGCTTTGACAGAACTGCAAGCCCTGACCGACCACATCACCCAGCTTTACTTGAACCAGGGCTACATTACCTCACGGGCAATTCTGGACAAAGCTGGAATCCAGGAGGGTGTGGTGCCAATCCAGGTCGTGGAAGGCAGTTTAGAAAAAATCGACATCGAAGGTACCCACCATGTGAAGTCATCCTATATTCGGAAGCGAGTCAAACTAGGAGCCGGAAAACCGCTAAATATGAACAAGCTGGAAGATCAGCTCAAACTCCTCCGGGCTGACCCGCTGTTCAAAAATGTGGAAGCGAGTCTGCGCGCAGGCACCCAGTTTGGCAAAAGTATTCTGATTGTGCGGGTGACGGAGGCAAATCGTTTTGAAGGCTCTGTTAGTACCGACAACTATTCACCTCCCAGCGTTGGCGGAGAGCAGTTTGGAGTGGATCTCAGTTTTCGTAACTTGACTGGATTAGGCGACCAGGTGTCTACGGGGTACAGCCGCACTTACACAGGTGGGTCTGAGTCATTTGATTGGGCATATCGCATCCCGTTGAATGCCATGAATGGCACATTGCAACTGCGAGGTAGTTGGAATCATAACGAAATTACGGCTTCTCCGTTTGATGTTCTAGAGATTCGCGGCAATTCAGAACTCTATGAAATCAATTACCGCCAACCCCTGGTGCGATCGCCGCGCGAAGAATTTGCCCTCTCGCTCGGTTTTGCCTTTCAGGATGGGCAAACCTTTATCTTCAACGATTTGCCCAATCCGTTTGGTATTGGCCCGGACGCCAATGGCGTTAGCCGCACCAGTGTGATTAAGTTTGGACAGGATTATTTAAAGCGCGATGCAGCGGGTGCCTGGTCATTGCGATCGCAATTCAGCATTGGTACTGATCTATTCGATGCCACGGAGAATGCTGGTGATATTCCCGATGGGCAGTTTTTTAGTTGGTTGGGGCAGGCGCAACGAGTGCAGCGGCTCAGCACAGATCATTTACTGATTGTGCAAGCCGATGTGCAACTCACCCCCGATGGCTTGCTACCTTCGCAACAGTTTGTGATTGGTGGGGGACAGTCCGTGCGCGGCTATCGGCAAAATGCCCGCTCTGGCGATAATGGTATTCGTCTCTCGGCAGAAGATCGGATTACGGTGCATCGCGATGCCAACGGGTCACCCATCGTGCAATTTGCCCCCTTTGCCGAACTCGGTGCGGTGTGGAATGTCGGCAACAACCCCAACCTCGAACCCGATCAAACCTTTCTTGCCAGCATTGGACTGGGTCTGCTTTGGCAACCTTTACCCCGCCTGAGTGTGCGGTTAGATTACGGATTGCCCATCATTCATTTGAGCGATCGGGGCAACAACATCCAGGACAGTGGTGCTTACTTCAGCTTGAATTATCAGTTGTAGAGACTGGTAAAATCCAAGCACATTAGTTCTCCTGGCTTCTGAAGCTTGATCTCAAGGCGACTCAAAACAACCATTGCTCACACGGCTCAGCTACCCAAGCGTGCAAAATCCGCCCTCTCAATCAAAGCCGTTTTTCCATTTGCTGAAAAACCAATCAGGCATTTCCGTAGCGCCACTTGATTGGCATGTATCCATAATCGAACCACCGAATTCATCAATCCAGTGGACAAACCGATACTACATTTGTAGTATATAGATCCTTGAAGCTGTAATACAAATACTACAACCCGCCATGATCCGGAATCTTCTAGCCACCTTATGCAGTCGCCATATTCGCCCTCATCAGAGTGGGGGTAGGGCATTTGCGCTGTTTGCCTTGGAAGGCACGGAGCAACTTAACGGCGGTAAATCCACCCGTGTCGGCATGGATGGTAAACCGACCCTGGATCAACGAATTAGAAGCGGAAGGAGCAGAACAATCCTGCCACCTTTCTAAGGGAAAGTCGATTAACTTCCCCGTCCCCGCTTCTGATATCCAGAAGCGGGGATTGTTTTTAGGCAACATCACCATTGCTTTTTCTCCTTCCCCGCCTTCTCCAAAAAAGTTTTAGTCCCTCCCTTGACACTTTGTAGTATGTTGTATTATATTTGTAGTATGAGGTAAGACACCAAGGAGCTAACTCCCATGACAGCTAGCAACCTGCAACGAACGAGTCATCTCTCGAAGTTTTCAGAGTCCTTATCGACTCAGCTTTCAGGCGCCTCCGTACCACTTCGAGCAGATCATCCACAAAATCAGGGAAGTCAATCTTCCAACTCAACCAAGCCCATTCCAGCACTCCGCCATTTATCGCAAACCTATCATCTGGAACGGCGTTGGTTGCTCTAATTCTGGTTCACACGAAGGTGGTGCTGAATAGCAGTATGAATTGGAACGAAGTTTCGATTCATGCAGCTCCAAATTCATACCCAGAATCAGCAACGCCCACACGAACCCATCTGAACCTTGAAAACTGAATAAGTGCCACCTTGGGGGTGTAGCTTAGCCCGGTTCAAAGCAGTCGCCTGTCGAGCGAAAGATCGTGGGTTCAAATCCCATCATCCCCGTATGTAACGGTAGTGTTTCAAAGGGGTTGTGGTATTTTTTGAAAGCTTTGCTCAGCAAGCTTTCAAAAAATACCACAACCGATCTAGAACATAACCGAGTGTAGCCTTGTGGACGAGCAGATAAGTCGCTCTGGTTCTCAGCTAGAGAGAAGCGGGTGCAAACCCCGTCAAGGCTCCCAAATGAGGATGTAGCTCAGATGGACAGAGCGCCTGTTTCCGAGGCAGGACGGCACAGGTTCAACCCCTGTCATCCTCGTTGCTGTGCCCTGATGTGAGAAGCATACATACAGTAGAACGATCGCCTGAAAAACGATAATTGTTGGTGCAAATCCAATCCTCGCCTCCAACTATGGGGCGAGGTAGTTCAAACCCAAATTGCTTCTTTAACTCGCACAGCATTGCGTCTCCAGGTCGCCAAGTGGGAAGGCGTTGGTCTGCAAAACCAACTATTCGTGGGTTCGATTCCCACCCTGGAGTCCAATTCATGGCAGCGTCGCTTAATGACAAAACCCCAAGCACTTGGTCATTACGGGTACTGCTTTGTGAAAGCAAACCATCAGTCCCGTCGCTGCGATCGATGCAGAGATAGTGTAACGGCAGCACAAGGGTCTCCAAAGCCTTTTGTCCGGGTTCAAATCCTGGTCTCTGTGTTCTACGGTGTGCCCCAATCCGAGAAGCCTACATACTGGATACTCGCCTGTAAAGCGACGTAGGTTCGATTCCTACAGCCTCCACCAAGGGGGCTTAAAAAAACAGCTTCCCAAACTTGCACATCGTAGAAGTCTCCAATTCTGGTGCCGTAGGCAAATCGGTAAAGCCACAGGTCTTTCAAACCTGTGTTTGCGGGTTCAACTCCCGTCGGCACTGCCAAATCTTGCTAGCTACTGAATAGCAATCAATATGGGTCGGCTCGCCTAGCAGCGTGGGCAACTGTCTGTAAAACAGCCGTTTAATACGTTGCAGGTGCGACTCCTGCCCGACCTACCAAACTGTTGGCGTTGCTAATTGTTTGATTGACAAAGTTTGATTGACAAAGTTGATGGAGAGTAAACCGATCGGGCGATCGGCGCTGTTTGCTAAACAGATGGATGAACAATTGTGGTTCGAGTCCACTGCTCTCCGCCTGATGAGGACGTGGTGTAACTGGATGAACATCTCAGATTACGAACCTGAAGAGTGGGGGTTCAAGTCCCTCCGTCCTCGCTTTTCCCCCGGTAGCTCAGTAGGTAGTAGCGCCTGTCTGAAGAACAGGAGGTCGTCGGATCGAAACCGACCTGGGGGACTGCGATCGCAGCTGCGATCGCCGATTGCATTGCCTCATAGCTCAATGGCGGAGCAAGCGGCTGTTAACCGCAGGGTTGTAGGTTCGAGTCCTACTGGGGCAGCTATTTCGTTGGGAAGTACGCAAACAGGTAAAGCGACTTGACTTTGAATCAAGTGGTTGAGGGTTCGATTCCTTCCTTCCCAGTCGGGGGGCGTGAGATATCGCTGGGTCAATATCTCTATCCTCCTGTTTCATACTCCTGTAGCCCAACTGGCAGAGGCGGCTGTCTCAAAAACAGTCTATGTGTGGGTTCAACTCCCACCAGGAGTACCATCTGCCAATTTGAAACTTGGCAACCAAGATTTGTGCTGCTGTAGCCCAACTGGAAGAGGTGCCGATCTTAGAAACCGGAGGTTGTGGGTTCGACTCCCACCAG
This sequence comes from Scytolyngbya sp. HA4215-MV1, assembly GCA_019359045.1. Classification (GTDB taxonomy): domain Bacteria; phylum Cyanobacteriota; class Cyanobacteriia; order Leptolyngbyales; family Leptolyngbyaceae; genus Scytolyngbya. The sequence continues at coordinate 136,010 of JAHHIA010000011.1, forward strand.
CAGTACCAAGGATAGCGGGGTGTAGCTCAGCTTGGTTTAGAGTTGCCGCTTTGGAAGCGGAAGGTCGTAGGTTCAAATCCTACCATCCCGACCATTTACTTGGGTCGTTTGTTCAGTGGCAGCCAGACTGCCACTGAACAAAATCAAAAATCATTTGCCCTCGTGACGGAACTGGCAGACGTGCTGGCTTCAGAGACCGGATTTTTGTGGGTTTCTCCTAGCGGAGACGCTTCGCGAACAACTCCCACCGAGGGTACTGATGCTCCCGTGACGGAACTGGAACACGTGCTAGGTCGAGAGCCTAGATTTTGCAGGTACCGCTGCGCGGAAGCAAGCTACAAATCCTGTCGGGAGTCCCAAGAGCACCGAAGGCGGAAGTGGTGGACGCGCACGCCCGATAAGCGTGTTATTAGTAGGTACCGCTTCGCGGAAGCAAGCTACGACTCCTGCTCGGTGTACTGAAATTTTGGATTTTGGATTTTAGATTCTGGACAATCCAAAATCGCAAATCATAAATCCAAGATTGCGAGGGTCGTTGGCAGAGCGGTTATGCAGCCGCCTTTTAAGCGGAGAGATCCAGGTTCAACCCCTGGGCGACCCACTCGATTTTGGATTGGAGATTGGGATTAACCCAAATCTAAAATCCAAAATTGCAAATCCAAAATCCCTTGGGTTGTTAGCTCAGTTGGTAGAGCAGCCGCCTCTTAAGCGGAAGCGCGTAGGTTCAAACCCTACACAGCCCACTGGAAAAGTGGATGGGTGGATGGATGGGGACTTCCTCTCCCGCTCATTCCTCTTTACGCCCCTGTGATGCAACTGGTAGACGTGTTCGGCTCAAACCCGGAATTTTTGCGAGTTCAAATCTCGCCAGGGGTATGGGTTGCGTTTCAAAACTCGGCAACACGAGGTTAAAACATAACCCTGGTACGGCGGAGATGGAGCTATGGTGCGCTCTGGGGTCTCATAAGCCTTTACGTAGTGGGTTCAAATCCCACCTCCGCAACCAAATGTGCATGTTTCACAAGTGTGGCTACAACATGCCCTGCTGGTGTAGCTCGATTGACAGAGCGATCGTCTTGTAAGCGATGGGTTGTAGGTTCAAATCCTACCACCAGCCCCACAGGTTCAATGAAAGTTTGCGAATGTGGTGCAGCGGCAAGCATCCCCGGCTTCCAACCAGGAGACACGAGTACCCTTCAGGAAGCAAGCTACGAGTCTCGTCCTTCACTCCAATTTGAAATCTTCCGCAAAACGCGATCGTGATGTAGTGGTTAGCATCTGAGTCTGCCAGTCTCAGCGCATGGGTTCGAGTCCCGTCGGTCGCTCTTGTAGTCCTGTAGCTCAACGGTGGAGCATCTGTCTTACAAACAGTGGGTTGCGGGTTCAAATCCTGCCAGGACTATCGACCATGGGAGTGTCGCCTAATGGATCAGGGCATCGATCTTCTAAATCGATAGGTGTAGGTTCGACTCCTACCACTCCCGCCAAATGAGTCATTGCTGCAGTGCTTTCATTCATCACTGATAGCGGTAGTCACGATCGTTAAAACGTTTCAAAGTCTGGAAGCAACAAGGGGCTTAAGCCCCTTGTCCTAAGTTGAATGACTATAGCTATAATTCAGGCAAATTACATCGCCAAATTACATCGACACCTTTGCCACCCCCTTACGATCGGGATTGGTGCCTTGATCGTCCGTAGTTTTTCTCGTCAAGAATTTCAGCCGATCAGAAGTTCCGTGTTCTCCGCTAGTGATTGAAGTTTGTTGGATGAAGAGTTCGGGAACGATTGGTATAGACGAGAACTTCGTAACATTCGAGATCCCGATTTAAGGGGTCTGGAGCATTCTTCATCACTATCAATTGGGGGGTAGGGGTTCAATGACAAGCCCTGAAAATCGGCTATTTTGTCGCCTGGACGGCTTAACTGTATCTACGCGAGAGCAACAACGTCTGAAAATCATTTCAGAACTAGGACTCTTGGACGCCGAAAGTATCCCTATCTTTGAAGAAGCGATCCAGACAGCTGCCCATTTCCTGGAAACGCCCATCTGCTTTCTCGGCATTATGCTGGAAGATCAAGCACTGTTGAAAGCAACCATGGGGCTTTCAAGAGCAGGGCTAATGAATGAGCTGGCAACTTCTCGACGTATTCTCCGACTGGAATCCTTCTGCACTTATGTGGTCGATAGCCAACAGAGATTAGTGATTTCAGACACCGCCCACCATCCTGCCTTTGCCCATTCCTCCCTCGTGCATCAGTACGGCATCCGGGCATATCTGGGAGTTCCCTTGCTCTCCTCGGAAGGAACCTGTTTGGGGACACTGGCAGTGATGGATCTGACCCCTCGTGAATTTACTGCCAAAGAGATCGATTTTCTGGAACTCACGGCTCGTTGGGCAATTAGCGAGTTTGAGCGATCGCAAGCCACTAAACCCCGACTTGCACCGCAACCAGCACCAGAATCGGTGCCATTGGCCGTCAATGTTCCTCCTACCAGCCTCTCTGCAGCAAACCAACTCAAGATAGAACTCCTCAATTACCTGACACAGGAACTGCGTACCCCACTCACATCTGTGATGGGGATGACAAGCGTTCTCACCCGAGAAATTTACGGACCCCTGACCAACAAGCAAAAAGAATATCTAGACATCATTCACAACAGTGGTCAGTATTTATTATCACTAGTGAATGAAATCCTGGAACTGGCAGAACTGGATAACAACGATCAACGTTTAAATCTGATCTCTGTCGATATTGAGATGCTTTGCCAACAAGCTATCAATACCCTAGAACAAGCCGCCAGTCGGAGAGATCAGCAAATTCGTCTCACGGTAGAACCCGGGCATCGTATCTGGTTACTGGATAAAGATAAGATCCGGCAAACTCTCTATCACCTAATTTTTAGCGTGATCCAGTCCGCCAGTGCTGGCAGTATTGTGCGCGTGCATGTCTCTCACAAAGGCAACGGGCTGAGCATCACTCTTTGGGTGTCTCATCCCTGGTTAGGGGATGGCATCCCGTATGCCGATTTTCAGTATCAAACTTCTGCCATCTCAGGGTTTAGCGAATCAGATATGAGCTGGCAGGATAGCTTTTTAGCAGAGCATTGTCTACCCCAAACCCAAGGTAGGCAAATCGTAGCAAAAGTTTCGACCCAGACTGAGGCGATCGCACCCGCACAGGAATCCCTGGCATTGGAGGCTGTGAAAGGTCATTTAGGTCTGGTGTTGAGCCGTCAACTGGTTGAGCTACAGGGTGGCACGATCACCGTCCAAGGTTCATCAGAATCTGGATATCGGTATGTAATTTATTTACCCAAAATGAATGAATTGGGAGAGCAACACTTGCAAGCCGCAACCACCTGAGGACTATCCAGCGTTGCTGAAAAGCTGAAAAGCTGAATGATTTGAAGCTTCGTTCCAAATCATTCAGCATCATGTTCATCCTGTTATTGAGCAACGCCGACTACCAACTACACGGCTTGTCTCCTTACGAGGACAGTCGATTGCTGCAGAAAACAACCTAATTCTTCGCTGAGTGCCCCGGTTTCTTCGAGAAGCTGGGGCACTGATCGATATAATGAACGGGGATTTACTACAGCAGGCGATAGGTAGTACGTGAAATTGTATGAGTAACCTCTGGCAGCAATTTACTCTGTCGTCGTTGCCACTCTCTCAGTGGCGGGCGACTAGTTACCTGCATCACCTGGTCGGGTTGGTGAGAGATTGGCGGCGCAGTAGCTGGTTAATGCAATGGGCAGACTTGATAGGTCTTGTTTTATTAGCGTTGGTGTTTGGGCTGGCTCCCTTTGTGTCTAACGCTTTAACTGGCGTTTTATTAATCGCCTGTGCCGGTTTTTGGTTATTGCTGACCCTTTCAGATGAGGGAGTGGCTGGCGATCACTCAGCTCCTCGTTTTTTCACGCCCATCCATCTCATGGTGTTGCTGTATTGGTCGATTGCCACGGTGGCGACAGCCATGTCTCCCGTGAAGAAAGCTGCGCTGATGGGCTGGGAAAAATTAACGCTGTATTTATTACTCTTTGCCTTAATTTCGCGCATCTTGCGATCGCCCCGGTTGCGCTCCTGGCTGATCACCCTCTATCTGCATGTAGCGTTGCTAGTCAGCGTGTATGGGCTGCATCAGTATCGGTATGGCGCACAAGCCCTGGCGACCTGGGTTGACCCCACTTCGCCCTTATCCAAAGCAACCCGTGTGTATAGTTATCTGGGTAACCCCAACTTGCTGGCAGGATATTTAATTCCAGCTGTTGCCTTTAGTGTGGCGGCATTTTTTGTCTGGCGTCGTTGGGCAGCGAAAGCACTGGCACTGACGATGGTGGGAGCAAATGTGACCTGTCTTTACTTGACCTTGAGCCGGGGCGGCTGGATTGGTCTTGTTGTGTCCGCCTTTGTATTGTTATTGCTATTGGCAAGTTGGTGGAGTGTGCTGTTACCGCGCGTTTGGCGAGTGGTGGCAATTCCGCTGATGTTGGGAGTGTTGGTTGGGGTCATTGTGCTGGCATTGATATTTGTGGAGCCCTTACGCGATCGCGTTGCCAGTATTTTTATTGGACGAGCGGATAGCAGCAATAATTTCCGCATGAATGTTTGGGCAGCGGTGATTGAGATGATTCGCGATCGTCCAATTTTGGGGATTGGACCCGGCAATGTGGCTTTCAACAAAGTCTACCCGTTATTTCAGCGTCCCAAATTCACTGCGCTCAGCGCTTATTGCATCTTTCTCGAAATTGCTGTGGAAACGGGATTCATTGGACTCATTTGCTTTTTCTGGTTTTTAATCGTGACTTTCAACCAGGGTTGGGTCCAGCTGCAACGGTTGCGCACCCACTCCGATCTCCAGGGCTTCTGGTTAATGGCGGCGATCGCGACGATGGCAGGGATGTTGGGGCATGGATTAGTCGATACCGTTTGGTATCGCCCCGAATTAAATACACTATGGTGGCTGAGTGTGGCACTGATTGCCAGTTATTATCAGGGGCAATCAAGTGGTCAACCCTCCCAAAAGACTGAACCCGAAGCTTGAACGATCAAAACCATAAAGCGCAGAGGGAACTACCACTTCTGCGCTTTATGGTTGGGATGGAGCAAGCTTGATTAAGCAACGATCGGGGCTGTTGAGTCCCTACTTCAATCAACCTTAAGTAATGCTCATAATCCAGGTGCCCAGATAACGATAAATGGGGACATCACCAGGTGCCTGAATGCGGCAGTTGAAGTAGAACATGCCACCAAAGGAAGGATTTTTTACATTCGAGAGAATGATCTGAACCTTGCCACCAGCTGGAATGGGTTCTTCGGGATAGATTTCTAAAAATTGATTTTCTTTGTCCCAATTCACTTCTTGCAGTTTGACTGCCTTATTTTTGACTCGAACTTCGACTTCTTTAATGTCAAATTCCCCTTTGTAATATTTGGGGTAAGTAATAGAAATCTGAGCGATCGCCAGCTTCATTTTTTTGGATGGGATCTCAAGATAGTAGCGATCCCAGGTGCCAGACTTGCCGTTTTCAGCCCAGCCTTTCAACTGGTTTTCGCGAGCAACGCCACTGAAAATTGTGATTCCACCCTGCGCCAAGGCGATCGCTGGTAAACCCGCTAGCAGGCAACCTGCGATCGCTAAGCCAGCTAAAGCGCGTTTCACGAAAGATCTAGAGAACATAGGTTGCTTACCCACTGGACATGAACTTGGTCAGAAGTCATACAGACTTCATTTAGTTTAAGACTTTATCAGGATTGATGAGTGAGATCACTCATTACAGTTAGAGACGTCCGGAGTCGGGCAAAAAGTTTCACACGGGGTATCAATTTTCACAACAATGCTCACAATTTATATCCAGCGAACATTTCAGACAAATTCCCAACATATTTTTAAGTGAATACACCCCTCAGCGATCGGCGAAGTCCGTATCATTTTTCGAAGCTATATTAAGAATTTTTTATTTACAACAACAAGAATCATAAGACAAGCTGAAGATAATCCGTGCCTTGTTGGATCACCCATAGGATTTTGAATGGATTCTTGCCTGCTCAGGATTGGATTGACGAACTGGGCGTAGCAGCATGATTGCAGCCGCGATTTGCCATTCGGATGCAGATCTCGTTCGATTGCAGCTAACTACCCACATCTGTGAGAGTTGTAAAAGCACATGACGATAGCGATTGACAAAGAGGTTGGAGCCGAGCAACAACCTTTGGAAAAAGAAAAGAATAGCCTTAAAATCGGTATTCCTAAAGAAGTTTATCCCAATGAATGTCGAGTTGCGGCTACACCGGATACAGTAAAAACGCTTCAAAAACTTGGCTTTGAAGTGTTAATTGAAAGTGGTGCAGGGAGTGCTGCCAGCTTTCAGGATGAGGCTTTTCAACAGGTCGGTTGTCAGATCTTGCCCAGTGCGGAAGCGCTCTGGCAAGCTGCAGATATCGTGCTGAAAGTCCGCCCACCAGAAATGCATCCCACCCTGGGGAAACATGAGGTGGAGTTGCTATCCGAAGGCGGAACCCTGATTAGCTTTATTTACCCGGCTCAAAACCAGGAGTTGCTGAAGCAATTGGCAAGCCGCAAGGCAACAGTGCTGGCGATGGATGCAGTGCCTCGGATCTCGCGCGCCCAAAAGCTGGATGCGTTGAGTTCCATGGCGAATATTGCAGGCTATCGGGCTGTGATTGAAGCGGCAAATAATTTTGGGCGCTTTTTTACGGGACAGATCACCGCGGCGGGCAAAGTTCCCCCTGCCAAGGTGATGATTATTGGGGCAGGGGTGGCAGGTTTGGCTGCGATCGGCACTGCCAGAGGTCTGGGGGCGATCGTGCGGGCGTTTGATACTCGTCCCGTCGTCAAGGAGCAAGTTCAGAGCCTCGGCGCAGAATTCCTGGAACTGGATTTTAAGGAAGACGGCACCGGTCAAGGTGGCTACGCCAAGGTGATGAGTGAAGAATTCATCAAAGCGGAAATGGCGCTCTTTGCAGCTCAAGCCAAAGAAGTGGACATCATTATCACCACGGCTCTGATTCCTGGCAAGAAAGCCCCGGTGCTGATCACCCGTGACATGGTGGAAAGCATGAAACCGGGTTCTGTCGTAGTCGATATGGCGGCAGAACAGGGAGGGAACTGCGAAGTGACTAAACCGGGCGAAGTCTATCGCTATAAGGGCGTCACTATTATTGGTCTGACGGACTTGCCCAGTCGTATGGCAGCTCAAGCCAGCCAGCTTTATGGCAAAAATCTTTGCCACTTGCTCGATGATATGGGCGGTGCCGGCGATTATAAGGTCGATCTGGAGGATGAGGTAATCCGAGGCGCTTTAGTTTTGCATCACGGCGAGATTACCTATCCCCCACCAAAGCCAGCCACGCCACCCCTTGCCCCTCAACCCGCAACGCAGGCAGCTGCGGCAATTCCAGAAGCCCCGGTGAAACCAGCGGCAAGCAAAGTCAATCTGGGAATGCTCTGGATGATTTTGGCAGGGCTGGCACTGGTTGGTGTGGGAGCGACTGCTCCTTCTTCCTTCTTGTCGCACTTTACGGTGTTCGTGCTGGCTTGTTTTGTCGGCTGGCAGGTGATTTGGAATGTGTCTCCGGCGCTGCATACGCCTTTGATGAGTGTGACCAATGCGATTAGCGGCATCATCATCGTGGGTGGCATGTTGCAGATTTCGGGTGCACCGACTTCTGCAACCACAATTTTGGGGGCGATCGCCATTTTGATTGGCACCATCAATATCTCCGGCGGCTTCCTGGTAACGCAGCGCATGTTGAAAATGTTTCAGAAGTAAGCTTTATGTCTAGTAATTTGTTGACCGTCGCATACATTGCGGCGAGTGCTTTGTTTATCCTCAGCTTGGGGGGCTTGTCGAATCAGGAAACCGCTCGCCGAGGCAATGTTTTTGGCATCACGGGGATGTTGATTGCCTTTGTCGCAACTGCAATCAATAGTGTGAGTGCCTATGGGCTGCTGGTCGGGATGATTTTGCCGGGAGCCATGATTGGGGCGATCGTCGCTTCACGGGTGGCAATGACTTCCATGCCCGAATTGGTGGCAATTCTCCATAGTTTTGTGGGATTGGCTGCGGTGCTTGTCGGCATTGCCAACTATCTGGCTGCCACCACGTTGACGGGTGTAGAAGCAACCATCCATGAGGTGGAAGTGTTTATTGGCGTGTTTATTGGTGCCATTACCTTTACCGGATCAATCATTGCTTTTGGTAAGTTGCGCGGCATCATTAGCAGCAAACCGTTGATGTTGCCTGCTCGTCATTTGCTGAATCTGGGGATGCTGGCAGCATCTCTGTGGTTGGGCTATGAATTCATGGGTGGAGAACTGTTGACGGGTTTGCAATCGTTGTTGATTATGACGACGATCGCCTGTGTATTGGGCATTCATCTGGTGATGGCGATCGGGGGAGCCGATATGCCTGTGGTCATCTCGATGCTCAACAGCTATTCGGGTTGGGCAGCCGCAGCCGCTGGCTTCATGCTTTCCAATGATCTGCTGATCATTACAGGGGCACTCGTCGGTAGTAGTGGTGCCATTCTGAGCTACATCATGTGTCGTGCTATGAACCGCTCTTTTATCAGTGTGATTTTGGGTGGTTTTGGGGGCGGCACTAGTACTGCTAGCCAAAGTGCCCAACCGGCGGGTGAAGTGATTGCCACGACGGTGGAAGAAACTGCAGAATTGCTCGAAAATGCTCGCAGTGTGATTATTGTGCCCGGTTATGGGATGGCGGTTGCCCAGGCACAATACCCGATTTCTGAAATCACGCGATCGCTGCGGGAACAGGGGGTGAATGTGCGGTTTGGCATTCACCCGGTTGCGGGACGGATGCCTGGACATATGAATGTGCTGTTGGCAGAAGCCAATTTGCCCTATGACATTGTGTTGGAAATGGAGGAAATCAACGAGGATTTCCCCGCAACCGATGTTGTGTTGGTGGTGGGTGCGAATGACACGGTGAATTCTAGTGCGATGGAAGATCCCAATAGCCCGATCGCGGGAATGCCGGTGTTGGAAGTGTGGAAAGCCAAAACAGTGGTGGTGATGAAGCGCAGTATGGCAAGTGGCTATGCAGGTGTGGATAATCCAGTCTTCTACAAAGAAAACACGCGCATGTTGTTTGGCGATGCTCGTAAGAATGTGGATGCGATTTTGGGTAAGTTGAGTGCTTTGGCTAAGGTATAGCGATCGTCACTGACTCCCACCAGCGCTTAAAGGTCCGATCTCTCAGTGCAGGATTTGGAGATCCCCCTAAATCCCCCTTAAAAAGGGGGACTTTGAGTGTTAAAGTCCCCCTTTTTTCTAGTGCAGCGGCGCGTATAGCCTGTCGGCATGGCTTCGCTAAAGCACGTGGATTGAGGGGGATCGTGCCTGTTGCTACTTGCGAAAGGACTTTTAAAACATCCTCTCAGTGTAAAGGTATTTTACGCCAAGCATTGCGTTGGCTGGTAGGTTAACATCCTGTCGAGCTTCAGCCGGACTCAGAGATGGATGCCGAGTGATCACAGTGTGGTTGCCTGAGGGTAGATCCAGAAAAACAGCCTCTGCTGGTGTGCTCAGTCAGCAGAGCGGAACGAGAAAAGCGCCCTCTTTGGAGGTGAACCGGACGGGTCTTCGGCGAACCTACCAAACCATCCGGCTCGGTTTGATTTTTGAACAGGGTCGCCCCCATCGCTGGACCAGGTCTGGACTCCCAAATGTACGCTCGACAGATTCCCATCTGCCAATTCTGACGGCTGAGAGTACTCACGACCAAACAGCCACCACCCGAAAACCGAGATTGTTGTTGCGGTTACCGGGCGCATTTCTGTTGCGAAACGCAGAACGGCAAACCCCCGGATTGTTGTTCCAGGCACCGCCCCGCCGCCGTTAATGAACCTGACCCACCATCAAGGTCTCAACGAGTGAGAAGACTGATGTGAGGGTAGTGTAGTGGGGATTGGCAGGACGGAGCTGTACAAATTGTGAAGCGCTGCTAAACCTCGGAGGTTTAATCGGAAATCAAAGTGGATGGAGCGTAGGTTGGGTTTCGTGAACTCAACCCAACCTACGCGAGGGTCGATCGCACTGCCAGCCCTGCCATTGCTCGGATTGGGTTTGGCTCGCCTGGGCGATCTTGGTTAATGTCCAAATCGCACTACTGCGAACTTGCAGGTCACTGTCCTCCTGACTGGCTGCCACCAGCGCTGGCACTGCCGATTTTGCCTGCCAACCCATCTGTGCCAAGGTTTGGGCAGCATAGAGACGAGTTGCTGGCTGTGAATCACTCAAGGCAGTTGCCAGAGGCTTTGCAGCAGCTTCCCCACATTGAGTCAACGCCTTCTGAGCCTCTGGACGCTGCTGGGCATGCTGAAGCTGTTCAATTGCCTGATTGAGTGAAGTGGCAGGACAGGTTTGCCCATATCCCACAGGTGTCAGAAAAAACGGCACAGCGGTTAGAGCTACCACTATCGATCGCCTGCATCGAACCCGCAAGCCCATCATTTTGGTTCAAAATAAAAGTGCAGTGGAGTCAGTCTATTGCAACTCACCATACTTCTGCATTCAAGCCTAAGGCAGCAGGTTCCGAAAAATACTCCCGAAATATCAAAACCATCTGAAGCAATCGGTGGAGGTTGGTTAGCTGATGGGTAAACCAATCCCCAAAAGAACTAGAAGCGATCGGGACTCAATGCGGATGAAAGGACTTGAACCTTCACTTCGTGAGAAACTAGAACCTAAATCTAGCGCGTCTACCAATTCCGCCACATCCGCATATCTGGCTTCACCATAATAGCAAAGCCAGGTGAAAGAATTATCGATAAAAATTTTGAGTTTTGAGACAGGCTGGAACTTCCCCACCCGGACAAACAGAAGACCCGATCGCCGTGCTCAATCCCCCTGACAGCAAGCGACCTTTTGCCGATCGCGCAAGCCGAATCCCAAACAATGGGGTCTAGAATAAAAATTTCATAGCATTAAACTCTCCTCACTCAAAGGGACTAAGGTGCCATCCGCAATCAGCCCTAAAAACATGGCTTCGCCCGATCGAATGGTTTTGCCCGTAATCGCACAGCGTTCTTCTTGTTCGGCAGTGGCGGGTAGAGAGACGCGGATATCCCCCAGGGAGAGCCGTACCCCATTGCTACTCGATTTTTGATGGACATAGTTCCAGAGAATGTCGCGAATGAGTGCCTGATAGCCTTGATTGCCGGAAAGCTCTTTCAGTCTTTCTTTCAGTTCACGCTCCAGTCGGATGCTGGTCACTTCCATTTCGGTGGTGCTGGTACGAGTCAAAGTGTGCATGAAATTGTCTCCTTACAGAACGTTGGGTTTGCTTGTAATACAAGTGTAGTATTTCAACAGAATTCTGCAACTATCTGGAAAAACTCCCTGGTCAAAATATAGAGAACTCCAGCCTGAGCCATTTTGGGTGGGAAAGACGATCGTGCGAGGAAACTGGGAGACAGACGCAATCAGACGACAATCTTTGCCCCGATCGAAGTCATTTCCCACCTGTGGACAAGAAATCCTGAAAAAAAAGTCGAGATTTCGACGGAGCGATGTTTCTTATACAGTTTTTCCAAGATTGATGTATAAAAATCATCTCGTGTCCTAGAGTCAAATCACCATAACTACGCAGCCCCTACCAGGGGCTTTTTATTTTTTCAGATCATGTCTACGTAGAAATACAGAATTTTAGAGGTCGATCTTCAGTATTTTCACCAGCGTCTTCCGCGATCGTACCAGCCCAGAAAATGAACTCACTGACTAGAATCAAGGAGCGGGTTCATCAGGAATAAATATCAGGTGCGTGATCAAATTGTTGTGGAAGCTGAAGGCTTGAGTAAAGTCTATTCAGTTGCGTTGAAAGAACCCGGTTTCCGAGGCACGCTTCGCCATCTCTTTCGCCGCCAATACCGCTTGATTGAAGCGGTTCAAAAAGTTTCGTTTCAGATTCGAGCGGGAGAAGTGGTGGGTTTTCTTGGTCCCAATGGCGCTGGAAAAACCACAACCCTCAAGATGCTCTCTGGATTAATTCATCCTTCGGCTGGGCGGGTTTGCGTGGCTGGACAGGTGCCCTTTCGTCGAGAAACTAGCTTTCTTCAGAAGATCACGCTGGTGATGGGACAGAAGCAACAATTGCTGTGGGACTTGCCCGCTCTGGACTCCCTCAAAATTAATGCCGCAGTTTACGAGATCTCCGATGTCGAGTTTCGCTATCGCGTTGGTGAATTGAGCGAAATGTTGTCGTTGCAAGACAAGCTAAACCAACCAATCCGCAAACTCTCGTTGGGCGAGCGAATGAAAGCAGAACTGTTGGCAGCGTTGTTGCATCGTCCCAGTGTTTTGTTTTTGGATGAGCCGACGCTGGGACTGGATGTGAATGCTCAGGTCAGTGTGCGAGACTTTTTGCGCGAATATAATCAGTGCTATGGTGCAACGGTATTACTGACCAGCCATTACATGGCGGACATTACGGCACTCTGTCAACGGGTGATGGTAATCGATGCCGGACAGTTGATTTATGACGGCAGTCTGGAAGGGTTGCTCGATCGCTTTGCACCTTACCGAGAAATCAAGCTGGAATTGGCAGCGCCTCAACCGCGAGAAATTTTGCAGGCTTACGGCGAAATCGAATCGATCGAGGGGCCATCGGTGCGGTTTTGTGTGCGTCGGGAAAAGATGACCCAAGCCGTTTCGCACATTTTGGCAAATTTAGACGTGCTGGATCTTTCAGTCACCGATCCCCCGATCGAAGAAGTGATTGGGCGAGTTTTCAAAGCAGGCAATGTCTCATGAACAAGATTTTGCACAAAGCGAAAGTGCTCTGCCTGGTCTACTACGCTTACATGCTGGAATATCGCGCCGAGTTGTTATTCTGGGTGCTGTCGGGTTCGCTGCCCTTCATCCTCATGGGCGTGTGGATCAAAGCTGCCCAAGCCGGACAATTTGCCCTGCGCCCTTTAGAATTTGCGCGTTATTTTTTAGCGGCGTTTCTGGCGCGTCAGTTCACTGTCATTTGGGTGATTTGGGATTTTGAGCGAGACGTTGTTGAAGGACAATTGTCAAACCGTTTGTTACAACCGATCGATCCTGTTTGGCGATACTTTGCTGCCCACTGTGCCGAACGCCTTGCCCGTGCTCCCTTTGTAGGAGTACTCATTGCCTTGTTTTTTTGGCTGTATCCCGAATCCTTTTGGGTGCCCAGTCTGGCCAGTCTGCTGTTATTTGGGTTGGCGTTGCTACTCAGTTTTTGCCTGCGCTTTCTCATGCAATATACGCTGGCAATGTTTGCCTTCTGGATCGAGCGGGCAACTGCGATCGAGCAATTCTGGTTTCTATTCTTTATCTTTCTTTCGGGGCTAGCTGCGCCGCTGGAAGTTTTTCCGCCCTTGCTGAGAGAGGTTACGTTGTGGACTCCCTTTCCCTACATCATCTACTTTCCTGCCGCGATCGTCGTCGGCTTACCCGTGGATGTGTTGCGGGGCTTTTTGATGATGCTGGGTTGGGGATGGGTGTTTTTCGTCTGTAACCGCTGGCTCTGGCGTCAAGGGTTAAAGCAGTATTCAGGCATGGGTGCCTGAGAGATTTTGGATTTTGAATTGAACTATCGAGGCAAAAGCCCTGCTGCTGATGGAGTTTGTGTTGGAGCTGTCAAACCTTGTAGGGGCGTGGCATTTGGACAACGACTTTCAGGCTAAGCAAGGATTTCGCACCAAATGCCGCGCCCCTACGCCGGATCAACCAAATTGAGTTAGAACCAGCAAAATCCCATCACTTTGCCTTCACAGATTTCACCGTTTCCAGTTGTGTATGGTGCTCTAGATAGTCCAGCAGTTTCAAGAAATCTTGTCGGGGCAGAGATCGTCCCCCCACTTCACGAAACGCCAATTGAGGTTTGCCATTTTCGACAATGTGATATCCCCAATAGAGCAATTGCTTACTAAAGCGCACAGCAACTGCTTCGGGATCAATATAGTGACAGCGAGGATCATCTGCCATCATGGCTTTGAACTCAGTTTTCAAAATATCGTTTAGCACCTCGTTACGCCGATTTTCTTCGCTATGGTAGTTATTAATTAATACAAATAACTCTGCATCGGTATTAGTGCGCCGGATTGCTTTGAACGTGCGCTGAATGACATCAGCATTTTTGTTGATCCCCAGAGGATTCAGCGTGGTAGGGATCAGACAATATTTGAACTTTTTAATGAACTCTTCTGGATTTGCATCGTATTCTGGACTGCAATCGCAAATGACAATGCGGGTGTCGGGGTATTCTTCCTCCTGCCACTCGTCGTAGTTGAGCACGGTAATTGTGGCACCCAGTTTCCCCCGGGGACTGGGAATATACACCCCATCGCCCAGCAATTTCCGCAGGTTGCTCTGACGATCGAGATCAATCAACATGACATCGTAGCCATTTAAGGCAAAGGCACCTGCCAGATGGGCACTAATGGTGGTTTTGCCGACTCCCCCTTTGCACGTAAAAACACCGATGTAAGTGACGTCGGGACGCGGTGGCGGTGGCGGCGAATCGCCCTCTTCCCAAACCAGGCGATCGTGGCGGAAACTACCCAACGCCACATCCACCACCTCTTCCGTCCGCATATAGGTAAAAGCAGAAGGGGTAAAACCCGACGCCGAAATCAGAAACCCCTTCGTAAACCGAGCAGCATCCGGTTGCTCCAGAAAGTCAATAAACCGCTCCAGTTGCCCTGCATGAACTTTTGCCCGATGGTTCTTCAGTTGAACTGCGATGCATTCATCATTCCGTTTTAACTCGATATCGTACTCTTTGCTGTCGCTGGGAGCCGCAATGATCTGCCAGCCCTCCTGCTCAAAGAGCGCAGCAACAACTTTTTCAAAATTAGGGGGAGGGACAGACTGTGGCATAGAGGCTAGGGACGATCGTACTTCAAAAAAGTTAATAGAATCGCTTTAGAGATTATCTCAGAGCTGCATGTCTGCAAAGTACAGTTACCCGAACCCTCGAATTTTGTGAACTAGCGTCTGGAGAAACCACTGGACTGCACCGATGATAATTTTTTTAACTGATAAAGTCATCTCAGGTTACAGCCTCAGAAAAATAAAAACGATTAAAAGCGTCAAGGGTATGGCGTAAGTGGCTGTATTGGCAGTAGTTACAGCAATCCAAACTTTTTTTCGAGGCTGCCAGCCTAGTATGAGTAAAATGCTGGCTTCGGTCAGAATCGAGATGCTCCAGGAAATAACCAAATAGGCAAGGGCATAAATTCCAAAATTCATATAAATCGGGATTGCCGAAAGCGCCGGGAGGCTGACAAAGACGGAGAATACTCCCCCAATCAGCGTTGATGCCACATTCATCACCAACGACCAGAGCGCTGACTTCGCGAATGATGCGAACTGGAACAAAGAGAGGACAAAAGCTTCAATCAATGAAACCACCGCTAAGAGCACCAGCAAAATAATCAGTGAACTGGAGGGATCTCTAAACAACGGTCCCAATCCGGCATCGGCAAGCAGAGGAAAAAGCATGAAGTTCTGTCAGAGTTGGCTTAGTCTCAGAATACTGCAAGCCTCGCTGACGAATTGGGTGAAGTCAGTGCCATAATGCAGCCATTCGTTCTTTTCAGTTTCTCCCAAGCCCATGCCAAGCGATTCTCAGTCAGAAGTTCAGGAATTGCCAGAATCGACTCAGTCTGCTAAGCAGCATCAGCGGAAAATGCAGCGACGCAAAGAGGTTCAGGAGCAGCGTCTAGCAGGGATGACTTCCGAAAAAGGGTTGTTGATTGTCCACACCGGAAATGGCAAAGGCAAGACAACTGCTGCTTTGGGCATGGTGTTGCGATCTCTGGGTCATGGCTATCGAGTGGCGATCGTTCAGTTTATCAAAGGAGCCTGGGAACCTGCCGAAAAAGCAGCCTTTGCCCCTTGGACGATCGGCAAAGAGGACAATTTGCCCTTACTGGAATTCCACGCCATGGGAGAAGGCTTTACCTGGGAAACCCAAGACCGCGATCGCGATATCCAAAAAGCCCAACAAGCTTGGGACAAAGCCCTCGGCTTTATTACCAATCCTGAATTTCGCCTGGTCTTGCTCGATGAAGTCAACATTGCCTTGAAACTGGGCTATCTCTCCATCGATCAGGTCATTGCTGGATTAGAGCAAAAACCAGAACATTCCCATGTCATCTTGACAGGCAGAGGTGCACCCCAAGCCCTCATCGATCGCGCCGATCTCGTCACCGAAATGACCCTGGTCAAACACCCCTTCCGAGAACAAGGCGTCAAAGCCCAACCAGGGATTGAGTTTTAGGCTACGGCTCTACGTCCTCCACCCCATCCTTCTCTATGGCAGTACACTTGTTCCCAAAAGTTTGCATTACCCTGCATAATGGAACCTAGCTGAAAGCGCATCGCTGACTGCCTACTGCATCAATATGGAAATTCTTTCAGTCAGTCTTAAAAACTTTAAGTCGCATCAAGATCGCCATTTTGTTTTTCAGCCGGGAACAAATGCCATCTGTGGCGAAAATGGTGCCGGGAAAACCAGTATTTTGGAGGCGATCGCTTGGACACTGTTCAACCATCGCGGCGCCTATAAAAATGAAGACCTGATTCGCAATGGTTCCCATACCGCTCAGGTGCAGGTGACCTTTGTGTCTAGTTTGGATCAGCGCACTTATCAAATCAGTCGCTGTTCTCGCAGTGGTTACACCCTCTTTGATCCCCAACTCAACCAAAAGTTGGAATATAGTCTGATCGAAGAAGAAGTAATGCCCTGGCTGCGAGAGCATCTCGGTGTCCCGCCGGGAACTGATTTAGGACGGTTATTTGCCAACACGATCGGGGTGCCTCAAGGCACCTTCACGACCGACTTTCTGCAAACTGCCGAAAAGCGCAAACCCATTTTCGATGCCATTCTCAAAGTCGAGGAGTATCGACAGGCAAACCAGCAAATGTTGTCGCTGGAGAAATACGCTAAAGCCGAGGTCGAAAAGCTGGAACGGGCGATCGTCCAGTATGACGATACCCTCAAAGATTGGGATACCCTCACCCTGAAGCGGTTTGATCTGAGTCAAGAAATTCAGCAAACCGAAGCCGCCCTGCAACAATGCCAGCAACAACTTGCCATCTTGCAAGTAGAACGCGATCGCCTCAGCACTCAGGCAACCCAGATTCAGCAGTTGACCACCGACATCGATAAAAAAACTGCCCAAATCCATGCCCAAAAAGACACCGTACAACATCTCCAGACCGAGCTACAACAGGCAGAACGGGCGGTAGCCCTCTGTACCGAACATCGGGAAAGCTATCGAGCTTATTTGCAAGCAGAGGAAAGCCTCAAAACGTTGGAACAGGCTCGTCAGACGCAACAACAACTCCAAGAGCAACGGCAGACGCAGCGAGAACAATTGGGCGATCGGCAAACTCAAATGGCGACAATCAAAACTCAATTAGAACGTCTGACTTTAGCCCAGGTTGAAATTCAACGTTTGGCACCGCTGATCGAACAACAGCAAGCACTGGAGCAGCAACAGCAAACAGTGAATCAACAATTGCAAACCTGTCAGGGGTGGCAGCAGACGATCGTGCGTGAAGAAAAACGCTTTGCTCAGCTGCAAGCCAAGCAGCAGCAACTCATTGCCGAAGTGGAGCGATTGCAGTCATTGGCGACGATCGTGCAGCAAATTCCTCACCTGGAGGAACAACAGCAACGCTATCAACAACAACTCAGTCGCATTGTTGCCGCTGCCCAATTTGAAGCAGATTTGCGCCAGATTGTCACCCATGCTCAGGCACAGGGCGAACTGCATACCCAGCAGATTCAAGCTGCCGCCTCCACGCTACGAGACTTGCAACAAGCGGTGCCCCTCTGGGCAGATTCTGTCGAGCAGGTGCTTGTCACCCTCCAAAACGGTTCTGCCTTGCAGGGACAATTGATGCAAAACTTGCAAGCAATTTTGGTTGACCTAGTAGAGCAGGTGTCTGGGGACAAGCTCCAACAACAACTCCGGCAGGTTGAGGCGCAGCTCAAAACCATGCGCCAACAGCAGGCGCAATATCTAACGCTAGACGCGAAAGTGCTAGAACAGGCAACCTTAGCGATCGAACTGACAGAAATTCAACAGACTATTGAGTCGCTCAAAATGCAGCTTGCAACCGAACCCGATCTGAAGCAACAGCACGCTGCTCTGATCACTCAACTCACGGAATTGAATGATCCCCGTGGACGCAGTCGCCTGCTACAGCAAGACTTGCAAACGCGCCCTCAATTGGAGAAAGAGCAACACCAGATACAGCAGGCAATGCAGCACCTGGAAGACGCGCTCTCCCAACTGGCAACCCAACTTGCCAATTTTGCTGACCTATCCGATCAATTTCAGGTGCAACAACAACAGCGAGAACAGCTTTGCCCGGTTTATCAGCTATATCTAGAGCATCAACAACTGGCAAATAGCTATCGGCAGCGACAAAGCCAATACCAGGCGGCAATGACCCAGTTAGAAACCTGGCAGCAAGAGATTAGCTCACTGAAACACCACCAAGATCGCCTAACAATCAGCTTTGATTTAGAAGCCTTTCAGTCGCTACAAACTGCCCATCAAGCAGCCGAAACCCAACGTATCACGCTTACGGCTCAGCTACCGGAGAAAAGTAAGCTACTGGCAGACTATGACCTGCAAATGACTCGCTTGAAGACAATTCAAGATAAACGAGCACAAGCCGAAACCCAGCTTAAACAACACACTAAGGTCGAACGGTTTATCAAATTTGCTCGCAAAGCTTACAAAGAAGCCGGTCCCCGAATTACCGAACGCTACGTGCAGAATATTTCGCGCGAAGCCGATCGCCTGTTTCGAGAGCTACTCAACCGCTCTAACGTGGCACTGGCATGGACACGAGATTACGAAATCGTCGTGCAAGAGGGTGCCCATTCTCGCCGGTTTATTAACCTTTCTGGCGGCGAACAAATGTGCGCTGCGCTGGCTGTCCGACTGGCGTTACTCAAAGTGCTGGCGGATATTGATATCGCATTTTTCGATGAGCCGACCACCAACATGGATCGCCCCCGCCGCGAGCATCTCGCCGAAGCGATTGCCAATATCAAGTCGTTTCGACAGCTGTTTGTGATCAGCCACGACGACACCTTTGAAAAAGTGACCGAAAATGTCATCTTTGTAGAGCGAGAAGACTAAAAATAACAATTTCGTTACGATACTGTTCTATTCACTCAATGAAATTTTAATTTATGTAACGAGCGATACAGACAATCTTTGAACACTCCAGCATGATAGAGGGGTGTGAGGAGTGAATAGAAAACTAGAAAGTCTCTGGAGTCGAAACACGGACAGACGCCCAGAGCCTTTTTAGTGTTTATACTCAAATACCACAAGACTCAGTGGTTGCCAGAATTTTGGTAGTTTGCTTTGCAAACGCCTAGGATTCTGCGATCGTTGTCACTTACTGTAGCGATCGGTTGCAATCCATCTAATCCAATTGTGGTCTTTTCAGTCGGGTTATTTCCGGCTCTAGCAACCGAATAATCTTTTTTCAGGGCGATTGCATAGGGATGGGCAGTACGCTCGTAGCTATCAACTACCGTCAGTGCCAGTTCTTCAGCTTGAAAGTTACCGTAAACACAATCAAAAGAAGAACGCGGCATATAAAATGCCCCAATTACCTGGTCATTTTTTACTTCAAAAACCAGATACGTATTACCGATTTGTTCGGGTTGCTTGGATTGCCCGTATAGATAAACCCCATTGGGCAAATAGTGAGTGGAAGCCGCTTCTGGCATTGCCTCAACCCTGGAAACCTCTGCCTTTTGGGAAGTTGGTTCAGCTGCAGTTGCAGCGATCGCCAGGGTAGTGCCCGAAGCTGAGGTGATCCCCACTACTAGAGAGAGGGAGACAAGTGCTTTTTTAGACCAACCCAGTGGAGAGAAACCTGAGTACAAGTAAGTGAATCGATTCGCCATGATTGTCTTCCCCATAACTCCTACCACCTAAACCGTAACAAGAAGATGCTTACAGCAACTCTTCCAAAAGCAAGAAACTGCCAACATGAGGGCACTACACCAGTGATGGGCTGCTTTCCAGAATTAGCTAAGCAATCTGAAAACTTCAGCTTCTCACCACCAGTTGAATACAACAAATCCTTCAGCTTTGAAGGCTGGAAAAAACTTGTGATGACATGGATTTGGTGCTGGATTAATTGAACCAATCAATCTCAGACACTAACTTGAAATACTGATAACGAAATCATTCGCATTTTAGTTCTCGGTGCTTTCAGAGGAATAGCGAAAGAGTATCATTCAATACTCTTTGGTATTTCAAAAGATGAGAAGAATTAACCTTTTCTTGGTAAAAGAGTGACTTCTCTCTGAGAACTCAAGATTGCCTAAACGTTGAAGAACAAGAAAATGTATAAAAGTTATCTTCTTGAAAGGTAAAGACCTTCAAAAGACTTTTAACAAGACATCTAGTTGAAATTCAACTCCGTACTTACTGTACAACTCGTAAAACGATAGAGCTTCATCCAACTCACTCATCTGATCGGGTGATTTTGTTCGATCCTCAACTCTGAGCGTCCAATTGAGAAGTCGAAACCTCTCTATATGTAAATTATCGCGTCCGAGTAAGGAATTGTAGGGTCTTTACGTTTCTTTTTATACAGTTTTATTGCCCCTATCAGATAGATCGAGAGATCGAGTCAGTCTGCTAGATCACATTTGATTCTGCTTTCCAACCATTTCAATTTCTCTTTGTAATAAAAAATTAAGTGCGGAGCGCAGTAAGGCGATCGCAGTCAGCTTACCAATGTCCGACCAGGTAGGCGAAATGGCACTCCGTAAAATATCAGCTGCTAGGGTAAATTCTAATGCCATGACCAACCAACCACCAAAGCGCAAGCGCACTCGACTCTGCTGGGTTTCAGCTGCGCGCCGTCGCCAAAAGAACAGAGACAGGGTGTGATAGGTCGCTTCGATCGCTGCCAGTGCCACAATTCCACCTGCAATCACCTCGATCGCAATCGCCAGTTGGGCAATCAAATCTTTTGCCAGATTTTCCATGGTGTAACGATCTCTCCTTGTCGGATGCATCTGAGCATTGAGGGATTGAGCAGACGAGAACAGAATAGATACCGATATGCATCATCCTGTGTTCTCAGGGCGCTCTTTCTTCGTAGCCATCCAACCTAACCTAACGAGAGGCACCTTTCTTTTCTATCCTGGGTTCTCGGTTGCCAAATCGGGCGATCGCTGCCCCCCATACTCGCCATACTGTTGAATCAACTTGGCGATTAAACCCGTCCATCCAGTTTGATGACTGGCACCGATCCCCGCCCCATTATCCCCGTGGAAATATTCATGGAACAGGATGTAGTTTTGCCAGTGGGGATCGGTCTGGAACGGTTGAATTGCGCCATAAACTGGACGGTGTCCAGAATCATCCTGTTGAAAAATACGTGTCAGTCGTGAGGAGAGTTCAGAAGCAACTTCCCAAAGCGTTAGGTGTTGCCCCGACCCAGTTGGGCATTCAACTGTGAAACTATCCCCCAGATAATAGTGGAACTTTTGCAGGGATTCGATCAAAAGATAATTAACCGGAAACCAGATGGGTCCGCGCCAATTGGAATTGCCACCAAATAAGCCACTGCTGGATTCAGCCGGTTCATAATCGACCCGAAACTGATTACCATTCACATCGAAAACATAAGGATGTGCTGCATGGTGATGAGACAATGCCCGAATTCCATAGTCACTTAGAAATTCGGTCTCATCCAACATTTTTTGTAGGACTCGTCGCAGCTTATCGGGATAGACGATCGCCAATAATCGCCGTTCTCCCACTCCTTGCTTTCGCATACAGGCAATATTCTGGGTGAGATCGGGACGGTTTTGAATAAACCACTCCGTCCGTTTTTTGAAGGCTGGAATTTTTTGTAGGATGTCTGGCTCGATCGTTTCCACCGCAAAGAGCGGAATTAAGCCCACCATCGATCGCACCTTGAGCGTGATGGGATGCCCATCAGGCAGATGGAGCACATCGTAATAAAAGCCATCTTCCTCATTCCACAAGCCCATTTCTCCTACCTGGTTCATGGCATCAGCAATATAGAGAAAATGCTCAAAGAATTTGGTGGCAATGTCTTCATAAACTGGGTTGGTTGTTGCCAATTCGAGGGCAATGGTTAGCATATTCAAGCAATACATGCCCATCCAACTGGTCCCGTCTGATTGGTCGATGAAACCTCCAGTCGGGAGCTGGTCACTGCGATCGAACACACCAATGTTGTCTAAACCGAGGAACCCTCCCTGAAAGACATTCTTGCCCTCCATATCCTTGCGGTTGACCCACCAGGTAAAGTTGAGCAGCAATTTCTGGAAAACACGCTCCAGAAATAGACGATCGCCCTGTCCCGTCATCTTTTGCTCAATTTTGTAAACCCGCCAGGTTGCCCAGGCGTGAACAGGCGGATTCACATCACTAAACTTCCATTCGTAGGCAGGAATCTGCCCATTGGGATGCATATACCATTCCCGCGTTAGCAAGTCGAGTTGGTGCTTGGCAAACTCGGGATCGACGATCGCTATAGGGATGCAGTGAAACGCCAGATCCCAGGCAGCAAACCAGGGATATTCCCATTTGTCAGGCATTGAGAGAATGTCGTCATTGTGCAGGTGAAACCACTCGTGATTCCGACCTTGCTGGCGCTCAGCCGGAGGCGGAGGAGCATTGGGATCGCCTTTTAGCCAGTCTTCTACCACATAGTGGTAGTATTGCTTACTCCAGAGCATTCCGGCGAACGCCTGTCGCTGAATATTTTTTAAATCATCACTAAGGGGAAAAGGAGTCAGGTGCTGATAAAATTCGTCAGCTTCATACTGGCGTTTACTGAAACAGGTTGCAAACCCTTGAAAAGGAGATACGAGCAGAGCATCACTGAGCCTTAACCAGATAGTTTTTGTTTCACCAGGCGCCAGATTTAGACAATAGTGAACGGCTGCCTTGGTGCCAATTTGTTCCGGATTGATGGCATCTTTTTTACCTGCAATGAGATAGTCATTGATGCCATCTTTGACGTAGGCAGAAGCATTGGAGATGCCGAACAATCGCTCCGTATTCGTCTCGTTTTCGGTAAATAAAAGTGTGGTATCTCCTTGGGCATAAAGCCAGCGATCGCCTAGTTCAGGATGGGTAGCGGCGATCGTGTTCACCTGATTTTCAGAACGCAGCGCTTTCAAAATAGGTTTGCTTTCCGAGTGGTTCCAAGCCCAAGTATTACGGAACCAAAGGGTCGGCAAAAGATGTAAGGACTGAGCTTCGGGTCCTCGATTGATGATCTTAATTTGGATCAAAATATCTTCGGGAGATTGTTTGGCATATTCCACAAAGACATCGAAGTAGCGATTGTCTTGAAAGACGCCAGTATCTAATAGCTCATATTCCAGCTCACGCCGATTTCTACGTCGATTTTCTTCCACCAAATCCCCATAGGGAAAAGCAGATTGAGGATATTTGTAGAGGCTTTTCATATAAGAATGCGTTGGCGTACTGTCGAGATAGAAATAATATTCTTTGACATCTTCGCCATGATTGCCTTCGCTACCCGTTAAGCCAAATAGACGCTCTTTCAAAATGGCATCTTGACCATTCCAAAGGGCGATCGCAAAACACAATCGTTGGTGGTTATCTGAAATTCCAGCAATGCCATCTTCACCCCAACGATAGGCACGGGAGCGTGCCTGGTCGTGGGTCAAGTAATCCCAGGCTGTACCCCCAGCACTGTAGTCTTCTCGAACTGTGCCCCATTGTCGTTCGCTCAGATAGGGTCCCCATCGGCGCCAATACGCCTGCTGTGTGCGGTCTGCTTCGAGTCGAATTGATTCCTGAGTGGGTAATGTCATAACGGTCTGCCTGAACGCCTTGCTATTCTGCTATCCGAAGTATGCGAGGGGAGTCTGCAAGCCCAGTGAGAACCGGATGAGAAATTTATGAGTAAGTCGGTGACATAGGATGGTCACAGGCGGCACCCTTTGCCCATCGACCAGCCTTAGGCTGGCATGGGATACTTTGCCATCTACGCAGGTTTTATATTTAATTCGTCTTCCTAGTCCCAGAGTTTGATGCCCTAAACGGGCGATCGGGGTATCCCGGCTCGAAAATTGGGACACCTTGTTCTAAAGCTGGCGTTCCCTAATCAGTCTATGATGGTGGAACTTAACCAGAGAGTCATGGTTAGCAATGTTTTTGCAACATTGCTGGATTTTTTGTTTGATTTTGCTGTGTTAATGGCATCGAAAACTGAAAGCATGATTCAAACGTCTTTTAATGCTTCTAATGTTACTTTTGATAAACGCCATGGAGGTTGGACGTGAATTTTAGTCTGATTCTGTCCAATATCCTGAATCCGCCAGTTCTCTTTTTCTTTCTGGGGATGTTGGCAATTTTCGTCAAGTCTGACCTAGAAATTCCTGCCCCCGTTCCTAAGCTTTTTTCGTTGTATTTATTGTTCGCGATCGGTTTTAAGGGCGGCGTAGAACTGATTAAAAGTGGTATTGATCAATCCGTTGTGCTGACGATGCTGGCTGCCATTTTGATGGCTTGCATCGTGCCGCTCTACACCTTTTTTATTCTTAGAGTTAGGCTGGACACCTATAATGCAGCCGCGATCGCAGCCACCTATGGCTCAATTAGCGCCGTTACCTTCATCACCGCTGGGTCTTTCCTCCAGCAATTGGATATTCCTTCTCATGGCTATATGGTGGCTGCTCTGGCGTTGATGGAATCTCCTGCCATCATTGTCGGGTTGATTTTGGTTAATCTCTTTACTCGAGAAGAAGACAGCGATCGCGAATTTTCCTGGCCCGAGGTCTTACAAGAGGCTTTTCTGAACAGTTCCGTGTTTTTGCTCGTCGGTAGCTTGCTAATTGGGGTTCTGACTGGGGAGCATGGCTGGGAAGTCTTAAAGCCTTTTTCTCAGGACTTGTTTTATGGGGTGCTGACCTTCTTTTTGCTGGATATGGGTCTAGTTGCCGCAAGAAGAATAAAAGATTTAGAGAAAACCGGCGTTTTTCTGGTTTCCTTTGCCATACTGATCCCAATCGTAAATGCAGGGATTGGATTGGCGATCGCCAAGCTCATTGGCATGTCGCAGGGAGATGCTTTGTTGTTTTGTGTTTTGTGTGCCAGTGCCTCTTATATTGCAGTACCAGCTGCAATGCGCTTAACCGTGCCAGAGGCAAACCCCAGTTTGTATGTATCAACAGCACTGGCAGTAACCTTCCCTTTCAATATCATTATCGGTATCCCGCTGTATTTATACGGAATTAATCTGTTGTGGAGATAAGGTTATGCACCCGGTCAAAAGAATCGAAATTATTTCTGATTCCATCGAGTTGGGCAAAATTGTCGAAAGTTTGGAAAAAGCGCAGGTATCCAGCTACACGGTGATCCGCAATGTTGGGGGGAAAGGAATTAAGGGCACGATGTCCAATGATCTCGACATGAGTCGGATGGAGAATGACTACGTGCTTGCCATTTGTCCGCCGGAGCAAGTGAAATCTGTTGTGGAAAGTGTCAGACCGATTTTGAATCGGTTTGGCGGAATTTGCCTGATCTCGGATGCAATGGAAATTCGATCCATGCAATGTGTCGCGTCCCTGTAATGGAGTGTGCATCTTATGAGTCAAACCAATGGCTGGATTGGTCGTCGTAATGTGTTAAGGGGGGGGATCAGCGGAGCAATCGCTCTCACATCAGCAGCGCTGGCATCTCCATTGCCGGCG
This sequence comes from Scytolyngbya sp. HA4215-MV1, assembly GCA_019359045.1. GTDB lineage: Bacteria > Cyanobacteriota > Cyanobacteriia > Leptolyngbyales > Leptolyngbyaceae > Scytolyngbya. The sequence goes on from JAHHIA010000011.1 coordinate 161,790, forward strand.
ATCGCTGCTGAGCCTTCTCCATTTTCCATCGCTCCCGATACGGCATTAAAACGGTTACTTGATGGCAACCAGCGCTTTGTCCGGCAGCGCCCCAAACATCCCGACCAATCTTCACTGCGGTTAAAAGAAACTGCTCAGTCACAACATCCATTTGCTACACTCTTGAGTTGCGCAGATTCACGAGTCCCAGCAGAAATTGTGTTTGACCAAGGTTTGGGATCGATCTTTGATGTCCGTATTGCTGGAAATATCGTGACGCCAGAAGCGTTAGGCAGTCTAGAATATGCCACGATTTTGTTGGGCAGCCCTTTGCTGATGGTATTAGGACATGAACGCTGTGGTGCGGTGACCGCAGCCGTGAGAGGAGAGTCGCTACCAGGCAAAATTGGCACTTTTGTCAAACCCATTCAACCCGCGATCGCCAGAGTTAAGGACAAACAAGGGGATCCGGTCGAAAACGCGGTTGTCGCAAATGTTCAATATCAGATTGAACGACTACTGAAAACCTCATTGTTGCTGGCACGTCAAGTCGAGGCAGGACATTTGAAGATTGTGGGGGGGCGTTATGACTTAGATACGGGAGAAGTGACGATCGTCAGTTAACCCTTGGAGTACAACCCAAATAAGTAGGGGAGGTGAAGCAGGGAAGGGAATATTTTTCCTATCGGCTTCATCTCCCTTTTTTCCATGTTCACGACTCGTAACTGATCAAGAGAGTTAAAAATCTCTTCTACGTCCGCCACAGTGCAATCCCACCCAACAAACCTGCCACATTCGGCACAATTTTGACGTTCTTGGGTAAATCCAGTTCAATCTTTTTGGTATTGCCCCCACCTAGATAAAGCCAGTCGGGATTAAAGAGATGGTCGAGATTACTGATCGCTTTTTCTAACCGAACATTCCAGCGTTTTTTACCGATCGCTTCGAGTGCTAACCGCCCCAATTGCTCTTCGTAAGTTTCCCCTTTACGAAAAGGATGATGCCCTAGCTCCAGATTAGGCACCAACCGTCCATCCAAAAACAATGCAGACCCGACGCCTGTTCCCAGCGTCACCACCATTTCAACCCCTTTGCCCGAGACTGCTCCCATGCCCTGCATGTCAGCGTCGTTCACCACGCGCACTGGTCGGTCCCAATGCTTAGCAAGAACATTCGCCAAAGGAAATCCAATCCAATCAGGATGCAAGTTCACTGCAGTTTCGGTCATCCCTGCTCGGACGACCCCTGGAAAACCGACCGATACCCGGTCAAACACGTTACCCTCTGCTAGCTGCAAAATGATGGTAATTACTGCTTCGGGGGTTGCTGGATTGGGGGTCTCAACACGATTACGATCGTTCATCGGTTGCCCTTGTTCATCCAGCACCAATACTTTGATCCCACTCCCCCCAATATCGATCGCGAGTGTGTGGAGTTGCGCTTTCTTCCCGACCATTTTCTCTGTTGACCTTTGCCTCAGCAGTACCCCTGAAAGGGTGGATTCAATCCGCACGCTATCGAGTGTAACGCACTACCCAGCTCTATCGGGATCAAGTCCTCCGAAAACCAAAGTGTCTATTACTCAATGGTTTCCATTACTCAATGGTATAGACCTGGACGTTGTATTTTTGAGCAATCTCCATCACTCGATTCATATCTGCGGGGGGAAAAGCTCCCATCTCGCGTGCTAGTGCCCCATAAAACGATTCTGCACTTTGGGCAGGCGAAAACCATACCAAAAAGCGGGCATAGGGAAAAGAACGGACGGTAAACTGGTGAGGCGTTCCTCCTGGAATATTTACAAAGCAACCTGGCGCTGCCATCACAATATTTTCATCAACTAAAATCTCGACCTCACCTTCAAGAATGTAATAGGCTTCGTCCCAGGGATGAGCATGTAGCGGAGAAGCTGTATCCACAGGTGCGATTTCTTCAAAACACGCCCAAGTATTCCCGGTATCGATCTCTCCAGCTTTGCGAACCAGGGTTGTCCCCAAAACATGAAGTTCCTCTCCTTCACCAGACATCGCAACAACAGGCTTGCGTAATTGTGTGATTTTCATAGCTTCTCCCAAAATCTCGGATTAAACCAAACTGCAAAGAACCGGGTTTTACTGTTTGCCATGAGAAGTTGTCAGACTTTCTCCGCACAATTACGCAACCTAGCTTTGACTTCTCAATTTCTCCATTTATGTTGTATTGAAAATTGGCTTACATCACGCTTTTAGAGAGAAGATCGATTTATCCTGCTCGCAACGGCATAAAGATGGGACTTTCTATCCGGTTACTTCAGGCTCAGGATTTAACTACGGCTGACCAAATTTTTCGGATTGCTTTCGGTACTTTTATAGGACTGCCCGATCCCATCCAGTTTTCGGGCGATGCCAGGTATTTTGAACATCGCTGGCACATGGACCCCAAGGCTGTTTTTGGTGCAGAGTGGGATGGCAAATTAGTGGGATCAAACATTGCGGTCAACTGGGGGAGCTTCAGTTTTTTTGGACCGCTCAGTGTTCACCCAGATTTTTGGAATCAGGGGATCGCGCAGCGCTTGATTGAAGCCGTTTTAGATCGCTTTGAACAGTGGCAGACCGTTCAAGCGGGGCTATTTACTTTTCCTAACAGTCCCAAGCACCACGCGCTGTATCAAAAATTTGGCTTTTACCCACGATTTCTCACTTACATCATGACCAAATCGGTTCAACCGATCGCATTGCAACTGCAATGGAGTCGATACTCTGACTTAAATGAGACAGACAAATTAGCAGCGCTCAATGCCAGTCGTCGTTTAACCGATGCCCTCTTAGAAGGCTTGGATGTATGCCAAGAAATTATGGCGGTAGAGACTGATCAATTAGGAGATACTGTTTTGTTATGGAAAGAATCACAATTGGTCGGGCTGGCAGTTTGTCATATCGGGGCAGGCACGGAAGCTGGAAGTGATAGCTGCTACGTTAAATTTGCGGCCGTACAGCCTGGGCACAAGGCGAGTGAACACTTTGACCACCTTTTAGATCTGTGTGAGCATTTAACTTTGGCAACTGGAATGTCGCAGTTACTTGCCGGGATCAACACCAGTCATCACGATGCTTATCGCCAAATGCTGGCTCGTCACTTTCGCACAGCGATTACGGGTATCGCTTTGCATCGTGCCAATCAATGTGCTTATTATCGCCCCGAGGTTTTTGCTTTGGGAGATTGGCGGTAAACTGAGTCATCTATAAGCAACGATCGCAACACTCAATTTGCTATGGCATAGGCAAAAGTGTCTCTGTAGAAATACTGGAAATCTGATAGGTCGCTGCTTGAAAGCGGATGAGGTGGGTAAGCTAGCTATGGTGCTTAAGGAAAGGGTTGATGAAACCAAGATTGATTGAGAATGGCAGGTGTCCGGCTGATCTCGAACAGTCCATCGTTACATGGCTAGAAGACTTGCATCGATCAGACGAAACTTTCTATCAGATGATGTCTTTGGAACTCTGGTCGATCGCTCAGACTATGGATGAGGTAATCCCAGGGTTCTGGGGCAAATATATGCATAATCGACAAACGATCGTGCAACAGCACATCCGTGAACGCCAAAATCGATCTGTTCAAACCTCTAAGCGATCAGAAGGCACGATTCAACTACGTTCCTCCCCCCGACATAAATCCAGACGCTCACTTTGGGGCGTTGCAGAATGAAGCCCTCAACAATTGCTCTGTAATCGCTTACGCTGTAAGTGTTCTATCAGAATTCATTGAAGATGTCTGCTCAGTCTTCCAGTCAATCCTTAATCCAAGTCAGCGTTGAGGAATTTGCTCGATATCGGGCAGAAACCTCTGAAACGCTTCAACTTCTAGATGTGAGAGAACCTCAGGAAGTAGAGATTGCCTATATTGAAGGGTTTCAGGTCTTTCCCCTCAGTGAATTTGCTGAATGGAGTGATCGTATTCAGACACAGCTCGATCCCCATCAAGCAACGATCGTGTTATGTCATCACGGAGTCAGATCCGCCCAAATGTGTCAGTGGTTAATGCAACAAGGCTTTACAAACGTTAAAAATTTAGCGGGTGGGATTGATGCCTACTCCATCACGGTTGATAACTCGATCCCGCGCTATTAAAGAACCCAATTCATTGAGATACCATCAGCAAAATCTATCTTATAATCAGACTGAAGTTCCTAGTCTAAGAACGGCTCATCCTATGACGATCGATTTTGGCACTGATGCCAATCCCCTGATGACGGTTGAAGATGTGCAAAGGTTGCTGAATCGCTCACGGGCTTCAGTATACCGCTATGCCAATACTGATCCCGATAATCTCAACCCACCCTATGCCCCACGCAAGCTTAATCCAGAACTTCGTACAGACAAAAATGATGTGCTGTTGTTTCATCCCAACGAGGTAGCTCGATTTGCCAAAGATGTGTTGAAAATTAAACAAGTGACGATCGAGATTCGAGAGCCTGCCCCCAATATTACCCAAGAACTACTGCAAGCAATTTTGTCAGAATTGCAAAGCATTCATCAATTGCTTCAGTCTAAGAACTAAACGACCGACTGCAAATCGATTGTCAAAACAGGTCAAAGTTCACATTGAGTATTGTTGAAGAGAAAAAATTATGCGGCTGTAAATTATTACAATAGAGAAATATCAAAAAATGGTTGAAGGTTTTATCCTGCAACTGGGTTCGTACAGATCATCAAATACATATCAAACATCTTATGGAATTAGGTAGCCAGCCCGACAACCCTGCTAGGCGATCGCCTCATCAACTCGCAGATATCCTCGGAACAGTGATTGCCGTGCTGACGTTAACATTGCCCTTCTTTACGATTGCTCATTATTCATCGATACCTCTCAGTCCCATCCCATCACAAGCTCCCAGCCAAACGGAGCGATAGCAAAGGGCTGACCAAAATTACAATCCAAAATCTAAAGAGTATTCGCTAATCACACTCAGCAAGCGATTTAAGGGCGTTTGAGCTTATTCAAGAAAGTCTCTCCAACCTACAGTCGTTCTCACATTTGTGCCAACCCTCATACCCATCTCCTCATCCACATCGCTTTGCCTGACTGATCTCAAGTTGCTATCAGTTTAGGGTTGAGTGTCTAAGGTCAGGATCTGCATTTCAGGAAAAAACTAAGCAATATTGCTGAATTTACGCAAATCGTCGCCGGTTTCCGATCGAGACATCGAGAAACTTTTAGAATCTTCTCCCATTTCGGAAAACCGCTGCTGCTTTAAACAATCTTTATGACATGCTCTAGGACTCGAAGATTAGCTGAAGTCCAGGCTATAGGGGGTTTCAGACATTTTCGAGGGATTTTTAGAGCTTTACATATGTCCTAGGACGCAAAGCTTCGCTAAAGCCCAAGCTCAAGGGGTTTTCAGAGAGGGCTTGTCACCGCTAAGGTCTATTTAACAAGCAAATTGGATTGAACCCAATAGCAAAACAACTCAGGTTGCACCGCAACAATTCCGGTTCTCAAATAACATAACCCCACTGACTTTCAGCTATGCGCGTTCTGATCTACTCTTACAACTACTACCCTGAACCGATTGGCATCGCACCTTTGATGACCGAGCTTGCCGAAGGCTTAGTCCAACGGGGCCATGAAGTCAGAGTGATTACAGGAATGCCCAACTACCCTCAGCGGCAAGTCTACGATGAGTACAGAGGCAAGTGGTATGTTACCGAAGAACGGAATGGAGTCACCATTCAACGCAGTTATGTCTGGGTCAAGCCCAAGCCCAAGCTCATCGATCGCCTCCTGCTTGAAAGCAGTTTTGTTATGAGCAGCTTTCTTCAAGCACTAAAAGGTTGGAGACCGGATGTCATCCTTTTAACTGTCCCGCCTCTGCCAGTCTGTGTCCCTGCTGCACTCTTGGGCTGGTTTTATAGCTGCCCAGTTGTCCTAAATTTGCAAGATATCCTGCCTGATGCGGCAATTCATACCGGCATCTTGAAGAACAAAGCGATGATCCGTACCTTTCAGGCTTTGGAAAAGTTTGCCTATCATACCGCACACACCGTCAGTGTCATCACTGATGGGTTTATTGATAACCTCACCAAGAAAGGGGTTCCAGCCGAAAAAATCACCTGTATCCCTAACTGGGTGGATGTCAACTTTATTCGCCCCTTAGCAAAGCAAAACAATCCCTTCCGCAGTGCCTACGGGTTGGAAGATAAGTTTGTGGTTCTCTACTCTGGCAACATTGCATTGACCCAAGGACTAGAGACAGTTGTTAAAGCTGCCAGCCAACTTCGCCACATTCCAGAGATCGTTTTTGTCATTGTTGGGGAATCGAAGGCACTGAAGAAACTACATGTCCACTGTGAAGCTTGTGGTGCAGACAATGTATTACTGCTCCCTTTCCAGCCTCGCGAAAAATTGCCTGAGATGCTGGCAGCAGCCGATGTGGGGTTGATTGTGCAAAAAAGTAATGTTGTTTCATTCAATATGCCTTCCAAAACGCAAGTTTTGTTGGCAAGCGGTCGCCCAATCATCGCATCTGTCCCAGGAGATGGGACTGCGGCTAGAGCAGTGCAACAAAGTGGTGGTGGTTTAGTGGTTGATCCTGAAAATCCTGCAGCCTTGGCTGATGCAGTTCTAGAGCTTTATAACGATCAGGCAAAGGGCGAGATGTTGGGGCAACGCGGTAGACAGTTTGCCCTAGAACGCTATAGCTTTGATCAAGCACTCAATCATTATGAAGCATTGTTTGCGGCTGTCACATCTGGGTCTCGTTCCAAAGTCGGTGCTTTTACCCTGGATGCAGAGAAAACGCTGGCTGATGTTTAAAGCTTGGCGTTTAGTCAAAAATCTTTCGAGGGTGGTCAAACCCTCAGAAGATAACCTTTTTAGGCTTCTCGATTCGTCAATGAGCAATTGACAGGCGACTAGAATATTGGTGAACTCTGACCCATGCCTCGAATTCAAGACCCACGAGTTGAAGTTGATGGCTTGTTCTTCACCTGGATAATTAATTTATGACTTCTACGCTCCGTAAAGTTCCAGTTTCTGTCCTGATTCCTGCTAAAAATGAACAGGCAAATCTACCAGCCTGTTTAACTAGCCTGAGCCGAGCCGATGAAGTTTTTGTCGTGGATTCTCAAAGCAGCGATCGCTCAATTGAGATTTCTGAGAATTATGGCGCAAAGGTTGTCCAATTCCACTTCAACGGTCGTTGGCCCAAAAAGAAAAACTGGTCGCTCGAAAATCTACCTTTCCGCAATGAATGGGTGTTGATTGTCGATTGTGATGAGCGGATTACTCCCGAACTTTGGGAAGAAATTGAGGCAGTGATCCAGTCTACGGAGTGTGATGGATATTATCTCAATCGTCGTGTCTTTTTTCTGGGGCAATGGATTCGCTACGGTGGCAAGTATCCAGACTGGAACTTACGCTTGTTCAAACATTCTCTGGGGCGCTACGAGAATCTGAATACCGAGGATGTTCCGAATACAGGCGATAACGAGGTTCACGAGCATGTGGTGCTTCAAGGTAAAGTAGGTTACCTGAAAAATGACATGCTGCATGAAGACTTCCGCGATATCTATCACTGGTTGGAGCGGCATAACCGTTACTCCAATTGGGAAGCGCGAGTCTATTACAATCTGCTGACTGATAAGAGCGACAATGGCACGATCGGTGCCAATCTCTTTGGTGATTCAGTCCAGCGTAAACGGTTTCTTAAGCGGCTCTGGGTTCGTCTTCCCTTCAAACCCCTGTTACGATTTATTCTCTTCTATTTTATCCGCCTGGGCTTTTTGGATGGCAAAGCGGGTTATATTTATGGGCGTTTGTTAAGTCAGTACGAATATCAAATTGGGGTTAAGCTCTACGAATTACGCGATTGTGGTGGTTCGCTCAACACTGCAACACCAGAAGTTACCCGTCCCATTTCAGTTCCCCAGCCTGATGCCTGAAGCGGTTAGATTGAGCCATGCAATCTCTTGAAGACTCTGCGAATGTAGGCGATCGCCGTTCAGCTTCTCTGCCCACTCTTGCTGAAACCGAGCCGCAACCCTGGATAGACCTGAGAACCTATCATCAAGGCAACTACGATCGGGGACGTCCAGGCTGGTATATCTTGCTCTGGTGGCTGGTACAGGCGATCGTGTTTCCCCTGGCACCTCACTCGTTTCATAGCCCTCGTCGAGCGGTATTGCGACTCTTTGGTGCACGGGTTGGCGAAGGCGTAATTATTCGTCCAACTGCTCGCTTTACCTATCCTTGGCGAGTAGAAATTGGCGACTACAGTTGGGTTGGAGATGATGTCGTTTTTTACAGCCTGGATTGGATTCGGATCGGAGCACACTGTGTCATTTCACAGAAAAGCTATCTCTGTACCGGTAGCCACGATCATCAAGACCCCACCTTTCAACTGCTGACCGCCCCGATTGCGATCGGAAACGGCACCTGGGTTGCAACAGATTGTTTTGTCGGACCCGGTGTCGAAATTGGTGCCAACTCTGTCATTGGTGCACGCAGCAGCGTCTTCAGCAGCTTACCTGCCCAGCAAGTTTGCTGGGGAACTCCTTGCAAACCTCACTATCCTCGAACCATGAGGGACGGTTAGAATCTCAGGCTGTTGAATGGGATAGGACGTTTCTACCACTTGCGAGCATTGACTGATAATTCGTCCAAGCTCAAGTAATCCACTGCAAATGCTTTGCGGAGCAGCTCAGGGGGGATGAACTCGTCATACTTCTGAAGTTTGGGAACTTCATCGGGTTTCAGCAACGTTTCAGGAGCGAGACGACGATCTCCCAACGATTTGATTTCAGTGAGCAAGGCTTCGGGTTTGCATTTCCCCAAATTGATCGTGAGAAAGTAGGGCGATCGACCCTGAACACTCTTAATCTTCAGAGCTTCGCGGCAATGCAGATTGAGAAAGCGTTCCAAAGTGCGATAGGCGGTTGTTCCGAGCCAAGGGAGAATACAGCAATAGTTCTCTTCGGTGAGAATTAAGGGATTTTTATCCAGGCCGAATTTTTTGGCAAGTTGGCGAGCAGATGCCAAGCGCGCTCTTGCTTCGGTTTGCAAGTAGCGGTAATCAGTGGCTTCAAACAAGACTTTTTGCATCCGTTGCAGAATGCGGGTGTGGGTTTCGCCGCCGCCGCCATTCCAGGTGACGCTACTTTCTCCTTGGGCGGGTTTCACTGACACTGTTTTGCCTCTAGGATCAACCTCACATACTTCCCAAGTCAGTCCTGCCAGCGCAAATTTTGATCCTGTCGGTGGGGGTAACACAATACTGCCAATTTCTAAACCATCGATTAGAACAGCGTATTCTTCGGTATCGGGAAAGATGGCGTAGAACTTGAAATTGCGGACAATTTTTTCACCTGTGAGTCCAATAATCAATCCGCCTTCTTTGGTTCGTTGGATGTGATCCAGCTCGATCAGGTGGCGCAGTAGCTGCCGAAACTCATCTTGAGAAATAGCGTGGAAGGGGGGCAGGGTGAGAATATTTTGTGCCAGAACTGCGGGCGTGAGTTCCCCCAATGCTGCTAGCGTACTGAGGGTTTGCTGATAGAGCAGCGTTAGAGGATATTGGGTCGGGTAGATAGGTTCAATCCATTTTTCTTCCAGGTAAAGCTGAATGATGGCAATGCACTGCAACAATTGCCAGGGGATCTGTTCGGGGGAGAAAGTATCGGGTTCGGTATCGATTTTATCTTCCAGGCAAATAAAGCGCATATCGGCAGGGCTACCCCGTCTGCCCGATCGCCCTAAACGCTGCAAAAAGCTAGAAACTGAAGGAGGTGCTGCCAGTTGAATGACGCGATCGAGTTGCCCCAGGTCAATGCCCATTTCAAAGGTCACGGTGGCAGCAGTGACGGATGAGGTATGAGGATCGCGCATGACGGTTTCAGCAGCTTCTCGCAAAGAGGCTGAGATACTGCCGTGATGCACATGATAGCGATCGGGTAAGCCTTTTGCCTGAGCCATTTGTCGCAGTTGGGCGATCGCGGTCTCTGCTTGCATTCGCCCGTTGGCAAAGATCAAACATTTGTGGACATCGCTCTGGTGAAATAGATAGCGGTGATAAGGGCTGAAGGCAGTATCCCGACTATCTCCCTTTGCCCGCACAACCAATTGTTCATAAAAATGTTCAACCGCAAGATGAATGGTTCGTTTACCACTTTCCACTTGAGGTGTAATTACGGGGTTGCTGGTGCCAGACTGCAACCAGCGTTCTGCCAGGGCGTAGTCACCCAGTGTGGCAGATAAGCCAATGCGGCGGGGATAGGTTTGGGTGCGTTGGGCTAAGCGAGTAAGCTGGCAGAGGATTTGGGCACCCCGATCGCTGCCAATAAACGCATGAACTTCATCAATAATGACAAAGCGCAGTTCCCCAAATAAGCGAACCAGTTCACTGCTTTTGTTAATCAGTAAGCTTTCTAGCGATTCGGGGGTAATTTGCAGAATTCCTCGAGGATGCTTAAGGAGTTGCTGTTTACGGCTCTGTACCACATCTCCATGCCATGCCCAAACAGGAATTTCGGCTTGTTGTAGCAAATCGGTGAGGCGATCGAACTGATCATTGATCAGGGCTTTGATGGGTCCGATATACAGTGCGCCAACAGTTTTTGGGGGGGCATCATGCAACACAGTTAAGACGGGCAAAAAAGCCGCTTCGGTCTTACCCGATGCGGTGCCAGCCGAAATCAACAAATGAGCGTTGGTTTCAAACACAACCTGACAGGCTTCTATCTGTATCTGTCGTAGGTTTGCCCAGCCCTGGCTGTAGAGATATTCCTGAATGAAAGGCGCAAGCCGATGGTAAGGTTGCAACATGAGCGTTAAAGCGGACCTGAACGCGCCTGATTGACGGTAGATGGCAATACTCCTACCATCAGTGCAAAGACTTCATCGGGTACTTGGGCGATCGTGGCTTGATCGAAATACTGTTTAAATTGATTCAAAATCATCTGTGCCCGTTGTAGGGGAACCGAGTTGTCGGTAAATTGCTGAAGTAACCGAATCCACTGCCGCCGAATCTTAAAGGCTTTTTGCCGATCGTCATAATCGTCCTCAGAAACCAGAGAAAAATCTCCCACCGGGATCACTCGCTCACAGTTGGCATCAAAAGCACTGCCTACGGCTGAACCTGGACCGGCAAATTCAGCATGAAAGCGTTTACAGATAATCAATCCATTGCGCTTGCGGCTATTGACTACTAGCAGGTTGCCATTCTGCAATTGGGTCAAAATCTGAGCGGATTGATCTCGCTTACCCTGTGCATATAGAACAGGCGCCCAATCGACGGTTAAACCTTCAGATTGCAGCCGATCATAGCCCGATTGGTAAGCTGCGACGAGCGTTGAATTGTGACTCAACGCTCGGTAAAATTCAGTTGCAAAGGTAATCGCGGAAGCATCACCCATTTCGCGATAGGTTCCGACTACAAACGGCACATAGGGCGCAATCGCCTTCACCTGCGATTTGACATAGCAAGTATTTAAGACGATTCCCTGGATAGAAGCAATTCTGGACTGAAATAACGCGATCAATTTAGTTGGCTGCAAAGACTGAATTTGTTGCTCCTCATTCTCAAAGCAAAGCTCTCCCATGCCCTCGCTATGCCCGGAGAAATGAATGATCTGCGGCTCGTATTTCAGAATTGATTGGTTAACGTCTTCCCATGACAAGCAAGCACTCTCTATCAAGACAACAAGATCGCTGAGGTTGTCCTGTTGCAAAGTTTGCCGAATTTCCTGCAATTCTTCCCCCAAGCGTAACCGCGTGGCATCGCTTGGGTCAGCTGCCAGAAATAGAACTTTAATGGGGTGATTGCTATCCATTCAAGCCAGAATCACACAGTTAACTCCCCAACACAATATAGCTTCACCCCAGGATGAACGACTTTACACCTTGAATTGGCGCATTGAGGGCTTCAGCAACCTGATCATCCTCACGATTGATTTGGGAGCGCTAGATTTCCGCATAGATTTAATATATCTAATTGATCAATGCCTCTGAAGCCCAGTTGGGGTTCATCGTTGCTTTCCGTGAGTTGGCTGGCTGAAATGGAAAAGAATGGGCTGCCCTGTGCTAGCGTTATCCACAAGATAATGATGTCGTACAATTTCTGACGAACTTCTAACTGGCTGCTGTCTGGGCAATCGATCGCAATGAAAGTGCCAATTTTTTCCGTTGATTGACATAGTCAACCAGGAATTTTGTCAGGTTGTTCTCTAACCCAAAATGCTGTTTTTTGAAAGCTTAGGTAACTGCTGATGAAAGGATTTGGCTATAGCCAGGAAAAGCGGGCGATCGTTCAAGTGATCCAAAAACGGAACCTGAAAGAAGCCGAAAAGCTGTTAAACCGATTGGAGCGGCAAATTTCTGGTGAACAACTTCTCAGCTTGCTGATGGAAGCCATCTCAACACTTCCTGTGGAGGATGCAACTTGGGCAGCGGAAAACCTGATCCCCGATGAGGTGTATGACAACATCAACGAACAGGTCTCCATGATGCTTTACCAAAGCTTGATCGACAAAGGATTCCGTCCCGGTCGAGACTTTCGCGTCACCGAAGCCGGATTAATCCTCAGCCCTGCTGCACACGCAGCCATCTTGCCCGATGTGCCAGCGGAGTACCAGGAAATCTTTACCACGGAAATGGTGACGATTCAGACGGAGTCTGCGATCGATGTTCTGGAAGCAGAATTAGGGGTTCCCTTTGTCGATAATCTGATTCAGCGCATCGAACAGCGCTTGCCCACCCTAAATGATTTACAAGCATCAATGTACTTGTTCAATATCTGTGAAGGGGTGGAAACTCGGACAGATATTCCCATTATGGAAATCTTAATTGGTCATTTTGGTGAAGATCAGCGATTTAATCTCATTTTTGACCTGATTCAGCGAGGAGAATCCGCAGAAAATAGTGACTGGATTAGTGATTTGGTTGCCAGTGCTGGCGGTGAGGCAGAACTCATGCCCGATCCAGACGATCCGACGGGCTGTCATCTCAGTCCAAAGGCGAGTCAGTTACTGGACCAGGTGTATCAGGGCAGCCGTTCATTGGAACCCCTCATTCAGGCAAGTCATTTGCTTGATGAGAGAGCGTAGTCCAGAATTTGACATGGGTTGAGGGTGTATCAACCAACTGTCTGTAAGCCTATACCACTCGTCCAACAACATGAAGAAAGTACTGTTCATTCTCGGAGAACTGAGCGATGACGACATTGATTGGGTCATTGCAATCGGAAAACGTGAGGAAGTCGCAGCGAATACAGTTCTCATTCAGGAGGGACAGCCGATTGATACGCTCTATGTTTTGTTGAAAGGTAAGTTAACTGTTTCGACGATCGCTTCCGGAGGAAAAGAAATCGCCATTCTCACCAGTGGAGAAATTGTTGGCGAAATGTCTTTCGTGGATTCTCGTCCACCGTCTGCGACAGTGAAAGCGATCGAGCCTTCCCTACTCCTTTCTTTACCCCGCACCGAGCTGGCAACCAAACTCAAGCAGGATGTGGGATTTGCTTCCCGGTTTTACCGTGCTCTGGCAATTTTTCTCTCAAATCGCTTGCGGGTGACAGTGAGTCAGTTGGGCTACAATGCCTTGCCTCCCGTCGGGGAAGATTTGCCTGAAACCGGATTTTCTCCCGAAACAACCGATTCGATCGCCCTGGCACGGACTCGGCTGGATTGGTTAATGCGGCGGCTGAGGGGGTTAGAGGGGTAAGGGGTAGAGGGTAGAGGGGTAGAGGGTAAAGGGTAGAGGAGTAAAGAGGTCGAGCAAGGACGCCTTCGCTCTATCCCTATCCACCTTTTCACCATCCACCCATTCACCCATCTACCCTTTCCCTTGGAACCTTCTCCCTCATTTCCCAGTCATTTGAACTCCAACGTATTGCTCAGTTGGGGAACCATCATGTTTAATCAAATTCGCTGGCAGTCTGGTACTGCTCTGGTTACAGCGTTTGGTATTGCATCAAGTACAGTCTTACCGTTGGTGATTTTTGCGCCGGTTTCAGCCAGTCCATTGCCTTATCAAGTGAGTCAGTTGTTTCCGTCACAGCGGAGATCGCAGGCGAATGGGACTCGAATTCCGGCAGGTACGGTAATTCCGGTGAAGTATGAGAAGGCGGAGAAGGTGATCGTGACGCCGCAGGAAACGAGTCCGCTGACGCTGACCGTCTCCAAAAATGTGCGATCGACTTCTGGCACGCTACTAATTCCCTTTGGCAGTCAGGTAGAGGGAGAATTACGTCCGGCGGAGGGTGGCTCTCAGTTTGTTGCCAAAAAACTAACGTTGCCGAATGGCACCAGCTACGATCTGGATGCCTCTTCAGAAGTGGTGACGCGGAAAGAGACGATTCGCAAAGGATCGAGTACGAGTTCCATTTTGAAAGGCGCGGCGATCGGGGCAGCGGCCGCAGCGATTATCGCCGAGATCTTTGGAGGAATTGACCTGAAGGAGGTGCTGATTGGTGCGGGTGCAGGTGCGCTGGGAGGAATCTTGCTGGGTCGCAAGAGTACGGAAGTGGTGGTGATTTATCCAGATACGGATCTCTCTTTGACGCTCAATTCTCCGTTAACCATTCGTTAACAGAAAAACGATGCTACTGAATCGAGGGATGAATTGAACGTTGTATGAATGGGCACGAAGTTTCAATTCATACTGCTATTCAGTAACATCAGAACCCTCATTCCCCGCTGCTATAGCTATGGTCATTCAAGTTAGGACAAGGGGCTTAAGCCCCCTGTTGTTTCCAGACTTTGAAACGTCCTAACGATCGTGATACCGCTATAGTCGGAAATGGGGCGCCAAATGGCAAGCTCGTACAGTCGAGTCAGCTGATTGGATGGGTGATCTTCAGCCAAGCATGAGGATCAGAAATCCCTATGATCGCTGTACTAGTTCATGTAAGGTCGATTCTACCGATCTCGGTTGCCAACCCAGTTCGTTGCGAGCTTTGCTGGCATCAACCCGCACGCAGCGATCGTAGACATAATGCACGCGTTCACGACTGAGGGGTGGTTGCCAGGACAATAGACGCCCGATCGGGTCGAGCAAATTGCCTGCCAACCGCACAATGAATTCGGGCGCTTCTTTGGGGGCAGGCACTCCGCTCTCTCGACTGAGAATCTCGAACATTTCGCGGGTGGTCATATCTCCTGCGGAAATGATGTACCAATCGCCAGGTTTACCGCGTTCTGCGGCAAGTAGGAGGGCGATCGCCAGGTCATCCACATGCACGATGCCGGTGATCCGCTTGCCGCCTGCCCACAATTTCAACCCCCCTTTGAGGAACTGTTTGACTACGGGTCCGAAATGAGGATCATCAGCACCAAAAATGCCTGAAGGGAGAATGCTGACCACGGGTAACCCTTTAGCGGCAAACTCATCCACCAATTTTTGGGCTTCGTATTTGGTGACATCATAAGCCGAGGAAAAATCTGTTTGCTCGCGCTGGAAGGTTTCATTGATTACCCGCCCCTGGGTATCGCCAAACACGCCGATCGTGCTGCAATAGACCACTTTCGAAACCCCGGCTGCTTGTGCCGTTTCCAGCACGGCGCGAGTGCCTTCCACATTGATCTGCGCCATTTTGGTGGCATCGACAATGCCTAATTCTACATAGGCAGCGATATGAAACACCGTATCGACCCCACTGATCGCTTGCTTCAGGGCGGTGCGATCGGTGATATCGCCATACACCCATTCCACTTGTTGGCTTGCCAAACGGGAAAGGTCGCTGGATTTGCGAACCAAACAAACAACTTCATTGCCCCGTTCTTTCAAGGCTTTCACCAGATGTGAGCCTGTAAAACCACTTGCCCCTGTGACCAGTGCTTTCATGTTACTTGTCGTAAATTGCCGATGTTGAATGTCAGTAGAGTATCATTTGAGTCAGCAATTCGGGCGATCTCTTAGGTCAGTGGCAGATGGGTGGCAGCAGGGTATCCATAGGAATGGCTTGAGTTTTTGACTGAGAAAGTCAGATCGATCCTTACCGTCAGATGGGGTAAAAGTACTAGTAGCTGTTGTCCAGGTTGTTCTACCGTTTAAATTTTGTGCTGCCACTATTTTCCGCTTGTCTGCTCTGGAGTGGGTTCGTTTTTCAGCCCGGAACTCGGCTGATCTTTCTTCTCTGGAGATTTTTCTGAAGCCTGTTGCCATTCTGCCAAAGGACGTTTGACCGCATTGGCAAAATCTTTGGATACCAGCAGAACCGAAATCTCTTTCCCCACTTTCGGGGGAGGATCTGCCTGGGCGTAGAGAAACTGCTGGCTGAAGTTGGGTTTGCCTAAAATCAAGCGATGAGTTTGTTGGTTTTTCAGTTTAACCTCGATCGTTGCCAGCGGTTTGTCCAGTCCAAATTCTGTCTGTTGGGTTGCAGGTACTGTGAGGGTGCGATCGCTTCTCCCCGATGCCAGCAAATTCAACAAATACGCCACTGATGCGTCACTCGCAGGGTTCGCGGTTGGCGCTTTCATCTGCCAGGGAGTTCCCTGCTTTTTGACTTGTTCGGGAGTGCTGCGCTCAAACGCAAGGGTTTGATCAGGGCGAGTCACAGTCACCGATTGCACGTCTTCTTCTTTGAAGGCGAAGACTTTTTCACCCGCTACTGTTTCACCGGGTGTTGGAGAGGCAGCATTTTGCTGAGACTTTCCTCTAATTTCGTGGAAATAGACAAAGCTACTCAAAAGTGCGGCAATGAGTAACAGAATCAGAGGAGTGCGTTGGATTTTCATGGCTTGATCCAAAAGGGGGTAGGAATTGAAGCGAAGCCCTTTGCGATTCCTCGATTCCTCGCGCTAACACGCCGCTGCGCTAGAAAAAAGGGGAACCGCGGAAGCTCCTTTATTAAGAGGATGGGGGGGGATCTCCTTTGCGTCAGTCCTTTTCAGAAACTGCTGAACCTCTCAATTGTTTTTCCGGTTTCCTACCGTCTTCGCCACCAGAGGTAAATGGCAGTGGTGAAAGCGAGGAAGGGCAAAACACCGATCGCAGTCCAACTCACCAGGCTGGCTTGTTGATTGTTCAAGTTAATCCGACGGTTTTTGATCTCTTTAGGACGGATGGAAAGTACCTGGTCATCCCGTTTACTCAGCCAGCTAATAGCGTTGAGAAATACATCCCCATTTAAGTACTTATCAAAAAAGCCATCGACCGCAAAAGCGGAGTTACCAATCACCACCAGACGGGCTTCGGGTTTGCTTTTTTGAGTCTCGGGTTGACTGGCAGGAGCCGCAGTCTTAACAGGACGGCTGAGGGCAAATCCCAAGGTTAAGGGACCCGGACGATCTCGATCGGGGTTGAATTGCAGGTTGGAATCTTTGACATCGCTTTCTGCCCAAGTCTGCTGTGTTGTGCTCAGTAGGGGGATGACTTTGATTTCGCCTGCTGGCTTGGCATCCACCGCACGAGCCAGAGGGAAGAAGGAATAACGGTTGCCAAATTCTTTGGTAATCGGATGTTCGCCATACTGATTCACCACCACCGCAGCGGCTCCTAATCCAGCAATCTGCTGTTGCGACGCATTGATCACCACCCGACTATCTAAACTGACGTTCCAGTCTTTGAGCAAACTATCCAGTTTGGGATCGGTGTTGGGGTCAATCAGCAACATCGTACTGCCCCCCCGATCGAGATACTCGGTCAGGGCCTTCACTTCCCCTTCAAACAATGCTTGTTTGGCACCTGCCACTACTACCACTGAGGCATCCTGGGGCACCGTTTTTTGCTCCACCAGGTTCAACGGTTCACTCGTGAAATTTTTCTCTTGTAAAAAGGCAACTGCCTGAGCATAGCCGCCCTGTTGCGCCTGCTCCAGGGGATGCTCGCCATGTCCTTGTAGAAAATAGACCTTACTTTGCCGATCTGCACTGATCTGTTGCAAGCCGTTGGTCAAGCGCGATTCGGAAAGTTTTTCAGTCTGGACATTTTGCAAGAACTGTTTGCGATCGCCCGACTGCAAGAACAGCAACCCATACTCGCCATTTTGCAAGTTAAAGGCAGCCGCCTGACTGGGCTTGGCATCTGGATCAACAAACTCAAAACTAAACTTGTCTCCCAATTTGCGATATTGCTCTAGCAACGTGCGCAGAGTTGCATTCGGCTGCTTGTCGAACACCACCACTTTGACTGGACGCTGCAAATTTCGCACCACCTGCTGAGTTTCGGGTGCCAGCGTAAATTGCTGGTTTTCGGTCAGGTCAATACGCTGCACATAACGTGCCCCCAGAAAATTCACCAGACCCAAAATTACCAGCACAGAAAGCGTTGCCACCAAGGCATTTGTGCTGCTTTGGGTTGAGCGTCGTCCCCAAAAACCTGGTGTCGCACTACTGGCAAACAACAGCCCAATGCCGGTTAGCACGCCCCCTGCGATCGCAATGCCAACCGGAACTGCCCCCCAGCCTGCAACTACCCCAGCAGACAGCCCCACAACGACCAGGATTGGACCCAGCCAAAACAGCGATCGCCCATATTGTCTTAAAAATTTCAGAACAGGAGTTGGTACGTTCATTGAAATGTCTTCTAACTTCTCTGAAACCTAAACGCCTCAACCGATTGAGCCGTCAGAAATAACCCCAACACGGTATAGCTAGCAAACAAAATTAAGCTGCTGGTGTCCACTACGCCCTGCACTAGATTGGTGAAGTGTTTGAGCAAGGACAGTTGCCCAAAAATGTCACCGAGTAGGCCACTGTTGCCTGCCAGCGCATCCGTTAGCCAAAGCAGCAAGGTCAAAACGAAAGTCAGAATGGCAGCCAAAATCGTGCTGTCGGTCAGGGACGAAATGAACATGCCCAGCGAGAGGATAGCGGCTGATAGAAGGATGAGCCCCGCATGTCCGATCAAGAAAACTGCCGGAGAAAAAGGCGGATTGGTGCTGCTAAAGACGATCGCCTCATACGCCATAAGCGGTAACACCAGGCTGATGTAAAAGGTCAGCACTGCCAGCAATTTGCCTAAAGCGACCGCCCAATTAGTAATAGGAGAGGTCGCCAGGAGTTCCAAAGTGCCGCGTTTGCGCTCCTCGGCGTAGAGACTCATCGAGAGCATGGGCAAGATGAATAGGGAGATAAACCCCAGAACACCAAGAAAATCTTGTAGAACGGCGGAGGGTAGATCGATTTGCTGTCCCTGGGCATCAAACTGAGTCGCGGTCAGAGTGGCATTGAACAAAATACGGACAAATAACACCCCCGATAGAAACCAGAAGATGCCTGCGATCGCCGCCGCTAGAGGCGAGGCAAAGTAGGTTTGTAACTCTTTGCGATAGATTGCCAAAATATTGCTAAAGATGACACGCATTTAGGCAGTTTCTCCCTCATCAGATGATTCGACTGAGTTAGCGGATTCTGCTGTGGAGTCCACTTCAGCATCGGTATCCGTATCGGCAGCTTCCAGCGATCGCTCCTCAGTCGTCAGTTGCAAGAACACGTCTTCCAGACTGACTTGAAATCGTCGCATTTCGTACAAACCAATGCCAGCCCCCACAATCCGAGCAGCGATTTCTTGCCCCAAGTCTGCTCCAGGCTGCAGGGTGACTCGAAATCTGAGGTGGGAAGTCTCAGATTCTAGCGGTAGAGGGGCAATCTCTTTCACGTGCGGCAAAGATTGTAGCGTTTGCTGAATAGTGCTGGCATCTCCTGCCACTTCCAGGTCGTAGCCCGCTCCCCCCGACAATTGCTCAACCAAATTTTCAGGAGAATTCGTTGCGACGATCCGCCCTTTGTTGATAATGGCAATTCGATTACAAGTCATGCTGGCTTCTGGCAAGATATGGGTCGAAAGAATCACCGTGTGACTGCCTGCCAGATTCTTAATCAAGTTGCGGACTTCAATAATTTGGCGCGGATCGAGTCCAACCGTTGGCTCATCCAGAATGATGGCAGGGGGGTCGTGGACGATCGCCTGGGCGATGCCCACTCGTTGGCGAAACCCCTTGGAGAGCTTGCGAATCAAGACTTTGCGCTTTTCGGTCAGATTGCAGCGCTGCAAAGCCGAATCCACCTGACGGATACGATCGCCTGCACTCACCCCTTTAATCCGCGCCACAAAGTGCAGAAACCCTTCCACCGTCATGTCAGGATATAGGGGCGGGGTTTCAGGCAAATAGCCAATCCGTTTCCGCACCGCCATTGAGTTTTCATGAACTTCAAAGCCTGCAACTTTCGCTGTGCCCTCATTGGCAGGCAAATAGCCCGACAAAATCCGCATGGTGGTGGTTTTGCCGGCTCCATTCGGACCCAAGAATCCCAAAATCTCCCCCGGTTCAACCGAGAACGTCACATCCTCGATCGCGCGGGTAGAGCCATAGCTTTTACTCAGATGCTCAACTTCAATCATCCGACTTCACTCCAGCAAGCAGCAAGACCATAGACGCTCTAAACAGGGATGCTCTGAATGTAGAGTCTACCGCCTAAAGTCCAAACCGCAGAAAGTTGTTCGCAAAAACGCAACGGTAGCGTAGCTCACAAAACCGTATTCGTCAATTTAGAAGGAACAGATGACGATCGTCTGGCTATCAAATGAACTTTCTGCCATCCAAACGATCGAGGTGTTACAAACCTCTGCATTACCCCATTACCCCATCATCTCATCACCCTCCCTGTCAACCGTTGCAAATTCTCCCGCAACCGATGCGGACTCATCAACTGACGGTAGCGAATGCCCGAAAAACACAAAGCAGCCCCCTGGGGATGCCGGATTACATATCGTCCCTGAAACACTGTCCCGGCTTTATTGTTGAAATACAAGCCATCTGCCTGGATTTTGGCTTTGAAACGATCGGCATCTATCTGACGAAACACCAGATCTTCAGGAAAGGTTTGGGCGTTATAGCGCACATGCAAGCGGGTCACCGTGTTGCGTCGCTCAAGCGGATAGTCTGGATTCCAGAAAACACCTGCCTGAATCAGCGCTTCTGCATCGGGGGGCGGCACACTACAAGGGTCACATTGATCGGTGTAGCCTGCATATTCCAAAAAAGCGACATTCTTACCCGCCTGCTCATAAGCCTGTTGAAAGAGGTCGGCATAAAAGGTATTGAAATTGCTTTGAATAGAGTCGGGCAGTTCTTGTCCGGAGGGAGCTTTGCGGCTGGATTTGGCATCGGTGGGGATGGGCACGGTGCGATAGTTGGCAACTTCGGTCAACTGTCCCCGCGAGATCACATGGATGATCAAGTCTTGATCGCCATTGGCATTGAGCATGCCCAGGCGAATCGGCAACATAAATTGAGGCGATTCGTAATCAATGACGATCGGACGCAAGAACCCATGCCCCTGACGTTGAAATTCCTTTAGATTCACTCGCACGACAAAAAACTTCATCCCCTGCTGGATGTAGGATTGCAACACAGTCGCTGCCCCATCAGGCACTTGGTATGCCGCTTGGCGCAACCAACTCACTAACCCATTCGATTCTGCCGCACTGAGGATTGTCACGTCATACTCCCCCACTGTGAACTGATCGTCCACTTGTACCGTCATTGCAGAGTCTACGCGCCCAGAACTCGCTTTATTGGCCTGGTTCAAGAAGGCAGGCAGAGAGAATAACCAGACGGCAGCCAGGATCACTAAAACGATGCCGAGTTGGATAAATTTGCCCCGCGTCGTGGGTCCCCTTAACAAAAACAGCGAGATCGGCAAAGCCAAGATTCCCGCCAAGAACAACCCATTCAGCCAGAGTGTTGCTTCATCTTGACAAGGTTGATCCACGTACTTTACCAAGCGAGGGGCTGTAAAGGCTGCTAGTTGCTCAACGATCGCCGAATCGCCAATCCGTACCTGTTCTCGCGTTGGTACTACCGGAATTGGCACAATTCGGGCAAAGTCGCGCACATCCCCCCGAAAGTTGTTCATCATGGTGAAAACGCTGCGATTGCCATCGTGGGCAATCACTACTTGTGATGCGGAGTTGTAGAGCTTGGCATCGGCACGAGCGACAAAGAATCCACAAAATGCTTGGGCGGTTAGGGGAAAACTGAAAAAGAACAGGCAGATTGCCAGGAGCGCCAGAAGCAATCGTTTGCCAGACTGCAACCAGAAACGCATCTGCCGAGCAACAGAATGAGTCAAACATTGGTAAAACATAGGATGGGGGGGATCGGGGGAAAATAATGTACCCCTATTTGCGGCTATGCATATTATCCCTCCATAAAAATACGGTTATCGAATTCGAACAGGCGGCGATCGCTGACAATCTCTAAAATCAAAGATTGAGATTTTAAACTTGAGAATTGCTCCCATCTAAAGGACGATTGGGCAAAAGCTAAGGTAATTGCACAACACCAACGTGGATACACTCTGCCCAGGCAGGTATGGCAAAAAAAGAGGCGGACTCTAGAATTAAGAAGCATCCTGAATTTTGCAGTAACAATCTGCTAGATTTTCCCTCTGTGCCCTTCCTTCTCCTTGCGACTCAATGCCCCTCCCCCGCCTGCTGACACTCATCATTGGGATAGCCGTCATTCTGGGACTCGTGATCTGGCTGATCGACGGCTTATCTCGGCTGTATTGGCAGTTGGCATACTACCCGCTACTGTCTCAAGTCTTTCTGCTTTTAGTAATTGCGCTGCTAGCAGTATTGCTGGGGGCATTTGTCTACTATTTTTTCTGGCTGCCGAACCAATCTAAGCAGCGCCGCTCTACCAAGCGTCCTACGCCCAAAGTTCCGGCTGCAAAAACCGAAGCTGCCCAAGAAACGCTGCGAGCTGTACAAAAGCAGGTCTCCCAGATCCAGGATGAGATCGCTCGCCAGGAATTGCTGCGCCGATCGCGGGAAATTCAACAAAACCTCTCACGGGGAGAATTGCTCGTCGTCGTCTTTGGTACAGGTTCAGCAGGCAAAACCTCCCTGGTGAATGCGCTGATTGGGCGCGTGGTCGGTCGGGTGGGGGCACCCATGGGCACCACCGAGGTGGGCGAAACCTATTCCCTCAAGCTCAAGGGGGTGCAGCGAGAAATTTTGATTACCGACACCCCAGGTATCTTGGAAGCAGGGCTCGCGGGGACTGAGCGCGAACGGATTGCTCGCAAACTGGCGACCGAAGCCGATCTGCTCTTATTCGTGCTAGATAACGATTTGCGCAAGTCGGAATACGATCCCCTACGAATGCTGGTCGAGATTGGCAAGCGATCGATCATGATTCTCAACAAAGCCGATCTTTACCCAGAATCCGATCTAGAGGTGATCCTGGCGCGACTGCGGGAACGAGTCCGTAGTTTTGTCGCACCCGCTGATGTGATCGCGGTTGCTGCCAACCCGCAGACAGTGATTTTAGAAGATGGTTCCCCCTTTCAAGCAGAACCGGATATTATGCCAGTCATTCGCCGTATGGCAGCCATTTTGCGAGCTGAAGGAGAAGACCTGCTGGCAGATAATATCTTGCTTCAGTCCCAACGGTTGAGCGATCGCGCCCGTCAACTGATCGATGCCCAACGACGACGGCAAGCAGACAAGATTGTGGAACGCTTCCAGTGGATTGGGGCAGGCGTTATTACCGTCACCCCCTTACCCGGCGTCGATTTGCTGGCAACTGCTGCCGTCAACGCCCAAATGGTGGTCGAAATTGGCAGAGTTTATGGTTGTGATATCAACGCTGAGCGAGGACGCGAGCTAGCACTCTCTTTAGGGAAAACCCTGGCAAGTTTGGGAATCGTCAAAGGGGCAATTAGTCTACTCTCTACTGCGCTCGAATTCAGTGTGGGTGGCTTTGTGGTGGGGCGTGTGATTCAGGGAATTACGGCGGCATACTTAACCCGTATCGCAGGCAAAAGCTTTATCGAATACTTTCGCCACGATCAGGATTGGGGCGATGGGGGGATGACGGAAGTGGTCCAGCAACAATTCCAACTGAACCGTCGGGATGAGTTTATCAAAGCCTTCGTTCAGGATGCCATTACTCGCGTCGTGGAGCCATTGAAAGTGCCGCTGAATCTGGATCGCGATCGCCTTCCCCCGGAGCCAGAAGAACTCCCTTCCCTAGAACTGACCGCCGAACTCGAACCGCTGCCGCCGCGATCGCGTGCCCCCCAAACTCCGCCCAAAGTCATAGAACTGGAGGACGATGGCTGGGCACCCCGCACCCGAGAGGATGATTGGGAGTAATGGAGGTGTAGAACAGTGGACTTTGGACAGTAAACCTTAGACGCTCGACCTATGATAGGTTGGGATGAGCGATGCCGCTTGTCAAAATCTAAGGAGTTAGGAGTCGAGAGTCAGGAGTTAGGAGCCAGGCAATAGAACTTCTTCACCCCTTCACTTCTTTACCCCAACCCCTCAAACCCAACACCCGATCGTCACAATCTCACACGGAGTATGACCAAACAATCACTCCTAGAGCGATTTCGTCGAGCTTACCGAGATCTAGAACTATTTCCATTGCTGACCGCCGAAGAGATTGATGCCTTTCGGGTGGAATACGGCAGAGATACCTTGGCAAAGCTGGAACAAGTGGTGGACGATGCCGAGCAAGACGGCAAGATTATCTTTGCAGGGCACCGGGGCTGTGGCAAATCAACGCTGCTGGCACGCTTTGCCAAGCAAATGATGCAGCAGGGATACTTTGTTGTCTTTTTTTCCATTGCCGATATGGTGGAAATGTCGGCAGTAGACCATATCAATATTCTCTACGCCATCGCAGTGCAGCTCCTGAGCAAAGCCACTGAGCGGAAAATCCCTATTCCCGAAAAAACCAAAAAAGAAATTCTTACCTGGTTGATTACTTCTCGGACTGAGACGACCGATCGCAGTTTGACTAGTGAGATGGGTATGGGCGGAGACGTGCTCAAACTGGTGACTGCTAAGCTCAAAACCGAGTCCAAGTTTCGGGAAGAAATCAAGCGCACCTACGAGCGACGAGTATCCGATCTGGTTGCCAAGGTGGATGAAATTGCCCAATGTGTGAGGGATGCAACTCAAAAAGATGTGCTGGTGGTGATTGATGACCTGGACAAGCTGGATTGGAAACTGGTTGAGGAGATCTATAAAAACAACATCAATGCTCTGTTTCAGCCCAAGTTGCGAATTGTCTTCACCATCCCCATTTCAGTGATCCGGGATATTGAACTACGCACCATTCTGCAAACAGCATCCGGTAGCCCCATACAACAGATGGAGGTTGCTAAATTCTTCAGCAAAGCAGATCGCCACAATCCTGAGGCAGTGCCGCTGCAAAGTAAAGTGGAGGTTTTTTTGGAAGTCTTGCAAAAACGACTTCCTGAGGATTTGATTGAGCTAGAAACTGCCCGCAAGATGGTGGTCTATAGCGGTGGCGTGATTCGGGAACTGGTCAGAATTGCCAGAGCCAGTTGTTCTCAATGCTTACTCCTGATTCGGCAAAACCCAGACCAAACCGAACTCCAGATCAACGACGAGATTTTGCAACAGGCGCTGCGCGATTTACGCAATGATTTTGCCTCATCACTGGGAGCCAGTCGCTACCAAATCCTGACTACTACCTATCAGGAAGGCAAACCTGCCGACTTGACCGACGAATTTTTGCTGTTGCTGCATGGGCTGTATATTCTGGAATATCGCAATGATGAGGTCTGGTATGACGTTCACCCGATCGTCGTAGAACTCCTCAAACGAGCCAACCTGGTGCCCTCCTAATCTCCTCTAGGCAGGTCCCCAAGTATTTCGTCTAAGATCTAAGATCTAAAGTCACCCGTCTTCCCCTCCCTTTAATGGCATCCTCAGAAGACATTGCCCAAGAGAATCAGCGCAACTACGATCGGTTGATCGTAGCGTTGGAAGCTAGTTTGGGTAAATTGGACTTGCTGCTGGCAGTGTGTGACGATCGGAACTTGCAAGAAAGCTTGATTCAACGCTACGAAGCCGAACTGAAGCAAGAGGGTATTGAACATTACCGGGTTCTGGTGCGTCGGCAGGAACCTAGTTTACGGCACGCGATCGAGCAAGTAGTGCAGCAAAAAAACGCCTTGCAACAAGGACTACCCGCTGTTGTGACCGTATTGGGTGTAGATGATCTGTTACCCCTGCGGTTAGATGCCGCGCGATCGCAGCTAGAAAAGTTATTCGGCTATTTGCAATGGACACGGGAAGCCTTCCGCTCATTTCAATTTCCGGTGGTGGTGTGGTTGACGCAGGCAGTTCTGGCGCAACTGACAGAAAAAGCCCCCGATTTTTGGAGTTGGCGCGGCGGTGTATTTTGGTTTGGTCAGACCAAAGTCAATTTCGTGACTGCTAAAGGGTGGGCAATCAATTCGTTACCGACTTCAGCAGAATTACTGTCGATTCGCCCACAGTCCCAATCTGGATTGGCAATTAATCCAGAAATTGCTGGATGGTTGCACTTAATTGAATATATTCAGCAGCAACAAGGGCAAGACACGCCCTTACTGGCGGGACTGTATGAGCGATTGGGCAAAGCATACACCCAACTCGGTAATACGCGTCAAGATCGCCAATTTGCCATTCAAGCTATGAAGCGATCGATCGTCCTCAAAAGGAAATTGGGTCTGGAGACTGATCTGGTGCAAAGTTTGAAGCAACTGGGCGATTTGCACTTTGAGGTCAAACTGGATAGTAGTAGCGTTCAATCTGCCTTTGAGGCATATACCGAAGCCCTGGAAGTGGCACAGAAAACGGGCGATCGCCTCGGTGAAGCAGATACCCTCAAAGCGATCGGGGATGTCCGAAAATTTCTCAAACAGAATCAGGAAGCTCTGTGCTACTATGACGACGCCTTAGCCCGGTATCGCGAAATTCGGGAACGTCGTGGGGAAGCCACCACCCTCGAAGCGATCGGCGATGTCTTGCAATTTCTCAAACAAAGCCAGGAAGCCTTGAACTTCTACGATCAAGCGCTGGTGCTCTATCGGCAAGTGGGCGATTGTTTAGGCGAAGCCAATACACTTAAAGCCATTGGCGATGTCTTGCAATTTCTCAAGCAAAGTCAGGCAGCTTGGAGCCGTTATAACCAGGCGCTTGCCCTCTACTGTCAGGTAGGCAATCGGTTGGGAGAAGCCAACACGCTCAAAGTGATTGGCGATGTGCTGCAATTTCTCAAACAAAGTCAGGATGCGTTAAGTCGATATAATCAGGCACTCACTCTTTATCGGGAAGTGGGCGATCGCTTCGGTGAAGCCAACACGCTCAAAGCAATCGGCGACATGCTGCAATTTCTCGACCAACGCAACGAAGCCCTCAACCGCTATGACCAGGCGCTCCCCCTCTATCGCGAAGTCGGCGATCGCCTCGGCGAAGCCAATACGTTGCAGGTGATTGGCGATGTCTTACAGTTTCTCAACCAACGGAATGATGCCTTAGAACACTACCATCAGGCATTAGCGTTGTATCGCGAAGTTGGTGCCCGTCTCGGTGAAGCCAACACCCTCCAAGCGATTGGCGATGTGCTGCAATTTCTCGATCAGCGCAGTGAAGCCCTGAATCGCTATGACCAGGCATTGACCCTGTATCGTGAAGTCGGCGATCGCCTGGGTGAAGCCAACACCCTCAAAGCGATCGGCGACCTCCTGCAATTTCTTGACCAACGCCACGAAGCCCTCCAGCGCTACGACCAGGCACTGACCCTCTACCGCGAAGTCGGTGCCCGCCTCGGCGAAGCCAACACCCTCCAGGCGATCGGCGATGTCTTGCAATTTCTTGACCAACGGGACGAAGCCCTTCAGCGCTACGACCAGGCATTGAGCCTCTATCGCGAAGTTGGTGCCCGCCTCGGCGAAGCCAACACCCTCCAGGCGATCGGCGATATCTTGCAATTTCTCGACCAACGGGACGAAGCTCTTCAGCGCTACGACCAGGCATTGACCCTCTATCGCGCAATCGGTGCTCACCTCGGTGAAGCCAACACCCTTCAAGCGATCGGAGATGTGTCGCAACTACTCAATCACCCAGATGAAGCCTTGAGTCGCTATGACCAGGCTTTAAACTTGTATCGCGAGGTTGGCGATCGTCTGGGCGAAGCCAACGTTTTGCAAGCGATTGGACGAACGCAGGCAGATGCCACCCAACGCCTACATCATTTACAACAAGCCCAGGTTCTTTACGAAGCTATTGGCGATCGTTATAGCCAGAGCCGTAACCTGGCACAATTTCTGGCAGATGCCCAACTCCAACTTGGACAGACCGGTCCCGCCCTCGAATCCTTAACTCGGGCAGCCCAACTGGCAGACGGTAGCGAATATGAATTTTTTCGCCAAGATGCCCTAGCCAAAATTCAGGAAATTCGGCAAGAACAAAGCCAGCTTTCCTAGCCCATCCAGCGACAACCCGCCCACTGGAGCAGGCAACATCTCACCCCGAAAGTCCAGCAATTGTACTACCAACAGGTAAACGACACTGAGGAGAATTGCGATCGCCCCTGTAATCACTGCCACCACTTTCGATCGATCCATAACCTTGCCCACTGCCGACTCTTTCAGTGTATCGCAGGGGTCGTCGGAGTTAGGAGAAGTCAGGAGTCAGAAGTCGAAACTAAAATTCAAAGCTTAAAAATTCTGCCATTTTTCTCCTCCCTTATTCCTCACACTTCCGGCTTAGGCAAAATTCTGAGAAACTTCACAACCTGACCTATTACTTCCAGACTCACCAGGTGTTCTGCTAGCTCGAAACAGTAGAAAATCCCACTGGTCCCAATTTGGCGATACTCAGGCAAGTCGTAGAGTTGACCAATGTTCTGAAATTCTTCAAATACAAACTGGTGAACCTGTTGATAGAGGGCAGGTTCCAGATTCTTCAAATCCAGCAGAAACGATCGTTCGTATCTCACCTCAAGCCGCACGGGCATGGGCACTCTCCGGGTAGAAAGTTGAGTCATTGGGATGCACCATTACAGATTACAAAAGTGGATGACTAGGAAAGAAATGCCAGAAACTCCAAAGCACCTTCACGGGTGAGGGTATCTCCAGGCTGAAGGGATTGTTTGGAGGATTGAATCGCTTTCAGTAAATAATCATCCTGGTATACCGCTTCCAGCCTTTTCCACAATTTGGTGCGTTCGTCTTCGGGTAGCCGATCGATCAAGCGATAGAGTCGATTTCTCATCAAATCCATGGTGAACCCTCCCGGTAAAGACTCAACAAGATTAGGGGTCTAGTGTCAGAGGTGCGGTATCAGGTGTCAAGGAATATTGATGACATCGAGACGACCGAAGCACTGCCACGAGAGCTTATGCCTTATTCAGACTGCCCAAAACAGAGCTAGAAATCACAATCTGTCAGAAGATTTGGCTGAACTTTTGCCCAATCATGGCTTTGACGTCTCAATTTCTGCAAGGTTGGTTCGCTATCTTTTCGGACTCTTAATCTCAAATTTGCAATCTCAAAGCTTTCATCACTTTTCCGAGACGTCTGTTGGCTAGGTTGTTTCCTAGTGGTCTGTCAAGACTGTTTTGAGAGTTTCCAACCCCTCAAAACAGCTCAAAAATGATTTTTGTAGATTTGAGTGACTCCTCTTATCCTGACGGATTACTAGGTAGCACGGAAAATTATCTGAGAATTTTGAGTCAAGTTCGATACCGGGGGACGCTCCCTGCTACGATACGATCGCTCCATCTGAAAATGTAAGACTCGGTATGGATCACGATTCCTTCTCGGTTGGCTATCTGGTTTCCCTGATTATCTTCACTGGCACCTATGCCCTGTTTAGCCTGGGATTGAATCTGCAATGGGGCTTTACGGGGCTGATTAACTTTGGGCATATCGCCTTTATGACCGTTGGGGCGTACACTACCATTTTGTTGAGTTTGGCGCAGGTGCCGCTAATTCTGGCAACCTTGATGGGTGCTGGGGTTGCAGCTTTACTGGGCTTGTTGATTGGTTTTTCAACATTACGGTTGCGAGAAGATTATTTAGCGATCGTGACGATCGGGGTCTCCGAAGTGGTGCGGCTGATTGCACTCAACGAAGAGTGGCTGACTCGTGGTCCCCGGGGGGTGTATGGCTATCCATTGCCCCTAGAGGGCTTTCGCCCAACCCTATTGAGTAAGGGAGTGATGATTGCGATCTGGACTGTGATTTTTGCGATCGCGTTCTGGCAATTGGGACAATGGGTTAGCCGAAAGCTCAAGCAAAATGCCAAGCTGCAACAAGTGACAACCGAAAACGAATTCACCCCGATTGAACGCTCTCGCCCGATCGGCAAACTGGTTCTCGCTGGCATGGCTGCCATTTTGGGATTGGTGCTCTACGGAGCGGGTGCAGCGAGTCTTTTTAACTATGACTACAAAGCAGGCTTGATGTTGGTACTGGTCATTGTGCTGGCGCTGATTTTTTGGCGGTTGGAATGGTTGGTGCGATCGCCCTGGGGCAGAGTACTGAAAGCCATTCGGGAAGATGAGGAAGTTGCCAAAGCGCTCGGTAAAAATGTGTTCTGGTACAAGCTCCAGTCTTTGATGTTGGGTGGAGCGATCGCTGGACTGGCTGGCGCTTTTTATGCCTGGAACTTGAGCTTTGTTAACCCTGATGGCTTCATTCCTTTGATTACCTTCCAAGCCTGGACGATCGTCGTACTGGGAGGCGCCGGAAATAATGTCGGCACTCCTTTAGGAGCCGCGATTTTTTGGGGCTACAACACAATAACCCGCTTTGCTTTAGAAGATAATAGGCTCTTAGACGCTTCTCGCGCAGGCGCATTCCGGATTATGGTCATCGGCTTGCTGTTAATGATTTTGATGGTCTGGAGACCTCAAGGTATCTTAGGCAAAAAGGAGGAACTAACCCTTGGTCGATAGTGCCGCCCATCAACCGGACTCTTCGCCGGACAATTCTGCATTAGATCCGCTAGCAAATGTGCAGAATCAAGACCTGGCAGAAGTGTTAGCAGAGGTGGAGAACGTTTCTCCCAGTCCCGCTTTAGAGTTGCCTCTTTTGGCAGCAGGAGGACTGATCAAAAATTTTGGTGGAATCCGAGCGGTAGATCATGCTTCCATTGAAGTGGCACCAGGCAGCATTACCGGACTAATTGGTCCTAACGGTGCAGGCAAAACGACGTTGTTCAACCTGCTGTCCAGCTTTATTCGTCCTGATCAAGGCAGGGTGTTGTTCGATGGCGAACCGATTCAACACTTGCAGCCTTACCAGATTGCCCAACGCGGGATGGTGCGAACTTTTCAAGTCGCGCGGGTGCTATCACGGCTTTCTGTCCTGGAAAATATGCTATTGGCAGCCCAGCAGCAAACTGGCGAAAAATTCTGGAGTGCCTGGTTTCTGCCTAAACAAATTGCTAAGGAAGAGAAAGAACTCCGAGAACGAGCAATGGCAATTCTCCAGTCGGTTGGCTTAGCCCACATGGCGCATGAGTATGCAGGGGCACTGTCAGGTGGACAGCGCAAGTTGCTGGAGATGGCGCGGGCGCTAATGACTCGTCCAAAGTTGATTTTGCTCGATGAACCAGCGGCTGGGGTCAATCCTACCTTGATCAATCAGATCTGTGATCACATCGTCAATTGGAACAAAGAGGGCATGACCTTTTTGATCATTGAACACAATATGGATGTGATTATGTCTCTATGCGATCGCGTATGGGTATTGGCAGAAGGGCGAAACCTGGCAGTGGGCACGCCTGGAGAAATTCAGACGAACCCACAAGTGCTCGAAGCTTATTTGGGGCAATAACCGACGATCGATCTCAGTCTTTTTTACCTTTCTTCTTCTTGCCCTTTTTCTCATCCATGGGAAGTGGCGGATCTTGGGCGTTGGGTGTCTGCACTTGGGCGGGAGAGGGCGGCACTGAAACTGTAGGAGAAGGAGAAGGCTGTACTGAAGCAGCAGGGGATGGGCTGCTCACGGATGCTGGCGTGAGTGCTCGTTGCACCAGAATGGGAATTGCCGTGGTGCCTGCTAAGGTTGCAGCACCGATCACCCCTTGCGCAACAGTCAGCTTGAGCTTCTGTCCTAGCTTAGGAGGTTGCGGCGAAGACCCTGAGTCATTTGTCATAGCTTTTCGATTCTTAAATAACGATTTGATTCATCCCATAGCACCCTTAAAAAAACGTAGGCAGCGGAAGACTCCTACAGATTTTATTGCAGATGCCCCTTGTTTAGATGGATGATCGTTATTTTTGTTCCTGGAAAAGATGGCGTGGAGGGCATCTCATACCGATTTCAATTGAAATCGTGGCAGATGAATCATGAAATGCCGATTAGTTAGTGAAACCTCTACACTCCAAAAGTGCTATCGCACCGCTTCGCTAACGCCAATCTAAGATTCAAAACAGTGTCATTTTTCAATCGGGACGCAATGCCTGGCGTCCCGACGAATTTTACCCGCGATCGGCTAGTACTTTGGCGCCTAGGTAGGCAACCCCCCTGAGGGAGTCAGGAGTCAGAATGGTTGGTATATTCGCCAAGTTCTACTAGTCGTTTGTAGGATTGATTGAGGTATTTTTAGGGCTTATAACCCATCACAGGCTTAACAGACCCTTAGCCTTCTTGACTTACAGGCAAGGATGGCAGCTTTGCTGGGATTGTCAGACTAGGCGACTCTGACAGTGCCAAGGTTGGGCTTTGCCGAGTTGCTTTTTGCAAATACAGCCCATCATGCACCGGCGAAATGACTCGCATCTGGTGAGGACGAGTGTAGTAGCGGTGAGTTTGCTCCGTTACCATTGGTTCTTGCAAGCTTTCGTTACCAATCTTTTTCCGCAATTTAATCAACGCATCCATAATTGCTTCAGGGCGAGGTGGGCAACCGGGAATATAAACATCAACTGGAATCAGCTTATCTACGCCTCGCACTGCGGAGGGTGAATCGACGCTGAACATGCCGCCCGTAATTGTGCAGGCACCCATCGCGATGACGTACTTCGGCTCTGGCATTTGCTCGTACAGTCGTACCAGGGCGGGAGCATATTTCATAGTGATTGTACCTGCTGTAATCATCAAATCCGCTTGCCGGGGAGACATGCGAGGAAAGATGCCAAACCGCTCCAGATCAAAGCGGGAACCGATCATGGCACTGAACTCAATAAAGCAACAGGCGGTGCCAAACATGAGTGGATAGAGACTGGACATCCGTGCCCAGTTGTAGAGGTCATCCACGGTGGTGAGGATCACATTTTCGGACAAACCCTGAGTTACCTGCGGGCGATCGATTGGGTTTGCAATTTTCGTTTCAGGTTGCTGGGGGGAGGCAACTGTTGAGGAAGAAACGGTCATTTTGGAAAGCTCCTTCACGTATAGAACAGGGTCTACATCGCGACATCTGTACAGGTTTAGATAGAAAACTACCCAGGAAACAGCGACAGAGCCAGGTCAAAAACGGGAGAACACATGAATGAAGGTTAAATTCAATTGTTGAATTGTCGATATCAACGTGTAGTCAGAAAAATGTCCTAAAAAGTTGACAACCCTCGCCTTTGAGGTGGTCAACTGTGTCTAGACTAGCTGAGTTACTTAAACTTTGCCTCCCCCATCTGGATGGGCTTTCAGGGTGATTTTGAGAGGCTTAGAAGTCTTCTTCGAGATCATCATCTTCAAAATTGTTCTGAGTGCTGCTGGAACCCAAAAGGGGCAGCAAGATCGCCGTCCCTGCTACCCCTGTACCTACCCCGAACGCCAGCACAATTCCCAGAGGCAGTTTGATCGACTGAAACGTGAGGAACTTGAGCGATACCAAGCTGGCATTCCCCTGTGCATCAGTAACATAGACGTTTTGCACCGAGAGAATTGCGATCGCAATGACCCAAGTGGTGATGATGGCAGCAAGCAAGAGGTTGGTGAGCGACTTCATAGGGAGATCGGGAAGCAAGGAGGAGGGGGACACGGAGAAGAGCCAATTGGAATTAGAGAATTCTCTGTTCGATCCATTCTTTCATTTCTGCTGCGATCGCGGCAGATTGTTGGCAAGTTTGACTTTCTAACTGAACGCGGAGCAGAGGTTCGGTGCCGGAGGGACGGAGCAAAACCCAACTGTCATCTGCCAGATAAAGCTTGATGCCGTCCTGATAGCCAATTCGCCGAACTGCGATGTTTGCCAATTGTTTTGGGGGGGCAGTGATAAAAGATTCCAGGATATGAGTTTGGTGCCGATCGTCCAGTGGAAAATCGAGGCGCTGCTGGTAGAGAGGACCTCCCGTTTCTGCCAGAACTTCTTTTGTCAACTGACTCAGAGGTTTGCCAGCCGAGGCGATCGCCTCTGCTACCAGAAGCCCTGCCAAGATACCGTCCTTTTCGGGAATATGACCGAGGATACTCAAGCCGCCCGATTCTTCTCCACCAATCAGAACCTGTGTTTGGCGCATTTTCTCCCCAATGTATTTAAAGCCTACAGGGGTTTCGTAAAGGTCTAACCCGTGTTGAACAGCCAAGCGATCGAGTAAATGGGTTGTGGCAACGGTGCGGACGATCGCCCCCGTTTTGCCCCGATGGGTGAGTAAATGACGTGCTAGCAATAGCAGCACAACATTAGCTGAGAGAATATTGCCCTGTTCATCGACAATGCCGAAGCGATCGCCGTCTCCATCTGTAGCAACTCCTAGATCAGCGCCATCTCGCCGCACCGCTTCAACTAGGCGATTGAGCTGTTGCCCTCTCGGTTCCGGTAACCCCCCCCCAAACAAGACATCGCGATAGGCGTGAAGGGTCTGAATCTGGCAACCACAGTGGGCTAAAGCAGTGTCCAGGTAGCCTCTTGACGTGGAATAGAGGGCATCGTATTTAACTTTGAGATGGGCACGCCGAATAGTCTCCACATCCAGCAGGCTGTAAAGAAATTGGAGATAGTCAGCGCTGGGATCAAAGGTGGAAATTGGGGCGATCGACGATGGTGCACTGGAGGCAGAGGCAGCCTGTGCCAGATTTGCCATGATTTGATCCGTGATGGTAGTAATGGCAGGTCCGCCATAGTCGGGGATGTATTTGATGCCGCAATAGGGAGCAGGATTGTGGCTGGCGGTGAACATCAGCGCTCCAGCTGTGTTGCGATGGCGTGCAGTGTAAGCAATGACTGGGGTGGGACAGTCGCGATCGGTCAACTGCACCTGCCAACCTGAACCCGACAATATACCGGCAGCCGTCTCAGCAAACTGATCTGCCAAAAAACGGGTGTCGTAAGCAACAAGAACCGGACGATTTCGCGGGTAAGTCAGGTCTAAATAATGGACGATCGCTTGTGTGACCCGAACGACATTCGCAAACGTAAAGTCTTTGGCGATGATTCCTCGCCAGCCATCGGTGCCAAATCGAATTGCGGGGGAATGACTGTTCAGGCTCACGGTTCCGAATCCATCAGATTAACTTCATCCTACAGGAGCTTTCTCAGCCCATGCTGCGATCGGGCTGGGTAAAGCAACGAGAAAGTACATTTAGGGTTTGATCCTGATGGGCGATCGAATCGGTGAAGGAAAGAGTGATAGCACGCGATCGTAGTTTTTTGTGGTTGCTGAAAAGTTAACCCATCCATGTTTTTAGGACTCTGGTATGAAAATTCTGCTGGTTGTTCCTGCGATTGGAGCAGTCTATGGAGGTCCTTCCAAAGTTGCATTGGAACTGGCAGAGGCACTTGGCAAACAAGGAATTTCGCTGGATTTGGTAACGACGAATGCCAATGGTGCCAGTGATTTAGATGTGCCTTTATACACCTGGGTAAACAGCGGCTCGTACCGAATTCAATATTTTGCTCATTGGCATTGGAAAGATTATAAGATCAGCAGCTCCCTGACTGCTTGGTTGTTTCGACACGTCACTGAGTATGACTTAGTGCACACCAATGCTCTTTTTTCCTATCCCATTCTGGTAACACATTGGGCTTGTCAGTGGCATCAGGTGCCTTATGTGATGAGTCCACATGGCATGTTGGAACCCTGGGCACTTTCTTACAAAGCCTGGAAAAAAAAGCTTTACTACACTTTGCTAGAAAAGAATGCATTGAAAAAAGCCAGCGCTATTCAAATGCTAGCTACGAGCGAGGCGGAGAATACTCAACACTTAAATCTTTCGACTCCATTCGTGATTGTTCCGAATGGAATTGAACCAATAGATCTGGAAAATTTTCCGGATAGCGAGCTATTTTATCAACACTTTCCGACGACTAAAAATAAAACTCTTATTTTATTTTTAGGTCGAATTGATCCTAAAAAAGGATTAGATCTATTGGCAACTGCTTTTGCCAAAGTGCACCAACAATTTCCGCACACTCATCTGATTGTTGCAGGTCCTGATAATGTTGGATTTCTGCCCAAGGTTCAACAATTTTTTGTAGATGCAGGCTGTCTGGAGGCAGTCACATTTACTGGCATGATCAGTGGCAGCTTGAAATATGCAGCGCTAGCGGCTGCCAGTGTATATGTTTCACCTTCTTATTCAGAGGGATTTAGCCTATCGATTTTGGAAGGGATGGCAGCAGGATTGCCCTGTGTGTTTACTACAGGCTGCAATTTTCCGGAGGCTAAAATCGCCCAGGCTGCTTATGTTGTGGAGGCTGATTCGCAACAAATTGCAGATGCTTTGATCGAATGTTTAAAGCATCCTCAACAGATGAAAGCGATGGGCGATCGCGCCCGAAAATTTATCTTAGAAACCTATACCTGGGATCGAATTGCAAGTCAGTTGATCAAAATCTATACCGCAATTTTGCAACAAAAAACTGTTCCGATCTCTTCATCACTCCTATGACCCAACACACTCGCCCTGCCTACGAATATGCCTATGTGAATGCAGATGAAATTCACCATCATCGATACTTAATGGTACCGTTGCTAAAAATTCTAAATTCTGTTCAATCCCAGCATTCAACTAAATTAAAAATTCTTGATTTAGGCTGTGGAAATGGATATCTGAGCAATTGGTTAGCCCAGCAAGGGCATCAAGTCGTTGGGGTTGAAAGCTCTGCATCAGGAGTGACTTTTGCATGTGAAAATTTTCCAAATTGTCACTTTATTCAAGCCAGTATTTACGACTTACCCCTTCCGGAGTTAGGCGATCAATTTGATGTCGTTTTATCGGCAGAAGTGATTGAACATTTGCTCTATCCCAAAGAGTTAGTGAGAGCAGCTAAGAAATGTTTGAAGCCCAATGGAAGGCTAATTATTACGACTCCATATCATGGATATATCAAAAATTTAGTTCTGGCGCTTTTGGGCAAAATGGATCAACATCTCAATCCACTCTGGGATGGGGGACATATCAAGTTTTTCTCAGTTGCAACCCTACAAGAGCTTCTAATTTCAGAAGGCTATCGGGATCTCAAGTTTTCTTTTTCAGGTCGATCGCCCTATCTTTGGAAAACAATGCTGTGTTCCAGTTGTTCCCAATGTAACTAAAGCCCGATTCACTCGATTTTTGTAGAAATTAATGTTGGAAAAAATTACCCCCTTGATCTTAACCTTTAACGAGGCTAATAATCTCGATCGCACCCTAGAGAAACTAAGTTGGGCAGGAGAGATTGTGATCGTTGATAGCTATAGTACCGATAGCACATTAGCAATCTTAGCAAGGCATCCTCAAGCAAAAGTTTTTCAGCGAAAATTTGATTCTTTTGCAGAACAGTGTAATTACGGATTAACTAAGATTCAAACCGAGTGGGTATTATCACTCGACGCCGATTATGTATTAAGCGATGCATTAGTTGATGAAATGAGTCAATTATCAGAAAACCCACAGATTAATAGTTATTTTGTCAGATTCAAATATTGTGTTTTTGGTAAACCATTGCGCGGAACTTTGTATCCACCTCGACGGGTTTTGTATCGAAAAGATCAAGCAATCTATCACCAAGATGGGCATGCTCATCGTGTGATAGTTACGGGTGAAACTGCTTTTTTAGAAAACTGGATTGATCATGACGATCGCAAATCTTTGAGTCGCTGGTTATGGGCGCAGGATCGGTACATGATCACTGAGTCAAAAAAGCTACTTAACACCTCCTGGAAACAACTGAGTCCAGGCGACCGAATTCGTCGCTGTAAGGTATTCGCTCCCCTGGCGATTCTATTTTATTGTTTGATTATTAACCGAGGCATCTTAGATGGATGGGCAGGTTGGTACTATGCTTTCCAACGAATGCTGGCAGAATTGCTCCTATCAATTCATCTCATGGAACAAGAAACATTGCGATGACGTCGCTAATAAATCGTATATCAAAATAAAATCGGTATTTTCACATTATTTAATTAGAAGAAAAAGATAAAACATTGCAGTCAATTTTGCATTTTTCTGCGACGAAAAGACTGAAAAAATTACTTTTGAATTCCCGATCAAGATTGCAATCTCTGTAGATGTGTTAGAGCGCATTGATTCGCTCAAATACTTCACTGAGAGTGTCGGAGGCTCTGAATGGCGGAGAAGGAATTGCTCCAGCAGCTTCACGTTTTGAAATCGATAGATTTGCAACAACGTGATGACATTGCCCAAGATTTGCAACAATCCATTCGCTTGCTAATTGTGACGCAGTTTTATCCACCGGATTATGCTGCAACTGGACAATTGATTGAAGAGCTTGCAGTTCAGTTAGGCAAAATGGGGGTGCGCGTACGTGTGTTTGCGGGACAGCCGGGATATGCGTTTAATCGAGATTCTGCGCCAGGGTTTGAGCGATCGGGGCGGTTGCAGGTTGTGCGATCGCGCGCTTCTCAAATCTGGCCCCATCGCATTCGTGGGCGAGCCATCAACGGGTTCCTTTTTTGCATCCGAGCGGGGTTGCATTTACTCAAACGCGCCCGTGAAAATGACGTTTTGTTGCTGACTACTGAGCCTCCTTATCTCACGATTCTGGGCTATCTCGCGCACTTGTTTTTTCGCATCCCTTACGTCTGTTTACTCTACGACCTGTATCCCGACGTTGTGGTGGAACTAAATGTTTTGAAAAAGCATCATTGGCTAGTTAGATTTTGGGACTGGCTCAATGGTCGAATCTGGCGGAATGCTCAGGCGATCGTCGTACTTAGCTCCACTATGAAAGATCGCATTGTCACCAAGTGCCCAGGCATTGCTAGCAAAACGATCGTCATCCATAGTTGGGCAAATCCCGACATCATTAAACCGATCGACAAAACTAGCAATTGGTTTGCTCAACAATTTGATCTAGAAGATAAATTTACGGTGCTC
The DNA here is from genome assembly GCA_019359045.1 of Scytolyngbya sp. HA4215-MV1. Taxonomy (GTDB): domain Bacteria; phylum Cyanobacteriota; class Cyanobacteriia; order Leptolyngbyales; family Leptolyngbyaceae; genus Scytolyngbya. Next base: position 200,771 of record JAHHIA010000011.1, read on the forward strand.
TATTCTGGCAATATGGGGCGTTGCCATGATATCGACACCATTTTGGCAGCCGCCGAAGCCCTGCAAGATGAACCGATCCAGTTCCTTTTTATCGGCGGTGGAGCAAAGCGACGCATCTCAGCAGAAAAAGCATTGAGTTTAGGATTGAGTAATTGTCGGTTTCTGCCTTATCAGAAAAAAGGTGATTTACCCTATTCCCTGACGGCTGGGGATCTTTCCCTGGTGAGCATTAGTCCTGGCATGGAGGGGCTGGTGGCACCCAGTAAGCTATACGGCATTTTAGCAACGGGTCGTCCGGTTGCGGTGATTTGCGAACCCCATTCTTATCTGCGCCAGTTGATTTGCGAGGCGAAGTGTGGCGAAGCGTTTGATAATGGCGACGATCGGGGCTTGGCTCAATTTATCTATCGATTAGCCCACAATGCGTTGTTAGCGAAGGCATTGGGCAATGCGGGGCGGCGCTATTTGCAGTCGCACTTTACGCCCGAAATTACGGCGAGTCAATACTTGAAAGTACTGGTGAATTCGGTGAGAACAAGAAGTGACCGATAACAGAGAGGCAAAAAAAGCAATCGACTGCAATCAATGATTAATTAAGAGATTGGTAAAGACATTGATTGATAATGGGGTTCATGAGGTCTGATCTATTTCGGAGGAATGGGAATTCATGTCTAGAGCCGCTATTATTCAACCTAACCAATCCTATACCTTTGCAGATTATTTTAAGCTCAACTTTGCTCCGCAAGATATCCTGGCGTACTTCGGCGCTTCATTGCAACGTCGCTCCCTCCCATTGCCTCGCTATGCTGGCATTCTCGATCGCCTCACCGATCTCAAATCTCGCATCGAAGAGAGCCTACCTCGCCTGGGTCTCACCAGCGAAATGGCACGACGAGAATTCCTCATTGCACCTGTATTAACCGATGTATTGCACTACACTCAGGCAACGCTCAATGTTGAGTATCCGGTTGTGGTAAACAACCAACTCAAAGGGTCGCTGGATTATTTGCTACAAAATCAGCAGACATTTCTGGTCATTGAAGCGAAGAATGAAGATTTGGAACGGGGTTTTGTCCAGCTCGCGATCGAACTTATCGCCCTCGACCAGTGGATTGAGTCCGATCAAGCCATTTTGCCAGGCGCAATTTCAACTGGAAATATCTGGCAATTTGGGCAATTCGATCGTCATTCTCGTAAAGTGACCCAAGATCTCAATCTCTACCGCGTCCCTGCTGATCTTGACGATCTCTTACGGATTCTCGTCCAAATTCTCAATTGCAATTCCTCTCTATCAGAAAATGATTTTCCTGGCTCATAGCAAAAGTCTTCTAAAGAAGACTGAGCCGAGGTTCTAGTCCATTTCAATGGACTTTAGATCAAAATCAGTCGTGGGTGTTTGTATCCATTGTTTCACCTCAACTGTTTCAACATCGACAACTAACAAATTGAGCGTAACAAATTGAGCGGTAACTCTCGGAGCAGCAGTTCCCCGATCGGTTCTTGAAATAACTCATCGTATACCTGAGTGGTTAGGCGGTAGTGCTGTAGACCTGTTGTTGGTTGCTGCAGGGGCAATGCAGTGCATTGCCCCTACCAAATTTCACCCACACATTTGAAGTACTACCTGGTTAGGCATTCACGTTTGTATCAACGCCTCTTTATCCTTGCAAATTCAACACCTCTTTACCTGAGGAGATTTCTAGGAAAATCTATTTAACGATCAACCACCTTACGTAGGGGCGAACGTCCGTGTGCCCCTACGTAAGTCTGTTAATAGTTAGCATTCCATGCGCTGGCGCACCGTCAGGGTGAAAGAAATTAGATTTGCCGACGACTATTTATGCTTATTGAAAATCTAATTTCTTAGGAGGTAGATTCTTTCCTGGAAATCTCTTTATGGGAATCCTAACTGACAAGGCATTGTCAGCATTAGAGCGATATGAAATATAACCCGGAAAAACACCACCGCTGATCGATTCGATTGCAGGGGTATGATTATGCATCAGCGGGAATGTATTTTGTCACAATTTGTACGTTTCAGCGGCAATGTTTGTTTGGCGAAATTGTGGCCGGTGAGACGCGATTGAATGAATTGGGGCAGATTGTGGTTCATGAATGGTTGCGATCGCAGGATATTCGGCAGGAAATTGATTTTGATGCCTGGGTCATCATGCCAAATCATATTCATGGAATTGTCGTCATTCATCCACCGAATACACCGCAATCGTCGGATACACAACGACATCCCGTAGGGGCGAACGGCCGTTCGCCCCTACACGGCATCGCATTCCAACCCATGAAACCCCGTTCGTTATCGTCATTCATTGCCGGGTTCAAATCGGCAACGACGAAACAAATCAATCTCATCCGGAATGCACCAGGAACACCTGTGTGGCAACGCAATTATTACGACCATATCATCCGCAACGAGATATCGTTGGAACACCTGCGGGCTTACATCCACAACAATCCTTTATCCTGGCAGGAAGACCCGTTGCATCCTGATGTGGATTCAAACTGGTAGTGGCATTGTTGCTGGTATTGATGATGCATGATTGGCTTGATCGCCCCTCCCAATCATCTGTAGGGGCGAACGGCCGTTCGCCCCTACGAGGATCTGTCAAGGGAATTGAGGGAGTTGGTAGAATCCCCCGAATGGTGCGTGCTGCCGGGATGCAGGTCAATTTGGCTGATTGGGGTCATGAGGGTCATGGCGATACCATCTTCCCATCTCTATTCGCCAACGACGATCGCCCACAATGCATCAACGCCATCTCCGGCTGAGTCCTCCGGAGCACATTGCTTCAGCCATTGCACCAGCACAGGCAACACCGTCTCATCGCGTTTGCCCAAATTCCCCAACGCGGCTGCCGCACGAGAACAAACATAAGCTTGCGGGTCTTGCAGCAGCCCCAGTAGCCCTTGCACCACCTCAGACGAGGCATTGCCCAAATTCCCCAACGAGTGTGCCGCACGAAAACGAACATAATCTTGCGGGTCTTGCAGCAGATCCAGTAGCCCTTGCACCACCGCCAAGGAGGCATTGCCCAAATTCACCAACGCCTCTGCCGCACGAGAACGCACAGAAGCGTCCTCGTCTTTGAGTAAGCTCAGCAAGCCCTGCACCACCGCCGAGGAGGCATTGCCCAAATTCACCAACGATGCTGCCGCACGATAACGCACATCAGAGTCCTCGTCTTTGAGTAAGCTCAGCAAGCCCTGCACCACCGCCGAGGAGGCATTGCCCAAATTCCCCAACGCCGCTGCCGCACGAGAACGCACATCAGAGTCCTCGTCTTTGAGTAAGCTCAGCAAGCCCTGCACCACCGCCGAGGAGGCATTGCTCAAATTCCCCAACGCCGCTGCCGCACGATAACGCACATCAGAGGCCTCGTCTTTGAGTAAGCTCAGCAGAGCTTGCACCACCGCCGAGGAGGCATTGCCCAAATTCACCAACGCCTCTGCCGCACGAGAACGCACAGAAGCGTCCTCGTCTTTGAGTAAGCTCAGTAACTGAGCGATCGCCTCTGGCTCCTGCCCCAAAGAGGCTTGAAACTCTGCCAGACGGACTGGATGAATCTTGTCCGCCTGAGCCTGTAACCGTGCCCAGGCATCGGCTTCCATTGCCGTTTCTCCCAGTCGATGCAAAATCTTCGCTGCCTCACTGCGAACTTTGCTGCCAATTTGCTGCCAATCGCTGACCTCTAAGGACACTAACCCATCTAGAATCTCAGCCACTAATTCTCCATCGGCTCCTTTTAAGCCCTGAGAGTCTTCGGTCAGGCACCAGCCGGCAAATAGCAAATCCCGGTGCAGCCATGGCTCATACGCACTCCCGGCTTGATAAATGCCCCGAATTGCCTCGGCTGCCCGCTTTTTCTTCAGCTTCGACACCAGCAACAGCAACACCTCGCGCCAGTGCTGCTGATGCAAATACTGCCGAATATGCTGAAGGATGATCTCATCCTCGCCTTCTTCAAACTGGTCGTAGATCTCTTCAGCCGTCAAATACTCTTGAAAGGTTTTATGCACAAAGGCATAGCGTGCTCGCCCCTGTTCATTCAGCAATCCAGTCCGACGCTGCACAAAGTCCACAAACCGCTCAGCTTCCTTTTTAGCTTCATGTTTTTTGCAGTTTTTCAACCTGCAGATTTCCTGGCTCAACTGCTTCAGCAATTCTGCTTGCTCAATCAGAGTGCCACCTTCCGCATCTTCGGCACTGCCCTGAGCATGAATCCAGTAGGCAAGCTTCTTCAGCACATAGAGTAAATCATCCGGCTTCAGGTACTGCAACACCTCATACAGCTTGATCTCCTTACCACTGTCCCAACTGGTCAGCAGCGTTTCCACTGCTTTTTCATAGAGCTTATAGCGCTGTCTGGGCAACTCTGCCTGGTAGCGATGGATCAGGACAATGATGGTCAGCAGCAGGGGATTTTTTGCCAGTTGTCGGATGCGATCGTTGCCCTTCAACGCCTTCTGTAAATCGGCTTTGCGGCGTTCTGCCTGGGCTTTGTCGGGTACGCGACTGTCATACCAATGCTCAATAAACGCCTTGATTTGATCATCATCAAACGGTTCCAGGGTGTAGTGAGGAAACGCTTCCAGGTTAAAAAAGTCCCAGCGGTATCCTGCTGGACGGGAGGTAATCACCGCCGGATTAGCATCATACTGAGCCAAAAATGTCTCAATCTGCTCCACCGTCTTGCGCTGTTGCGCCTCATCCGCCACCTCATCCAGTCCATCCAACAAAATCAACGCCCGTCCCCGCTCCAGCCAATGCTCAAAAAAGTCCTGGGGCAAGTGCTTCATGCTTAGACTGTCCTCCGCATACCAGCGCAGGTATGCCAGCAGTCCCAATTTTGGCTGCAACACCCAATCCCGAATCCGCACCACCAGCGGCAACCAGTCTGCCCCTGCCTCAAAACCAATCTGGGTCGGGTCGCTCTGAGCCTGGTTGCCCAGCATCAAGGCAAAGTAACTCAACAGGGTGGTCTTGCCCGAACCCGGTGCCCCCAGCAACACCGCTTTATTTTTGGACTGACTGAGTACCTGCTGGGCTGGAAGTTTGCGCCCAGACCGATCGCGCTTTGCCCACGATCGTTGTTCTGCCAAAAGCCGTTGTTGTGGATCAGCGGGTTCTAAATCGCTTTCGTCCTCAACCTGCGTCACCGAAGTGGAGCGGGATTCTGCCTGCACCGTTGGCATGACAAAAATCTGTGCCAACTGCTCCTGCTTTTCCACTTCTTCCCCTGGCACCGCGATCCCGACAAACTTCACATCATCGATACGCTGTGTTAGCTGACGCAGATATTCTTTGCGATAAGCATTCAATTCAGCATTTGTTACATAGTTGGATGCAGATGCTTGTGACTTGTCATCAGATGTAGCAGCCTTTTCTTGATTGACAGCTAACCGTTGAATTACTGATCGAAAATTAGCTTTGCTTACTTTCTCCCCGAAAGCTTGAGACAAGACTTTCCAGAGTGCTGGACCTACATCCCGTGTGAGGTAATTAAAACTATATTGAGATTTTTGCTGCATCTCTTCATAAGTTAAGCCTTCCCAAACACCTTGCAGGATAAAGGATTCAACATCACTGAGATGCCTACCTTCATATTGAAAGACTGCGTCATCAACAAGTTGTAAAACCGTCTCAAATTTCATTTGAAAGGAGCATAAAATTACCGGATTTAGCTTTCGCCTTCTCTAGGGTGACATACATTAGCATACCTTGGCATACACAAAAATGTATGCTATTAGTCTTAATATGTATGCAAATGTATTTTTTTGTATGCCAAGGGCAAAGGAATAAAGGTATGAAACACAAAAGAGTATTTCTTATTTGGCTGCAAATTATTGCGGCGCTGTTGGTTGGTGTTAATGCAGGTTTAGAAATTTATAATCACTTTCCCAAGTTGCCAGAGAGTGACTATAAAGTTTACCCTCCAGCTAAGTTAGAAATTTGACAATAATTCCAATTTGTCTGATCCACAAATTAAATGTGTGATCCGTCTACTCCAATTTCTCGTCAGTGCCAAGATCCCCGGAATCTTAGAGACTCCGGGGATCTTGGCTTGTCACAATGCAGAGATACCTCGTTATCTTCGCCAGTAATGTAGGAACGATCGCCCCCCTTCGCAAAAAACGATCGACCCTTCTCAGAAGAATCGATCGCTCCACCCACCATCCGCTTATTCGGCTACGGTGTATACACAAGTGATCAGCCTACTCGCTAACAGACTGCTGCGCCTTCCGCGATCGACGAAACTGATACGACAAATCCTCAACTACCTCATCCAACCCCATATTCTTACCCGACAACTTCGCCGAATTATACGCAAGCCGTGCCGCCGCATACGCCTCACTCCCCGCCAGCATCTGCGTATCCTCCAACAACTCCCGCAAATGATTCAACGCTTGCAAAATCGGGTTCAGCGCCTCATACAACGCCAGATCTCGCCGTGCCTCCTCCACATCCAAATGACGCGGCATCACATCATAATGTTGTACCGCCATATCCAGCGCCCGCACCGTAAAAGTTTGTGCCTTCCGTCCCAGCTTGGCAGTCTGGCGGCGTTCCTGCGGCGTTAAACCGACTAAAAAGGGAAGCTGCTCCCGAATCGCCTTGATTCCAGCCACAATCGTCTCAACTTCCTCATTCGCCAGCGTTGCAGTGATGGTCTGTGTGTTCATCTGATCCATTCCTTTTAAGCATTTGTAGATGCACCCATTGGATGCAGTAATTTATAAATTCCCTGCCAGAAATTGATCTAAACTCTGTAAGGATACGGAAAAATTGCTTGAGAGAGACCTCAAAGATCCGTGCGTTTGGGGAATGGACTGGTCAATTGCCAGTTTCGACCCCGTCGTTTCTATTCGCGACCCCGTCACTTCCTTCTGCGATCGCATCGATGCCCGATTCGACCCCATCATTGCGCGATCGAACCCCATCAACGCCAAAAAAGAGCCATCGATTCTATCTTTGACCGCATCGATGCCCGATTCGACCCCATCGTTGTGCGATCGAGCCCCATCAACGCCAAAAAAGAGCCATCGATTCTATCTTTGACCGCATCGACCCAGCAAATCTGTAAGGGCGAACGGCCGTTCGCCCTTACCGTGTGATTAGGGACTTTATTTTCAATGCATGTCCCTGGTTATCACTCAATTTGTGTTGATTCGGCGTAGGGGCGCGGCATTCGGCAAATGATTTTTGGTTTTGTCAACCATTTCCCGCCCGTAGCTTGCTTCCCGTAGGGTATGCCACACCCAGTTCGGATGGATTGAGTATATCGTTGGGGTTGGGCGTGGCATTGGGATAAACATTTTCGATGAGATTGGTTAAATCGTTGTCCAATGCCGCGCCCCTACAGGGTTTGACATCTCAGACACAAAATCCATCAGAAGCAGGCATGTCCCTAAGCCCCATGTCCTAACTTGCATGACTCTGACTAAAAATCCAAAATCGCCAATCCAAAATCGCCAATCCAAAATCAAATCAAGCCGATGCCCGTTTTGCCTGAGATGCTCTCAAATCTTTCTGCACTTCGTGATAAAGCGTCGGGTCTTCGCCTTTCAACCCAACCAAACTATACAAGCCCACCTTGCTGTCACGCCCTCGCAGAGGGTGTTCTCCCAAAAAGACGGCATCCACCTCTGTTTGAACTAATTCGTACAGACTATCTGTAATTAAAATGTCGGTGCCAAATTCTTTGGTGAGTCCTTCCACCCGACTCGCAATATTCACCGTATCGCCAATGACAGTGTATTCCAAACGCTGAATCGAGCCGATGTTGCCTGCGATCACTTCACCAAAACTGATGCCAATCCCATTAAATAAAATCGGTTGACCTTGTTGTTGCCATTGTTGCCTCAGGGTAACTAGTGCTTTTCGCATATTGAGTGCCGCTTTGATGGCGTTCAGAGCATCCGCTTTTGCTCCTTGAGAAACTGGCGTGCCAAACTCTGCCATCACGGCATCGCCAATGAATTTATCAACAGTGCCTCTGGCATCGACGATCGCAGCCACCATCACATTCAGGTAAACATTGAGTTGGGCAACTAGTTGTTCGGGCGGCAGTTTGAAAGAAAGGGTCGTAAAGCCGCGAATGTCGCAAAACATGACAGCAGCATTGATTTTGCGCCCCTGGAGCAATGCGCGAAAGTCTTCAGGTTGGTTCAAAATCTCTTGGACGATCGGAGCTGAAACGTACCGTTCCAGGGTGCGACGGAGGTGGTGCTTTTCGAGTTGTTCACGAATGATGCCTGTCCCTAAATGCACTAAGCCGCTGAGCGCAATCAACAAAACGGGAACAGCAACAGGTATGATCGCCCCCATCCCTATCAAGCTAACGTAGCCGATACCAGCCCAAGCCGCAGCGATCGCCAACGCCCACAAGGCTCTTTTGACAGGACGCTGCGAAATTCGACTCACAAACCCTGATGCCAAACTGACCCCAACCAAGATTAAGAGCCCCTGGTACAACGGCGAGGGAATGGCATCGGTGATCGCGCGATTTTCCATCAATGTGGCGATCGCATGGGCATGAACCTCTACCCCTGGCATCAAAGTGGGATAACGCCAGTTTCCCGAAAAAGGCGTGCGATGCAAATCTTGCAGAATGGTTGCTGTCGGTCCAATGATGACAATTTTGTCTTTGAAAAATTTTCCCTTTTGGAGTGACGTTTGCCATTCGTGTGGCTCTAAGACATAGAAAAACGGAATCGAGGGAAAAGTATTGCGGGGTCCGTAGAAGAAAATTTCATTGCCTTTAGGAACTGGGTAGGGGATAGCAGCCGCTTGCAAGATTGCTTCGTCAAAGGAGGGTAAAGCTTTGCCTAACCCCAAAGGTTGAATGATTTGTTTTTGGTATTCACTGGCAAAGTGATGAATCCTACCATCCACATCGGGCAAATAGTTGATAAAACCAGTGGACAGCAGAGGATTGGCTGCATGGTTGCCATTGGGAAACAAGGAAGCATCGGGCAGTACTCTTTGCGTCAGGGGACCTTGCGGAGTTTCCGAATCAGCATACATGGCAGCCAGGGTGACTCGTCCCGGATAGCGCTGGAGAGTTTGCTTTAGGGCGACATCATCGGCTGCACCATAGATACTGGGATCGGCAAAAATTAGGTCGATCGCAACCGCTTTGGCTCCTGCTGCCATCAATCGGTCAATTGCTTTGGCATAGGCAATCCGCCGCCAAGGCCAAGACTCTAGCGGTTTTAAGTGAGCTAGCTTTTGTGGATCAGCTTGATAGCTTTGTCCTTGGGCCAGGGATTCTTCATCGATCGCCAAAATCACAATATTGTCCGGCGGTTTTACCGAACCCCGCATTTCGAAAAAGGTCGCCTGAGCTTGTCGCTCCAAATTGCTAACCAGGCGCAAGTCGAGGGCGGTAATCGTTGCACCCGTCAGGGTGCCCAACGCAATCAACCAATAGCCTAACCACTTGAGGTTAAGCCATTTCCAACGATCGGTCAGTGCTTGAATGGTGAACTTTTTTTTGGACACGTTAGTGGGGCGATCGTGACCTGATGATGTGCGATTCGCTGCCATACTCCAATTACCTGCTCACAGAAATGATGCGATCGTTCCTGGATTTAAAACGACAAGCTGAAGACAATTAGCCCGAAGACATCATGTCTAAACACTTTCCAAGAACCCAATGCACCCAACGATTTCCTGGTCACCTTAGCCTATCGCGCTAGAACGGTAATCGTGGCAAAGAGACGGGGATCGGGAGACTGGGCACCCCTGGTAAGTGAATGGGAAAAGGCACCCCTGGATATAACTGCTCGAAACTCTGACGGACTTTATCAATCCCTGGCAACTGTTCGGTAAAGCTTTTGAACAGAGCCCCACTGAGCAGATTAACAAAATCTTCCTGAGACAATTTTTCAGGCTTACCAAACACGCCTTTGGGGTCAACCATCACCTTTTCACCGGCACCCAAGACCACTTCAGTGGATTGATCTGGCTGAGCAGGTTTAGGGAGAGGGGGTGGGTCAGAGGATGGCAGCGGGGGAGCAGGGAGTGGGATCTGGGCTTGCCGCTGTGGGTTTGGATGGGGGTTGGATTGCAACCATAGCCCTCGTTGCTTCAAGAAACGTGGCAATCCTTTTTCCGCAGGAACCACTTCTGGCAGATCATCAATGTCAGAGACGGAAGTTTGCGATCGATTGACCACCACTTTCCCTTCCAATACCTGAACCTGGGTATCGCCCGCTTCATTCACGGTTAGAAGATAGGTCGTGCCGCGCACCCCTGCCACAACCGAAGGAGTACAGCCGCTCACGGCACCGTTCACCAACAACGTACCGCGTTGCAACCGGGCACATTGCCCAACCGTGAGCACCGAGTTGTATGACAGACGGGCAACTGCACCTGTATTAAAGTTGAGTTGTACCCGCGTCTTGCCTGTCCGAATTCGTTGTCCCTGGTTTGCCCGATCGTTGAGCCGTGCCTGTTTATTTTGGATGTACACCTGGTTACCATCCAAAATTTCTGAGAGGGTGGCTTGTTGAATACTGGCAGAATGGACGATCGTCGGGTTCCACAACCAATCCAGCATCAGTACAATGCAAAAGCCAACCAGCCCAAGCGCTAGCCAGTGCTGAAATCCTCCCCTGACGCGAAAGCGGGAGAAACCAGAAACCATATCGAAACCTCCAGGAACTTAAAAAAGAACTGAGTGCACCCCATTGTCGTTTCTACATCTCAACCTTAGAGGGGACAGGATGATTGAAGATGGAGAAGCACAAAAGCGATGATTGCGGCAAAACGCAGGAATCTGTGCCGTTGTTTTTTCGCGATCGGTATGATTTTTAACTCGCCCCTATTGAGAAATTTTGCGTTGGAATGATGACTGAGAAATAGGTAGCGTCCCGTGATGCCTACATCTCTCAGGACAGAATTTGCGGATAGGAGAGTTCCCAAATCTTAGATTTTCCTCAGCAGCATCCTTCAGAACAGGGGCAAATTGACACTCAAATTGATGCCAAAGGCAGCCCCATCAAAATCGAGCGTTGAGACGGTGGAATTGCCAAAACTAAATCCCGCAAAAGCACTGATATTAGTCGTCTTAGAAAGGTAATAAGTGAGACGTGTGCTGAGTTGATGATACTGATCTGTACGGTCTTGCCGAAGGAAACTCGTCAAGCCAAACTCGTAATCTAACCCAATCTCTAATTGGGGTTGAATGTTGTAGCTCAAAGAGGCATAGAGAAAATTAATTAACCGGGTGCGATCGCTCGGCTCGGCAAAACTCACTTGCAATTGATAGAACGTCGTCAACGTTAGATTTTTAGCCAAGGGATCTTGTCTACTCAGTTCCAATCGCAGGGCATTTTCCCGAAAAAAGCGATCGCCGCTGTAAGGAGGCAGCAAGCCAGTATCAGCGGCAAAAAGTTGTTGGTTGGTCCAGCCAATTTCGCCAAACATGCGATCGCTGAGTTGTTGCAAAACCCCAGCTCGAATTCTCAGCTCGTCATAGTTAGCAGAAGTTTGCTCCACATAACGGACCAGATTGCTATCAATGCCTGTAATCAGATAGGTTCGGGGTCCAATCTGGGGATTGACCGCCAGCGTTAGCCCTGTACGGATCAGGGCATCATCCACCGGATCAGTGCCCGAAAAAACATTGCTACTCCGAAAATAATTCACCCGACCCAAAAGGAATACCGACTTTAGCCGAGGCTGTTGAGTTGGGGCGGGTGCAATTTCTTGCTCCTTCAAAATAAAATCACCCAAATCATCTTTGAGGACCGGATCGGCGACTGGTGCCTCTGATGGAGCAGGTTCTTCTAAGGTGGGCTGTTCTGGAAAAGTCGGCTGTCCTTCTAATCCAGGTTGTTCTGGAAAGACAAACGGTGTTTCCAATGCCGGTTGTTCTGGAAAATTCGGCTGTTCTTGAAAGATCGGCTGCTCCAGAAAAATAGGCTTTTCCAGGATAACGGGATGTGCTGGCCCGATCGGCTGTTCGGGCACGATCGGGCGCTCTGGAGGATTGGGGAAATTGGGCGATCGTTCAGGTATTCCCTGTGATTGTTCGTTACTCAGCTCAGGATGGTCCGTTGCAACCGTTTGAGGATATCCAGCAACTTGAATCGGTTGACGAGAGAGTTCTAGGAACGGTGGAGGGAGGGATGATTGTGCCCCCGCGCCAGTATGGGAAGCTTCTGCATTATTGGGATGGGCTCGATTTTTTAAGATCGCCGGCGATGTCGCCATGCTTAGTGGGGCAGCCCAGACAGGAGCAGCTAACGACAATCCACTCAAACACAACAGCACGCACCAATTTTTCGATAGAATGCTGCCTTTCAAAAAATTAGCCAGAGTAAGAGACATTCAGGAACAAACTCAGAGACATCGGGAACCAATCCAAAGGCAAAGTATTCAAAACTAGATGAATCCCCCTAAAGAAAGTTCCAACCAAAATTCATCTGCCCTATGCTGCCATTGGGTTATGTAGAGGAAGGAACTAGTAGATATAAAGCACATCTTCAAGCTAAGTCTTACCACATTAGAGTGGGATTTTAAGGTTCTAAAAAACTTACGTATGAGTGTAAATACAGAGACTAAATGGTCGTGTAAGTACAAAAAGGAATCTTTTGGGTCGATCGCTTTTCATCTCTAGCAGATTTACTTACATTCAACCGTGAGACGACTTTACTCCGGAAAACATCGACAAAAAGGTGTAGAAATCAAAGATGTAATTATCAGATAAAGCTTTCCTATTCAAATTTTGACCTTGTTATGATGAATACAGAGATAATTTTGTCTTATTTAGTGTGCCTTTGCCGGGAACTTAATATGTGTTTTTACTGAAGAAAAAGGGTTGGGGATTTCATGTCCAAGCTGAGAGTTCAGTGAAGACTTTACACTCAGATGAATTTACACCGGGAGAATGCTTATGAGACGCAATTTTGCTTTCCTACTCACGATCGCATTTTGTAGTCTGGGAGTCGTTTTCTCGGCAGCGCCAGCCAAGGCTGAGACCCAACTCACGCGCGCGGTGGTTCAGCTCATCCGAAACCAAGTGCGGTTGGTTCCTAGAAATCAGCAACCTCGCAGTGCCCGTGTTTCCGATCGCCTCACTCCCGGAGATGCCCTGTCTACTGCTGCTGCTGCCCGGGCTGATCTGCGCTTCAATGATGGTTCTCTGGCACGCATTGGCGAACGCACGTTGTTTCGTTTCACGCCTTCGACTCGTTCATTTCGGCTCTCCAACGGCACCGTGTTGCTGCTGATTCCGCCAGGGCAAGGCAGCACACGGGTGCGGACACCCAACGCAGCAGCAGGCATTCGGGGGTCAGCGCTATTTGTTCGCTACATTCCCGAAACCGATACCACGCTGGTTGGTGCGTTGACCAATAGCCGGATTCAGGTCTCCAACCAAAGTGAGTCGCAGAACCAGGAATTGAAAGCGGGTCAGATGGCAGTCGTGGTGAAAAATCGGATCGAGCGCCTCTATGAGTTTGATCTGAAAACTTTTTATCTGACTAGCCCACTGGTGGAGGGATTGGACTTAACAGGAGAAAAGGCAACCGCAAACTCTGATCCCGCGATCGCGGCAGTCCAGCGAGAGACATCGGAAGCTGTGCGGTCTCAAACTCCGGTCGCGGGACAGGGTGTGTTAGTGAACCCCACATTTGTTCGATCGCCCAATGCAGACAACACCGCGATCGTTCCCCCTAGTAACCTTGTGCCTCCGTCTGGTCTTCCCACAACTGTTCCTGTAACCAGCATTACTCCAGTAACAACCACCCCGACAACTATTTCGCCAGGGCTTGACCCAGCCAATACATTAACCACACCGATCAATAACCCTTCAGTGATCAACTCGGTGACGGTTTCTCCAGCAGCGAATTCACCCAATAATCCGAATTCACCCAATAATCCGAACCCTTCTGGAAGCGGGAATCACCCAGTTCACCCTGTTCATCCCAACACGCCTAATAATCGAAACAACGGGAATCAACCGAATAACCTGCCTCCCGGATTTAACAACCCGAATAATCCCCATAATCCAAATAATTCCAACCCCTCTGGCAATCCTGGCAATCATTTGGGTGGAGGAAATCAACCAACGGGGGGCAATAATAACGTCAATCGACCTAATAGCTTACCTCCTGGGTTTAACAATCCGAATAACCCGAACAATCCGAATAACCCGAATAACCCGAATAAGCCCAACAATCCCAATAACCCGAATAAGCCCAACAATCCGAACAACCCGAATAACCCGAATAAGCCCAACAATCCGAACAACCCGAACAATCCGAACAATCCGAATAACCCGAACAATCCGAATAACCCGAACAATCCGAACAATCCGAGTAACCCGAATAACCCGAGTAACCCGAATAATCCCAACAATCCGAATAACCCGAATAATCCCAACAATCCGAATAACCCGAATAATCCCAACAACCCGAGTAACCCGAATAACCCGAGTAACCCGAATAACCCGAGTAACCCGAATAACCCGAGTAACCCGAATAATCCCAACAATCCGAACAAACCCAATAATCCCAATGGACGCATCAATCCGGGTCGGGGCCTCAACTGATTTCACTCGATAACGCCCCAAACCTGTTGGCAGTCATCCCGCAGAAAAGATCGTTGATTCGCAAAAGGGGACTTTTCAAGCATCCCTCGAATGAAAATTTAGCCGCAACGTCTAAGATGAATTAGCTGGCTAAAAACGGGTGTCTGTTGTGGGATTTTTTTATCGTTGGCTTGTGATGGGGGTCTTGAGCCTCAGCCTGCTTTGGTTGACAGGCTGCCAACCGTCGCGATCGTACGCAGCAGATGTGATTCACCTAACCCTCTGGCAAGGGGTAAATCCACCTCCCAATCGGGATGTGTTGCAGAAGCTGGTGGATCAATTCAATCGCGAACATCCCCAAATTCAGGTGGAATCGCTCTATGTAGGACAGAGCGATCAACAGATGCCCAAGATTTTGGCAGCGGTGGTGGGAAATGCATCCCCTGATTTACTCTGGTATGCACCTGTCCTGACAGGGCAATTGTTGGAACTGGATGCCATTCGTCCCCTAGAAACTTGGCTGAATCAGTCGTCGGTACGATCGCAAATAGACCCAAGCCTCTTTTCTTCCATGGAATTGGAAGGGCATATCTGGTCAATTCCCTTTGGCACTAATAATGTCGGTATCTTCTATCGTCCCAGTCTTTTTCAGGCAGCGGGTATTACCCAACTCCCGCAAGATTGGCAGACGTTTCGACAAGTTGCTCATCGCTTGACCCGTGACACCAACGGTGATGGGCGAGTCGATCAACATGGTATGGTGTTGCCCCTGGGCAAAGGCGAGTGGACCGTTTTCACCTGGCTGCCTTTTATGTGGAGCGGTGGCGGGAATCTGGTTGAGCTAGCCAGTCCCAGCCAAAATGCTGCTGAAATCCAAAATCCAAAGAGGCAGGAGGCAGGAGGCAGGAGGCAGGAGGCAACGCTTCTGATTCCACCAGCGAAGCAGGAATTAGAAGCGTTGAAAGGAGTTCAAAAATCCAAAATCGAAAATCCAAAATCGAAAATCCAAAGTCCCCCCATCCAATTGCTGAATCCGGGCGCGATCGCCGCCCTGCAACTCTGGCGTGACTTGATGCAGGATGGTTCTGCTATTCTCTCGGCACCCGAACGAGGCTATGAACTGGATGGCTTTCTGGCAGGCAAGGTGGCAATGCAACTGTCGGGACCCTGGACGCTGGGGCAACTCCAGGCGACCGGGGTCGATTTTGGCGTGTTACCGATTCCGGCAGACAAAGAACGCGCCACGGTGATTGGGGGCGAGAACTTGTTTGTGTTTAAGACCACGCCAGAGCGAGAACGGGCGGCCCTGGTTTTTGCCGAGTATGTATTGAGTGAGCGGTTCCAAACTGCCTGGGCGATCGGGACGGGGTATCTGCCCGTGAATCTGCAATCCCGTCAGAGTAAAGAATATCTCGCATTTAAGGCAAAGCAGCCCACAGTAGAAACGTTTTTGAAACAGGCGGCGTATGGACGATCGCGTCCCATACTTGCAGGGTATAACCGGATTTCGGAAAATCTGGGACGGGCGATCGAGGCAGTGCTAATGGGGCGAGACACCCCTGAAGTAGCTCTCAAAGCTTCCCAACAACGCCTCGATCTCATTCTTAGACCGTAACAACATGCCAAATCACAATCTTGATTAGTGCCTTAGAGGATTGTTACAAGCTGACCTGATCGTGGGTTTCCTTTTCAGGGATATGTGCAACTGCTTGTAATCGCTCATAAGTTTTGACGGCGAATCCTGGAATCTTATCTGAGGAACCTTTTTTTGCCTTAACAGAACTTTCTAAATTCTGCCAAGTTAACCCCCGATCGGATTGTTTCCAATAGTGAATTGCAGCGATCGCAGCACTAATTTGGTTGCTTTGAGTATTGATCTGCTTCAAAGCCATTTCGATCTCTTGATCTAATGCTGTTAGAAGATTAATTGGATGCTCTATCGTTCCGATGATGGGTCTTTTACGAAAAGCCCCGCCTTGCTGTTGGAGCGCATCAAGTTTTTCTAGAATCGTTTCCAGTGTACTGAGGTCTTGATGACTGCTGAGATGATCAATTCGATAGTTTAAAGTCTTTAATTTTTCATCTAGATCACTTCTGATTCCACTCAGGATGGAAGTGGTGTGATTTTTAATTGAATCAATCGCAAGCTGAAGTTTTTGATCGAGTTTTTGATCAATGAGAACAGCAATATCGGAGCTTATAGCAGCATCTATATTGTCCGCAGGAGGTAATGCTCCGTGAGAACCTTTTGCCAACAATTCCATTTCTGTACTTGCTGCGATCGCTTGCTTGTCGGTCAAGTCAAAGACCCATGCCCATACCTTTTCAATCTCTAATTCTTGAGCAATTTGCAACCAATCGGCACCATAAACTAACTCGTACTCAATATCATCATCGTCATAGGCATCGGTACGTCTGACAATCAGCGAGATCAAATTGCTTTGATGATTTAAGAGACTTTGTTCAATCATTATCAATCAGCAGTACTCGTTTTCCCAACTGGGTCAACATTGCAGCTAGATTAATCGTTAAAGTTGTTTTGCCTACCCCACCTTTATTATTGAAAACAGTAATAATCATAGACTTAGATCCCTTTTTAGAAGATGGGTCAATACTTTCGGATTGTTTTCTAAATAGTTTCAACATTTCCTGATTTTGAAATGCATTTGAAATCAAATTTGCGAATTTTAAATGAATTTGTTGTTGGCTATGATCCAATGCGTTTCTAACCTTTAGACAAGTTGCTTTGCTCAGCAACTTATAAATTAAGCCAAAATTTTTGACCAAGGTTGATTGAGAATATTCAGAAATTGTGACAACCTGCCCCTGATATTGATAAAGCAGATGAAATAGATAGCCATTCGTCAGAAGACCCAGCGTCGATCTTGAGTGCCGCATGTATTCACTAATTTGCCAAATACTTTGAGAAATTTTTTTGTCAGGTGCTTTTACTTCAATGACTAAATAGGGTGGATGATGACCCAATAGAGTGGGAGGATGTACCAAGAAATCTGCTTTATTTTTGCCAATTCCAGCCTGAGATTTCCAATCCGTATTACGATAGCCAAGGATGTTAAGCAGTGGCAGCACAACTTTATGTGCAATATCGGACTCATTACTTTGGGGTGTGATAGAGGTCAAAAATCTGAATTGATGAGAGGTATTCAACGGATTGATTTAAGCGATCGAGAGGACTCTTATTAGTTTAACGACAGATAATTCTATGATCACTTTATGCAAAGAATTTTTGCGATCGCCTTTCTACGGTAATCAATTCAACATACAAGCAGCTCATTCTCAGACGCGGTTGGCTTTGAAATTGACAACAGCAGCCTACAATAAAAATGATCTGTATACAATACTGACAGAATCTTTGGAAATAGCTATCTTTATCGATCAGCCAGAAGTGCTGAAGCAACTTTTCGTCAGATGAGAAATCATCCGTGAATTTGCTCCAGCACTCGAAAACTACATTGCGATCGAACTCATGGACAACTAATCCAGCCCCAAATCGGTGACTGCGCCCATACTGCTGGAAGCGACCAGCTTGGCGTATTTTGCTAGCACTCCTCGGCTATAGCGGGGGTTAGGCGGTTGCCATGCTGCACGGCGTTTTGCTAGTTCCTCATCGGGAACATTCAGTTGCAGCAGGCGTGCGGGAGCATCGATCGTAATCGAGTCGCCTTCCTGCACCAGAGCGATCGTCCCCCCCACAAAGGCTTCGGGTGCAACGTGACCCACTACCATGCCATAGGTGCCACCAGAGAAGCGTCCATCCGTAATCAATCCCACTGCATCCCCCAACCCTGCACCAATAATGGCAGAAGTGGGAGCCAGCATCTCGCGCATACCGGGTCCACCTTTGGGTCCTTCGTAACGAACGACAATCACATCACCAGGATGGATTTTGCCTGCCAGGACGGCATCTAAACAGGCTTCTTCGGACTCAAATACGCGGGCAGGGCCGGTAATCTGGGGATTCTTCACCCCGGTGATTTTGGCAACGGCGCCTTCAGTTGCCAGGTTGCCTTTGAGAATTGCCAGATGCCCAGTAGCGTAGAGGGGATTGCCCCAGGGACGAATTACATCCTGATCGGGGCGGGGTTCGGCGGGGATGTCCGCCAGCAGTTCGGCAACCGTTTGTCCGGTGATAGTAATGCAGTCGCCGTGGAGCAGTCCATTCACCAGCAACATTTTCATCACCTGGGGAATGCCGCCTGCTTTGTGCAAATCGGTGGCAACATAGCGACCGGAAGGCTTGAGATCGCATAGGACAGGTACCCGCGCCCGAATCGTCTCGAAATCATCGAGAACTAGGGGAACTCCCGCTGCATGCGCGATCGCCAGAAAATGCAACACAGCATTAGTGGAACCGCCGATCGCCATAATCACCGAAATCGCATTTTCGATCGACTGACGAGTAATAATCTGGCGGGGCAGCAACTGGTTGCGGATGGCTTGCACCAGCGCGGTTGCTGATTTTTCGGCACTATCAGCTTTCTCCGCATCTTCGGCTGCCATGGTGGAAGAATACATCAGGCTCATCCCCATCGCTTCAAACGCTGAGGACATCGTATTTGCGGTGAACATCCCACCACAGGAACCTGCACCAGGGCAGGCGTGGCGCTCCACCGCCATCAATTCTTCTTCAGTAATTTTTCCAGCACTCTGTTGACCGACCGCTTCAAACGCGCTGACGACCGTCAAATCACGTCCGTCCAGATGTCCCGGTTTAATGGTGCCGCCATAAACGAAGATACCGGGAATATTCATGCGGGCGATCGCAATCATGGCACCGGGCATATTTTTGTCGCAACCGCCGATCGCTACCACACCATCCATGCTTTGCCCCATGCAAGCAGTTTCGATCGAGTCGGCAATCACATCTCGCGATACCAGCGAATACTTCATCCCCTCCGTACCCATGGAGATGCCATCGCTGATGGTAATGGTGCCAAACATTTGCGGCATTGCGCCTGCTGCCCGCGCCCCGGCTTCTGCCCGTTTTGCCAGTGGCTCAATGCCCATGTTACAGGGAGTAATGGTGCTGTGTCCGTTGGCAATTCCGACGATGGGTTTGCTAAAGTCTTCATCCCGAAACCCAACTGCTCGTAACATGGCGCGGTTGGGCGATCGTTGCACACCCTGGGTGACGACCTGGCTTTTGATATTGTCTGGCATGACTAATAGGGTTCCGTAAAGCGATTTGAGGAGTGAGTGAGCATTTGCTGCTAGCAATGAGCCATTCGCGATTGAGTCGTTTTTGGTCAGCAACTCACCTTTTTGATTCTCGCAAACCAAAGGGCAGTTTCGACGGAGAAACATGTAACGGTTTCTCTCGTTTTCTCACAAATCAACTTCCATGCCCCTCGCCCGTTCACCCCTCCACCCTAAAACCCTAATCGCGTCACAATTCGATCACGAAAAGACATGGCAAACAACATCAGGCGCTTTAAGGCATAGCAGCGTTGCATGGGAGACGATCGCATCTCTGTTTCCGGTTCTGGTGCCACAATACTCTTCACTTCGTAAAGGCAATACTCCCCACTTTTGCCGGGTATCTCCACCTGAAAGCATTGATTCACTGTGACCTTTTCTATCACTTGTTGATACGCTTCTTCGGAAATTAGAAATTGAGTGCCGAGCTTTTTGTTGGCAGATTCGATGCGGCTTGCCAGATTGACCGCATCACCGATCGCAGTCATTTTGGGATTTTTAGGATCGCCGATCGTGCCCAGCACTACACAGCCATAGTGAATGCCAATGCCAATTCGCAACCGCTGTCCATAGAGGGTTTCCAGCGAAGGATTCAAAGCTTCCACTGCTTTCAACATGTCTACCCCGGCGCGAATCGCTTCTTCAACAGCGCGATCGGGTTGCTCGACCCCAAACAACGCCATGAACCCATCGCCCATGTAGACATTAATCATGCCGTGATGACGGTTGATCACCTGCGCCATGCGCTGAAAATAGCGATTAAGGACGTAAATGACGTCATAGGGCAACAAAAGCTCGGAAAAGGCGGTAAACCCACGAATATCGGCAAACAAGATGGCAACGTCTTTCTCTTCCCCCATCATATGGGGTGTCACCTTACCAAAGGCTTGTCCTTGAAACAGTTCCATGTCTTCGGCATCTAGGGACAGTCGCCGCAGGGTAATCCGTCCCTCGCTTTGAATGGCAGTCTGACAAGCCAAACGTACTGTTGGGTCAAGACCCAGTTGTTTGGCTAAGGCCGTTTCAGCGACAGTGCGGGGGGCACAGTGCTCCTGTCCCTCCAAAATGATCACCCGACAGGTCGAACAACGGGCATTGCCACCGCAGACATGGGTATGGGGAATTCCGGCTGCCAGGGAGACATCTAGCAATGTATAGGCATCTTGTTCGGCATCAACCAGCTTTTGATCGGGCAGATAGTAGATTTGTGACATATGAGATTTTCAGGATCTCCTGTTGGGATCTACACTAGCCTACTCAAGGAAACCGGAAGTCGTTAGTAGATGGCTTGACTCGCGTTGTGTTGGAATAAAAATCGGGATGCTTAGTGGTGCAGAAAACTCAGGTCGGTCTCAAAAACTGGGATATCCCCCCTCATACAGGACTGAGAAGTAGCTGGGCTAAATTAAATTGAAGATGTTTTGGGGGTGGAGGGGGTAAAACCTCCTGCCTGGGGGCGCAGCCCCAAATCCCTTTCTTAACAATTAATTAGGGCTACTTACTTAGTTATCGGATGAATCAATAGAAAGCAGACATGATAAAAACGTTTGCCTTGCGGTTAAATCCAGGTGAGGATCTTAAAAATTGCCTGTTAGAATTCACTGTGCAGCATCAGATCCAGGCAGGCTTCATTTTGACGACAGTGGGCAGTCTTCAGCAAGCCGCCATTCGTTTTGCCGCCCAGCCCCAAAGCCAAATCTTGACAGGTCGATTTGAAATTGTTTCGTTGGTGGGAACGCTGTCTCGGGATGGCGCACATCTGCATATTGCTATTTCAGATCAACGGGGCACTACGATCGGGGGGCATGTCGATCTCGGTTGCATCATTTACACAACCGCAGAAATTGTGGTTGGACAAAGTCGAGATTATCAATTTTCGCGATCGCTGGATGAGCAAACGGGGTATTGGGAATTGCAGATTGGGATGAAGGATGGAGAGCAGGGGGATGGCGCAGAGGAGTAATGGGGAAGATGGAGGCGTTTTGAGTTGACTCAGAGTTCATTGCTAGACAACTGGTTCCTACTTACTCATCGAAAAGCGCGTTAATGTTTCAAAAAATTGCTCCAATTTTTACTTTTTTGCAGGGTGGGGGGCAACGACTCTGGCAAATGTGGCACGGGTTGCGCTGGTGGTGGCGATCGCTGGTGGTGGCGTTGATATTGGCGTTAGTAGTGAGATCGCTGCCTTATTTGGCTCCGATTCGGGCGGTGGATCTCGTGCAGGATCAGCAAGCGATCGAGTTGAGCGATCGCAATGGGTTATTGTTGGGGACTTTGTTGACTCGGGATCAGGAACATACGGCAGCAGTGCCGTTGCAGCAAGTCTCGCCACAG
This sequence comes from Scytolyngbya sp. HA4215-MV1, assembly GCA_019359045.1. Classification (GTDB taxonomy): domain Bacteria; phylum Cyanobacteriota; class Cyanobacteriia; order Leptolyngbyales; family Leptolyngbyaceae; genus Scytolyngbya. The sequence goes on from JAHHIA010000011.1 coordinate 222,877, forward strand.
TTTATCCAGGCAATTGTCGCAGCAGAGGATGGACGGTTTTATCAGCATGGGGCGGTGGATTTGCGGGCGATCGTCCGCTCGGCGCTGGAAGCAATGCGTTCTCGTAGGATTTTGAGTGGGGCTTCGACCATCACCATGCAATTGGCGCGCATGATTGATCCCATCCCGCGCACCATTTCGGGCAAGTTGCGAGAAATCTGGACAGCCTGGCGATTGGTGGCTGGCATGAGTCGGGATGAGGTGCTTCAGGCTTATATCAATCGGTTACCGATGGGGGGCAATATCTATGGTGTGGAAGCGGCAGCTCGGACTTATTTTGCCATCCCTGCCAGTGACCTGAACCTGGCACAAGCTAGTCTGCTAGCAGCCTTGCCCAATGATCCGGTCTATCTCAATCCTTACGATCGCTGGCAACCGTTGAAAGAGCGGCAGGCATATGTGCTGGAGCGCATGGTCAAGGATAAACACATTGCTCCAGCTCAGGCCGAACAAGCTTACCGAGAAGCGGTCACATTGCAACCACGTCAGCAGGGAATTGTGGCAGCGCCACATTTTCTGTTCTGGGTTGCCAGTCAGTTACCTCAAGGACATCCGGCAAAAGTTCGTACAACGATCGATTTGCCGTTGCAGCAGTTTGTCGAAACACAGGTTACCCAGGTATTGCGATCGCTTGCCAGCCACAATGTCCATCATGCTGCTGCCTTGGTCATCGACAGCCATTCTGGCGAGGTACTGGCGTATGTTGGTTCTCCCAACTACTTTACGGAAGCAACTGGGGGACGCAATGATGGCGTGCAGGCATTGCGCCAACCTGGTTCCACCCTGAAGCCCTTTCTCTATCAACTGGCATTGGAAAATCGGGTGATTCACCCCAATACTGTGCTGGCAGATGTGCCTACTCACTATGCGATTTCCACGGAACAAACCTATAGCCCACAGGATTACAGCGAAACCTTTCAAGGTCCAGTGCGGGTGCGGCTGGCTCTTGCCAATTCGCTGAATGTTCCTGCTGTGCGCGTGTTGGAAAAAGTGGGGGTTGCTGCGTTTCTCGATCGGTTGCACCAACTGGGGTTTGCCCATCTAACCCAGCCTCCAGAATATTATGGACTGGGTTTGACACTGGGCAGTGGCGAAGTCAGTCTTTGGGAACTGGCACGCGCTTATGGAGTGATGGCAAAGCGGGGGGAAGTGTTTGAGTTAACAGGTGTGAAGTTGGCAGGAGTCAGGAGTCGGGAGATAGGAGACAGGAGACAGGAATTGCACTCTGCTACTCCCGCTTACCCTACCCTCGCGTCTTCCCGTCTCAAGCCTGACCCTGATACTTGGTCTCTGATTGTGGATATGCTGAGCGATCGCCATGCCCGTGCCCGTGCCTTTGGCGTTCATTCAATTTTAGATTTACCGTTTGCGACGGCAGTGAAAACAGGGACTTCTTCTCAATTTCGGGATACCTGGGCGATCGGGTTTTCCAGCGATTATATTGTGGCAACTTGGGTGGGCAATTTTGATGGGGAGTCAATGCGCCAGGTGTCTGGGGTAACGGGGGCTGCTCCCCTCTGGAGTCGCATTTTGTTGCACTTGCATGAACAGCAGGACCCCGCTCCTTTTCCGCAGCCATCAGGCATGGTAAAGCGCCCTGTTTGTGCGTTGTCTGGCTTGAAGCCTACCCCCGCCTGTCCATCGGTTGTGCAGGAATACTTTTATCCACAAGATTTGGCTGACTATGAACGTCAGCCGGATACGTTCTATCAGCTCTTGGCTCCGGCGCGTGCGGGGCAACCGCCGCGCTATCGATTGAATTTGCCGCGAGAATATGATGAATGGCTGGCAATGCAACAAACTTCGGGGGATGCTGAGTTAGCAAATGCAAAAAATGTGGAATCGCTATCAGGTTTGCGAATTGTTGCGCCTCGGAATGGAGATCAGTTTTTGCTCGATCCGGTAGATGCAGGTGCAAATGCTCCTCAAAAGCTGGAATTCAAGTTGGTCGGTTGTTCTGGGCAGGCGGTGGAATGGTGGCTAAATGGACAAAAATTGGTAGGAACCTCTGGTGGTTCGCTGTTTTGGTCGATGCGTCCGGGCAACTGGACATTGGAGGTCAAGTGTGGTGAACAGCGCGATCGCGTCCAATTTCAAGTGCAAATTGCTGAGTCAGGCACCAGCGATCGGCGTGGCTTCTCCGTTTCACCTGATCAATAAGCCCTGCCTGGGAAAGCGTTGCTAAATTTTCCCACTACGGCTCTGATAGCCGATGGAAAAATGGCACTTCCCTTGAGGGGCAATGAAACGAATCGTTGCGATGAATCCTCTCTAGGTCCTTAATCAATCGGCTTACTCTCCAATCAAAACAAATGCTGCCCAATTACTGGGTTCGGGATACTGAGTCCGGGTGGTAAGCATGGCTTGACGTAGGGCTTGAGCTTTGTCGGGGTTTTGGCTGAGATTGCGGTAAAACTGAGTCATCAAGGTGGCAGTAGGTGCATCAGGAATTGCCCATAGAGAGACAATGAGACTGGTCGCGCCAGCACTAAGGAACGATCGTGAAAGTCCTAAAACACCATCTCCGGTAATTTTGCCTTGTCCAGTGTTGCAGGCGCTGAGGACAATCAGATCAGCGTTTAGCTTGAGGTGCAGGACTTCGTTTGCCGTGAGAAAACCGTCTGATTTGTCATCTGGTGCAAGGGCGATCGCGCTTTGTAATCCCTGCAAGTTGTCAAGGATGCCGTGGGTTGCTAGGTGGGCGATGCGGACTTTGGAAAGTTGCTGAACGATGGTGGTTTCGGTGGCTTGCTTGCCAATATAGGGTTGAGTTTTGAGGAGGGATGCGATCGCTTTGGCTTCGGTTTCGCTACCCGGAAGGGATGCAAGTTGATCTGGAGGTTGGTCGATCTCAAAGAGCAGACTGGGCATGGTGGGGTTGCCAACAACCAGGGCAGACTGAGAAAGTGAATCTCTTAGCCTGCTAGAGGCGTGCTTGATCTGTTGGGTCAGTTGCAAAATTTGGATTGAGGGTGCAGTGTCGAGTGTATGGGCTTCGATCAGATATTTACCAGTGCTGTCTTTGAGCGCAGCGAAGGGAACCAGGTAGAGGGTATCTTGCGGGATGAAGGTAAGGTGTTGAGTGGGGTCGGTAGGCAGCAGGTCGGCGATCGGTTGAATCAGTAAATCATAAAGCTGACGCAGTGTTTTCTCTTCATCTTGCTTGGCATCCTCTGCTTTAGGGCGCGTAGGCCGACCGCGTACCCCAATTTCTTCAAAGGATGATGTGATCAGGTCTGCTAGCTTTTGCTGAGGCAGTTGGGTCTTGAGATCAACCGATCGAAAAGCGATTTCTCCAGTCGGCTTAATCACCCAAATATAGAGATCCGTTTCTTTGGGCTTGTCTTGTCCCCAGCGAAATTCCAGAGTGTCGGTATACCCAACCAGATCAGGACTGATGACCGAATATTCAACCAGGGTAGAATTTTGGGCTTTAGCGATTTGTTTTATTTGCTCCAAATTGGGTGGGGTAATTTTTGCTTGGGCTTGGGAGTCGATGGCTAAACGATTTGTCAACAAGTCGATATATGCCCGGGTCCGTCCGGCTTCTGAAACTTCCAGGGCTTCATCGGTGCGTTTTTGAGCAACCAACGTTTCTTGGAGGTTGTGATAAAGGATGTTGGTCATTTCATATTGGCTACGCAGGTCGTCGTTGTAGCTGGTATTACTGTCGTTATAGAGATTGCTACTGCCTTCCGTCAGGACTGCACGAGATTGGGCATAATGCTCGATCGCCCGCTTTAAGGCAATTTCTGCCTCTTGTAGTTGTCCTGTGTGCAGATAAAAGGCGCCCAGGTGGTCATAAAAAATGGCATCCGGATCATTCTGGACTTGTGCAATTTGTTTTTGCAGATCGATCGCTTTGGCAGCATTTCCAGTCCAGCCATAGACGAGGCTGATTTGATCCAGCACTTGTTGCTGCGTCGTGCGTCCCAAATCTTCATCCATCACCGTGGTCATCTGCATCGCTTGATCCAGCATTTGCAGCGTTGATTTCAGATCTTTTTGTGCGGCATAGCTCGTCGCCATTCCCTGTAATGCTTCGGCTGCCAGAAAGGGATCTTTGATCGCTGATGCATTTCGCAAAGCCTGGAGAAAGGCTTCTACGGCTTTGTGGGGGTCTCCCTGCTCCAGGTAAACTTCGCCCAATTGGGCAAGGTACGTATTTTGTTCCTGGGGATCAGCCCCCGCATTGAGGGCGATCGTCTGTTGCAATGCTTTAACGGCTGCCGGATAATTTCCCATTTCGTGATAGGCGCGCGATAGGTAATACAATGCCAATGTTTCTCTGGCAGAGTCTTTGTCTTGTCGCACCATGGGCAAATACATAGCATAGGTTTGCAGCGTTTTAGCATAGTTCTCGGCAAATAGATATGTCGTGCCCAGTTCTGCCAAGACAATTTTTTGGCTCTCGCGATCGCCCTTCTGTCGCAATCTCTGCAACTCTTGTTCTAGAAACTCGACGTTTCCTCCCACAGCAATTTTATTGTGTGCCTTGGCGAGTTTCTCAATGATGTCAGATTCTTCATTCCGGGCTTTAATCGTGCGTGCCAGGGTTAACCCTGGCTGGTAGGTCTGGATCGCTTTCTGAAATTCGCCAAAGTAGAGGTAAGCGTCTCCAGCTTTCCGAATCACCTCGACTTCTTTCGCTTGATCCTTTACCCGTCTTGCTTCTGCCAAATCAGCATCATAAGTTGCGAGAATACTTCGCCACAGTTTTTGCTCACAATCTGCACCCGGAACACAGTCTTGTGCCAGCACGGATACGGGACGGAGGAATTGTCCCGCACTAATGGTGAGGGTTGCGATCGTCAGCAGAAGAGCCAAACCCCGCACACGGGTAAATTGCATCGTCAAGCGTTGGGAAGAAACAGCTCTTTGACTGTAGCGACTTCAGTCCCCCGATCGCCAGTTGTGTAAAGCATTGTTTATCGCAAGAGTTAGGAATCTGGCTACCAAACCACCCTAAAATTACGTCATACTGGCTCTGGACAAGTGATGAGATACTATGCCTCCCTTACCTTTCCCCGTTCCAACCATTCTGCTTGACAGCATTGCCGCTGCCGCCACGTTAATCTATTTTCCTTTTCTGATTGTTGCTTTCGGACGGACGCAGGTGGGCTATTCTACATCCGCGCCTCGTGCTGTATTTGATAAACTGCCTGCCTTTGCCCAACGGGCAACCTGGGCACACCAAAACTCCTTCGAGACTTTTATGGGGTTTGCTGCCGCAGCGCTTACTGCCTACGTCACTGAGATTGACTCCACCCTCGCCGGATGGGCAGCGATCGCCTTTGTCACTGCACGTTTTTTTTACTCCGTGTTCTACATTACCAACATCCCGCTCGGACGCTCGTTGATGTTTGGCATCGGCACCCTCAGCACTGTTACTCTATTTGTACTCAGTCTCAGTAAAGTCCATTCATTGCTGTAAGTTGTTAATCAATAACTGTTTCAGCACCCCAAGTGAAACTCGAGATTCCAACGACCAACCGTCAACTGCCCCCCTACCCATGGCTTCTACATTTTCATTTGATGTTGTTAGTGATTTTGATCGTCAAGAACTGGTTAACGCGATCGACCAAACCAATCGGGAAATTCAGAGTCGCTATGATCTGAAAGACACTAAAACCACTCTGGATCTTGGCGAAACTGCGATCGTCGTCAACTCCGACAGCGAATTTACCCTAAACGCGGTTCATATTCTGCTGCAAACCAAAGCTGCCAAGCGCAACCTTTCTCTCAAAATCTTTGAATACGGCAAAATTGAGTCCGCCAGCGGCAACCGAGTACGGCAAGAAATCACCTTGAAAAAAGGAATTAGCCAGGAGGTTGGCAAACAAATCACCAAACTGATTCGCGACGAATTCAAAAAAATTCAGGCATCTATCCAGGGCGATGCGGTGCGAATTTCTGCCAAGTCTAAAGATGAGCTACAAGCCGTCATCCAACGTCTGAAACAGGAGGAGTACCCTGTGGCACTGCAATTTACGAACTATCGTTAGCAAGGCGTGGAGGAGCGAGGGGGTGGAGGAGTGAAGGGGTGGAAGAGGAAAGGGTGGAGAGGCAAAGAAACCCAAAACTCAGACCTCAGACCTGGAGTCCCTATCCATACAGCCTCAACACTTCTCCTGCAGCGCGGTGCACCAGAGAGTGACGGTAGGCTAGGGCTTTTAAGTCGTCGGCGTAGCCCCCACCAATGACGCAGGCGACAGGGTAGCCTTGCGATAGACAGGTCGTGAGAACTTGCATTTCGCGGCGAAAGAGTCCGGTGTCGGAGAGCGCCAGCTTGCCGAGCCGATCGCCTCCATGGGGATCGACGCCCGCATCATACAGCACCAAGTCGGGTTTGACTTGAGTCAACACATCGGGTAGGTAAGTTGCCAGGGTTTGCAGATAGGCTTCGTCTTCCATACCTTCCGGTAGGGGCACATCCAGATCGCTTTGCTGCTTGGTACTGGGAAAGTTGACTTCGCAATGCAGGGAGAAGGTGAAAACGCTTGGATCAGCTTGAAAGATATAAGCTGTGCCGTCTCCCTGATGGACATCCAAATCGACAATCAGGATTTTCTGAACCAATCCCCGTTGCTGAAGCACTCGTGCCGCGATCGCCAGATCATTGAAAATACAAAATCCTGAGCCATAGCTGGGGAAGGCATGATGAGTGCCCCCAGCAGTATTGCAGGCGATTCCGTGCTGAAGTGCCAGTTGAGCTGTCAAAATCGTCCCTCCCACAGCCACACAGGTGCGATTCACCAGTGCCGGACTCCAGGGCAACCCAATCCGGCGTTGTGCTTTGCTATCCAATGTGCCCTGGCAATAGGCGCGGACATAGTCTGGCGTATGCACTTGCTCAATCCATTCAGACGGTGCTCGATCGGGTTGACACACCTGGGATTCCTGCACCACATCATCGGTAAGCAACAGCTCGTATAGTTGCTGAAATTTGGACATGGGAAACCGATGTCCTTCTGGCAAAGGAGTCACGTAATCGGGATGATAGACGATCGGCAGAGACATTCTGTTCCTGCTGAGTTTTCGGCGTTGCTGATTCTGGGTATGAATTTGGAGTTGTATGAATTGAATTTGGAGTTGTATGAATTGAAACTTCGTTTCAATTCATACTGCTATTCAGCACCACCTAGTTTGCCGGTGGAGTTTGAGCCGCAGGTGTTACTTCGATTGAGACATCTTGCGTCACGGGTTGATTGTCCTGCCCTACCGCAGACAATGTATATGTGTACGTCGTTGAAGGTGGAGAAATCACAGGTTTCGCATTCACCAAGACACAGCGATTATCTGAAACGGCTACGTTACCAATATCGGGTTGAATTTCTGCCCGCACTGCATCTGTAACGCCGTAGCACAACTCAAAGGGTTTACCTTCCACCACTCGCGTTGTATCTGCCTTAAAGAGAAGGATTCTGGCAGTTTTGGCAGCTTCTACAGTCACGGTCACGGTTCTTCTCACGTAACTGCCATCGTTGCCGATTGCAGTCAGGGTATAGGGGGCGGTTTGGTTTGGGCTGACAGTGCGGCAATTGCTCCCTGTGGTTTCGACCTCTCCCACATCCGGTTGGATAGAAGCACTGGTCGCATTTGTCACTTCGTAACACAGTTGGCTCTTACCATCCGGTGCGATCGTGGCAGGCGTTGCCTTAAATTCAATAATTTGGGCGGGATTGCCGGTTACCCGAACGGTGGCTTGTTGTTGCACCCGGCGACCATTTTGACCGATCGCTACGAGCGTATAGGTTGTATCACGACTCGGCGTAATGGGGATGCAATCTTTTTCTGTGAGTTGCACATCGCCAATACCAGGACGAATAAACGCATGGGTTGCATTGGTAATCCCATAGCACAACCTGGCTCGCTGTCCCGGTCGCACTTCCGGTGGATTAACCCGAAACTCTAAAATTTCGGGAACTGCCGAAGTAGCCGTTCCGGCTCCTGTCCCGCTCAGCGCTACTTTGGCAGGGCTACCCGCTGCACTGTGGTTAATCACCAAGGTGTTGCGGAAGTCGCCCTTTTGGCTGGGTTTGAAGCGCAAGTACACCACACAACGCTGGTTGGCAGGCAGAGTGCCATTATTGGGACAGGTGTTCCGTTCGATCGCAAATTCGGGTTGGTTGGTGCTCAGTTGAATACTCCGGATTTGTAGCGGCACAACCCCATTACTGCCGATGATGATTTGCCGGAGTCCCCCTCGGCTATTGAGAGGCACATCGCCAAATTGCACATTGACAGCACTGACATCGATCGAGGCTTCTGCACTGGTTGTGCCCAATCCCTTCAAGGGAATCCGTTGAGGTTCACCGGTAGCCGAATGGGCAATCAGCAATTCTGCTTGATAGGTTTGGGCTTTTTGCGGGGTGAAGTTGACCTGAATTTCACAGCTTTCTCCCGCTTTGAGGCTCGTTCCCTTGGCACAGCCCCCTGGCAGAATGGCAAAGCTACTGGCATTTGCTCCGGCTAACGTGATCTCATTGAACATGATGGGGGTTGAGCCGTTGTTAGTCAGGGTCAGCACATAGGGGACATCTCGATTTCCTGCTGGTTGCTTGCCAAAGTCAATGCTATTGTCGCTGAGACTGAGGCTACCAGCTTCTCCGGTGGGCGAGGCAGAAGGCGAAGGCGATTCGGTGGGGGGAACCCCACCCCTGGTTCCGTTGCCTGTCTGGAGATAGCGCGCCACATTGCCAATTAATAGCCCGATCGCGGCTGCCACCCCCAACACTCCCACTGCTAACACTACCAATGGCACGCGGAACCCTGAAGACTCTGGGTGCGGTATTGGCACTGGGTAAGGGTCCGGCTCCAAGGCGGCGACTTCATAGGCTGGAGTGGGTGCAGGGGGCAGAGATTGCAACACATCCAGGTTATGCCGTGTCACTTCAGCCGCTGTGGGTTCTCCCAGGTTCTCACGCAGGCGCAACGCCTGAGTCAGGTAATTGTGGGCTGCGGTGGGATCGTCCAGGCAGAGCGATCGTGTGCCTAACTGATGCAAAATCAAGGCTTCTATACTGGTATTGCCTAGCGCTCGTGACGCCTGAAGTTGCCATTGCAACGATTTTTCCCAGCGATCCCACTGTTTGCCAGTCATCAAAGCTGCGGCGAGTGGCTGCCCCAATGCCAGCACTTCGCCCCAGCGACTGGTGTTCACCGCCCATTCAATCGTCTTTAACAATGGCTCAGCCGATGGCAATAGCTGTTGGGGCTGTGCCTGGTGCTGTTCGACCCAGGGCAAAAAATAACTGAGAATTCGCTCCATCCAGGGCGACAAGTCACTTTCCTGCAACAGCAGCTCCATCAGCGCGGCTTCGGGCCGGTAGCGATTCCCAATCGCGGTCAGTAAATGCTCTCGGCGCAAATTTTGTAGCCCGGATGCGGGGTCAGCAAGCGCGGCAATTTCCCCCACTTCCCCGGCTGAAAGGGTGGCTCCACCCATTGCTGCCAGAGACTCCAGTGTGGTGCGTTGGGGCACAGAAAGCAATCCTCGGATCTGCCGCAACAGCGATCGCTGGGGAAATGCGGGTTGTAGCCGCTGAACCAATTCTTCCAATGTGGTGCGTTGCTCTCGCACACAGACCGCCGACTGTACCAACAGGGAAGGCTGTCCGTCCAATGACTGATGCAAATCTTCTGCGGTGAGACGTTCTTGAGGGGTCAATGCCCGTGCCAATTCGCGTTCAATCAATGTTAGGGACGGAACCGATGCCAGCCCATGCACCGCGATCGCTTTACCACGAGTGCCCAGACAACGCTCGGCAGATGCCAATACCACTCCAAAATCGGGCAAATCATCCACCAACCGTTCCACTCCGTCTGGTGGCAAATCGTGATCGTCCAGTAAAATGAACGCTCGCTTGCCTTGCAAGGCATTACAGAGCTGGGTCTCGGTTAGTCTCAGGGGCAGGGGACTTTCGTAAAACAAATCGAAAAGCTGTTGCATCAAGTCTGCCAAAGATTTCCCCGCACCAGAAAGATAAATGATCCCGGCTGGGAATAGAGACAGTACTTGCGAATGGTGCGCCAGATGGCGCAGGAGAGAAGTGCGCCCGATGCCATTTGGACCATAAAATTCCACAGGTTGGTGAGCCTGCAAAGCCGCGATCGCCTCAGCCAATTCTGTTTCTCGTCCCACCAGGTTGGGGAAAGGTTCCGGTAATTCCAACACCGGCAAGGAACGTAAGCGTGGTTGGGGTTGGTTGGCAATCGGCACCCGCTCAACCCGATCGCCCGCTTGAGAATCGCGCTGCACTTCGTAATAAACCGAAGGCTGGATATTGGTTCCCACTGCCATCAAATCGGGTGGGGTGGCTTCGACTGGACTGGGCGGTGGCTCTGGCTGAGCCGCTGCGATCGGGGCAACATTCACCACAGGCTCAACCACTGCTTCATTGGCAATCCCGGCTGCCGAAGGAGCGGGTTGAGAAGGGGCAGGGGGTTGGTCAATCGGTTGGGTCGGCGGCTGCAGGGGATTGCTCAGATCCACTTCCTGATACCAGGTAGGTGAATCTTGCCCCGTTTGTCGCCCATAGATCCGTACGCTTCTGACTGGTTTTACCCTCAACTTGAGGATTGCCTGATGGATGAAAGGAGCAAACACACGCTGAGGTGGCACTTGCTCAGCTACGAGAGAAACATATAAGCAATCCCCTTTAATGCCAACTTTAGCGGTGATCCCTTTTGATTGCAGTGCCCGATTGAGCAGGGTTGCGATCGCCTCAACATTTCCCTGTCTTGCCTGTCCTAATAAGTCCTGCTGCGTCATATCGGCAACCCCTGTCCCATTCCTCAAAACTACTCTTTATTTCAGCCCAACCTGACCAAATTGGCACATGCCAGGGAGCTTAATTTTGCAAACTAATGCAAATTACAATGGATTTTGCTTTCTAGCTAGCCAACGCAAAGAGTAGTTTATTCTATTCCGAAAAATTCATTGAGGACACAAACCGTGATTGATAGGGGTTACAGCTTGCTGAGAATATAGGGGCGGAGGGCGGCACTCCCCAGCAAGGGCAACACCCCCTCCCTGCTAAAACAGCTTCCAATGAATGACTTTCGTCCCGTATCTGAATTTATTTGAGTATTTCGAAACACAATCTGTCGCTAAAAAAGTTATTTAATAACTGCTGAGGGCGAATTTGCACAGAAGTTAGGAGCGAGTTTGTATGACCTATCGGTACGATCGGCGGCAATTTCTTTGGTTGGGTTCTGCCGCCCTGGGTAGCACTTTATTTCTCAAAGCTTGCAGTACTGGCACCCCCACCAACTCCAGTCCCTCATCTGAAGCGTCGCCTGGTAGTGCTACCCCAGCCAAAGACTTTAAAGCCGCGATCGTTTTACCTGGGATCATTACCGACAAAGCCTGGAACCAAGCAGGCTACGAAGGACTCACTGTCGCCAAAGACAAGCTCGGCGTTGAAACCGCCTATGTCGAAAAAGTTTCTCAGGCAGATCAGGCAGAAGCCCTCTCCGATTTTGCCCGTCGGGGGTTCAATTTAGTATTTGCCCATGGGGGGCAATTTGATGCGGCGATTCAACAAGTCGCAGGGCAGTTCCCAAAAACCTTTTTTGTGGGAGTGAATGGAGCCGCCAAAGGTAGCAATATCGCTTCCTTACGCATCGATCACCTACAAGCCAGCTATATTTGCGGCATCATTGGCGCATCGATGACCAAGACGAACAAAATGGCATATCTGGCAGGACAGGAGTTTCAAGCCACTCAAGAAGAAATGCGCGGATTTGAGTTGGGAGCTAAGTCGGTGAAGCCAGAAATTGCCATTACCGCTTCCTTCACAGGGGATTGGAACGATGCTGCTAAAGCTAAAGAAGCGGTGGAAGCCCTAATTTCTGCTGGCTCCGATGTCATCTTTCAATGGCTCGACAATGCAGCACCCACGGTGCTGCAAACTGCGGCAGACAAGGGGGTCTATGCCTTTGGCAACACCGCTGACCAACTCGAAGTGGCACCCAAAGCTGTGTTGACCAGTTCTGTCAAGCGAATTGATTTGGCGATCGCCTACCTAGCAGATTTAGCAGTCAAGCAAGAATTAAAAGGCGAAATTTATACCTTGGGCTTGGAAAAGTCCGATATTCTCTTTTTGGGCAAGTTTGGTGTTGCTGTGCCTGAATCAGTCAAGCGCAAAGCCGAAGAAACCAAACAGGCAATTTTGAGCAAAAAACTTGTCTTTACCGCCTGTCAAGAAAACGGCAAAGACACCCGCTGTGTGAAAAAAGCATAGAACCAGACCAGAAGGTTAGAATGACGACGGTACTGGTCATCATTCTCTAGAGAGATTTTGAGCGACCTATTCCCATTTGCTTCATCCCGTTCAAAATCTCCGATTCACTTTATGCCTGTTTTCTTCTCTAAACATCTCTCCTTCCTGCGAGGGGGACCTTCTCTGGCGTTGCTGTCTACTCTCACATTGGGGTTGACCTTTTTGAACGCCGCACCTTTGCCAGCAGAGCTTTTCAACAGCCCAGTTGACAAGTTACCTGTTGCAGAACGAGTCTCCTTACGCAAAGGAGAAGCGATCGTAACGGGGGACAAAGGGATTTACACCGGTCGAATCCTCGTTGCCACGACGCCAGAGGTGGTCTGGGCTGTATTAACCGACTACGCCAGTTTTCCTCGCATTCTGCCCAATGTGGTTTCTAGTCAGGTTTTGAGCACCGAAGGCAATCGCAAAGTGATCGAGCAGGTCGATGTGCGCCCCTTTTTGCTGGTTAATGTGCGATCGCGCGTTCGTACCACTGTGACAGAAACCGACAAAAATCGGATTGATTTTCGTCTGGTAGAAGGAGATTTGCAAAAGCTTCAAGGCTATTGGGAGATTCAGCCAATCTCACCCTACGCGGGAGCGGCTGCAAATCAAGTGCTGATTACCCAAGTGGTAGAGGCACAACCCTCGGCTGGCATTCCTAAAGATATCTTCTACGGAATTTTCAAGAATACGCTGGGCAAAAATTTGAATGCCCTGCGTCAAGAAATGTTGCGGCGGAGCCCCAGTTCATCGATGAACGAAGCTCTACCCAAAAAAAGTTCGTAATGTTTTCTGAAGAACCTGACAAGGTGTAGAAAATAGGTTAAATCTAGCAAGGATATCGGTATCTCGGTAAAATATGCTGCCAATTCAGCCGGAGCAGGTTCCTGTCTCAACCCTTTCCCCTCGTTATTCGCTTCGTTCTCCTTCAGTCCTGAGCAAATCGTTGCTGGCAGGTTGTTTATCCTTCTCCTGGTTGCTGTTTGGGGCAGTCCCGATCGTCGGTGCCCAAGTACCGAATGAAACCGACGAAGCCCCGTCCCTCACGACTCACTGCCAACCGAGTCAGTCCGGTGAATTTACCAATTTCACGCAACTGGTGAGTGATGTTAGCCAGACAACCAACTGGTTTCAGGAACCGGCGATCGGCATGAATAGCCTGGTTACCAGCCTCACTCCCCAGCTTGCTGCCTATCTGAACGCCAGCCCTGCACCAACACTGCACGAAAAAGCGCGGCAAGCAAGGGTGCCAGTGATGATGTATCACGACATCTTGCCCGAAAAAAAGGTGTTCTTTGATGTTACCCCGGATGAATTTGAGAGCCATTTGCGCCAGATTCAAGCACAGGGACTGACACCGATTAGCCTGGATCAATTAGTCATCCATTTGCGGACGGGGTTACCGTTGCCCGAAAAGCCGATCGTGCTCACCTTTGACGATGGCTACAGCGGACATTACCAGTATGTTTATCCACTGTTGAAAAAATATGGCTATCCGGCCACATTTTCTATCTACACCGCAAAAATAGGCAAACAGTTGGGGCGCTCTAGCTTGACCTGGGAGCAACTGCGTGAAATGGCGAAAGATCCCCTGGTGACGATCGCGTCTCACAGCCTCAGCCACCCCCCCGACTTAACCCAGTTTTCGGACGATAAGTTGCGTCCCGAAATCTTTGAGTCGAAGCAAATTCTGGAGCAAGAATTGGGAATTTCCATTCATTACTTTACTTATCCTGAAGGCAAATATGACCCCCGCGTGGCTCAGATGGTGGCTGCTGCAGGGTATGAGGCAGCCTTGACGATGAACGATACGGACGAACGATTTGCCGGACAATCGGAAAGTTTGCTAGCTATTTCGCGGATTGGGCAATCGCGTCTGGCGGAGATGTTGCCGCAAGCTTGGGGGGGACCGCCACTTGTCCCCCCCACGATGGGATTTAATTTTTCTGCGTCGATTGAAAAGATACAAACGGTAATTAATAATGTGCCGTTCACCTTTATTGCGGGGGGCAAACCGATCACGATTCATGCCAAGAGTCGCTATCAGGTGCCAGAAATCCTTGCCAGTAGCCCTGCGATCGCAGGAGTCGATGGCGGCTTTTTCTCGCTAGAATTTCTCGACTCGAATGTGATGATTGGACCTGTGATGAGCCAGACCACAGGGAAATTTATCCCTGGTAATCCCGGCGAAAATCGAAAATTGAAAGGCAGACCGCTGATCCTGATTGGTTCGCGATCGGTCAGATTCATCCCCTTTGATCCCGACAAACATAATACTCTCGAAGGAATTCGGGCGGAAATGCCCGATGTTACCGATGCTTTTGTCGGCGCTGCCTTTTTGGTCGAAGGGAGCCAACCCCAGCCACCGGAACGGTTTGGCGCTTTGTTTGACTTCAACGCCGAGCGCCATCGGGCATTTTGGGGCATTAATCAGATGGGGCAACCGCAGATTGGGGTCTCGATGGAGCCGATCGGATCGGTCAATCTGGGTATTGCCCTGGCAAAGGCAGGCTTTCGCGATGCGGTGATGCTGGATTCTGGCGCGAGTACATCGCTGGCCTATAAGGGCACATCGCTGGTTGGTTATACCCCGCGTCCGGTGCCCCATGTAGTGGGGTTAGTGCCTGCCGATGGCGCTTCTCAGTCTGCCAATGGCTGTGTGGTGGCGCAGCAATAGTGGCTGACAGAGCCTCCCCTCAGTTTGGGAGAATTTTCCTTTGACTGCGCTCAGGGCATCAGCTGGCTGAGCGCACGTCGAAGCCAGCAATTAATGAGTTCAGCCGTCCGTTCGCTAACTCAGACCTGCGAGATTTTTGAAAATCTCGCAGGTCTGATCCCAATGTTCTGATGTCTCTTAGAGGGGACGATAGACGCGGTAGTTTATTTCGGGGAAGATATTATCGATCGCTTCTACCTTCTCTAACCAGCCCGAATCAATCTTGCCCTCATTCATATCGTCATAGATTTTGTTGAGGCGCATCAGGTGCGATCGGGTACGCCGTACCGCATAGGGGACCATCGTACCTGTGCGCATAATAAATGCCCAATCTGACGACTGCGCTAACAACAACTCCCGCGCTGCCTGGTTCAAGGCTCGCCATTCCAGTTCATCGGCGGGTTCCTTTCTTGCCAGTTCAATCATGTGCTCTGCGCCTTTGTGCAGGTGCGGATAGATCCAGGCGTTGGTTTCATTCAACCAGTATTCATGGAAGCCTTTGTAACCCCAACTGGATTGGGAAGGGCGACAAACCTGCTGGGTGGGGTGCGATCGCAAATAGTCTGCCAGGTGGGTCATGCCATAAGTGTTCTGGTCAAACCAGGATTTCCGGAACAGATAATCGATAAACCAGGGTCCCTCATACCACCAGTGCCCAAATAGCTCCGCATCGTAGGGCGAAACAATGATGGGTGGACGCTGCATAATGCCACTCAAATGCTGAACCTGGCGCTCGCGGTTATACATAAAGTTGGCGGCATGTTCTGCTGCTTTTTCGCGCGCCCAGTAGGGGTCGTACAGTTGTTTGTCCCCCAAGCCCAACCCCCGCCCTGTAATTTTGTGATACTTAATGCCCACATTTTTGCGCTGACCATTGGGCATGACATAGGGCTTGATGTACTCGTACTCTGCATCCCAGCCCAAATCACGGTAGAACTCACGATATTCCACCGCTCCCGGATAACCAACTTCCGATGACCAAACCTGCTGCGAAGACTCGTGATCCCGTCCAAACGCCGCTACTCCCGTTTCGGTAAAGATCGGTGCATAGGTACCAAAGCGAGGACGAGGACGGGCATAGAGAATGCCATGTCCATCCACCAGGAAGTATCGCAACCCGGCATCTGCTAGCATCCGCTCCAATCCTTCAAAGTAGGCACATTCGGGTAGCCAAATCCCTTTTGGCGGTTGTCCAAAGGTCTGCTCGTAGTGTTCACACGCAACCTTGATCTGTGCCCAAACTGCCTGGGGGTACATCTTCATCAGCGGCAGATACCCATGGGTGGCACCGCAGGTGATGATTTCCAGGTTGTTGCTATCCAGAAATTGCCTGAATGCTTTGACTAGATTGCGATCGTACTTTTCCCAGGTATTTCTGACCTCGTTAAATTCCTTGGCGTAATGTTCCGCCAGGTACTTCATGTGCCCATTGAACTTGTTGCGCTCGATTTCCAGTTCTGTCAGTTCTTCTAGCTTTGCTAGGTGCTCATCGTAGCGTTCTTGCAGCAGGGGATCGAGCAGCATCGACACCAGCGGTGGCGTCATGCTCATGGTGAGTTTGAAGTCTACCCCGTCTCGCTTTAAGCCCTCAAAAACTTGTAACAACGGCACATAGGTTTCAGTAATGGCTTCAAACAACCATTCTTCTTCGAGAACATAATCACTTTCAGGGTGCCGAACAAAAGGCAGGTGAGCGTGTAGAACTAGGGCGAGATAACCAATACTCATATAAATTCCGGGGTCAGTTTGGTTGAGGGATCACTTGCAACAAGGGGGTTGGATTGATTGTAAAGCAAATATGTAGAGAAAGTTTAGGAGAGTATTTAGTTCTTCGTCGTGGGGCTTTTGCCTCGACTGAGGCAACCGGGCTGTTCCTTTTCTACCTCTTTTGCCTGGGTCAGTGCTGCTATATCTTTGACAACCTGCAAAAACTCCTGGAGCACAGGCGATGAATCGTTGTTTCGCCAGACGATCGCAATTCGCTTGATCAAATTGACTCCTTCAATCATCCGGTAAACCACGCCCTTACGCTGAAGGGTCTGCACACTACTGGGCAAAATTGCCAATCCCACTTCTCCCGCAACCAAGCTGAGAATGTTGATCGCCCAGGTAGCTTTGATATTTTGCACAATTTTGGGATGAAAGCCTGCCTGGTGGCACAAATGCACAAATTCCTGATAGAAGGGAACTGCTTCCAGGGGAGGCAAAATCAACGGTTCATTCATCAAGGTTTGAAGTGGGATTTGAGCGTGAGTCGCCAGGGGGTGGTTTTCAGGAATCACGACGATGAGTGGGTCATCTAGGATTGGCAAAAACTGGAGATTGGGTTCGAGTGCCTGGAGACTGGGATAGCGACTATGGGGATTCAGGATGGTTTCAAACGCAGCATGAATCCGTCGATCACGCAATTCTTGAATTTGCTCAGGAACGGTGAGTTCGCGCAACTCCAATTCCACACCGGGGCGACGCCGGCGAAATTCGCGCAACAGATCTGGCAGGATGGTGTTGGTGATGGAACTGCTGATGCCCACAGCTAGCCAGCCCCGCTCTCCCCGATCGGCTTCTTGCGCTTTGACAATGGCGCGATCGAGGTGGGTTAGGACGAGTTGGGCTTCTTCCAAAAAGACTCGACCCGCATCAGTGAGTTGTAACGGTCGGCGTTTGCGATCAAACAATTCCACCTTTAGCATTTTTTCCAGCGCCCGAATCCGCTGACTTAAGGGCGGTTGTTCAATTTGCAATCGCTCCGCTGCCCGACTAAAGTTATTGTCGGCTTCTATCACAGCAAGGAAGTAACAAATTTGGCGTAACTCAACCTGACTCAACTGTTGAAGGTTCAGCATAAAACACTCTATTATATCTTTGACGATATTCTGACTTCATCAAATTAGCATTGAAGATATAATAGTTCGCCGATATAGTAAAGAGCAACCTCTACCAGCAGAAAAACTGATGAGAGCGCTTGTAAGACCGTCCAAACTCGTAAGTCTGTCCCCAGAAGAAGAACTGCTGCGATCGCTCATTGCCGAAGCAAAACAGTATTCTCCAGGAAGTCTAAAGCGACAAAAGGCATTGACTCAGGTGATTCGATTGGTCACGCCAAAGCTCTGGAAATCGAGTACGCCAGATTACAACGATGCCCTGCAACAAACCTGGGAATATTTCGCTCGCAATGTCGATCGATATAATCCCAATCTTGCCAGTGTTGTCACCTGGCTCAATCGTTACCTGCGCTGGCGGCTATCTGATCTGGCAAGTGCTCGCCAGGAAATTCCCTTTAGCCAATTTGGGCAGCCTGCGGATGGCGATCTCACCCCTTTTGAGAACATTCCAGACAAAACCGGAGACGCAACCTTACTCCTGACGGAAGTGTTGACCTGGATGCAAACCGACCCCACGGGCGAACTACGAGCATTGCACATCCAAGATCACCCCGAAGTTACAGCGCAATTACTGCTGCTCAAACGGTTGCCCCCCCAAACTTCCTGGAAAAAGTTATCTCAAGCCTATGGTATTCCGATTCCCACTCTGTCCAGTTTCTATCGGCGGCATTGTTTTCCCCGCTTACGCAACTTCAAAGACTTTGTGTCAATTTAACGAATTAACGGAAAAATCAAGGACTTTAGCCCTGCCCGATCGGTGTCTCGTCTTCACCCATTGGGTGTGCCTCCAACCAGGTGAGCAAGTCGTTCAAATGAGTGAAATCCAGCAAGGTTTCGATGCTTCTCGCTCTTCTGCCTTGGCTTCCTGGTATACCTGTGTTTTCTGTAAGGTTAGCCCCAGCATTGCTTCCACCTCCGCCCGACTCAGTTGCCCAAGCTTATAAACCATAATGGTTGTTACTAGTTCCATCATGGCACGACATACCCTGTCCGACGGTTCTACCTGTTGCGCGTGCTAACAAATGGCGTGCTTCTACGGGTGCTTGTGCTTCCTCCAATGTTATTAACACCATTAATGCAATGCCCAGAGGCAACTGGCGGATCTCACCTTTGCATCAAAAAGAGCAAAGATAAATACATTAGCAGGGGATGGAGATGGTAAATCAATCTAGGCAATGGCAATTTTGGATCGATCGTGGCGGCACCTTCACCGATATTGTGGCGCGCCGCCCCGATGGGCGATTGGTCACCCACAAATTGCTGTCGGAAAATCCCGATCGCTATGCAGATGCCCCAGTACAAGGCATTCGCGATTTACTGGAGCTTGCCCCCAATCAACCCATCCCCACCGAGCAGATTGCCGTGATCAAAATGGGCACGACCGTTGCCACGAATGCTTTGTTAGAGCGCAAAGGCGATCGCACCGTGCTGTTAATCACCCAGGGCTTTCGCGATGCCCTGCGAATTGGCTATCAGAATCGTCCCAAAATCTTTGCTCGCCAAATTGAATTGCCTGAGATGCTCTATGAGCAGGTAATCGAAGTCGAAGAACGCTATACCGCACAGGGGGAAGACCGATGTCCGGTGAATTTAGAAACTGCGCGCATGGGTTTACAAGCTGCCTATGAAGATGGCATTCGTAGTTGTGCGATCGTTTTCATGCACGGCTATCGCTATCCCCAGCATGAACAGCAAGTCGCGCACCTGGCAAAGATGATCGGCTTCACCCAAATCTCTACTTCCCACAGCACTAGCCCCCTGATGAAACTGATCAGCCGAGGCGACACCACAATGGTGGATGCGTATCTGTCGCCCATTCTGCGGCGTTATGTCGATCGGATGGTAGGGGAGTTGGGGAATGGAGAGTCAGGAGTCAGGAGTCAGGAGTCAGGAGTTAGAGATCGGAGGGTAGAACTCTCTCCCCTCCACCCCTTCACCCCTTTACCCCCTGCCTCCTTCCCTAAACTCCTCTTCATGCAATCCAACGGTGGCTTAACCGATGCCCGTTTTTTTCAAGGAAAGGACAGCATTCTCTCAGGTCCAGCCGGGGGAATTGTTGGCGCAGTGCAGACGAGTGCGATCGCTGGACTCAAGCGGATCATTAGCTTTGACATGGGTGGCACGTCCACCGATGTGGCGCACTATAACGGCGAATATGAGCGCACTTTTGAAACGGAAACGGCTGGTGTGCGGTTGCGGGCACCGATGATGGCAATCCACACGGTCGCAGCGGGGGGTGGTTCAATTTTAGGATTCGATGGGGCGCGCTATCGGGTGGGTCCGGCTTCGGCAGGAGCAAATCCAGGTCCGGCTTGCTATCGCAAAGAGGGACCGCTGACTGTTACCGACTGCAATGTCATGCTGGGCAGACTGCAACCTCAGTTTTTTCCTGCAGTGTTTGGCACAACCGGAGACTTGCCACTGGATGCCGAAGTGGTGCGGCAGAAATTTGCTGAATTAGCAGGGCAGATCCAATCCAGCACCGGAGATACGCGCACGGCAGAGCAGGTGGCACAGGGATTTTTAACGATCGCTGTAGAAAAGATGGCCAATGCGATCAAAAAAATCTCTGTGCAACGGGGCTATAACGTGGCGGAATATACGCTCTGCTGCTTTGGCGGTGCCGGGGGACAACATGCCTGCGCGATCGCCGAATCCCTCGGCATGACCCAGATCTTGATTCATCCCTATGCAGGCGTACTCTCTGCCTATGGCATGGGCTTGGCCAACCAAACCACCATGCAAGAACGTGCGGTAGAAGCTGTGCTGGCCGCAGCTCTCCTGCCAGAATTGCAAGCCCTGGCAGCAGAATTGGAACAGTTGGGCAAAGCAGAACTGCAAAGCCAGGGCATCTCAGCGATGCAAATCCATACCGTGCAACGAGTGCATCTCCGCTATCAGGGCACTGACTCCGCTTTGATTGTGAACTTTGGTAGTCTGGACAAGATGTTGACTCAGTTTGAGCAAGCACATCAGCAACGCTATGGATTTATCACCGCCAATAAACCCCTGATTGTCGAAGCGATCTCAGTTGAAACGATCGCGACTAACGACATTCTCGAAGCACCAACTGCGCCCTGCGATCGCACTCAGTCCATTCAACCTGTTACCACGATTGAAATGTATGGGAACGATCGCTGGCAATCTACACCCGTCTTTCAACGCAGTCATTTACAACCCCACGATTACATCACAGGTCCCGCCCTGATCATCGAAACAACCGGAACTAACGTGATTGAGCCTGGTTGGCAGGCGATTGTCACTCAGTACAATCATCTCCTCCTCCAGCATTCAAATAGAAGCACTCACCAGAGTCCTCCACCCCTCCGCCCCTCCACCCCTCCACCCCTCCACCCCTCTACCCCCGATCCCGTCCTACTCGAAATCTTCAATAACCGATTTATGGCGATCGCCGAGCAAATGGGCTTCACACTGCAAAACACCAGCTACTCTGTCAACATCAAAGAACGCCTGGATTTCTCCTGCGCCATTTTTGATCAACAGGGGCAACTTGTCGCCAATGCTCCCCATATCCCTGTTCATCTCGGCTCAATGAGTGAAAGTGTCCAATCTCTGCTGACACAACATCGTGACATGCTCCAACCCGGCGATGTGTATATGCTCAACAATCCCTACAATGGCGGCACACACTTGCCGGATATTACAGTGATTACGCCTGTGTTTGCTCAGGAGGTAGGAGTCGGGAATCAGAAGGTAGGAGGCAGGAGGCAGGAGACAGGAGCTACTTCTCACACTTCTCCCTTCTTTCCTCCACTCACTAAGTCATTGCGTCCTCTTTTCTTTGTTGCTTCGCGTGGGCATCATGCTGATATTGGTGGTATTACACCGGGTTCAATGCCTCCCAACAGCACGACTGTAGAGGAAGAAGGGGTGCTGATTGATAACTTTCAACTGGTAGATCGGGGACAGTTGCGAGAAACCGAAGTGTTGCAATTACTGACTTCTGGCAGGTATCCCGTTCGCAATCCGGGGCAAAATTTGGCAGACTTACAAGCCCAAATTGCTGCCAATGAGAAGGGAGTGCAGGAGTTGCATAAGTTGATGGCCCACTATGGTTTGGAAACGGTACAAACTTATATGCAGGCAGTACAAGATAATGCGGAAGCCTCGATTCGGAAAGTGATTCGTACACTACAGGACGGTCATTTTGTCTACAGAATGGATGATGGTAGTCAGGTGCAAGTTAAGATTACGATCGATCACGATCAGCGCACTGCTACCATTGACTTCACTGGCACGTCACCTCAAAAAGCCAACAACTTCAACGCCCCAACAGCGGTCTGCAAAGCAGCAGTGCTCTATGTGTTTCGCACACTGGTGGATGATGATATCCCCCTCAATGCCGGATGTTTGAAACCCTTAAATATCATTATCCCGGAAGGTTGTCTGTTGAATCCTCTCTATCCCGCTGCGGTGGTGGCAGGAAATGTCGAGACTTCCCAGGTGGTGACCGATGCGTTGTATGGAGCGTTGGGGGTACTGTCGGCGTCTCAGGGCACGATGAATAATTTCACCTTTGGCAACGATCGCTACCAATACTATGAAACCATTTGTGGGGGTTCTGGGGCAGGGGCAAACTTTGACGGCACTGACGCGGTACAGACTCACATGACTAACTCTCGCCTCACCGATCCAGAGGTGCTGGAATGGCGTTTTCCGGTGTTGCTAGAAAGTTTTGCGATTCGTCCAGACAGTGGTGGTCTGGGTAAGCATTGCGGTGGCAATGGCGTGATTCGTCGCATCCAATTTCGTGAAGCCATGACTGCGGCGATTCTTTCAGGACATCGCCGCATTCCTCCTTTTGGGTTGCAGGGAGGCAAGCCAGGGGCAATCGGGCGGAATTGGGTGGTGCGGGCGAGTGGCGCGATCGAGTCTCTAGGAAGTCAAGCAGAAGTGAGGATGCAACCGGGGGATGTTTTTGTCATCGAGACCCCAGGCGGCGGTGGATACGGTATCTGAGCAGGCGATTGAGCGTTCTTTAATCCCGACCCGATCGCATCGACAAACTAATCCGCTTTAGCTTTTCATTCACCTCCAACACCCGCACCTTCACTACCTGACCGACTTTCACAATCTGTTTCGGATCACTGACAAAGCGATCGGCGAGTTGGGAAATGTGAACCAATCCATCTTGATGCACCCCAATATCCACAAACGCACCAAAGTTTGCCACGTTGGTGACAACGCCTTCGAGCATCATGCCCACTGTTAAATCTTTGAGTTCGGTAATGCCTTCTTTGAAAGTGGCGTAGGTGAATTGGGCACGGGGGTCACGTCCGGGTTTCTCCAATTCACTCACAATGTCTCGCAGGGTGGGTTCGCCGATCGTGTCGGTGATGTAGCGTTTCAGGTTGGCTTTGAGCCGATCGGCAATCTTGGGGGCTTCGGTGAGGGGTAGGTTGAGATCGGTGGCGATCGTTTGCACCAGACTGTAACTTTCGGGATGCACTGCCGTGTTATCGAGCGGTTGTTTGCCGTTGCGAATGCGGAGAAAGCCTGCCGCTTGTTCAAACGCTTTGGGACCCAGTTTTGCCACTTTCAACAACTGTTTGCGTTCTTGGAAAGCTCCATTTTGATTGCGGTAAGCGACGATGTTGTTGGCGATCGCGGGCGTGATTCCCGATACGAAGGTGAGCAGTTCTTTGGAGGCGGTGTTGAGATCAACGCCGACATAGTTAACGCAACTTTCTACCGTTTCTTCCAGTTTTTGCTTCAACCGTTTTTGATCCACATCGTGTTGATACTGTCCCACTCCGATCGATTTGGGGTCGATTTTCACCAGTTCTGCCAGGGGATCTTGCAGGCGACGGGCAATGCTGATGGCACCGCGCACCGTAATATCCAGGTCGGGAAACTCGGCGATCGCCACGGGACTGGCAGAGTAAATCGACGCGCCCGATTCGTTCACCATGACTTTGATCGGTTTGAGATCGAGGGTTTGCAAGACATCGCTGACGAAGGCATCGGTTTCGCGTCCGGCGGTGCCATTGCCGATCGCGATCAGTTCAATCTGGTGAGTTTGAATCATCTTTGCCAGAGTGCGGGCAGCTTGCTGACGCTGATTGTCGGATTGGTGGGGAAAGATTGCCTGGTATTCCAGAAACTTGCCCGTTTCACTGAGGGCAACCACTTTGCAGCCGGTACGAAAGCCCGGATCAACACCCAGGGTGGGTTTCATGCCTGCGGGAGATGCCAGTAACAGTTCTCGCAGGTTTGCCTCAAAGGTTTTGATCGATTCATCGTCTGCCCAGGCTTTTTTCTCGGTCAGGACGGCACTGACCAGGGAGGTTTTCATCAAACGCTGGAAGGCATCTTTGAGCATTGCCTGGTAGAACTGGCGAACGACGCTGGCTTTGGTGCGGATGATTTGCGATTCCAGATAATTTTGCACGAAAGCTTCGTCGAAGCTGAGTTCCAGGGTCAGGACTGCTTCGGTTTCGCCGCGCAGCAATGCCAGCAAATTATGAGGAGCGATCGCATTTACTTTTGCCTGAAAGTTACGATACATCTCAAACTTGGTGCTACCTTCGGGAAAGTCGGCTTTGATCTTGGAGACAAACATGCCAGATTTCATCAGGTACTCGCGCAGGTAAGCCCGCAGGTCTGCCCGATCGCCGATCGCTTCTGCCAGAATGTCAGCGGCACCTTTGAGGGCTTCTTCGGCACTGTTTACCCCTTTGTCGGCAGCGATGTATTTGGCGGCTTCCGCCTCCAGGGAGTTGATGGAGACGTTAGGGCGGTTGAGCGATTCCAGCCAGGTTGCCAGGGGTTCCAGTCCTTTTTCGCGGGCGATCGTGGCGCGGGTGCGGCGTTTGGGACGGTAGGGCAGGTAGAGGTCTTCCAGTTCGGTTTTTTGCAGGCAAGTTTCGATGCTGGCGCGCAGGTCGTCGGTGAGTTTGCCTTGCTCTGCGATCGCATTGAGGATAGCGGCTTTGCGGTCTTCTAGCTCGGTGAGATAAGTGTGGCGATCGAGCAGATCTCGCAGTTGCACTTCGGTCATCTCTCCGGTGCGTTCTTTGCGGTAGCGGGCGATGAAGGGGACGGTTGAACCTTCGGCTAGCAGTTCCAGGGCAGCTTCAATCTGGGCGGGACGCAGCGAGAGTTCGGTTGCCAGCAGGTGAGGGATGTTGAGCATACGGTCAAGGGAAGTAGCTGTTTCTGATCAGTACACGGTAGCACTTCCGTTGGCAAGATGACTCTTAGAGGGTGTTTGAAAAGGTGTTAGCTGTGATTTTGAGCACTCAGGGATCCCCCCTAGCCCCCTTAAAAAGGGGGGGGAATGCCTTAAAGTCCCCCTTTTTAAGGGGGATTTAGGGGGATCGTGTTTGTTGCTACTTGTGAAAGGACTTTTAAAACATCCTCTTAGAAAGAGAGTTAATTGACCAAGTTATGTTTAATCATAGCTTTAGTAAATATTTTCCATCTCGATTAAGTATAGCTATAATTATTCATAAAAACTATCGACCTCCATTTAAGGTTAATGCCTCCTCTCCTCTCTAGCACTGAGATTGATCTTCTTCGCTATTTTTTTGCTAAGAACCAGCATTCTTCGGGTTGGTTCTCAAACACTTCTCAAGTGCCTATCTGGACTCGGATGGCATATGTTGATGTATTAAAAGATATACATGAACTACCTATTCATGGCATTCAAGAAAAACTTGGAGAGGTGGGTTCCATTGGAAAGCTTATTCCAACACTTGCTGAATTAAGAGCTGCCAAAGTATTGGCAATCAGAGGTTTTGAAGTGGAACTCTTATCAGATAACGATCTAAGATTTCCAGGCAAAAAAACAAAACATCCCGGACCATCGCCAGATTTACTTGTGAATCGCCAAAAACTTACATTGTTGGTTGAAGTTTCGAGCATGTCTAGAGATGAAACCGAACTTTCAGTAAATGAGAAAATCCAACCCTTACTTGAGGAAAAAGATCTTGTTCTGTCCATAGAGTATTCAGAACATCTTTCTGAGTTAGCAGTAGATTATAACGATAGAACAGATAAGGAAAATTTGTTTGATAATTTCGTAGATCGATTAAAAGAAAAACTTGAATCCATTAATAAAAATCAGTTACCTCTTGATTTTGTTCTAGATGCTTCAAAGGTATCTGTTGATTTGACTGCTCCAAGTTGGGGAAGAATTTCCAATACTAGTACTTCTTGGACATATGTTCCTAAAGAACGGTATATACATCAAATTCAAAAAGTAGTGAAGAAAAAAGCTTCTAAACGTCAACCTAATTGGACAAATCAGTGTTTTTCATATCCTTTTTTAGTCTTTTTAGATTTAGGGCAAGCATCAGAGATTTACGATGCTGTATTTCCTGCCTTGTATGGATCTAGAACGTTGATAGACTGGTTGGAGCCTGAAGAGCTTGGTCCGCAACGAGTACGCTATCCAAAATTTGTCATGGACAAGCTTCAAGGTGATCAACAAGAGTTACTTTGCAAGCTTGGATTTGACTCTCGGAGATATGTGCATATCAATGAACCTGGCTCCTTTGTAGTTGATGAAAATGTAAGGAGAAATGTTACCGGAGTTCTAACGATATTCAATAACAAAACAGAATGTTTCCCTAATCCATTTTGTGACGAAATAATTCAGCTATCTAATCTTGCTGAAGTTCTTGATATACCACTTACATCTTCAGTAATTGATAATTCTTCTTTGTAGTTAGCTGATAGATCTGCATCTGCTTGAAGACAACCAATAAACCCAGATTCTATAAAAATTTCCAGCGCCGTTTTACGAGGAGCTTCTAGTTGGTGATTAGGAGGAGCTTCTAGCTGGTGATAGTAAGCATCGATCGCGGCTTCAATCACAGCTTTAATCTCTTTCTGCTCCGTTTTTTGTTGAACCTGCTTGAGTTTCGATTCGTATTCAGCGTCCACTCGATATTGATTTGCATACATGCCTCAGAAGCCTCTAGCGCTCTCTCACCACTCAGTTACATGAAGGGCGTTTGAAAGGTGTTAGCTGTGATGTTGAGCACTCAGAGATCCCCCCTAAGCCCCCTTAAAAAGGGGAAACGGACTCAAAGTCCCCCTTTTTTCTGACGCAGCGGTGCGTCAGCACGGGGATTTAGGGGGATCGTATGATTTGCTACTCACAATAGAACTTTTAAAACATCCTCTTATGACGCTGGCAAGGTGAAATTACCTGGCTCTAGTATATCTGAGTGCTAGAATTTCCGTAAGGAACGTATGAGTCAGATCTCTGAAATGGATGATGATTTACGCCCCGAATATGACTTTGCTCAACTCCCGGTTGTAGCCCGTGGTCAGGGACGCAAACGAGCTAGCCTAACTGTCCAGCTAGACCCGGATGTAGCAGCAGTTTTTCCGGACTCTGGAGCGGTGAATGAAGGGTTGCGCTTGTTGATTCGGTTGATTCAACAGACACCATCATTGCCAAATGCACAATCTATCACTGCATCAAAAGAGGCGTGATCGTTGCCCCGGAAAATTTGGGATGCTTTTACTGCGCTGAGATAATGAAAATGAGTGCACGATCTACTGAATTGAGTCGGTAAACAGAGCAAATGAGTGGGCAAACAGCCTTTTTGCCTGCGGAAAACACTCAATTGAGTGCGCGATTTACTGAAATGAGAAGATGAATAAACCAAATGAGTGGGCAAATAGCCTTTTTGCCTGCGGAAAACACCAGAATGAGTAGACGATCGCAGTCAATGAGTTGGCAAACAGAGCAAAGGAGAACTGCGATCGGCAAAATGAGTACACAAATGACTGATTGCGTCAGACGGTTGAAATGATAACAAGCTGCGCGATCGTACATAGCGATCGCGCAGCTTGTTGAAAAGCCTTTGAATGCTGAGTTTAGTGGACTGAATCCAAGTTGTGGTCAAGGATACCTGCATTTAATGTATCGAACATTTCCGTATATGGGTTTGATACGGTCCCAATACAGGCATATCACGCGCAAAAATTCTAGGTAATGTCCGCTATAGAGTAAATACCCCGCCAAAATTCTAGGTAATGTCTCAATTCAGACATTACCTAGAAAAAATCTGTATAGTAAATTGTTATCTTGACTCTACACATAAGAGATAGCGCTCAATTCTAGAAATAATCGAACTTACCCAAAGCATTAGAAAAAACGACCTGTGATGGGTCACTTTTGTAAAAACCATTAAACCTAAACGAGGCGTTCGGAACAGTAGCCGATTTGTTCAAGCCTAGCTGTGCTGACCAATGCTAGGCTTGCTCAACGGCATAAAGATAGTCTGAACTCTAAATTGGACAGTTCCTCAGTAAGGAGTCAGTACTGAAATTAACGGCAGCGGAAGAGGATTAGGGGCAATGCCAAAACTCAATGTCAAACAGAAAAATTGGTTACTCTCAGGGCATGTTGCCTCTGGTGCTTTGTGGCTTGGAGTCGCGCTCGCAATGGTGCTGATGGCAATTGCAAACCAAGGCACAACGAATGGAGACGAACTTTATGCCGTGAACGCAATGGTGAAATTGCTCGATGATTTTGTTGTCATTCCAATGGCGATTGCTTCTGCCCTGACTGGAACCTTGCTGTGCTGGCTAACGATTTGGGGATTTTTTAAGTTCTACTGGGTTATCACTAAATGGATTGTGACAACGGCATTAATCATCTTTGGAACATTCTGGTTAGGACCTTGGACAAATTCCATGACGGCGATTTCAGTGGGTGAACGGGCAAAGGCTCTAGCTAATCCCTTGTTCATGTTCGATTTGCATGGAGTGGTTTTGGGAGGGGGAATTCAAGTCCTTTGTTTGTTGACTATTATTGCTATCTCAATCATCAAACCTTGGGGCAGACGGGATTTGCATAAAGAAGATCCAGGCAGCAAGGTCAAGGCTGTTTCAGAACTATAGAACAACGTGGAGAACTAAGCATGATTACCCTCATTAATGCTTTTGAAATCACTCAAGTTGGCAAAGAAGGTGAGTTCATTCAGTTGTGGAATGAGACTGCTGATCTGATGAAAAAGGAACCCGGTTTTATTGACACGAAATTGCATCGCAGTCTTGACCCAAAGGCACGATTTCAATTTGTCAATATTGCTCATTGGGAAAGTCCAGAAATTTGGCAGCAAGCGATCGCTGCAAATCCAGGACTCAAAGATTGGTGGCAAAAAATTGCAGTCATTGCTGAAGCTAATCCAGCACTTTACAACGTAGAGGTGCAGTACTAAAAGCTCACAATGTTCTTTTGCAGTGAACAAGAGGTATGGCAAGCAAACTATATTCTTGACATACCGATCGTTCGTCTGTGAGCGACATCAAGATAACAAGTCGTTGCAGCGGTGGAATAAAAGTTATCGTAAGGAGCCATAGAATATTGCTGCCGCTGAACCTGGTCGTTATGCTGCAAGTCCTCGGTTGGGACAATAGTTTAGAACTTCTTACAGGGCATTTAAAATCAGAATTGCTGGGCATGAGTGGCTGTAACGACGATTTGTAGCTACAATCAATTACTGTACTTGTCGTTTAGTCATGGAATACGAATGGGATGAAGCAAAACGTGTTGCCAATCTTCGTAAACACGGAATCGACTTTACCGACGTTCCAGCTATATTTAATGGCGATATTGTGACGGTCGAGGACGATCGTTACAGTTATGGAGAGCAGCGTTTTGTTACGTTCGGTTTGTTGCAAGAGCGAGTCATTGCTGTTGTCCATGCGGAGCGTAAAGATAGTACCCGTATTATTTCTGCAAGAAAAGCGACGAAATATGAACAACGAACCTACTTCGAGCAACTCTCAAACTGATTGGCAACGATTAGATGCCATGAGTGATGAAGAGATTGATTTATCAGATTGCCCAGAGATTACACCAGAGATGTTTGCTAAGGCAGTCGTGCGGCAGGGTTTACCTGTTACAAAAGCCAAGGCTCAAGTTACGCTCCGTATTGATAGCGATGTACTAGAGTGGTTTAAGTCTCAAGGACGGGGTTATCAAACACAGATTAATCAACTGCTACGAGCTTATATGGAAGCGCATCAACAGTAGACTGAGTTGGTGTTGCGCTTGAAGGTGACGATTGCGGCGGCGTACACCATTCAAATGTAGCGGACGGTTGAAAGGTTTTGGTGCTGAGTGCGATCGTCCCTCTCGCGTAGGATCGTTAGCGTCAGCGTAACGCATCGATTCAGCCAATCAACACCTCACACATCCCAGAAGTTTAACTATGTTTCAGCGTGATACGTGCTTTGCACAGGCTACACCAACGCCCCTCGCAGTAGGTTGGGTTGAGTTCGCGTAGCTTGCTTCCCGCAGGGTAACCCAACATCCAAAAGGATTTGCAACTATCGGTGCACAGACGATCGAATTGCTCAATGCCTGAATAAAACGAAAGCGATTGGGAAGCGGTTAATAGAACCTGTTGTTGAAAGTAAATTGACTGGGAACCGTCATCAGAAATTGATTTAAACGTGTAAACTAAGTCTGGCAAATCACGAGTCACGGCTTGGAGGATTGGGGTTGACAGCGGCAGCAAAATACAAAGCAATGATTCAATCCCTGCAATGGAAAGATTTGCGATCGCTGTGGGAGAGCATTGAGAACCGTAACACTCCGGGATGGGATTCAGGAAAAGCTTTCGAATACTTGGTTTTACGAGCTTTTCAGCTTGATGGAGCAGAGGTCAAATATTCGTACAGCGTGAGATTATTTGGGGAAGAGGTTGAACAAGTTGATGGTGTAGTTTACTATTCAGGGCTGTCTTGTTTAGTAGAGAGCAAAGACTTTGCCGATAAGGTCAATGTTGACATCGCACCAATCGCTAAACTGCGTAATCAACTTTTGCGTCGTCCTGCGAGTACGCTTGGTTTAGTCTTTAGTCGGACAGGATTTACTGATCCAGCCCGCCATCTCTCCTATTTTTCATTACCTCAAACAATTCTGCTTTGGAGTGGAGAAGAGATAAAATATGCTTTAGAGCAAGAAGCGATCTGTGAACTGCTCCTTCTTAAATATCGCGTGTGCGTAGAAGATGGGCTACCTGACTATGATGTTAGAGAGAGGGATATTCCATGACAGCTTACATTGTATGTGAGGGTGAGCGTGACGCACAATTGTTGAAGCGTCTTCTTCCAGAAGAATTCGTTAGCAACGTTGAGGTGGTTGCTGCGGGTGGACTTTCTGCTGTCAAGTCGCTAGCTCGTTCTTTGATTGTTCGCCGACAGGCTCCTGTTGCGATCGTGGCGGATGCTGATGCAACTATCCTGGAGCAGGTTGAACAACGACTTAAAGATACTGAAGAAATTGTTGAAAATATTGCTGCGAATACACCTGTTAAAGTAATACTGGCTGTTCCTACTCTCGAAATCATTTTTTTTCAAGATATTTCCTTGCTTTCGCGTCTACTGGGTTATGCGCCTTCTCAAGATATGCTGAGTTCGGCAGTATACCAGCCTTGGCAAGCCTTAAAGCAATTGATTTCTCAGTCGAAGAATTTTCAGAGTCAGTCTCAATTGGTCGAGCAACTCACAAATGAAGATCTTGAAATTCTCCGTAAAGCTCCAGTTATTCAAGAGGTGATTCAGTTTCTTCAATCTGTGCGAGAAACTGCAGGTGCCTTGTAATTTAAGCATGACAACCTCCCACGAATTTACGGACCTTCAATCCACAGAAGTCTGGGAGCAGCCAATATTGTCCTGCCAATAGAACAAATCCAAGAATTTTGCCAGCGCGATACGTGCTTTGCACAGGCTACACCAACGCCCCTCGCCATAGATTGGATTGAGTCCGCGTAGCTTGTTTCCCGCAGAGCAACCCAACCTCCCAAAGGGTTTGCAACGATCGTATCACTCGCTCAATGCCTGAGTAAGACGAGTTCATAACATGCAAGTTGCCTGGACGATCGCTCTCAATCCCATTAAGTGTTTTGCGATCGTTTTGAGCCATTGTAGTTGGAAGCTGCGATGAGTCCCCAAAGTGATTTCAGGCTTTACGATCGGGTTTGCAATCGACAAACCCAATGGCATGAGGATCAAGGTAACCTGCGATCGCCATTTCAATCACCGCTTCAACAGGATAATCAATTTCAGCCGCACGAGCGACGATAGCATTTTTGATCCGTTCTGGTAACTGTTCCAAAATAACTTGTCCAGCGATTGGTGAGAGTTGCTCGTATTCCTTCGTTTACTCCATCGGGATTTGAGCATTGTAGGGCGTTTCCGTCTCAATTTGCCCAAGTCACATGGGGATTGAGACAGTGAGTTTCCTGCGTCAACTTACTCTATGGCGAGAGGCGATAGCGCTTCAAGAGGATTGGCTCTGAGCATTAAACACATCCAACAATCGGTAAGCAAACTTTGGGTTTTACCTTTTCAATAACGCGATCGACTGCCTGTTCTGGGGTCGGAATATTTAAGCCTGGGAACAGGTGATTGACAATGCCGATATAGCCATTGATCTCTGCGGTGGCACGAGCGAATTCAGAGAAGCCAGAGAAGCCAACATCAAAAATGCAACCTTCCATCAAATCTGGGGTGACTTTTGCTTCTGTACAAGCATTTTGTGCCTTTTGGATCTGGTCGGCAGACAACATATTGAGGGTCAAGTATTTGTCTGGAAAACCGGGATTGGTGTAACTTTGGGTGGTTTTACCGGGGGGATAATCAAATAAGGATTCTTCTGGCTTGACCCGCCAGCTATTGGCAAATTGCTTGTAAAGTTGGTCGAAATAAACTTGCTCGGCGCGATCGAGCACGCCTGGTGCTCTCAATCCCACCAGATTAAGTACCTGCTTCACATCCCCATAGGTGGATCGAACTTCCAAGACATTCTTGCCACCTCGACTCTGTAAGTCATCCTTTGGATTGCCATTGACGTTGCCAAGTAAGCCGCTATATTTGCCTGCACGGTTATCGACAACGGGTGAAGTGTTGAGAAAGGAACCGGAGGGGCTAACCAGAACTTTCTCACCTGTGGGAGCACTGACGACATAGGTACCTCCTTGCGTCAATATCTCACCGCCACCCTGGAGAGCTAGTTTGTTGCCCTTAATAGTGGTAGGTTTGCCGTTTACTCGGAGGGGAGTGCTGGTATCGGCATCAGGCAGACCTTGAGCATAGAATGCAACTCTATCACTCCCCACTTTTATGGCGATCGCACTATTGATAGCAAGAGAGCCAGAGCTGTTCCACGGAGTTTGCCGCGCTTGTACTTCAAAGTCACTATGACTCGATTTGACCAGCGTAAATTCGCCTAGGGTTTGTAAGTCATATTTAAAGCCATCGAATGTAGTCAGGTGTGGATCGTTACTGCTGTGTCCTGGGATTGAGCATTGGTTTTTATCTTGCTCGTTGTCTGACTTACTTTGATTAATTGGCTGGTTACATGGGGCATCTTTCAGCGCTGGTTCTCGAAGACCCATAAGAACTCTTACTGCATGTACATTCGAGATGACCTGGGGATCATACAGAATCTGGTCGATGTAGTTCCTGGTCGCTATGATAGCAAGCTCCCTAGCCTGATTGAAGCCAGTTCGTTCTGGATCATCTTTATTCAAGCCTCCAGGACAACCAAAAAGCCCTAATCCATGCCGTACTTTTCCTTTAGGAGCAATGCATGAGTCGTTCGGACCTGTCCCGATCCAATATCCTGACGTCAGTTTATTTAAGCCAGGACGTAGATTACGAGTATCGTAAATGTGAATGGCATCCAGAGACTCACCCACCCATTTACTTTCAGCAGTCTGCCATTGATTCCATTTCTCCCATTTAGGGTCTTTAGGATTACTTAGGCTAGGTTCCTCAGGGGCTTGTCTAGAATCCCTAGGACTAGCATTTGTGCATGCATCTACATTACATCTTGGCGGCAGACTACAATTTGTATCAGACAAATTAACAACACCTGCAAGAAAATCAGTGTTGAAAGTGCTCAAAGTAGAAAAGTCGCTTTGACTGAAATAAGTAGGATAAAAATTAACAGGAATGCTTTTAGGCTTGTAGCAAAGAAGACTTCGACCGAGATGTTGATTAATGTCTCTATTTCCCATCTCAAACCAATTAGAATGAGAATAAAAATCCTGTAAGGTATGCAATGCTGCGCCTAGAATTATTCTCGATTCTTGACCTATATTTGCCTCTTTATTCGCATCTTTAACCTTTTTAATCTTTTCAATAATTAGCTTTTTAAAGGCAACAAGACGATAGGAACAGTGACCCAACAATTCATTGTCACAATGAGCCCACGGCTTATCAAATTCGGTTGAAGTAAAAATTCCATCGTGATTACCGCCCAACTTGGCTCCTAGGTCAGTACTTATATTCTCGTTATTAATTTCCGTAATTGCGCTTTCAGTAAAGGTGAGGCTACTCTCATCTTTATTACTTTGTATACAACTAGCTAGACTCTTTGCGTTTACACAAATTGGGCTTTCTATTGGATTTTTTATGTCCTTATCTGCATTAATAGCCCAATTAAATTTCATGTTAGTACCTCTTATAGCACTTCCATCAACATCGTTATGGACTTCTGGTGATTTAAAGGCTAGAAATACATTGTCTTTGATATTACTTGAACCTTGCTGCTGATTGAACGAGTTATCATAAACATAAGCATCTCGTGTTTTTTCAAAATTAGAGATACCTGTTGCTATGACAGGATCAGATTCTAATCCTAGATTTTGAGTGCAGAAAGCAGAATTGAAGCTGAAAATTGTACAGGATGCAGCCAAAAGTAGACGATTTAGAAATGAACCCGAAACGAAAACAGTAGCAACTGTTGCAATAATAAAACTAAGAATACCTAGCAACCAAAATCTAATTTCGCGCGTAAATTTGTTCACTTTATGAATGCTACTGAGAAGAATCGCGATCGCCTTTCGCCAAAAAGCTGCACTGACAATGAAGAGAAACGTCGCGAGGGCAAGGGCGATTGAACGGAGCGATCGCATGATGGGCACCTGATGGAGGGCGAAATGAGCTGGATAATCTCTCCTCAGAAACTACGCTGTTACCTATACTTTGTCAAGGAATTTTTTATGTCCTTCGTCCAGGCGGAATTTGCGGATGGGTTGGTGAGTACTGCTCTGACGCGAACCTCGGACGTTTCAACAACAAGTAAGCCCTGAGCAATAGCAGCACTGCAACCTCCGAGTTTTTGGCTACTTGCCAACATGGCACAAGACATTGCTAATGTGAGCCGCTGCATTCCGAATGCGACCTGATGCATTACGAATGCGAGCCGATACATTACGAATGTGACCCGATACATTACGAATGTGACCCGATGCATTGCCAATGCAACTCGATACATTGCCAATGCAACTCCAAACAGTCGCATTCCGACCAAAAATTTTGCCATCGCCGTTAATCTACCGATCGCCCAGGGCACACTCAAAAAGTCAAACTTATTTAGGAGTGCATCATGCCCTCTCAAGACACCAGTCGCCGTCTCAGTCCACAAACCCTCAGTCAAGACACCGACTCTCTCAATGGGTTTAACACTATCATTGGCTACAGCACCCAGCGTCCCGAAGCCTTGCCTGAGCACTTGCAGCAAACCTATCAAACCATGCTGGCACAACAGAAAGTTGAAACCGAAAAACTCGCTATGTTTCGTGCTGCTTCCGATGCTGCCCGTCTGGCAGAATGGGAGTTTCACAATGCGGTTCTGGCAATGAAAGAAGTGGTGCGGGGACAGTTCGGCGCAGACAGTAACGAAGCCCAAGCGATCGGTCTCAAGAAGAAATCCGATCGTAAACGCCCCACTCGCAAAAGAATCGCGATCGCCAGTTAGGGATCGCCACGCCTGCATGGATTGACGATCGCTCTGCTCAGAATAGGTGGAGGGAGCGATCGCAGTTTATCTAACCCAGCGATCGCGTTGCTCAGCCACCTGACAGACATCATCGTATCATGATCAAGCAGCCCCGTGATTGACACAGGTTGCACTGAATTCATAGTTTAAGCAGTCAATTGCCGAGAATGACGAACGAAGGTGTCAAACTAGAAATGAGGATTCGAGGAGATTTCGGGAGGCTTGGCTGATGACCCTCTCCACTGAGAAAACGATCTGGACAGATGAGGCATTGATGGCGCTGTCCGAAGATGGGCATCGCTATGAGCTAGTGAATGGGGAGCTAGTTGATATGGGCAACTCCGGGATGGAGCATGGTGGCATTGGCTCATTTCTGGGAGGTCTTTTGGCGATATACGTCCGGCAGCACAAATTGGGAATTGTTTGCGATTCCAGTACAGCCTTTACCTTAAAGAATGGAAATAAGCGTTCACACAGTGATTGCACCGCAATTTCGCCCGACGTGTCTTTTGTGGCAAAAGAACGGCTTAAGGGCTTAAAGCGTCCGCCCCGTGGTTTCTTTCAGGGTTCGCCTGACCTGGCAGTTGAAATTCTGTCTCCCAATAACACCGTGGAGGAAATCCACGACAAGATTGTCGAATATTTTGAGAATGACACGCGTCTGGTTTGGGTCATTCATCCCGATGAGAAGTATGTGTTGGTTTATCATGCGCCCGAACCCGATCGCTTGCTGCGCCCGCAAGACTCGTTAGCAGGGGACGCGATCGTTCCGGGTTTTTCGATGGCAGTGGCTGACCTGTTTGAAGAGTGGGATTTTTAGATACAACTTACGCATTTAGCATGATGAGTGCGATTGTCCCTAACTCTAGGTTGAGATGAGTCTGCATAGCTGGCTCCCCGCAGGGCAACCCACCCTCAAAAAGGGGTTGCAATGAGTAGGAAAACAAAGCCAATGAGAACTGCGATCGGTAAAATGAGTCCGCAAATGATTGATTGAGTCAGATGATTGAAACGATAACAAACAGTGAGATTGCATACCAACGATCTTGCTGTTTGCTTTAAAGCCTTTGAATGCTGGATTTGGCGGACTGAATCCAAGTTGTGGTTAAGGATGCCTGTATTCAATGTATCGACCAATACGGTTGTATCAAAAAAGCATTCAAAAATCTCCGTATATGTTCGATAGTTTCCCAATACAGGGAAATCACACGCACAAATCCCTGATAATGCCCGCCACAGGGCAAATACCACATCGAGATTCTTAATAATATCCCAATTCAGACATTACCCAGAAAAAATTCTGCACAATGAACATTGTTAGCCCTCTGAATTATGTGCAAGGGGGAGTTGAAAGATTCCTAGTAGGGCATATCATCTCAGCGAATGATATGCGGTGATTAAGCCTAGATAGTTTAAGTTTTGTTTAAAAAATTACAATGTCATCCTTGAAAAAGATAGTCTAATTTTTAGAAAAAATATTTTAGACAGAATCAATGAGAAGCAGGATTTTTAGCTATCTATTCTGTTGTTGTACGCCTGCAAATATGTAAATTTTAAGGAGAAACGATAATGAAAACCAATCAATCAGAGCCTTTTATCGTAGCTCAGTCTAGTTCAACCGCTCCTGTATCATCCCCACAGCAAACTGCCACAATTTTCACATTATGGACAGTCGCATTGACTGCGATGGTCACTGTAGTATTCACTTTGTTTTTGGTTAAATTCTTACCTAAAAATGTCTGGTTCATAAAAGCGAAAGATCGGCTCATGAAAGCTTTTGGTGAATTGCATTCAGTAGAACCAGGCCAAGAATTTGCTACTGACGTAGAAGTTTCTAATATTCGCACTCTGGATAATCTGAGAGCTACTGTGCAAGCAACTATCTATGTTTGTATTGAAGATGTACAAAAAGCTAAAAAATTTTTATATGCAGGAGATCGTGTTTCAGCAGCAGCAGTTGATAAAGCAGTAAAAAAGCGTGCAGAGTCTACGATTCGGGGATTGACCAGTAAAGTAATTACACTAGATGAACTTCATAAAAGCCGAGGAAATATTATTCCTCAAGCTGGCCGATCTCAGCGAGATGATGAAAGAAATTTATCAGAGGAGTTTGTGGCAGTCAATATTAGCGAGCAAGCTAAAGAGCTGCTACAAAAAGATTTGTCGCATCTAGGCTTGGAGATTACAAGTCTTGTTATTGGTGAAATTGATGAAATTCCTAGCTATACAGCTACTAACTACTTTGATGCTCAAGCGCTTCAGCACCGAACAAATGTCATACAAAATGCAATTCTCGCAACCCGTCAGAAAGAATTAGATACGGAAAAGCAAATACACGAGTGGGAGTTAGATGCAGAAAAACAAATGCAGGAATATAAGTTAGGTATTGGTCATGATATACGAAAAAAAGAATGGGAGGTAAGTAGTTCTCTAGAAGAAATAGAGGTCAACCGCCAACTAGAACATCTTGGCAGACTAAAAATTCTTGAAGGGTTTGAAAAAGGGAAGATTGATCATGAGCTAAATATTGAACTACACAAAAATAAGAAAGAGAGAGAATTGCAAAAGGAAATTGAAACTTCCAAATTAAGTACTAGAGAACTTATTGAAACCACCGAGCTAGAGATTAAAGAAAAGATAGAGTCTTTGAGAAGTGAAGTCCATAAAGTAATAGAAAACAAAGAAGTTGAAGTTGCAATCTCGATTATTCAAGCAGAACAAAAAAGGCTAGGATACGAAATTGTTCGTGCCAAAACAGCAGAAGACCTCACTACAGAAATTGAACAAGCTAAATCGAAACGCGAAAAGCTAAAAGCAGAAATAGCCGCTGCTTCGGTCGAGAACGAAGCCCAAATCATCGAACGCTTAGCCAAGGCAGATAGCATTCGTCATAATCTGATACCGGCGACAGATGCCGATCGCACGGTGCATTTGATCCGAGAAATACTCCCTGAACTACCCAAATTTGTTGAAATTGCCCAAGCATTAGCTCCCCAAGCTGGGATTTTGGGAGACTCCAACATCTATACTTTTCAAAATGACAAGGGAGAAGATATTAGCAAACTGATGCTTTCTACGAGCAGTCTGTTGCTTATTCAATCCTTACTTGATGGGAAGCTAGGATCTTTACTACTTGATCTACTTCGCTCTTTGAAAAGCGATAGCAAGAGCAAAGAAGATGATCGTTCTGAAGTGAAAATTCCTTGATACAAGAACTTTATCAATAGTTCTTAAAAGACTGAAGTGAACTATATAGCAATCGCAATGTATATTTTGAGGTAAAAATGGCACTATTGGACGATCTGGTAAAAATTGGTGTTCCACTACTAGCGTCGGTTCTAGGTGGACCTCCCAGATTCGCCGCTGGGGCGATAGGCTTGGTCACCAGAATATTGGGCCTTGCGAATAATTCGTCGCTGAAGGACATCGCCAAGGAAATCCAGACAAATCCGGATGCAGCCTTAAAACTCAGGGAGTTGGAGGTCAATTATCAGCAATACCTCGCCAGCGTCAGGCTGCAGATGGATCAAGCCGAGTATGCCGACAGAGCCAGTGCTCGATCCCGTGAGGTGGAAATTACTAAGGCGACGGGCAGAAGGGATTGGTACGTCTCTGTCCTTGGTACGTCCGTCGTTCTAGCTTTCGCAGTGGTACTTGGCATAATGATAATTAACCCTACGCCTAAACAAAAAAGAGATCCCTACACCGATAGCCTCATGAACATATTGATTGGTGCTTTGACCGCAGGGTTTAGTACTGTACTCGGCTATTATTTTGGTTCGTCAGCCGGTAGCCGCAATAAAGACGACACTATCGCTAATCTTTCTGCTGATGTGACTGAATCTCCAAACATTCCAACTCCACTGCTGCCAATCGTGCCGCCACCGCTCCCCGCAGGTTCAGTCTCCCGCAGCAGTTTGAGGGATGAATGATGGATAGCAACTTTGATATGGATTTGGCCATTGAGCAAGGCTGCGACGAGGCACAAAAGTTTATTGACCAACTGCGTAAGAACAAACAGAAAGACATGAGCGATGTGCGTTTGCTTGATGCCTTTCTGCGTCAGATTCCCATTCCTGCAAAACCAGATCGACCAAAAGGGGCACTGCCTCTTAAGGGCTTGGGTCTGGGGGTTGTTCAACCAACTTTACGCTCTCCAAATAGCCCGAGTTCTAATTCCTCCACCGTAGCCCCATCAATAGTCTCACCTCCTGCGGTGAAGAATGGTTCAGCGCGGGATGCCATTGGCCAAGTGCCAATAGTTTCTGATATTCCATCAACCAATAAAGGAATCCTCAAACCAGGAGCCATTAGTCCTGATCAAACTCCGGCCAAGACGCGCCAACATATTACTCTCCAACTCAATGATGGGATTTTTGATACTTCCACAGAAGTCATTAAAGAAGTCAAGCTCCTACAACAATGTCTAAAGGACTGGGGAATGTTAGGGGCGAACGACATTGATGGAGAGTTCGGCCCTCGTACAAATGATGCCGTGAAGCGGTTTCAGCAAAAAAAATCTTTAGAAGTTGATGGCGTAGTGGGTCTAAATACCTGGGCAGCACTTCTAAAAGTATCCTCTTCAGAAGTGGAGATTATCCCTCGTATCGGTAGCAGCAGCAACGACAATCTCAACCTGGCAAAAATCCCAAGTGAATGGAAACCAGCAGCAGCCAAGTATGTACCTACACTAGTCAAGGCCTTTAAAGCACAGGGCATTCATAATCCCTACGTTTTTGCATATGCTTGTGCAACTATTTGTCATGAATCTAGCTGGAATCCTAAAGCGGTAAACACGACTGACGCTGCTGCAAGATCTGGCTATCCAGGTGCAGGCTTAGCCCAAATTACTTGGAAAGATAATTACGAAATGGCAACTCGTAAAACAGGAATTGATTTTGTTAATCATCCTGAATATATGTTTGATCCTGAAAAATCACTACGCGCCAAAGCTGCTTTTTATCAAGAAAATAGGATGATCCCCTACATTGAAAGAGGTGACTATGAATCGGCAGCGGGAATCTATAATGCTGGCAGCCCTGGTTCCCGCAGTTCCTATACTCGTAAGGTTGCCCATGATACGCCATTATGGTTTCCTGTTTTTTTGGGAGAGAACCATCACTCAGGTTCATCCATCATCAGCTCTGGCTCAGGAAGTACAACTTTACCGAGCAATGTCCCTAGAGAAGGTATTCGTCAGAGGGTACTAGACATTGCTGTGAGAGAGGCTTCTAAGGGAAGGAGTCATGCACCTGGAAATGAAATTGATGTTCTTGTTCTTGATCCATTACGTCCTATTATGGTTGAGCTAAATCATCTAGGAGCGAGTCAAAAGGATGTTTTCTATAATTGGTGTGCAGCTTGGGTAACCTATATTTGTCGCTCCGCAGGCATAAAAATCCCTGATCGTTATAAGAACTTCTGGGCAAGTGTTGCTTTGGTTGACTCTTGGAGAGATATGGGAAAGCGTACAGGTGCTTGGTTTCAAAAAGGTACAAGGTCACCAAAGCCAGGAGATATCGTTTGCTTTAATTGGGATGGGGATACTGACTTGGATCATATAGGAATAATAAGAGGCTTGGAACCAGGCGCAGTATTGACATGCGAAGGAAATAAGAACAATATCGAGGGATTATTTACCCGCAATTTAAGTGTTGTTGATGGTTTCCTAGATATCGAAATTCTTGCAAGGGAACTCACCTAAACAAGCAGCAGTGAGATCGTCTCTCTCTTGTAGCGATTGTCTTGAAAGTCAAGCAGGATTAAGAAGAAAGTTAAGCCTCTAAACAGGTATGACAATCTGACGGCTCTAGCTGTCCGTTGAGTTAGCAGATTGAATCGTTAGAATGCTGATTAAACCGGAGTTTGCCAAAGTTTGCTGTCGCGGATCATGGCATTGAGAATGACCAGTAACTTTCGCATACAAGCCACCAGGGCAACCAGTGCGATCGTCCCTCTCGCGTAAGATGTTAGCGTAACGCATCGATTCAGCCAATCAACACCTCACACATCCCAAAAGTCCAACTGTGTTTCAGCGCGATACGTGCTTTGCACAGGCTACGCCAACGTCCCTCGCAGTCGGTTAAGTTGAGTCCGCGTAGCTTGCTTCCCGCAGGGTAACCCAACATCCAAAAGGGTTTTGCAACGATTCAGTACGATCGCTCAATACTTGAATAAAACGAACTCATAGAATGGAAGTTATCTGAACGATCGCTCTCTCAATCCCATTAAAGTGTCTTGCGATCGTTTTGAGCCATTGTAGTTGGAAGCTGCGATGAGTCCCCAAAGTGATTTCAGGCTTTACGATCGGGTTTGCAATCGACAAACCCAATGGCATGAAGATCAAGGTAACCTGCGATCGCCATTTCAATCACCGCTTCAACAGGATAATCAATTTCAGCCGCACGAGTGACAATAGCATTTTTGATCGGGCACGATCGCCCCTCCCATCCTGCCAGAACAGCGGATCGAAGCATCTACTTGCGTTACCACAGTATAAGGAGGGAACAACCATGTCTTTGCAACCTCCAGAGCAACCGATCGTTGATCTTCGCGTTCACGAAGTGTCTCCAGAGGAGAATCGCCCTTCTCCTGAAGTGTTGCGAGTGCTGGCAATTGAACTTTGTGATGACGTTGTTTCAGTGGGGCTATGCTCGACCGGATGAATGGTCTAGACAGCTTCCGACTGTGAACCCTGACGAGGTGATGCGGATACTGACCAAACGGATCACCCTGGCTGAATAAGAGTTAAAGCTACATTTCGATAAATCTGAACCCGGTAGAATCTGCCGGGTTTTCCTATCGCAGGATGAAGATTCTCTTTTTTCCAAAATTTGTCATAGGTTTGAAAATACTCTAGCCATTTGCTGGCTTGGAAATACCTTCGGCTTTAAGTCGTTCTTCGATCGCCACTCCTTTGCCGATATGCTTGTCTAGAAAACTGGACAGTTCTCGAATGGCGTTTAGGGCTGCTTGAATTCGCTCTCGCTTCTCGCCCCTACCTGTTTCGATGTAGAAGGTGAACAGGCGATCGAACCAGATTCGTTTTTCTGGCTGTTTCAACAGTTCGCAGAATTCCCGATAGGTCATCAAGCGATTGCGATCGGGAAGATATAGATCATTGCCAATGCTGGGTTGGGTAACGTAGAAAATGCCAAAGTCTTGAAGAAAGGCATGACTAACGCGGAACAGCAATGTCATCAGTTCTGTGTCGCTTTCTCTGGAGAGGCGCAGATAGGGGATGTTGTCTCTGACTTGTTTGATGGCAAAGAAGAGACAAGCGGTGATGTAGCAGGTTGAGATCAGGTAGCAACCTCTGCCGTTAAACCACTCTGCCTCTTGGTTTGAGATGTCTTTGGGGTGTTCAATAAACAAAAGGGATGGAGCGGTTCCCTGGTTGGTGACGGTGGTTGAGATTTCACTGAGACGAACGTAGGCTTCTTCTAACCAGAGTCGAAGCGGGTTGAGATAGGTGAGGTTGATTTTGTTGCGATTGGCTTCTGCTTCCTCTCGCTGTTTGGCATAGCGGGCGACTCGTGATTTGAGGTAGTCCTGGAGAGAAGGGAGGATGAAAGCCGTGTAGATAGCGGCTAAGACGGTGAGAATAATGGTTGTGATTCCTGTCAGCATCAGCGATTTCTCTTCTGGTTTCTCTTAAAACTCACCCCGAAAGGCACGATGCAGAACGGTTTGAAACAAATGCTCTACCTGTCGATCGACTTCCTGTTACGGGATCTAACGCTGTCCAAACCGTTGGCACTATGAGCAAATTTTAAGTGTTTGTTAGTGAGATAAAAAACGCTGGCGTTCGGCAATACGCTCAGGGGTATTGAGTTGAAGCAGAAAAGCAGTAGTTCTCCCTTCTGGAGAGATGCCGATGATTTGAGCATTCTGGATCTGAAAATGTTCTAACCATCTCTGCGATCGCGGGTTGAATAGAAAGCTAAACTGATTTGTCTCTGGGTCAAATGATCCAAGATCGGTGCCTTTGTGGCGGTTGCAACGCCAGCAGGCTAGAGCCAGGTTATCGGCTTCAGTTTTGCCATTGTGCTTTTCGGGGATGACGTGATCGACTTCGTGCGGGAAGAAGGATAGCTGGGTGGGAAGCAGGCAATATTCGCAGCGATCGCCTGCCCGTTCCTCGACCAAACGACCGAGTGGGGCAGGGATGTAGGTCATGCAGAGGCAGAAAGATAGGCAAGAGAACCTGATTTCAGCAGGATGATCAGATGCTCAATCCGCTCATATTCGTTGAGTTCGGCTTGTTCGGCGGTGGTGAGCATACCGGCATGGCTACGGCTGATCAAGGTTTGCAGGCGTTCTTGCATTTCAGCGGTAGGACGAAAGTTAACAATTTCCTCTGAAGTGGGGTTACTTGCCAGAAAGGTGAGGATGTAGTGATAAATGTGGGCAGGCAACGCGGGCTGTTGCAAACTGAGTTGTAACAGTTCTGGCAATCTGTCCCCCAATTGTTGCAGTTGTTCTGAGAGTTCGTCGGGTACAGTGATGGTGATTTGTGCCATTGCCCAGCCTCTTAACGCCGATCGCTCTCACTTTAACATTTTGTTTCTCTACAACTCACCCCGGAAAGCGCGATGCAAGACGGTTTGAAATAAATGCTCTGCCTGGCGATCTGCTTCTCGTTGCTGAATCCGCAGCCGTTCAAACCGTTGGACAATTTGAGCAAATTTTTCTTGGAGGGGAAGAGGTGGAAGTGGGACTTGTATATCAGCAATCTGTTGTCCATTGATGTTGAATTGAACTGCCGTTTGTCGAGATTGCTTCATAAATCTTGCTCGTCCACCAGGGGTTTTCATAAAGACCATGAAAAACTCAGGCAAGATGAGGGATTGGTTAAGTCTTAATCTCATTAGATGAGCATCAAAGACAACAGGTATTTCAGTTTTCTGCAAGATTGAAAGCTTGCCTAAATGAGCTTCACTACCTATGGCTCTTGCAAGTACAATATCACCTACTCTTAAAGAAAATCTCTTAAACTCATGCCCAGTTAGTGTAATACGTTTACATGAGTTGAGTTCGATATACCAATTGCCTACTTCTCCTACGCGAACACATAACTGTTCACCAATTTCTTGCGCTGGCGTAATTGTTCCAATGTGTGGCGTTAATTCAAGTAATTCACCCAATTCCTGAATATCCCATCCTTGCGGATTCTGCCAAGGATCGC
Organism: Scytolyngbya sp. HA4215-MV1; assembly: GCA_019359045.1. Taxonomy (GTDB): domain Bacteria; phylum Cyanobacteriota; class Cyanobacteriia; order Leptolyngbyales; family Leptolyngbyaceae; genus Scytolyngbya. The sequence goes on from JAHHIA010000011.1 coordinate 267,755, forward strand.
CAAACATTTCTAGGAAGATAGATCGCAGGTAACCATCGCTCAACTGTTGGGTGTAGCGGCGGGTGCGGCGGAGGCGATCGCATTTCTGGGCGATCGATGCAATCCGCTTCTGTTCTGCGATCGGTGGTAAAGGAATTTTCAAACCTCGAATAATTTCTTGACTGATATTTGGTTGAGCACCACCTGTACCAGCATCTATAAGATTTTCTCGCTGTGAGAGGAGATAGAAATACAGGTAGCTTCTATCAACTTCTTCGTTAGGGAAGATGGCACAAACAGCTTGATTAGTGGCTGCATCAATTTTCAAAATACCGAGCTTACCGACTGTTGCTCCATACAAAGCAATGAGTAAAGTATCTTTCGGGAAGACTTTCGCACTAGATTTCTGAATTGCTTCTTCACTAATTGCTTCTTCTGTTCGGAAAATAAAGCAATCCTTCAACTCGCCAGATTTCACCCAAGGAATCTTTCCATCGTAATAATCTGCCCTACTTCTGGAAGGAGTCCCTCCGCTGGTAGTTTTGCATACTTCCTCTAATACAACTTGTTTCCAGTCTCTTGATACTTCCACATCTAAAAGTTCAACCATCCAAACACCTGTTTTACGGTTAGCGATAATGAAATGTCGTTGAGAATCGGGAGGGGGCGATCGCGCTACAGAACTCGCACAAAACCCATACCTGTTTGAATAAAATGCTCATCTTGAGTCAAAACTTGCTGAATATTCAACTCTCGCATCAGTGCCATCGAAGTTAAGTCAGTGAACGAAATCAGGGGTTTATCTTGAAATTGCTTTCTCAAACTCCAGGCAGTCTGAAAGCGTTCAGAGGTGATGCGATGGATTTCTACTTGCTCTAACTCTGCGGCTCTAAAGATCCCCTCCAAAAATTGCACCGCTTCCTGAAACACCTCTCGCCTAAACAACAACGTCATCACCTCATCCAAAATATAGTCACTGGTATGAATTGGGGTTTGAGTCGAACAAAGCATCTGATAAAGCGCTTTCACATCCTGATGATATTGGTCGCGCCGATGTCCCAATGCCAGCCAGCCCCAGGTATCAATCAAGATAGGTTCTGGTTTCGCCATGCGATCGCTCAATCTCCATACAGTTCCGCCTCGATAGCTTCAGCCGTCAACGGATCTCCCGACAATATTCCGGCTACAGATAACAAAGGTTCTTCAGGTTGTGATTTGGCATGATTTCTGGTCAACAGAAAATCAATAAAGTCCTCAACCTGCGTTACTTTGTCAGGGGGGAGTTTGAGAATTTTTTCGATGATTGTTTGATGTTGTGTGTTCGTTAACATGTCAGTCTCCTTACAAACTCAGCCAGCTAAACACTTGTTCAACCGTTAGCAATAGTGGAATGCTGCTAAGGGTAGGAATGGGGCGATCTCCACTCAACAATTGCACCTTCTGATCGCCAAAGACGATCAAAATGCTTTCTTCTGCTGGGTCTAGCAGCCAACCGAGTTCTGTACCGTGCTGAGAGCAGTGGAGCAAATTTCCCAAAACTTTGGTTTGGCTCTGATCGGGGGAAAGGATTTCGATCGCCCAATCAGGATGGAGATTGAAACGGTTAGCCACTTGACCAGAGGCTTCACGCGGAATGCCATTCCAACGCACGATCGCAATATCAGGAACGATCGATGCACCGCCAAACGTGCAGCGTAATTCAGGAAAGACACCCGCAAGCTTTGGCTCCTCAGCGATCGGAGCAATAGCGTTACATAGCTTTAATTGCAGTCGGCTATGTTTTCCTTGGGGCATTGGCTTCTGGCTCACTTGTCCATCAATAAACTCGGATGCGGGTTTTGTCTCTGGAAGCTGTAAAAACTCCTCCAGCGTCAGGCTTTTCACGGTTGCAACCATCGCCTATCCCTCCAGTAGTTTCTCTAATTCTGCCACTTCTGCCGCCATCACATGCTCTAGCTTCAGCAAGCGTTCCATCGTTACCTTGGGCGATTCGTAATACACCTCATCCTGCTCAACTTGGCGGTAGCGACTGGCAGACAGGTCATACTTGTTCGCCTTTACCTGCTCCTTCGTCACCCAAAACTGGCGATTGAGCTGGTTGATCTCCGCTTGCAACGGTGCCATCTGTTCATGGAGTGCCACCAGCTTTTGCTGGTCAGCTTCTGATGCTTGCTGCTTTTCCTCATCATCTTCAGGCGCGATCGCTGCCTCAAACATCAGGCAGTTAATCTCCTTTTGGAGTAACAACCGTTCTGCTTTCATCGGGGCAATCTGCTGCTTCAATGCCCCTAACCGGGTCGTCCGTTTTGCCGTGGACTCCGGATCAAATCGCTGCTGCCAGCACAGTAAAAGATCAGGAATGTCATTCTGCTCTGGGGTAGGCTGTCGCTTGTCATCCAGCGAAAAGCCATCGTGATCCATGTCGTAGAACCAGATGCGATCGGTCGTACCGCCACGGGTAAACAGTAGTACTGCCGTCGAAACCCCCGCATAGGGCTTGAACACTCCACTGGGCATCGACACCACCCCATCCAAACGGTTTTCGTCAATGATTTTCTTGCGGATGTCCTGGTGTGCCTTACTGGAGCCAAACAGCACCCCATCCGGCACAATCACCGCACAGCGTCCGCCCATATCCAGCACCCGCAGGATTAGGTGCAGAAACAGCAGTTCCGTCTTCTTGACCTTCGTGGGCAGAGACGGGTTGATGTCTGACTCATCCATCTTCCCCTTGAACGGTGGATTCATCAGCACCACATCCAGCGACTTCTCATCGTTGAATGCCTTCGAGAGCGTATCTTTGTAGAAAAATCGGGGGGATTGAATCCCGTGCAGCATCAGGTTCATTGACCCGATCCGCAGCATAGTCCATGCCAGAGTCGTTGTCGTAAGCGGTAAACGCCTCGGTTTGTAGGAATTTGCCCTGCTCAGGCGAAAGGCGATCGCCCACCAGATGCTTTTGCCCGTTCTCACCATAGAGAATTTCGGGACTGGTGTACTGCTCCAGAATGTACTCATAGGCATTGACCAAAAATCCGCAGGTGCCCGCTGCCAAATCGCCAATCCGTTCCGTGGGTTGAGGGGCAATCATTTCCACCATCATGCGGATGATGTGACGCGGGGTGCGAAACTGCCCATTCCGTCCCGCCACACTCAACTTACTCAGCAGGTACTCATACAGGTCGCCCTGTACATCCTGGTTCTGCTCCGAGATCTTCATCTGGTCGATCAGATTGCAAACCTCGATCAACGTACCAGGCTTACTCAGCTTAAACTCTGCCCCCTCCATGTATTGCCGAAACGAACTGCCTTTTTCGCCTACCTCGCGCAACCAGGGAAACACCTCTTCCTTCACATGCTTTAGTGCGTCTGCCCCTCTTTTCTTGACCCACTCCGACCAACGTAGCTCGGTTGGAATCTGGGGTTGAAATGTTTGATTCCGTCGCTTCGCCTGATTTTGTCGTTTTGTTTCAGCATCATCCAACCGTTTCAGAAAGAGAAGATAGGAGAACTGCTCGATCGAATCCATCGGATTTGACAATCCCGCCGACCACAACCGATCCCATATTGTGTCAACCTTTGACTTCAGTTCTGAATCCGTCAGCATTCCAGCCCCTCTTCATTCCATAACATCCAGGCTCTAGTCAAGCGCCAGATGGAGTTTTAGCGCCGCATCGACCAGTGCCATTATCTCCTTACTTAAACGACCTGCTACGGTTGTGTCCAGGCGTTGGGTAGAAATGGTGCGGATCTGCTGTGCTTGTATCTTAGAAGGTTTGGGTAATCCGCTATCCTGCGGTTGAATCAGGACTTCAAACGGATAAATCCGGCTCACATTGGAAGTAATCGGCAGGACAGTCACAGTGCTGGCAGCCCGGTTATTGGCATCATTGCTGACCAGCAAAACCGGACGCCGTTTTGCCGTCTCAGAACCAACTGTGGGGTTGAGGTCAGCATAGTAAATCTCACCACGTTTCATCGCTCAACCCATCAGCGATCGTACTTTCCCACTCTGGATCAACGTCTTGAGCCGCCTGTCGATAAGCCTCCTCTAGCTCCTGCATCCGCAGCAACTCTAACGCTCGTTCAATCACTTGAGAGCGCGACTTGCACTGGTGAGCCACCTTATAGGTTTCAATGAACTGCACCAGAGGGATGGGCAAAGAAACGGACAGTTTTTCAGCCTGCATCGTCACACCATCGGTAAGCAACTATCTTCCTACCAAGAGTAGCGCGATAGGTAGGAAAACGCTACTTACTCTTTTTATAAAATCTCAAGGGTTTGATCATCTCCTGAGCCTATAGCTATTCCTAAGTCATATTATATTTTGATCAATTTAAAACTATTGAACATCGCAACTTAAGTATTAGACGATGCAATACATTCTGTTTATAGAAATTGCTTCAGTTTAGACATTAAATATCTTGCTATTCTTCCAAATTCAGAGTATCTTGCCAGCAATTTTAAATAGTTTGATGTTGGCTTAAAATAGTCTCCTAGTGCATCGCTTTTGCTTTCTATAGTAAAAATCTCTATCCTGGCAATTGCTTGTTCCTCCAGAAAAATGAATGCGGAACCTGTTGAGGCAATGGCTTCTATACTTTTGTCAATAAACAGTTTTTTCCCTCCCTTAACGAACCTCACAAGTATTTCATTCTTTTCATTTTTAGATTCACTTCTTTTCCTTTTAGATTTTTTGTTTCTCTTCTTAGTAATTGGTTTCTTTTTCAGATCTTTTAGTCTTTTTTGGACTTCCTGAATAATATCTTCAATATACTTCTCGTTTTTAATGAATTCATCTTCTTGTAGATATACGATGTAAAAATTTTCTTCTGGAAATTTATTAACCTTGAAAATAGAAGGCTTATTGGACTTTAAAAGATTAAAATCAATATCTCCAAGGTTTATTTCTTTTACAATGTAACATTTCTCGACACGTCCATAGTATAAAGTTTTCCCAAATATATATACATAAGATTCTTTATCTTTATCTAAAACTTCTAAAAAATCAGTGTTTTTTTCTATGTTATTTGTCGGGATAGGAGCAAAGTTTTTTAAATTGGAAAAAGAATACATCCAAGGAATAGAAAAAACTAGCTCGACTATACTTAAATAATCTTTATCAACTATATTTTCCTCAAAATTATCTTCTGAATCCGCTGTATTTTTATCATGAATATATACAAATAATTGTTCGAAAATATTCCTTGATGATGATTTTGGTAGTGCGTCAGGCTAATGTGGGATTGATAACATAGAGAGGAAGCTCGACTGGGATCAAAGTGATGGAATGCCCACTGTGCGGTCATATCAAAGCTCATAAGCATGGCAAGATGCCCAATGGTC
>JAHHIA010000004.1 GCA_019359045.1 Scytolyngbya sp. HA4215-MV1
ACGGTTCTACCTCGTCTCCAATCGGGAATCGTTTTGAGTTGTTCGATCAATGCCTCTACACTCATTGTCCTACCCAGTTGTCGTCCCCTTTAGCTTGCATTCCTCCTGCTAAAGAATCAACCCTACCCCTTTTTAAGGGGGATTTAAGGAGGATCTCCTAAGTGTCATATTCTCAATTTAAATTGGTATGAGATCTCTGAAAGGGTTTTTGAGGCATCCGAAAGAGTTGTTGAGGCATCCGAAAGAGTTGTTGAGGTGTCGGAAAGAGTTGTTGAGGCATCCGAAAGAGTTGTTGAGGTGTCGGAAAGAGTTGTTGAGGTGTCAGAAATAGTTGTTGAGGCATCCGAAACAGTTTTCGATGTCTCTGAAAGAGTTGTTGAGGTGTCGGAAAGAGTTTTTAAGGCATCCGAAACAGTTTTCGATGTCTCTGAAAGAGTTGTTGAGGTGTCGGAAAGAGTTTTTAAGGCATCCGAAATAGTTGTTAAGGTATCCGAAAGAGTTGTTGAGGTCTTTGCAAGCAATGAGATTGTTGTGTCTGATTGCTACTCCCTCAATACAAGGGACGATTGGGCTAGTATCACTTTGGTATCTCCGATCTCGCCTAAGAGTTGAGGGAGCCAAACGAAAGCGCTGCTTTTGATGCCGATGCTCCAGACAATGCTTTCTCGATTTATCTAAGATAGATGCCCTTCTTTTTCGGTACAGTAGCCATAGGGCTTGAGCCGAATAGCATCCTGCACTAGGTCTAACAATTTCTTGGATTATGGCTGCATAGGAGATAAGTCAATGTACCAGGTATCTACTAGCACCCATACTCGTCTCAGCCGTGAATCTGAAAATGGCAGAAATTACCTGCAACGGCATATTATGCAGAAAGGTTCTAGCGAAGTACCCAATTTGGGGTGTTATGCCGAATCATTCCGTCTGTTCACCCCTTGTAAGTTCTTGGGCGGAAAAATTCTGTCTACTAATAGTTATTTGAATGAATTTACTTAAATATAGAATAACTTCATGAAACGCTAGATTTTACTCTATGAGAGCCTTCTAATGATTAAGAAGTTTGGTGATTATCAAATACAAGTTGGGGAGTTATACTCAGGGCCGAATGACTACAGAGTTTTGATCGATATTTCATCAGTAACGAGCCTACCATCAGCGGAAATCAGAGGAAAATCGCTAAAAGTAAAAAACCTTCCTTTTAACTCGCCACAAGATGTTCTCTCGATATCGGTTTGTTGGAAAACGTTGAGTTTTCTACCTTCCAGCAGTGCTGATTTCTGGTTCACAGATTCAAAGCAATTTTATTCCAATCTATTAATGATTGTAGAGAAAATTCAGTCGAAGTCATATTTGAATAAGGAAGCGCAGGCATGGTGGGAGTTTGTGCTAAAACCTCTTGAAGGACAGTACATATACTTGGGCAAATTGGATGACATTAACATTTCTATATCAAAAAAAGATCAAGAAGAATGTTTGATTGGTGATGATACATTTCTCCCAACAGAAGTCTTGATTAAATTAATCAGAAGAATAAGTAAAGATAGCCACCCAGATAGATAAAAAGTCGCTGCTCCGGAGTGCCTTTAGTTAGTTGGCTGGGCTGCCTATGTGTCTACATCCGGTGAACTTGGTCGTTATACAACTTCGTTAATGTGGAGATAAACCCGTATCTATTGAAGACAGTAAAAGCTTTTGCATTTATGTCTTATTGAAACAAACTTGTAGTTAATCATGTGAGCAGATATGACAACTGAACAGCAAGATATTTTGACGATCGCAAAAAATTACCTTAAGGATATAGAAGCAGGTAAAACAGCAGATGAAATTGCTATTTATTATTCCGAGTCAGTAGAGCAAGTAGAATATCCCAATCTTTTGATGCCTAATGGATCAAAGAGAAATCTAAATGATTTGAAGGAAGCCTCATTGAGAGGTAAAAAAGTACTGACAAGTCAGACTTATGATATTCAAAAATCTTATGTTGTCGGCAATACAGTAATTTTAGAGACAATATGGACAGCAGAAATTGCAGTGCCGATCGGAAAAACCCTGCCTGGAGAGAAAATGAAAGCATACTTTGCTCAATTTATTGAATTTGACAACGACAAAATAATTCGGCAACGAACATATGACTGTTTTGAACCTTTTTGAAATATATCTCTGAGATAACTGTTAAAGGCTTGCAGAGAAAAAGTTTATGTCTGCTGACATGATGACCATTTTTAAGAAGTAATAAGCTAACAGCCTGCTTGCACATCGACGCACTGATCGTATCAAGGGTGTTTGTTGGAAGGAAAAATTTCTGTGGCGGGTGAAGGAGAACGTTAGGCATTTAAGGTGAGTTAATGAGTAACCCAAGTATTCATGGTGGTTGCCTTTGCGGAGCAGTGACTTTTGAGGTCAGTCTGCCGTTCCAGTTGATGGTTCATTGCCACTGCTCATGGTGCCGCAAAAGTACAGGCACAGGTCACGCTACAAACATCACCGTTGATCCCGTCCATTTAGTTGGCTGTCGGGAGGGAAGACCATCGCACGCTTTGACCTTCCCAATACAAAGAGCTTTGGCAAGTGGTTTTGTAGTCATTGCGGTTGCCCAATCCCGCGTCTTGCGCTTAGCGGCAAATTTATGGTTGTTCCGGCTGGCTCATTAGATTCGGTACCACCTATTACCCCGACAGATCACATTTTTTGGGCATCCAAAACGCTTTGGGGCTGCTCTAGCGGAGGGCTTCCAACCCACGCCTAGTACCCAGAGTCGTGGCAGTAAGTGTCTAAAAATTTACTCGAGCCGACCGTGATACGGTTTCGTTTCTGGGTAATGATAGCAAAAACGAGATACAGATCAGTTTTTCCAATATTCAATTGGTAAGTCCATGAGTAACAATGCAGTCGGTTAAGCGTTGGCGGTGCTGGAGGTAAATTAAATGAGGATTGCGGTTGTCACTTTTGAGGGCTTTAATGAAATCGATTCGTTTGTTGCCCTCCATATTTTGAATCGGGTACAACACGAAGGCTGGAAGGCCGAAATTGTTGCGCCAAGCGACAGCGTTACGTCAATGAATGGAGTTACAGTTCACACCCAGCAACCATTCTCGTTTGTGAATCAAGCAGATGTAGTTCTGTTCGGGAGTGGGAAACTGACCCGAACCGTGATGCAAGATGAGAAGTTGATGTCAGTTTTTCAACTTGATCCATCGTGGCAACTGATTGGTTCACAGTGTTCAGGAGCACTAATCATGAAGCGCCTTGGATTGGTCGAAAATACGCCCATTTGCACCGATTTAGTGACTCGTCCTAGTTTGGTTGAGTCTGGTGCTCAGGTACTTGACAAAGCTTTTATCTCAAAAGGAAATATTGCGACTGCTGGTGGGTGTTTATCATCTCAATATCTTGCTGCTTGGATTATTTATCGGAGCTTAGGGCGAGAAGCTGTTGTGGAAGCTTTAAGCTATGTCGCTCCTGTTGGCGAAGAGCAAAGTTTGATTGAGCGTGTTCTTGGAGTAATTGAGACAGGTATTAAAAGTGTTGCTCCCTCAAGGCATGATAAGTTGACAGCCGTATAATCGGGTCGAGGAGAGCCGGCCACTTGGCATGCGGGTCCGCAACGGGCGGTTCATGAAGATGCGCAAACCATACTGATGGCTTAGACGTATCCTTGAACCTTCATCCAAAGATTGCGAATGGATAACGATCCCTGTTGCTCTAACCACTCATTCGTCATTCTCGTATGCGTTGCTAGCGTTTTGGACAAGCACCAATAGCCTTTACGACTAATGCCCTTCAAAATCGCCTGACGCTTGGTTGTCACAAGCTTGAGCTTCAACGTTTGAGCCAAGTAACGGCTACTAATCTCAACCATTACCCGTCGCTCTGCCCAAGCTAAAATAAGGGGGGCAAGTTGAAACGAGGTCAAGCCAATGGCAGTTTCTCCAGAGGAAAGGTTTCACCAACGACAACCCCGATATAGCAAAGAAGAGTTTGCTCGACGTTGTGATGAGATTTATGAGTCTTAGGTGCGTCGGCAGGTTGAGGAAGGCAATCATGGCAAGATTGTGGCGATCGACATCGAAACCGGAGCTTTTGAGGTTGGTAAAAACAGCATAATCGCATCTGAGCCTTTGCTGGCTCATTATTCTGATGCTCAAATCTGGTTTGTCCGTATTAGTCATCGTGCCGTTCATCGGATCGGATACCTTGAGGCGGGCTGATTGCAATGATGTCAGGATACGTGAATGTAAACCGAGAAGCACTCGTTCAGGTGCGATCGTAGGTCACAGTAAGCAGTTAAAGAATGTCAAAGCAATCATCGATTGAGAGAGGTTGAGATCAACGCAGCCGAAACGGATTCACTAGTTGGAATGGGGTTGTTGGAAGACTACAAGTTAGAGATAGAGGCAAGACCAGAATGTGAAGTCAAAATTACATCTCTTAGAACTTAATAGTTATAAGAAATTGCTTTTTAGCTAAACTGCTGGGCGTAAAATCGAGCATACCGTTCTCCCTGTGCCAGCAACTCATCATGAGTGCCAGATTCGACAATGCGTCCTTGCTCTAACACCAAGATGCGATCGGCTCGACGTACCGTTGCCAGACGATGGGCAATGATAAACACGGTGCGGTTTTGCATCAGTCGCTCTAATGCTTCTTGCACCAGGGCTTCCGATTCAGAATCCAGTGCAGAGGTGGCTTCGTCCAGGATGAGAATGCGGGGATTGAGCAATACAGCACGGGCGATCGCGACTCGTTGGCGTTGTCCACCGGAAAGGTTGACGCCCCGTTCCCCTACCCAAGTTTGGTAGCCCTCAGGAAACTGATCAATAAACTGATGGGCATTGGCAATTTTAGCAGCGGCTTTGACCGTATCGAGATCAAAGGTTGCCTGCCCAAAGGCGATATTCTGGGCGATCGTGCCCGAAAATAAAATCGTTTCTTGAGGCACAATACCAATTTGGCGACGCAAGCTGCGTAGTCTGACATCCCGAATATTTATGCCATCAATCAGTACATCTCCGATTTGAGGATCGTAGAAACGAGGCAGCAGATTGACCAGGGTGGTTTTGCCTGCCCCCGAAGGACCGACCAGTGCGATCGCTTCACCGGGAAATGCTAGCAAACTGAGTTGTTGCAGGACGGGTTGATCCGACTTGTAGAAAAAGCTGACATTACGATACTCAACCTTGCCTGTGACGATGGGCAAGACGATCGCGCCCGGCTTTTCTGTCACGGCTGGGCAGATTGCTATCAATTCAAAAATACGATCAACCGATGCTTGCCCCTGCTTAAATTCGTTGTAGTTGTCAGTCAAATGGGCGATCGGATCAATCAACATTGCCACAGCAACCACGTAGCTACCAAATTCTTCAGCCGTCAAATTTTTTTGCGAAATTTGCCAGCCCCCCAGTAGCAGTAGCAGCAGCACACTCAAGGCATACAAAAAGCCCACGACTGGAAACTGCACTGCTTTGAGCCAAGCAGCGGCGTATTTAGCTTGACGATTGCGTTCGGCTTCTCGGCTAAAGCGCTCCACTTCGTAATCTTCTGCGGCAAAGGCGCGAATCAATCGGATACCGCTGAATACTTCTGTGAGGAGAGAGGACAGATCGGAAACTAGATTTTGGCTACGACGAGAGAAAACGAGCATCCGCTCGCCAAACCAGCTAATCAGGATACCCATGAGGGGTACTACGACCAGACTCGCCAGAGTCAATTGCCAGTTGAGGTAGATCATGTAGGCGAAGACGACGATCAGTTGCAAAACGCAAGGGGTAAAGTCGTGAAAGACTTTATTGACGACTTCGCCAATGCGATCGATGTCTTCCGTCAGCCGATAGGAGAGATCGCCCGTTTGTGCAGTCTCAAAATAGCTCAGGTTAAGGGTTTGCAGATGGGCATACACTCGCTTGCGTAAGTCCAGCGCCACTGCCAGCGCTGCCTTTGCCATCAGCGAATCTTGCCCATACTGAGCAATTTTTTGTACTAAAAAAACTACTGCCAGCCACCCTGACAGATGGGCGAGTGCTGGGACATTGCCTTGTGCCAAAAAGCCGAGCGCTTTGCCTGCTAACCATGCCAGCAGGGGCCAGCAACCAGTAAAAACCAGTGTGCAAACAAATGCGATAATGATCGTCCGCCAGTGAGGACGCAGATAAGGCAATAAGAGCCTGTAGTTAGAGCGATTCTTCAACGGTTAGCCGACTTCTTTGCTGATTGGTGTTCCTGATACAAGTGAACAACAGATGGTGCGATCGAAACCACAATAATCAGCAGAATAATCGGCAAAAGGTACTTATCGATCTTGTCGGCAGGAATGATTTTACCCAGAAAAAAGCCGCCCAACGTCACTCCGAAGGTCCAGACCAATCCGCCAATCAGGTTGTAGAACATGAATGTGCGGTACTGCATAGCCCCAATTCCCGCCACAATGGGGGCAAAGGTGCGCACGATCGGCATAAAACGAGCCAGGACGATCGCCTTCTTGCCATGCTTGGCGTAAAACTTTTCGGTCGTAACGAGATGTTTTTTATGAAAGAATCGGGAGTCCTCTTTTCTAAATAAACGTCGCCCTAACTTGTGCCCTGTTGCATAACCGACGTTATCCCCTGCGACTGCACAAATAAAGCAACCTAAAATCAAGAGCCAAATGTTTAGGAAGTTTTGAGACGCTAGAAACCCGGCAGTAAAAAGTAGGCTGTCACCGGGTAAAAAGAACCCAATCAAGAGTCCTGATTCTGCAAAGACGATCGCCCAAACCCCAAAATAGCCCAAAGACTTGATCAGATGAATCAAATCAAAATGCATGCGCTCACTCCTAAGTGGTTCGTGTTTGCTTCCGCCGCCAAACCCAGAAGCCAAAAGCAATCAACAACCCAACCAATACAACTTTCGACACGGGGCCTAGATACTCATCGACCAGGGCGTAGTTATCTCCGAGTAGGTATCCAGCATAGGTCAAAAAAGAGACCCACAATGCCGTCCCGATCGTTGAATACACCAGGAAAAGACCGAGGGACATATTACTCATTCCGGCAGGCAATGAAATGAGGGTACGAACACCAGGTACAAGACGACAGATAAACACCGCCTTAGTGCCGTGTCGATAAAACCAACGATTTGCCTTGTCAATATCTTGACTGGAAATATCGAGCCACTTGCCGTAGCGATCTGCCAGGATTTTTAACCGGGCTTCGCCCATCACTCTGCCCAGATAGTACCAGGGAAAAGCTCCGAGCATTGTTCCTAGGGTTCCAGCGAGTACTGCGTACTGGAAATTCATTTTTCCCTGAGCGACCGTAAAACCTGCCAATGGCATGATTAGCTCCGAAGGGATCGGAGGAAAGAGATTTTCTAGGAACATGAGTAAGCCAATTCCTAGATAACCCATTCCTTCCATGGTGTTTGTAATCCAGTTGTCCATTTGTGGCTCTCTCAAAAAGCAGGCTTTTGTTCTTTGCTAAATAATCTTGCTCAATCTAGCAGATTCATTCAGGCTATGCGAAATCTACCAGGAGATCTTCATTGCAAATTGTTGAAGTGGCGATCGCGCCTAGTCCTGAGATGACTCTCCTTGGCTTAATGAGTGGTGCTGCCACCATCCACGATTAAAGACGTGCCCTGCATCAGTGAAGGCGCCTCACTGGCTAAAAAGAGGGCAACTTTAGCAATTTCTTCGGGTTGCCCTAAACGTCCGATCGGGATAGTGGCAATTCTTGCCTGTTTGGCGCTAGCCGGATCAGGCGCAAGGGCAAATTCCTGATTGAGTTGGTTGGACTCGATCGCACCGGGACACAGGGCATTAATGCGAATATTATCTCGGGCATATTCTAGTGCCAGTGCCCGTGTCAATGCCAGCACAGCTCCCTGGCTGGCACTGTAAGCAGTGAGGTGAGGTTGAGCGACACTTGCTCCTTCGGACGCAGTATTGATAATCACCCCACCCCCTCGCCGCTTCATCCCAGGGATAACATGCTGACATAGAGAAAAGGTTGCTCTAAAGTTGATCGCCATCATGCGTTCTAAGGTGATCAAACTCACTTCATTGAAGGGTTCAAGCATAGATATACTCGCATTGTTGTAGAGCACATCGACCCGCCCAAAAGTTTGCTGACACCGGGCAATAGTTTCGGCGATCGCTGCGGAGTCTGCCAGGTCTGCTGCCCAAAATTGAAATGAACGCTGTTGTTCTTGCAACTCTGCTGCTAAGGCTTCTCCTAGCAGGCGATCGCCATCGACCCCAAAGACAGAGGCTCCTTCTGCGGTAAAGAGACGTGCGGCTGCCTGTCCAATACTGGAGGCAATGCCAGTGATCAAGGTAACTTTGCCAGTGAGTCGTGCCATAGAGAGATGGGGATAAAGGAACGGAAATCGATCAGGCGATCCGCCAGTCCTTAACAAAAAGATACAAAGAATGCGAATTAAATCGCTTGACTTTGTAAGATAGGCGATCTTTTGTCCTGAAACGAGCAGGATATGATGTGACCAAAAGGATTGCGTTCGTTTGAGTAACTTGACGAATATTTCCTCAATACTTTGTTCGGATCACGTTTTCCTATGACTATTTACGTTGGCAACTTATCTTATCAAGCGACTGAAGATGACCTGAAAGATGTGTTTTCGGAATATGGTACGGTCAAGCGAGTGGCGCTACCAGTTGATCGCGAAACAGGTCGGGTACGGGGATTTGCGTTTGTCGAAATGGCTGAGGATGACCGTGAGAACACCGCCATTTCTGAGCTAGATGGGGCTGAATGGATGGGGCGGCAACTCAAAGTCAATAAAGCCAAACCCCGCGAGACCAATCCAAGAGACTCGCAACGCAGTCCTCAGTCAGCGATTTAGGGGTAGAAGCTTAAACGCGGTAAGCCTAAGGTTTCCTCCCAACCCAACATTAAATTGACACACTGCATAGCCTGTCCCGCTTGACCCTTCATGAGGTTGTCGATCGCGGACATGACAATGACCCGATCGGTACGGGCATCTACTTCAATGCTGAGATAGCAGAGGTTGGTGCCATATGCCCATTTGGTTTGAGGATAGATTCCTGCGGGTAGCACTTTTACCCAGGGAGAGGAACGGTAGAATGCCGTGTAGATCGTGATCAAATCTTCCCGCACCAACCCTGGATCGCGGAGGGTGGCATAGACGGTGGATAAAATACCCCGCACCATGGGGATCAGGTGAGGCGTAAACTGTACCAAGACTTCATGCCCCGCCAGATCACTACAAATTTGTTCGATTTCTGGCGTGTGGCGATGGCGGGTAACACCATAGGCACCAATGGAACTGTCGGCTTCTGCCAAGAGCATATTAGTTTTGGCTTGTCTGCCACCCCCGGAGGTGCCCGATTTCGCATCGATGATTGCTGTTTCGGGAATGATTAGTCCCTGCTTGAGCAGGGGTGCCAAGGCAAGTAGGCTAGCAGTGGGATAGCATCCCGGACAGCCGACCAGCTGTGCTCGGGTAATTTGTTCGCGGTAAAGCTCTGGCAAGCCATAGACGGCGGTTTCGGCGATCGCGCCATCGGTTCGTTCGACACCGTACCAGGTTTTATACGTGTTCAGGTTAAAGAAGCGATAATCAGCTGAAAGATCCAGAACCTTGCAGCCCCGCTCTAACAGTCGAGGTGCCATCTGACATGCCAGTCCGTTGGGGAGTGAAAGAAACACCACCTGGCAACGATCGGCAATTTTATCCAGGTCGATCGGTTCAATCAATTGAGTGATCTGATGCCCTAGGTGCGGGTAAAGATCTGCAAATGGTTGACCGGCACTACTTTCGCCACCTAAATATGCCAACTCTAACCCAGGATGATCCATCAGCAACCGCACTAACTGCACACCCCCATAACCTGATGCGCCAACAATCCCAACAGGCACGCGGCTCATATCACCCATAGTGTTTAACCTTGTTTCAGGGAATCGCGAGACATTGGCTGCATTGTAGTACCAGAAAAGAGTTTTTTGGTGAGAGGAGCCGTGAATTTCAGTTTATTCTTTCCAAATCTTGAAATCTGGTTCAACAATTTACGGTCAGATGCTGCCCACTGTATCAAACCATAGACTTTCGCTCTCAGATTGGAGAAGATTTAAGGAGATTTCTAGCAAACAAATTACCCGCTGGCTTAGAGGGTGTTTGAAGAGGTGCTCGCTGGGATGTTGAGCACTCAGAGATCCCCCCTAGCCCCCTTAAAAAGGGGGGATCAGCCTCAAAGTCCCCCTTTTTACTAGCGCAGCGGTGCGTATAGCTTGTCGGCATGGCTTCGCTAAAGCACGGGGATTTAGGAGTATCGTGTCTGTTGCTACTTGCGAAAGGACTCTTAAAACATCCTCTTAGACTCTGCTCAGCCAGCTCTTGCCCTGAGCGAAGTCTAAGAGCAATGGCAGAGGGTAAAATCTTTTCTAGAAATCTTCTAAGTTCTCAGTTTCGCCAATCTTCTTTTTCTTTAACAAAACAAGAGACTACGAAATTCTTCACTCAAACCGTTTAGATGCAAAGGTGGGTTGCTTGTGTTTTCTAACCCAGAGATTTGAGAGCATTTCTGCAATCTGCCTCTGGGCCGGATTTTGCGACCTACAATAGAAATGAGTGAGCTTCGTAAAAGTTTACGATTTATTCTTTTGAGTTTTTTCCTGTGTCTTCTCCTCAATCCGCTTCAACTTCATCTTTTCAGTTTGACTCCATCGAATCTGCGCTGGCTGAACTAAAAGCCGGACACGCTGTCGTCGTTGTAGATGACGAAAATCGGGAAAACGAAGGCGACGTCATCTGCGCGGCTCAGTTTGCTACGCCGGACATGATTAACTTTATGGCGGTGTACGCGCGCGGGTTAATTTGTCTGGCAATGTCTGGCTCACGATTAGACGAATTAGATCTGCCGTTAATGGTGAGCAACAATACGGACAGCAACCAAACTGCATTTACCGTCAGTATTGATGCGTCGCCCAGTGCAGGGGTAACGACGGGGATTTCCGCAGACGATCGTGCCCGGACGATCCAAATTGCCATTAACCCGGCGACCCGTCCCTACGATTTACGCCGTCCTGGGCATATTTTCCCCATTCGGGCACGCGAAGGTGGGGTGCTCAAACGAGCCGGGCATACCGAGGCAGCGGTTGATTTGGCAACGATGGCTGGGCTGTATCCATCGGGGGTGATTTGCGAAATTCAAAACCCGGACGGTTCGATGGCACGACTGCCGCAATTGGTAGAGTATGCCAAAGCGCACAATCTGAAGCTAATTAGTATTGCGGATCTGATTAGCTATCGGTTGCAGCATGAACGATTTGTGATTCGGGAAACGGTGGCGGATCTGCCAACAGAGTTTGGACATTTCCAAATCTACGCCTATCGCAATTTGTTGGATGATTCGGAGCATGTGGCGATCGTTAAAGGTAACCCAGCCCAGTTCAAAGATCAGTCGGTGATGGTGCGGGTGCATTCAGAATGCCTGACGGGTGATGCCTTAGGGTCACTGCGTTGCGACTGTCGAATGCAACTCCAGGCAGCTATGAAGATGATTGAGGCGGCGGGGACAGGAGTCGTGGTTTATCTGAAGCAAGAAGGACGGGGGATTGGGTTAATTAACAAGCTGAAAGCGTATTCGCTACAAGATATGGGGTTGGATACGGTGGAGGCAAATGAGCGCCTGGGATTCCCGGCAGATTTGCGAAATTATGGGGTCGGTGCCCAAATTCTGAATGATCTGGGGGTGCGTAACATTCGTCTCGTCACCAACAATCCTCGTAAGATTGCAGGATTGAAGGGCTATGGACTGGAGATGGTCGATCGGGTGCCTTTGTTGATCGAAGCGACTTCCTACAATTCTGGATATCTCGCGACCAAAGCGGAAAAACTTGGGCATTGGCTTTTGCAAACTTATCTAGTGACGCTGGCAATCCACTGGGCAGATGATCCCCAATCCATCGCTGAACGGTACGATCGCCTGGAAAAATTACGCCACCTGACCAAGCTGCAAGACTTACAGTTACAGGAGGAAGTGCGTCCGGTGGCAACGGCTTTGTTTGAGACAGGGGCGTTGATTGTTCATTTGGGATTGGATCAGCCGTTGGTGGGTGGTTCAGACTGGTATACCTATGCGGGACATCCTTATGTGGGGGCGATCGCACAGATTTTGGATGAGATCGCAAGTTGGTCTCGTGTAAAACAACTAGAGTTCATTGTTTCCAACGGCTCAGACCCCTTGACGGGGTTGCAGATTCAACTCGATCGACAACTTTTTCCGCTGAGCCACAAGCCCTCTCTGATCACAAGCCATTTGGAAACGCAAAAAATCTATAGTTTTTCTAGTTGCTCGGGACTCGGCTAACGCAGGAATTTTGACTATAAAACCATGCAATCTCGTGGCAGGAAGACTACAATCAACCTAACGAAAAGGGAGTGGTGCTTTCGTTCTATTCAGTTGGGAACGGTGAATGTGACAAAACAGTACAGGCGACCGATGAATGGCATCCGAGTGTTGAAGGGATTGCCCACTTTGTTCAAAAATGTGACCCTGCTGACTACCAGTGGAGCCGTGTTAGCAGTGGTGATTGTCGGAGTGGGAATTTGGCGATCGGGCGATCGCATTCTGCAAGATGTCAAACAGTTCTTGATGGCTGCACCGCCTCCGCCCAAAGTGGATGTGCGCTCCGTTGTGATTCAGCAAATTCGAGATGCCAGTGAACTCACCACTGCTGTATTCGTCATGGAAGCCGTGGTTCCCACCAGCCAAGATTGGGTCATGGGCAATGTGGTCGTCGGAAAAACTCGATTGCTCTATATCGCTTATGGGGAAGTGCGCGCAGGCGTAGATTTAAGCCAACTCAAAGTGGAGGATGTCCAGGTCACTGAAAATAATCTGCGGCTACGCCTCCCTCCCCCCAAAGTGCTAGATAGCAAAATTGATGTCAACCGATCGAGTGTTTATGACTACGATCGTGGCTTTTTGGGCCTGGGACCTGACGTTGGACCCAAATTGCAAGAACTTGCCCAACAAGAAGCACTGAAGAAAATTACAGGTGCAGCTTGTAAAGATCGATTACTCGACAAAGCCAACGATCGTGCCAAATTGGTAGTCACTCAGCTTTTAGGGGTTGTGAAAGAAAAACAGATTCAAATCGAAACCCAACCGGCCTCTCCAAATGCCTGCTCTACCCTTTAAAGGAATAGGCTAGAATATGTATTTCCAAAAAATTCTGCCTCTACCTTGGCTAATAATATCTTTTAGTAAAGGTGACTGAAATCAGAAAACGGAGATGTAGGGATTCTCGGGGGTGATTAGCAAGCCTTGTTCGGCAAAGGTTGCCAGGGCGTTGGTGATGCTTGCACCCCAATTCGGAAGTTCTCGTGATTTCAGGATATGTCAATCAGTCCAGTGTAGATCTGTCGTAGAGGAGTGCTGCTCAGGCTGAAAAGGCACTTCTCCACTTCTTCTCGATTGAATATTACCCTTGTCCCTAACGGGTGCTTCATGAGTAATGCGATCGATTTTTTCTTTGATCTAACTGGATAAATTGAGGCAGACATGGTAGCAGGGCAGGCGGCTCATAATTCAGTTGCCCACTGGTGGAATACGGGCGTGGAAACAACGCTAGCTGGACACTATCAAATTGTCAGACATTTGGGCGGAGGGGGCTTCGGTCAAACGTTTCTGGCGAAGGATGCTCACTTACCTGGGCATCCGTTTTGTGTTGTCAAACAACTAAAACCTAAAGTAAGTGATTCAGGGACTTTGGGAACTGCTAAGCGCCTCTTCAATAGTGAAGCCAATATCCTTTATCGCTTAGGTGTTCATGACCAGATCCCTGCCTTACGGGCACACTTTGAGCAAGATAATGAATTTTACTTGGTTCAAGACTATGTCGAAGGATCGACCCTCGATACAGAACTGGTCGTCGGTCGGCAATTCAATGAACTGGCAGTCATTTTGCTACTACAGGATATTTTGCAAGTTCTAGCATTTGTCCATGAACAAAAGGTAATTCATCGAGATATCAAGCCTGCCAACCTGATTCGGCGATTTCGAGACAGCAAAATTGTCTTGATTGACTTTGGTGCGGTCAAGGAGGTCAATCAGGTGAGTGGTTTATCTACTGACCAAACCAGTATGACGGTGGCAATTGGCTCGCCAGGGTATATGCCTGTAGAACAACAGTGTTTTAAGCCCCAATACAGTAGTGATATCTACGCGCTAGGGATTGTTTGTATCCGTGCACTCACCGGTTTACATGCCCGCGATATTCCCAAAGATTTACATTCCGATGAGTTTTCGTTCAATTTAGTGAAAGATCTGGTTTCGGTGAGTCCGGGGTTGGCAGCAATTCTGGAACGGATGGTTCGCTACGACTACCGTCAACGCTTTAGCAATGCGCAAGAAGCGCTAAAAGCGGTCCAACAACTGACTGGTACTGTCCAGGGGAAGGGATCACAAACCATAACGCACCCCCCAGTACTCGATGATGCAACCGTACCGCTTGAGTTTCCTGTGACTCCTGTCAAAGCGGATGCAAACTCGGTGCGGTCTTTTAGCCAGTTCAAAGATTTGCCCAGTAATCGCAAGAAAGAACTGGAACGCCTTTTAGCCGAAGAGATTGGACCGATCGCAAAGGTCGTTATGCATCAGATATTGAATAGTGCAGTCAACGTGCAGGATTTGCTTCAGCGCTTGGCACCGCACTGTCCGGAAAACCATCGCGCTCAGTTTTTGAGCCAAATTGAGTTCTTACTGAGAGATTTGGATAGTACCCCCAGCCAGCCTACAGCAAAAAGCCAAACTTCTCAGCAGACAACGACGTCAAACCAAGTTACCCAGGCAGGCAGCACGACTGCTTCACCCGCTGTTGATGCCGACTTTGCCAAACAATGTGAACGAGCACTGGCAAATGAAATCGGTCCGATTTCAGCCTTGATTGTTCAACGAACGATCGCTAAACGTCCTGAAATTTCTCGCCTTCAATTAGTAGAAAGCTTAATGCAACACCTGCCCAATGACCAGAAACGAGAAGCTTTTCGCAAAGGAATTCGTTATTAAGGATCACTTAAGAATATTCACTGTCGGTTCGCAGCGATAGTGATGCCCGGTTAGCCAAGGGCACCCCGTCAGCCAGTGCTGGAGGGGATGATGTCCGCCTAACCGTATTTGCCTTTTATTCTGTCATCGAAATCGATCTAGTCCAGTCTTTCACCCTAGCCTCATCCAACTCAACTTCTGTCCGTCCCAGTGCCAGCGCAGCAGATTGGCTGGTTGATGAAGTAACGCGGTAGAAAGACCGATCGCCTGTCGGGGTGCGGTCGTGGCAAGGGCGATTGCCGACTCTACATCACAAATTTCCCAGTTCACAAGATTTTGCACGCCTGTTAACAGGGGTAGGGTGGTGCCGGACAAGGTGCCATCGGGTAAGCGGGCGGTGCCATGCTTGACTTCAATCTGGCGGGTATCCCATGGGTAGAAGCCATCGGGCAAGCCTAGCGGCGAGAGGGCATCGCTGACGAGAAAAGCACCTCTTTCATAGTGGGAGGCGCGCAGTAGCAGGTCAATTATGATGGGCGAAACATGCTGACCGTCAGCAATGAACCCGCAATAAACCTGGGGATGAACGATCGCGGCACCCAACAGCCCCGGTTCGCGGTGGTGCAAGGGAGGCATAGCGTTGAAGGCATGGGTGACCATGGAGGCTCCCTGCTCAAAAGCCCGTTGTGCCTGAGTTGCGGTTGCCTGAGAGTGTCCGAGACTGACGGTGATGCCGAGGGACTTCAGATAGGGAATGACTCTGCCTGTTTCATCCAGTTCGGGAGCCAGGGTCATAATCTTGACCAGACTGGCGTGGTCGCCCAAGACTCGCTTCACGTTATCCAGGGTGAGGGGCAGCAAATATTCTGCAGCATGGGCACCGCGTTTTTCGGGATTGAGGAAGGGACCTTCGAGATGGATGCCAACGGGGGAGGAATAAGGAGTGGAGGAATGGGGGGGTGGAGGGGTGGAGGGGGAAAGTAGGGAGAGCGATCGCTGGATGTTGTCGATCGAGGTAGTGACCAGGGTGGGGAGATAACCGTCAACGCCTTGCTGCCAGAGGTATTCATTGATGGCAGGGAGTTTATCGCGGTTGTCGGAGTTGAGTTCGGGGAAGGGCAGTCCCAGAGCACCGTTGATCTGGAGGTCGATGCCGCCCAGGGAAATCCAGTCGCCTGCAAGGTCTAGGGTGGGAATCGACGAGGCGAGGCGATCGCGGTGGGTCATGGGGGCGATCGCGGTGATGATGCCCTGCTCCACCGTGATTTGCTGGAGTCCCTGATAACTGGGCGATCGGGCGTTAAGCAGGATTAACATGTCCATGATTTAAACAATGGAAAAATAATTTGAAGTTGAAGTAGTCAAGAGGCGCTATCAGACAAGAATTATATGAGCATAAAATCGCTTGCCATCTAGCTCTTTCTCGCCCTCTAAACGTTTTAATCCTTCTGGATCACGCAATTTCTCAGTGTGATAGACAAGGTAAATAAGATGTTGAAGCGGTTGCCACTTTACATAAAGACCTAAATCACGATTAAAGTCATCTACAAACTTTCCTTGATCTTTTGGCTCTCTTGCATACTTGACTTCAATAAGAACACCTAAATCTTCAATAGAAATATCAATTCTTCCAGACCGAGAGCCTGCCTGCTATTTTGCTCAGAGGATCTTCTTGGACTGAATAAGGAATATAAGCTCTAATGATTGAGTGCAGTAGATCCTGAACATCGTATTCATCCTCTACTAAATAAGGGCTTTTATCATTACGGGAGCGATGAGCAAGGATCGAAGCAGCACGACAAACTCGTTCGCAGATTCTCAGAACTAGAGCAATATCAGATTCAGTGCCAAGCAAAATATCTGAGCTATATAAAAGTTCATTAGTATAGTCAATTCCTTCGTCAATAGGCAGCAACTGTCTATTCACATATGTATCAAAGTATTCAGCTAATACGTCACTACGATTACGCTCAGCTTCATGCTTTTCGGCATAATATTTCTGTGGTTTTTGAGTATGAACGATGCGAATCTCCTCTATTTGATCTTTGTCATTTATTGGAGAGCCAATAAAATTAAAGGGACGATTGTTTATGAAAGGAATAACAATGTTTTTGTTAATGTCAATAAAATTTTGATCATTTAAAACTCTTGCACCTAAAAATCCCCTCTCTTCACCTCTAATTTTTATGTGACAGTGCCAATATTTTTCTGGATAGGTTTTTGGGGTACTTTCCATTAGAAATATTTTCCTTTCAACATATAATAGGAAACCGTCAGAATAAGCAGCCTGACGGTTCCATTATATTCATTGAAAAATAACTATCGTCCCGCTGCGGTGGGCATGCCTAGAATGTCCTCAATTCGGGGCATTTCATCGATCGGAATGACGCGACCTTCCTCTTCAAATCCAGAGATCTGATCGAAGTTGAGGTAGCGGTAGAGATCGGCAGCAAAGGGATCGATTTTTTTAGTGACGATCGTCATGTACTCTTCCAGTGTGGGAATCTTGCCCAGCAGAGCACAAACCGCTGCCAACTCGGCGGAACCTAGATAGACCTTCGCGTCCTTACCCATGCGGTTGTTGAAGTTGCGGGTGGAGGTAGAGAATACGGTGACACCATCGGCAACCCGCGCCTGGTTGCCCATACAGAGCGAGCAGCCGGGCATTTCGGTTCTGGCTCCGGCAGCGGCAAAGATGCCGTAATAGCCTTCTTCTCGCAGTTGTTTTTCATCCATGCGGGTGGGGGGACAGATCCACAGGCGTACTTTGGTGGGACCTGCGCCTTCCAGCACTTTGGCAGCGGCGCGATAATGTCCAATGTTGGTCATGCAGGAACCGATGAAGACCTCGTGGATGGGGTCGCCAGCGCATTCAGTCATCAGTTTGATGTTGTCGGGGTCGTTGGGAGCAGCAACGATCGGCACTTTTAACTGATCCAGATCCACCTCAATCACATCGGCGTACTCAGCATCAGGATCAGCTTCCATCAGCACTGGATTTGCCAGCCATTGTTCCATCTTTGCCACACGGCGCAGAATGGTGCGGGCATCGCCATAGCCGCGCGCCACCATGTTTTTGAGCAACGCCACATTGGAGCGTAGGTATTCCGCCACGGTTTCGGGGCTGAGTTTGATCGTGCATCCTGCCGCCGATCGCTCCGCCGTAGCATCAGTCAGTTCAAACGCTTGCTCCAACTTCAGGTCAGGCAACCCTTCCATTTCAATAATTTTGCCGGAGAACACATTCTGCTTATTCTCTTTGGTAACGGTTAGCTTACCCTGTTGGATTGCCACATAGGGAATGGCATTGACCACATCTCGCAACGTCACACCTGGTTGCAAACTGCCCTTGAAGCGCACCAGCACGGACTCTGGCATATCCAACGGCATGGCTCCTAAAGCGGCGGCAAACGCCACTAAGCCGGAACCTGCCGGAAACGAAATCCCCAGCGGAAACCGGGTATGAGAATCGCCCCCGGTGCCAACGGTATCGGGCAACAACATGCGATTCAGCCAAGAGTGAATAATGCCATCCCCAGGGCGCAGGGAAACACCACCGCGCGCATTCATAAAATCGGGTAAGTCGTGGTGCGTTTTGATGTCTACTGGCTTGGGATAGGCGGCAGTATGGCAGAAGCTCTGCATCACTAGGTCAGCGCTGAAACCTAGACAGGCAAGCTCTTTCAACTCGTCGCGGGTCATGGGTCCAGTGGTGTCTTGGGAACCCACGGTGGTCATGTGCGGCTCGCAAGAGGTGCCGGGACGCACGCCTGCCACGCCACAGGCTTTGCCCACCATTTTTTGTGCCAGGGTGAAGCCTTTGCCCGTATCGGCAGGCAGTTGAGGACGCACAAACAAAGTGGTGGTGGGCAGCCCTAGGGTGAGACGAGTTTTGTCGGTGAGGGTGCGCCCAATCAACAGGGGAATGCGTCCCCCGGCGCGTACTTCATCCAGGATGGTGTCGGGTTTGAGTTTGAAGGTGGAGATAATTTGACCATCGGCGTTTGTGATTTCTCCTTTATAGGGATAAATTGTGACAACGTCTCCCGTTTCTAGTTGGGTGACATCGCATTCGATCGGCAAAGCACCAGAGTCTTCAGCCGTATTGAAGAAAATCGGCGCAATTTTTCCACCCAGAATGTAGCCACCTGTGCGCTTGTTGGGCACGAAGGGAATATCGTTGCCAATGTGCCAAAGAACAGAGTTGATGGCAGATTTGCGCGACGATCCCGTGCCGACGACATCGCCGACATAGGCAACCGGATGTCCCTTTTGCTTCAGTGTAGTGAGGGTATCTAACCCGCCCGGCATCCGGCTCTCTAGCATCACCGTGGCGTGGAGGGGAATGTCAGGGCGCGTCGTGGCGTGAGGCGCGGGTGAGAGATCGTCGGTATTGGTCTCACCGGGCACTTTGAAAACGGTGACCGTAATGGATTCGGGCAATTCGGGACGGCTGGTAAACCATTCGGCATCTGCCCAGGATTGCAAAACCTGTTGGGCATAAGAATTTCCATTTGCAGCCAATTCCTGCACATCGTGGAAGGCATCGTAGACCAACAGCGTTTTGCTCAGCGAAGTTGTGGCAGTGCTGGCAATTTTTGCATCCGCATGTTGCAGCAAGTCAATCAAGGCGTGGACGTTATATCCGCCCATCATAGTGCCGAGTAATTCGGCAGCATCCTGCGGCGAAATCAAGGGGCTAGTGGCTTCGGCTTTGGCGATCGCTGTCAAAAAGCCCGCTTTCACATACGCCGCCTGATCCACTCCGGGCGGAATGCGATCGCGCAGCAAACTCAGCAAAAAATCTTCCTCACCCGCAGGTGGCTTTTTTAGTAATTCACACAATTCAACGGTTTGCTCAGCGCTCAACGGTAAAGGGGGAATTCCTAACGTAGCCCTTTCTGCAACATGTTGACGATAAGTTTCTAGCATTCCCACCTCTCCACAGGTCACAGTAATTACATAAAATATTTAGCCTGCTTCATTATTAAGCACAGTCGGCACTTCCACCGTAGCGTTTTTTGCCAATTTCAAGGAGCGAGGGAAGATTGATTCTCAAGCGAGTCGTAGTATTTTGAAAAATAGCATTTAGGAAAAAGGTTATGAAATCGCTTCTCAACATGATTTGTTTGTGGCAACAATATTGCCGACGCTGGGTTTTGCCCATTCTCTTGATCGTCTTGATGACTCAACTGATTGCGCCCTCCGCCCATGCCACGGGGGTGTACCAGATGACCCAACCTGCACCGGGTAACTGGGTCATTGATAAGGCTGAAGTTTTAAGCCGGGTGAACGAAGGGGCAATTAGTAGCTCCCTGGCAAATTTGGCAAAGAAAACGGGTAAAGAAGTTCATTTCGTGATCATTCGCCGCTTAGATTATGGAGAAACGATCGAAACTTTCACCAATGCCCTGTTTGAAAAATGGTTCCCTACGCCAGAAGCACAAGCAAACCAGGTCTTGTTGGCACTCGACAACCTAACCAATGATGCGGCTATCCGAACTGGGGGCGAAGTCAAGTCTTTGCTATCCGATGAAATTGCGCGCAGTGTGGCACAAGAAACGGTACTGTTACCTCTGAAAGAAGGCGAAAAGTATAACCAGGCATTTCGCGGAGCCAGCGATCGTTTAGTCGCAGTGCTATCAGGTAATCCTGATCCGGGTCCGCCTCAACTGAAAGAAGTCCAGGTCGAAGGCACCTTTGCTACACCGGAAGAAACCAAGGAAAGCAATGCCACAGTTTGGGTGATTGGTCTACTAGCCGCCGCCACCATTATTCCCATGGCAACCTATTATTTCTATCTCTATCTTCAGTCGCAATAAGTCGGAGGGGATGGGGGGATGGGGGGATGAGGTTTTCAAGTCCTCTACTTTTTTGACTTCTTCACTTCTCTACCTCTCCACCTAAATTTTTTCATCAGATCGCCAAACTCAGGTTAAAACAGATGGATGAATTAGCCTCCAAACACCATGAACCGTAATTTTTTGGCGATCGCTGTTTTGTTAACGACGTTGGAGTTGGCGTTACCTGCTAGGGCAGAAAATGGGGACCAGGTTCGTCAACTTTTGGCGACTCGCCAATGTCGGTCATGCGATTTGCGGGGGGCAGGGTTGGTGATGGCAAATCTAACCGGGGCTGACCTGAGTAATGCCGATCTGAGTGGTGCCAATTTGGGGCGTGCTCAATTGCGTGGGGCGAATCTGGCGGGGGCAAATTTGACTGGGGCGAGTCTGTTTGGAGCAGATTTGAGCGGTGCCAGGTTGGATGGCACGAATTTGACCTCCGCTGATTTGAGGCAGGCTTATTTGGTGAGTGCGGTGCTGGATGGTGCGATTCTGGATAATGCCTATGTACAAGGGACGATCGGGTTACCTGTGACCGTGGGGCGGTTTGAAGATTTTTATCAGTTGGCGTTGCTAGAGGGGCAGCAAAAAAACTACCGTGGCGCGATCGCCAATTTTGATCAGGCGATTCTCCGCAAAGCCGATCATGCTGATTCTTACCTGGGGCGTGGTTTTTCCTATCTGCAACTAGGACAAAGGGAACCAGCGATCGCGGATATTGAAAAAGCCTCGACTTTGTATGCCCAGCAAGGCAATGCAGAAGCCAAGACAGAAACTGATAAGTTGCTAAAGGAAATCAAAACTCCGCCCAAAGAGCGCAAGAGTGGGGGAGGATTTGGTCAGGCATTGCTCGGTATTTTGGGCACAGTCCTCCAGTTTTTGCTTTAAGCGGATGGTTTAAAAGTCCTTTTGCAAGTAGCAATAGACACGATCCTCCTAAATCCCCCTATCTCCTGCGGAGAGGCTTCGCTAAGAAAAAGGGGGACTTTGAGACTGATCCTCCCCTTTTTTCTAGCGCAGCGGCGCGTTAGCACGGGGGCTAGGGGAATCTCTCTTACAAAAAAGAGAAGGAAAACCAATAAAGCCTAACGATGAACTAAGGGATCTGCGGATTAATCATGTACCAAGCAGTCAGGTTTCGACTGCGCTCAACCTTTAGTCGTCGCGGATTGAGCGTAGCCGAAATCCAAACCGCTGGTATTTTATTTTCATGCAAGTCCCTAACCAGGAAAATGCAGCGGCGTACAAAATACCTTAGATTTTAGATGAATACTAAAACTGCATTTAAAGCAGTAATAACGTTAGTAATTGTAGCGATTTGGGGCTGCAATACACCTTCCATGCCGACTCCAATAGGCACAACCTTGCTCAACTCGGAGCTAACTAACTTTCTCGATAAAGAAATACATCAAAACGTGAGCAAAGCTCGGACTCAGAGACATGAGAAGCGTATTTTCATCTGTCCTAAGGGCTTAGCAGAAATAAAAGTAGTCATTGGCTCAGCCCAGAATGAGAAAACTAAGTCTCTCTACTTAACGCATGTCACAATGATTGTGATCAAGAACGGAGATTTTGAGATTGAAGCGAAAGATCAAGGCAACCCCGTAAATCGAGGTAATGAAAGTGTTGTTGTGATGGCAGTCCCCTACCTCGTCACTTGCTCAAAGGTCAGTCGTTTTAGTGAATTGCTGGGTCAGAGTTGGGTTGAGGTTTACGCAGACGGGCGCATACAAGTGAAATAGTCGATAACTCAAAGATGGCACTGGACTTCTGGATGTTCAGTAGCGCGTAGGGTACTGTGAGCGTCAGCGTAACGCACCGAGACCACGGTAAGTTCTACAGCGACAGTCCCAAAGCTTTCAAAATCATCGGCAACAACTTACTGCATGCCTCCACAATCTTGGCAGTTTCCGGCAGGCTTTTCAGGGTGGCGTCAAACATTTTCTTGGCTTTGCGGGCAATGCCTTCTTGTTGGGCTGGCTCCTCGGTTTGTTTGGCTTTTGCCAGAATTTGCACCTGTTCTAGCAGATCGGCTTTGTCGGGGTCAGGCAGGTCGGCGTCGGTTTCAATGGCCTGCTGGAGTTGGGTCAACAGTTCTTTCAGGCTGGATTGGTGGTCGTCGGAAACATCGGGCAACTGGTTGATGGTGTTGGTGACCGTGCCGCTGATATCCCCCAAGTTGAGCGCCTGTCCACTGGCGTGAAAATTACCGCCAATACTGCCAATTTCGATTTTGCGACTGGTATCGGTGCTTTCATTCATCGCTTTTGCCTCTGCAAATGCCTGGACGTTGATCGGTCGGTTTGCCATTAGACGAGTAATTTCCAACATATCCGCACTTTGCTGACGGTAGATGGTGATCTGGTCGTCTTTGGCTTTCAATTCTGCCTGATATTTGGCTTCCAACGCTTGAACAGCCGTTTCGTAGGTCTGGTTAAACTCGCTATGCAGTTTAGCTTTATCCGCATCGGGCGGTGCATTCACCCGCACGACCACAACGCCATCGCCTTTATTCTCAATGCTTTGGATGGAAAGCTCGGTGCCTGCGTTATCCAGAACCAGTTTATTGAACGAATAGGCAAATGCCTTCCAATCAATACCGTTGCGAAAAATCAGATCGACGGTACTGAGGACTTCTTGAAACAGTTTGGTGAACTCGCCAGGGGCAAAGTCACCACTACTAGGACGACGCTCTTGCTGGTTGCGCAGCAAATAGACGTATTGACAATCGACGCTCTCCAGTTGGGTGTTGCAGTCAATATTCCAGGCTTCCAGGCAAGATCCGGTTAGTGTTGCCCCGGTGAAGTCGGTATTGAGCACCAGGCTTTCAGTGAGATTGGCATCTTTCAGGCTAGCGTGGCGCAGAGTAGCACCGCTCAGGTCTGCCCAGGTCAGGTTTGCCTGTTCCAGGTTGACCCCATCCAGGTTGGCAGCGCGCAGATTGGCATCAATGTAAGACTTTTTATAGCCATTGCGGGTAACCAATAAGTCCCGCACGGCAGGGTTTGCCAGGATGGAATTACCGACTCTAGCCCGATCCAGCTTTTGGGCATCTTGCCAACAGACCCATTCCAGCCTGGTTTGCTTTTGCGTTGTGTGATTAAAATTGCTGCCTTTGAGCACAGCATAACTGAAATTGGCATGAGTCAGATCGGCACCCCGAAACAAAGTACCGCCCAAGGCACCGAAGGCAACTCCGAAGATATAGAGCAGAGCAAACCTTTCATCTCCCTCGAATGCACAGTAACCGGAATAGAAGCCTAACAATAAGCTAGCGATAGCAACAGTGATGGCACTAGCACTTGCGACAGCGACAGCAACAACACCAGTGTTTGCGACAGCACTAGCAATAGCGCTAGCGGTAATACCAGCACCAGAAACAGCGACAACTGTAACAGCAATGCTAGTGACAGTATCAGCAACAGCGATAGTGACAGTAATAGCACCAGCAACAGTAACAGCGCTTGCGACAGCGACAGCGACAGCGACAGCGACAGCACCAGTGACAGCACCAGCGACAGCAATAGTAGCAGTAACAGCGACAGCACCAGCGACAGTACCAGCGACAGTACTAGCGGTAGCACCAGCACCAGCAAGGCTCAGCAAGGCTTTAACTGTAAATCCTTGCTGAGCGATTGTGATGAAAGTGTTTGCTGTTAATCCTATAACTACCCATCCGGCTATCAAAAACGCTGGTCTACTTCCATGGGGATCCAAAAAAAGTGTTGCAATTAATAGCCCTGAAGATGCTGATAACATGCTAGAAATTGCAGTGATCACAAATATGATCAGTTTTTGGAGTAACAGCCAACGTCTTCGTACTCCTGCTTTGGCATAGGTGAAGTTTGCTCTATTCAGAATGGCATTCGTAAAATCTGATCCTCGAATATCCGCTTCGCTGAAGTCTGCGCCGGAGAGATCCTGTCCCCGAAAGGATTGTCCCCGCAGGTTGGTGCGGCGAAAGTCGCGTTCTCCGGCGGCGTAGCATTGTAAAACTTCGCGGGCTTTCATAAGGAGTCGGGAGTCAGGATTCAGGAGTCGGGAGTAATTTTCTACAGGTGTAGCATAGCAGCATATAGGGTGGCTAGTGGTGCTGTGGGGAGTGTTGCTAGTCCTGGCTTCCGATACCGATTAAACGGTTTTTAGGTCAAATGTTGAGTAGGTCGGGGCGGTTTAGCCAATCGATGAATGGCTTTGTTTCAACTGAATCGAAAAATCCACCCCTACAACCCTCTGCAACGATCGCGGTTTAATTTAGCGTGGTTTGGGTTCGATAAGCCGATTCAACCTTGATAACAGAAACTGGACTGATAAACAAAACCGGAGGAACAATCCTGTTGCTCCTCCGGCTTATGGTTTAAGACATTGAATTCTTATGCCAATTTAAATTCGAGAATGCTACACCTAGGAGATTGCCTTAAATCCCCGCCCCGATGCGTGGCTGCGCTGGAAAAAAAGAGGGCTTTCGGCACTCAAAGTCCCCCTTTTCAAGGGGGATTTAGGGGGATCGTGTCTATCGCTACTTGCGAGAGAGCCCTTAAAACATCCGCCCAAGTTTCTAGGGAAGATCTCGATCGACCCAAACACCCATCAAACTGGGTTAGTTTGCTTTCGGTGGAGCCACCGTGGCTTTCACCGCAACACCAGTCACACCCTTGATTTGTTTGGCCAACGGTTCAATCTTGGTAAGTTGGTTCTGATTGGGCACCGTACCAGCCACAGTCACAACACCATCCTTTGCACTCACCGTGAGCTTACCCTGAGGGATATTGGCTTCCAGCTTAGTGCGCACCTCGCTTTCCAGATCAGCATCCGCCCGCTTTAGCGGATCACCACCTGTGGCATTACGCTGTTCACGAGCGCGGATATCCGCCTCCATCTGAGCCTTACGAACGTTATTAGAAGCATCCTGTTGGTTATTCTGAACGCTGGTAGCGTCGGGTGTAGCACCATTGCTAGCAGTAGTATTCGGCGCATCTGAACTGGTTTTGGCATTTGTACAAGCCGTAATTGCTACCAACAGGTAGCCACCCAGCAACACAGGAATTACTTTATTCATCGGGTTCATCCTTAAATTAATTAACTGGCAATCCAGGCAAAGGAAAGCAGGTCACGGGCGAAGTCGCCTGCTGGCAAGCTTCCCCTCGGCAGGAGTGTCAAATCGGCCTTTTCGGCTACTTGCTCGTTGTTTGAATTGGTTTCAACTCAGACGGTTCACGCCGATCAGCCAATGTGGGGTTTGGGGGGGGCAAAGGGCGATCGTCCATCCGAACGCCAAGCCCGTTTGCCCTCCCTACTTAGTAACCGGCTATCGGTCGCGGGTTCCTTAGATTAAAGGGGTCTGCGATCCGGATGTTGTCCCAGCGGGATAGGCAGGGTCAACGGCTCGATCGCTAGGTGAATCGTAAATGCCCCAATCCTGAATACCACGGCGGTTCAGCAAGGTTTCGGCACGACGAATTTCTTCCTCGCTCCCTTCCACCATGACCAAGTACTCGCCTTTGGAAACACGATCGTTGTAAGTTCTCGCACGGTCTTCTGGAATCCCTAGACCGACCAAACCGCCCACCAGACCGCCCGTCGCAGCGCCAATTACGCCACCGGAGACTGCGCTTGCCAGAGCTGTCGCAATCGCTCCTCCCAACATGACCGGACCAATTCCGGGAATCGCCACTGCACCCAGACCGACTAACAGTCCCGTGAGTCCTCCCAATGCACCACCCGTCAATGCGCCCGTTTTGGCACCTTCATCGGCTTCGGTATTGTGAGCTGCCTCTCTGGTGGCATCGGCGACCCGATCGCTTGCATTTACTCCAGCCAAGTCACTGCGGTTTGCCGCATCCCGTCCAACGATCGATACGTGATCCATGGTGAAGCCGCTATCTCTCAATTCGTGCAAAGCTGCTTCTGCGTCCTGGTAGCTGGAAAACGTCCCAACCGCACGTTTGTGATGATGTCCTAGAGCCATTTTTTCCTCCTTCCACCTCACCGATCTGGCGCTGAAGTGGATATTTTGTAGCTTGCATTACCATTTGTATCGGTTCGGAACGCTCGCTACCTCAACCTGAGGAGATAACCTGGTCTCTGTCTTTCGGAGATAAGTCTTCCACTGATTCGCCGATCGTGCCGTCAAAATTCTGAAGGTGAGATCGTACCGATCGGCGAATGTGAAGCCAAAATTCAATAAAGCAAAAATTAATTGCCATCATGGGAACGCAATGTCTCGCGTTCCCACGGCGCATCGATCGGGGCGCAATTGCCCGCTCAGCTACACTGCCGCGAAGTAGTCTTTCGACTTCACTGGATCAGGCGTCATCGTCTTGTCACCTGGCTTCCAGCCAGCGGGGCAGACCTCATCTGGGTGAGACTGTACATGTTGAATCGCTTGCAGGGTCCGCAACGTCTCCTCCACATTGCGACCAAACGCCAGATTATTGATCGTGGCATGTTGGATAATGCCATCCTTATCGATGATGAATAGACCGCGCAGGGCAATGCCTGCATCCGGATCGAGGACATTGTAAGCCGTGCTAATTTCTTTCTTGATATCAGCTACCAGTGGATAATTCAAGTCACCCACCCCACCCGATTTGCGATCGGTCTGAATCCAGGCGAGGTGTGAAAACACGCTATCGACCGAAACACCGAAAACTTCAGTGCCAAGATTTTTGAATTCGTCGTAGCGATCGCTAAAAGCAGTAATCTCAGTTGGACAAACAAAGGTAAAATCCAGCGGATAGAAGAACAAAACGACGTACTTACCCCGATAGTCGGACAGCTTAATCGTCTTGAACTCCTGGTCATAAACTGCTTCTGCGGTAAAGTCAGGAGCAGCTTGTCCGACGCGAAGGCATCCTTCTGTGGGATGGGTCATGGGAATACAGATCTCCTTGCGATAGTAATGCTTCTAGTCTCGCGAAGCGATGGGTTAAGCCATCACGGCTTAACCAAACAGACAACGGGTTACGTCTGCCAACCGCTACGACTATATCATAATCATAGTCGTTATGATTTTGAGTAAGCCTCCATTCCCTAAAAAATCCCCCACTTCTACCCCTCCACTCCCCCACTCTCTCCACCCATGCACGACCCAGACACTCGCGAATGGCTGCTCACCAATGGACTCGGAAGTTTTGCCTATGGAACCGTCTGTGATGTCCGTACCCGCACCTATCACGGTTGGTTGGTTGCGGCGATCGACCCACCCCAGCAACGCACCCTATTGCTTTCTCATCTGGATGCCAGCCTGGAAATTGATGGGCAAATCTTTGCATTGGGGACAAATTTTTGGGCAGGCGGAACGATTGAACCCCATGGCTATGAATGGTTACAACATTTTGAGCTAGAGC
The DNA here is from genome assembly GCA_019359045.1 of Scytolyngbya sp. HA4215-MV1. Classification (GTDB taxonomy): domain Bacteria; phylum Cyanobacteriota; class Cyanobacteriia; order Leptolyngbyales; family Leptolyngbyaceae; genus Scytolyngbya. The sequence goes on from JAHHIA010000004.1 coordinate 28,197, forward strand.
CAGTTCCGACCTGGGTTTGGAGCCTAGAGCAACCCGATCGCTTTTGGCAACTGACTCGACAGATTATGATGCCCTATGGTCTGATGGAGCCGGAATTGCCAACCGACGATATTTTGGGCAATGCAGCGGTGCAGATTGTCAATCGAGTGCTGATTCACTATACCTACACTGGCAGTGAAGCTGCCATTTTGCGGTTACGTCCGATCATCGGAGATCGCAGCTTTCATCACCAGCAGCAGGCAGAACCTGATCTCGACTTTGCCCAACTGGTCGTCACACAACAACTGCTCTTGCAATCCAACCAGGCGGGGCAGGTCGGCACCCCCTGGCAACTGCGGTGGACCCATGGCTTCTATAAACCTGACAAAGTCTGGTATCGCAACTACCATTACCCAGAAGAAAAACAACGCGGACTCTACGACTACGAAGATCTGTTTAGCCCCGGCTACCTGAGCACCATTTTGCAACCGGGAGAAAGTTTGACCCTGGAAGCCAGAACCGGATGGACTGATCCGAACACCTCCCCACTGTTATCCTTCGATCGGGTCGTGCAAGCAAAACAACAACGCCTTGCCCGCTGTAGCCTGCCCTTCTCTCCCAGTCCCCAGGCATCTGCCAGCTTGACCCATCGCCGTCTACTCCATGCAGTGGATCAGTTCATCACCTATCGCACTGCCACTGCCTCCCCAGCTATCGTGGCAGGCTACCCCTGGTTTAATGAACGGGTACGCGATACGCTCGTGGCGCTGCCAGGTCTTACCCTGGTGACCCAGCGATTTTCTTTGGCACGACAACTGCTGGAAAGCTTGGGGCGCTACTGTCAGCAAGGCTTGCTACCAGGCACCTTTATGGATGATGGTAGACCGCTGTATAACAGCCTGGATGCGTCGCTCTGGTGGATTGAGACGCTGGGACTGTACCTGGAAGCCAGCAAAGACTGGGTATTTGTAACGGAACAATATCCGATCGTCAAGCAAATCTATAAAGCATTCACTGCCGGAACATTCTATAACGTCCGGATTGATGCCTCTGACGGGTTGGTGATTTGGGATGACCCCACCATGGCGTTGACCTGGATGGATGCCTGCGTAGATGGGCGACCTGTGACCCCCCGCCGAGGTAAACCGATCGAAGTGAATGCTCTCTGGTATTCGGCACTATGCTGGGCAAGTCAGTGGTCCAAGCAACTGGAGATCGATGCGGCAACCGCAAACCCTGTGAGTTTAAGTAACCAGGCGCGACGCTATACCCAACAGGCAGAGCAGGTAAAAATGTCGCTGCAAAAGTTCTGGAATGGGGATTCGGGCTACCTTTACGATGTGATTGAGCCGGACGATCGTACCGATGCTCGTATTCGTCCCAATGCAGTACTGGCAATCTCGCTCAGCCATTGTGCCTTTACTCACAACCAGGGACGGCAGATTTTGCAAATCGCCCGCGATCGTCTACTGACACCCTATGGATTACGCAGTCTAGATCCCACTGACCGAGGCTATATTGGGCACTATGTCGGCAATCCCCGCCAACGCGATCTGGCATATCATCAGGGCACAGTTTGGAGTTGGCTGCTTGGCTCCTTTATCCGTGCCTGGGAACGTTTCTATGAGGCAAAGGGAACAGAACCCCTACCGTTCGACTGGCAACCGCTGTTCGACCATTTCAACCAACAAGCCTGTTTGGGTTGTTTTTCGGAAGTTTTTGATGGAGATTTTCCACATACCCCCCGAGGCGCGCTCGCCCAGGCAAACACAACTGCTGAAGTGCTTCGTTATTGGTTGAAAAGTGAAGTCATTTTTTGAATGGATGCGGCTCTTTCTGCGTGGCAGTCGTGTGGACAGGGATGCTGGCAACGTATTTAGCAATGTCGTTGGCGATCGAAAAGGTTGTCAGTCGCTGATGCCTGCCAATTGGTCGGATCGTACCCGGAATGAGGATGACAATCGGGTGCACCAGTAGAATCAAAAAGCTTGCTAGCACCACTTCTCCCTTCGGGAAGGTAAAGTTGAAGTGTTGCTAGAATCCGCTGCCTCGTATCAGATTGTCAAAGTTAACGATAGCGGCGTGGGTATCATCCCCGAAGCAATCCCCTATCTGTTTGAGCGATTTTATCAAGGCGCCTGCGATCGGCAAACCAAAGGCTCAGACTTAGGGCTATTTCGACAGATCGTAGAAGCGCATGACGGTTATCCTATCGGGGCAGTGTTTGCCTTCCGTTTCCCACCCTACCGTTTCAACCACCCTTTGGTGCCTGATGCCCTCTCCTCCATTACAGGTTCTGATCGTAGAAGATGACGAACTCTTTCGTCTGGGATTGCGGGTACGGCTACAGCAAGAACCCGGATTGGAAGTGGTTGCCGAAGCCGAAGACGGAGAAACTGCGATCGAACTAGTGCGGCACCATGCACTCAATCTGGTGATTTTAGATATTGGCTTGCCCGGAATCGGTGGTATCGAAGCCTGTCGCCAAATTAAACAATACTGTCCGCAGTTGCCGGTGCTCGTTCTCACCTCACAAACGCCAAAATCTCTGATCAATCGCATGATTGAAGTGGGTGCCCAGGGCTATTGTCTGAAAGGGCTGTCCTCGGAACTCCTCATGCTGGCAATTCGATCGGTTGCTGCAGGCGCATCCTGGTGGGATTCGACCGCAACCACTGAAATCCAGACTGCATTTAAAGACCATCCATCGCAAGAACAGCGCCCACAAACGACAGCTACCCCTTCTCCAGCGCTGACTCGTCGAGAGCAAGAAATCTTAGCCCTGATTGCTACCGGCAAAACCAATCAACAAATTGCCGAAATGTTATACATTACACCGGGTACAGTGCGGGTGCATGTTCATGCCATTTTGCAAAAGCTCGAAGTGCGAGATCGCGCCCAGGCAGCCATCCTTGCCATTCAAAATCAGTTGATTGCCAAAGACCTGCTGTAACATCTTCAGCATGATTTTATTCAGCATTTCCCTATGTGGTATCGTCCTCTTCTCTTTGTAGTCCTACTCGTCACCAGCCTCAACAACGCAGTTCGGGTTTTGGCGGCTCCAGACCCTGTCTTTACGCCTCACCTCAACCAGATTCAGCGCAGCTTACCCCCGAAGTGGGTGATGCGATTGCCCGACAAAATTTTGTTGGGAGGTCCTGCCGATGAAGACTTTATCAATCAACTCAATATCAAACTTTTCTCTTCAACCTCGCCGCCCGGCTTGACGATCGGACTATTCAGTTGTGACAGCGGTCCCCATCCCTGTCTGGTAGGAAGCTTCTCGGTCGAAGCCCCGACTTCAGACAATACCCAACGTGAGTGGAAACAACACCTGGCTGCCGCCACCCCGATCGAATTGACTCAGGGCGTGCAGGGGTATCTTTTGGAAGGCAACTTCCGCCAGCCTCCTTCCATCTTTTCATCCGTGATGTGGCAACAGGATGGATTGCTTTACACCGTCAGCTTTCTCTTGCAAGAGCGTCAGAATATTTTGTACATGGCACACTCGATGGCAAATAGCCAACCGATTCGATCGACACTGACCCCCCATCACCCCTCCGCCAGTTGGCTCAACTTGAACTGATACCCCACCGTTTCGGGCGCGTTGGAGACAATGACAATCTCATAATAGCCAGACTGGGGCAGCTTTCCTGACCAGGTGAGATTGGTTGAGTTTTCTAATAATGCCCGATCGCCACTCTGAGCAGGAAAGTAAATCGAAAGGTGAGTGGAGGGAGTCGGGGCTTGCAAGGTAAATTGCACCGACTGATCTTTTTCTAGCTGCACCACATAAACTTTAGCTTGCCCTGCATTCAGAACTCCACTGGATTGGCTCAGCCCATTGGCAGACAACTGAATCGTTTGCACAATGGCTTTGGAGCGAATTGCCTCTAATTGATCTTCCATTACGGCAAACCAGACCTGACTGAACTGACCGAGATTTGCACTGGCTTCCTTTTGCTCTGGAAACAGATAAGTGAAGCGAACATCGGTCAAAATTTGCAGGGCACGGATACTTAGGTTATTTTGTTTTGAGATCGTCGTCCAACGATCGTAATCTACTTGACCATATCCTCCCAGTTTGCGGCGTGCGTCAGGACTCAGCACCTTCAGTCGATTGAGGAGCACTTCTGCGATCTCATTCCACTCCATCCGCAACGATTGTTGTTCGGACTGCATGGACAAGCGTCGCCCTTTCAAGTCAGGGTGTTTTGCGTAAAACACTTCATCCACCAGATCTGCAAAAAAGTTGTGCTGAATTTCTAGATTGCGGCGGCGATCGCGTAGGGCTTTTTGAGTCAACTGTTCTTGAGCCGTCAGGGTTGGATCTGCCGGTTGCAGCAGTGGTTTAGCAGTCTGAGAGCCGGATACGGCAGGAGCATCGATCACCCCTATTGGCTCAGATCCAGAATCTGCCCGTTGTAGCGAACGAGAAGAAGATAACCCTTTCCAACTGAGCCAGCCAATCATCACAACCAGACCAATACCAGCCAGCCAGCGGATTTGCTGCGTGTTCCAGACGAAGGATTCTCGAGAATCTTCTGACCTTTGCAGCACCCGTCCCGATCTAACTGCACTCGTCGCTGGCCGCCATCCTAACGGGGGATCATCATTTTCGCTGGGGGCAGTGGGGGCAACAGCGAAAGCCCCATAGGGCGAAGTGTCCTGAAAAGCGGTGGAATCGTGAATCGGTAAAACTGGAAGGGTCGCCGTGCTGGTGCGAGGTTCGGGTAACGCCTCAGTCATTAAATTCCCAAGACCTAACTTTTCGAAAATTAAATTTTTAGAAGCTAAGTTTTCCGAGGTTAAATCCTCGGTCATTGAGCCTTCTGGGGTTGTAGGCGCAATGACTTCGGCGATCGGCGTGGGTGGATCAGGCAAAGTTGGTAATGTGGGTTCCAGAGTCTCCTGGGGGGGCGCATGAACTAGAGGCTTGAGTGCCTGAGCAATCTGCGCAGCGGAGTGATAGCGCAGTTTGGGCTTTTGTAGCAGCATTTGCTTCAACACTCGGGTCAGTTGTGGACTGAGGGGAATCCATTGCTGCCATTGCCAGGTCTGTTGTTTGGCATCGTACAACGTTTCTGGCTCTTGCCCCGTCAGCAGTAGCAAAGTAGTAACCGCTAACGTATAAAAATCGAGGCTGCGATCGTGTTCCAGAGCAATTCCTGCGGAAGCTACAAATCCCCATTGCCCGACTACCGATTCAGGCTCAGTTTGGGTGAGCAATTGCAATTTGGCAGCAATGGGTTGCGCTGTTCCAAAATGGGTTAATACAGGAACTTGATCGGATTCCCGCACCACCAGTGTATCGAGCGAGAGATTGCCATGAATAATATCTCGCCGATGGATATAGTTCAGCACAGGCAACACCCGCCACAACAGTTTCACAGCTTCTGCTTCCGAGAAAGCAACCCCTTGAGCCAATCGTTCTGCTAACAGGGTTCGATAGGATTTACCGGAAATATATTCTTCGACCCAAAGCAGGCGATCGAGATGGGTAATCACCACTCGAAAGCGTGGAATTTGAGGATGTTGCAGGTCATAAAGGAGCGCAGCCTCCTGTTGAAACGTTTCTCGCAAAGCAGGCAAAGATTCAGCAGTAGGTGCCACGGCTGCCACTTCTTTTAAGAGGCACAATTCTCCCACACGCTTTTGATCCTCTGCCAGGTAAGTCCAGCCAATTTTGCCTTGCGCTAGAATCCCAATCAGACGATAACGGTGATGCAGCAAAGTTCCGGGCAGAATGGGAGGGTGCATAGCCATACCGATACGAAAGAACTAGCCGATCGCAAAAATAGAACACAAGTACTAATTTATCAATTTCTTTGACGTTTGTAAATAACTCCCATTGCTAGGGGCTGTCTGCTTTAGGATGGTCAAAGGTCTTTTGCCTGCTGGCTTTCATAATTTGTGAAGCCTGTGAATTAGGGTGACAAGAATGGGCAGTTGGGCGTCAATCGGGACATACAGGAACCCACTTTTTCCAGCTCAATCAGACCTATCCCCTTAGACCTATCCCCTGGTATACTTGCCCGTCCTAGAAAATAGCCCTTGATGCGGATCTTAGTTGTTGAGGATGACGAGTTAACTGCAAAGGCACTGACCACAGTGTTACTCCAACAAAATTACGCAGTGGATGTTGCGGTTGATGGTTGGATCGCTTGGGAGTTAGTCGAAAGTTTTGTTTTTGATTTGATTTTGCTAGATGTCATGATCCCAAAATTGGATGGGATTGCCCTGTGCCGTAAGTTGCGATCGCGGGGCTATCAGATGCCGATTTTGCTATTGACTGGGCGTGATAGTGGACATGACAAAGCGCTCGGGCTGGATGCGGGTGCCGATGACTATGTCGTCAAACCTTTTGATCCAGAGGAATTGGTTGCTCGCATTCGAGCCTTGCTGCGTCGAGGGCCTGCGGTCTCTCAAGTTGTGCTGGAGTGGGGTAACTTGCGGCTTGATCCCAGTGCTTGCGAAGCAATTTATGGGGAAAAATTACTCTCACTGACCCCGAAAGAATATGCTCTGATGGAGTTATTTTTGCGGAATAATCGGCGGGTGTTTAGCTGTGGGGTAATTCTGGAACAAATCTGGTCTTTTGATGAGATGCCCGGCGAAGAAGCCGTGAGGACGCATATCAAAGGCTTACGGCAAAAGCTGAAGGCAGTTGGGGCACCTGCGGATTTGATTGAAACTGTGTACGGGATTGGCTATCGGCTCAAACCCTTAGAAGTGCCAAACTTCTCGACCGAAGGGGAAACATCGCCCAAAACAATTGAGTTCCAAAAGCCATCCAAACAGCAAACACTCAATATTCTGGCGAAAGTTTGGGACAAGTATCAAGCGCGGGTGAGCCAACAAGTTGAGGTGGTGGAACGGGCGATCGCCACTTTACCTCATGCTATTGAAACACCTCCTGGCCCGACGAACCCTGCACTCCCTGCCATTCCCACGTCGTCCCTTGCACCTGCCGAATTGACCCAGCTATGGCAGCAAGCCAGACAGGAAGCTCATACATTAGCAGGCTCTTTGGGAACATTTGGCTTGGCTAAGGGTTCCAAGTTGGCACGCAAAATTGACCATCTGTTGCAACAATCCCTGCCGTTTGACTCCCATCAAACCACTCGGCTTAGAGAATTTGTGATCGCGTTGCGACAGGAGATCGAGCACTTCTCTAACCAGGAAAATGTGGATACGCCCACCCGAGATGAAGAGTCCCGCCGATTGCTGATTGTAGATCGCGATCGGTTAGCCGCTGAACAACTCTTAAAAGAAGCAGAAACCTGGGGATTACAGGGGATTATTGCTTCCGAATTGACGATCGCTAAAAGTCAGATCGAACAACAACCCCCGGTCGCGGTACTGCTCGATCTTTCGATTGCCTCAAATCGTCAAGACAGTCTGGCATTGTTAGAAGAATTGTCCCATCGCGTGCCACCCATCCCAGTCCTAATTTTGACGACGCAGGATCACTTAAACGATCGGCTGGAAACAGCGCGGCTGGGCGGACGAACGTTCTTGCAAAAGCCGATCGCCCCAGTTCAGGTCTTGACAGCCGTTCGTCAGGTGCTTCAACCAACCGCTGCCGAAGCCAAAATTTTGGTGGTAGATGACGATCCTGCTATGCTGGCTGCTTTAAGAACATTGCTAGAACCCTGGGGGTTGCAAGTCACAGCCTTGTCTGACCCTCAGCAATTTTGGCAAATGCTCGAAGTCACTTCGCCAGATTTGCTGATTTTAGATATCAGGATGCCACACCTGAGTGGATTCGACTTGTGTCAGGTGGTGCGTAACGACGCTCGCTGGAGCGAGTTGCCTATCATTTTTCTCACTGCTCATACAGATGCTGAAACAGTGAATCAGGTGTTTGCAGTCGGGGCAGATGATTTTGTCAGTAAACCGATCGTCGGTCCAGAATTGGTCACCCGGATTGTCAATCGGCTGGATCGGATGCGGGCGTTGCGTCGCCTCACCGATACCGATCTGCTGACGGGAATTGCCAGTCGATATCGCTCCACTCAAGATCTGGATCGTCTGCTCCGTTTAGCCAATCGACATCACCAGGTCCTCTCCTTTGCCGTATTGGCAATCGATCGCTTTCAGCAAATCCACGATCGCGAGGGAATCGCTATCGGAGATGTAATTTTGCGCCGAGTTGGGCAACTGCTCCAGCAAAACTTTCGAGGTGAAGATGTCGTAGCGCGCTGGGGCGGCAGCGAATTTGTCTTGGGCTTATACAACATGAGGCAGGAAAATAGTCTATCCAGACTGACCCAGCTTCTTGCGCTCATTGGTCAGCAAGAAATCTTTGCAGCGCCCGATCGCAAGCTAGCCATTACCGCCAGTGTTGGAGTTGCCCAATATCCCAACATCGGCAAAGATTTGCAATCTCTCTATCGAGCTGCGGATGAAGCGCTCTATCGGGCACAGGCAAGCGGTGGTAACCGAATTATTGTGGCAAATGCTTAAATTTCTGATCTCCTGCGTCATCGACTATCCATCTTTTGAGCGTTATGAAATCTTCTCCAGAAGCCTATTTCTTTCAAATTGCAACCGATTTGCTCTGTATCGTTGCACTCGATGGCACCATTCAGTGCGTCAATCCAGCCTTTGAGCAAGCATTGGGATACAATAACGAAGAACTGCTGAACCAGCCCCTTTGGGCATTTGTGGATGCGGACGAACGCGCCTCCACTCAAGCTAAGCTGGCGCAGTTGGCGAGCGAAGCTTCTGAAGGCGATTTTGAAACCCGCTATTGTTGCAAAGATGGCACCTGGAAGTGGTTAGCCTGGCGGGCAATCGTCATCCTAGAAACCGCTGGCATTTACGTCTGGGCGCGTGACATCACTCATGACAGAACCAAACATGCACCAGGGGGACAGATAGGCCCAAAGCGAGATCGATCAGCAATACCCTACCCCACTGAGCTGCTCGATTTAAACCATCGCCTTCAGCAAGAATTGGATGAGCGTAACCGAATAGAAGCTGCCCTCCGAATTTCTCAACAGCGCTTTTCTGGCATTGTAGAAATTGCCGAGGATGCCATTATTTCTATCAATGCTGCTCAAAATATCACCTTATTTAACCAGGGAGCAGAAAAGATCTTTGGCTACACTGCGAGCGAAGTGTTAGGGCAACCCTTGGATCTTCTCTTGCCCTTGCGCTCGGTGGTTGCCCATCGTCTTCATGTTCAAGACTTTGGTGAAGCTGCCTATCGGGCTCGTCAAATGGGCGATCGCCGCTCTATTTTTGGTCGTCGCAAAGATGGCAGCGAGTTCCCAGCCGAGGCTTCCATTTCTCGTCTAGAACTGGGTAATGAAAAAATCTTTACTGTCATCTTGCGCGATATCACCGATCGTCAGCAAGTCGAACGGATGAAAGACGAATTTATTTCTGTGGTGAGCCATGAACTCCGTACGCCCCTCACCTCAATTCACGGTTCCTTAGGAATGCTTGCCAGTGGCTTACTCAGCGCCGACTCACCGCGCGGCAAACGGCTTTTGCAGATTGCAGTCGAAAGTACCGATCGCCTGGTGCGCTTAATTAACGACATCCTCGATATCGAGCGCATTGAATCAGGAAAAATCTCCATGGAGAAGCAAAGTTGCTATGTTGCTGATCTGAGTCAGCAAGCGATCGAAGTCATGCAACCCCTAGCAGATGCCGCAGGAGTGACCCTTTCGCTTTCAGTTGTCAATGTACAACTTTGGGCAGATCCCGATCGGATTTTGCAAACCTTAACCAATTTACTAAGTAATGCCATCAAATTTTCAGCTTCCGGTTCCACCGTCTGGCTCAATGCTGAAATTGCCAAGCCAGAACAATTGCCCTTGATACCAGAAACCCCAGATGCCCTTTATTTATCCCCTTACACCCAACTCCTGTTTTCGGTCAAAGATCAGGGGCGAGGCATCCCTGCCGATAAACTCGACAAAATTTTTGAACGTTTCCAGCAAGTTGATGCCTCCGACTCACGTAACCACGAAGGCACAGGATTAGGTTTGGCGATTTGTCGCAGCATTGTGCAGCAACACAGTGGACAAATCTGGGTCAACAGCACCTTGGGAGAAGGGAGCACCTTCTACTTTACGTTGCCCCTTTCTCATCTGGACGAGTTCCCGTTGCCCGATGTGGCACCGACAGGGGCGTTAGTCCTGGTGTGTGATGACGATCCCTCGATTCGGGCAGTTCTCAAAACCTTGCTCGAACAGCACAACTACCAAGTCATTACAGTGGCAAATGGACAGGACGCGATCGCCCAAGCGATCGCTCAACGTCCAGATGTTATTCTGCTCGACCTGCTAATGCCCAAAATGAACGGGTGGCAAGTCCTCGCAGTACTACGCGAACAACCTGAAACCCAAGACATCCCCATTCTAATCTGTAGCATTTGTCCACCTAGTACTGAAACAGCCAGCGATCTGGGCTTCGTCGATTGGGTCGGTAAACCCTTGGATGAAAGTGCCCTCTTCCAGTCTTTGCGGCAAGCCCTGGCAACCCCTGCCAAACAAATCCGCGTCCTAGTGATTGAAGATGATGCAGACCTGGCACAAGTCCTCAGAACCCTCTTTGAGCAGCAGGGAATTGATACATTCCACGCCTCAACCGGACGAGAAGCCATCCGCCTGAGTCAGCAACTCAAACCCGATTTACTTGTTCTGGATCTGGGCTTACCCGGTGGTGATGGATTTACTGTTGTCGATTGGTTACGACAACACAACATCCTACATAGTGTCCCTCTGGTTATCTATTCAGCAAAAGATCTCAACGAAGCCGATCGCGATCGGCTTCGGCTGGGACAAACCGAATTCCTCACCAAGGGGCGTGTGACGCCCCAAGAATTTGAACATCGCGTTATGGGTCTGCTACAACGGATGACGCAGCGACGGAAAGGGGGATAGAAAAAGAGGATGCAGAGACCTGGCGAAAGGGAAAGATGAGGGATGGGAAGATAGAAGCGATAGGAGAAGTTTTGATCGTTGAATCACCCATCCACCTATTCATCCCATTACCACTCACTCCCCATGCCCAAACGCATTCTGGTGATCGACAATGAGCCATATATTCAAGAAATTGCCCAAATTTGTCTGGAAACGGTAGCAGGCTGGCAAGTCATGACTGCGGGTTCAGGACAAGAGGGATTAATCAGAGCTGAAACCAGTTCTCCCGATGCCATTTTGTTGGATGTCATGATGCCAGATATGGATGGATTGTCAACGTTTCGGGCACTCCAGGCAAATCCCAACACCAGCACAATTCCCGTGATTTTGTTAACCGCCAAAGTCCAAGCAACCGATCTCAGCCGCTATGCCGAATTGGGGCTACAGGCAGCGATCGCCAAACCTTTCAGCCCTTTGGAACTTGCAGAACAAGTCGCAAACGCTTTAGGCTGGAACTTGTCAGATGAAGTTGAGGATTAGTTTTGCGTTGGACGCTCAGTCCCAATCCGCCGAACTCAATTGAGTTTTGACCCTACAGAAACGATGTTGACCAGGCTGGTCATTTGCCATAGCCAGTTCTGATCCCTCCCCTTTATGATGAAGTGGATAGAAGTTACATCGTTCCTGACAGTACGCTTCCAGGAGTCCGAATGCCCGATCTCAATCCATTATTTGAATTTTCTCGCACCCACTGTGTTGCAATTTGTACTTTCTTGGTTCCTGCAAATCTGCTGGTAACGATACATACACTCTGGCTGGTTGGTTTCGCACGCCCAATCCAGCAAATCCATCGTTCGATTGCAATCGCAATTTTGCTGGCATTGGTAATGATTAGCCATGTCATGACCTGGTTCATCATTGGAGTCGTGATGACACAAACTTATGTATTGCTCAGCTTGGGAACGGTATGCTTGGTAACCAACCTTTGGGCGATCGCTCACCCCACTAGTCTGCATCAACAATTAATCAATCTCATTAACAAGTTTTCACTACTAAAGTGGAAGGTCGTTGGTGATAAATCTTAATGTAGAAATCAATACCTCACTGAGTCCTGTGTCAATGCCCGTCAGGATTTCAGAATTTTGACACCACTGCTGCAACCTGTGTTAAGGTGTTCTACGAGAGTTGAATTCGGTTGCAGAGTTTGTTTAAGCTGACAGGCGTCTCTCCGTTTCTTAACCTCTACACTTCTACTTAGACTTTGGAGAGACTCCTTACATGTCGATTTATGTTGGAAACTTGTCATACGAGGTTACCTCGGATGACTTGAGCACGGTATTTGCAGATTACGGGACTGTGAGACGTGTTCAGTTACCTACTGACCGTGAAACTGGACGCCCTAGAGGGTTTGGGTTTGTAGAAATGTCCACTGACGCAGAAGAGTCTGCTGCGATCGAAGCACTCGATGGTGCTGAGTGGATGGGACGCAACCTCAAAGTGAACAAAGCCCGTCCTCGCGAAGAAAAAAGCCGTGCCAGCAGTGGCGGTGGTAACCGCTGGGGCGGTGGTGGTGGTAACGGGGGTCGAGGAAACTATCGCAGCTATTAATCTGCGTTTTCGTCACCCTATGTTTCAGCATTAGGAACTGATTGAATGGCAAACTTTCCAACGTTTGCCATTCTTCTTCATCTTTCTGCCCAATAGTCCTTTAAGAGAGGTTTTTGGGGGATATCTGCCCAAAAACCTCTTCACTGTTTTTACAGCGTCGTTGATGGGAAATCAGACAAAGATTGACGATTGAAGCAGTGCATTTGTTGTAAAAAATTATGTAGAAGGAGTCGAAATGACCCAAATTATTTTGGGGGAAAACGAAGGGATTGATTCGGCACTCCGTCGATTCAAGCGGCAAGTCTCAAAAGCTGGGATTTTTGCAGATATTAAGCGCCTAAGACATTTTGAAACGCCCCTGGAAAAGCGCAAACGTAAGGAGATCGCCCGCCGCAAGAAAAGACGCTTTTATTAAAAACTTTTCTAGAATGCAAGTGCTCAGGCAGTTATTGCCCCGAGCGTTTCCGCTCGGCGTTTAGTCTGACATATTCTGCCAATGCAAAAGAGAGACCAGACACTAAGATGAGAACCACGCTGAGTGCATTAATGTCTGGTTTTACCCCCGTCCGAATGCGACTAAAGATCTCCATGGGTAGAGTGTTATAGCCACTGCCCGAAGTAAAGCTAGCAATGAGCAAATCATCCATACTGAGGATGAAAGCCAGCAAACACCCAGAAACGATTGCGGGCATGAGTTCGGGTAGCAAAACTAAAATAAAAGATTGCACCGGAGATGCCCCCAGATCTTGAGCCGCTTCTTCCAGATGGGGGTCTAAGTTGACCAAGCGGCTAGAGACGACGATCGCCACATAGGCAAGACAAAACACTACATGGGCTGCCACGATCGTCTTCAAGTCCAGCCCAATCCATAAAGCCTGTAAGAACACCAGGGTAGAAACTGCAATTGAAATATCTGGAATAATCAACGGCAGGTAAGAAATGCTTTGATACAACTGCTTGCCTGGAAAGTTGTAGCGTGCCAATCCTACCGCCATCAAGGTGCCAATGACGGCTGAGATCGCCACTGCAATCCCTGCGACTAACAAGCTATTTTGCAACGCCAACAAGATGCGTCCATCTTGGAAAAATTTGATATACCAACTCCAGGTAAACCCCGTCCATTTGGCACTAAAAGGAGAACGATTAAAGCTATAAACCGTCAGCACCACAAGCGGCAGATACATGAAACCGTACATCAGCAAAGAAAAGAGGGCTTGCCAGGAAATGCTGAGCTTAAACTTTCTCTGAAGGTTTTCCACAACTGTTTATCCTAATCAATCTCAAGCTGAATCCGTCTCAACTTAAACCACCTGGGAACGATCGCCATACTTAATCAGCAACGCGATCGCAAGACTAACTAAGAAAATCAAAATCATACTGAGGGCTGAACCAAACCCCCAATTCTGAGTCGCCCCAATAAACTGGTTATAGATCAAGCGAGCCAGCGTCATACTTGAAGCGCCGCCTAATAGTTCCGGATCAACAAAATCTCCCAAGCTAGTAATAAACACTAGCAAAGCCCCCGCGACAATTCCCGGCAATGATTGAGGAATCGTCACTTTCCAAAAAACCTGTAGCGGGTTGGCACCCAGATCAGCTGCAGCTTCCAGCAGTCGTCGATCCAGCTTTTCTAGCGAAGCATACAGCACCAATACAATATAAGGAAGCATACTATAACTCATCCCAATCAGCACCGCTGGACTGCGGTTGAGTAAGTCTAGCGGCGGGATTCCGATCAGTTGCAAAAACGAATTGAGGACTCCTGTAGGACGCAGAATCGTAATCCAGGCATAGGAACGCAGCAGCGACGAAGTCCACAAAGGCAAAACAAAAGAGAGTAAGAGCAAATTTCGCCATTGCTTTGGAGCGATCAACGCAATCCAATAAGCCACCGGAAAGCCCAACAGCAAAGCAAAGAAGGTTGTTCCAAAGGCAAAAAAGAGCGATCGCCCAATCACACGAAAATAGACGGGTTGGAAAATTAATCCGTAATTATCTAACCCAGACGGATTGACAATATCCCCTGGACGAATTCCCGGTACCAGACTTAATTCAAAAATCAGCAAGGTTGGGATCACCAACAACAAGCCCAACCAGAGACCTGAGGGACCCAAGAGAACCAGTGGTCCCAGCCACCTGGGCGATTCTTTGTCTGAGTGAGCATCAGGCTGGGTGACGAGTGAAGAAGGAACTTGTGTAGACACAGGCAAATATCAATAAAGAAAAGAATCAAAAACTAAAGAAAAGAATCAAAAACTGAGCCAGATACGGTCTGAACGCCTCATGTCAATTGCTGAACCCACGGTTGAATTAATTAGTCTAACTGCTGGTTAGCTTAGTCCAATATCGATCGTAGATTTCGGTCATCGCTTCATTCAATGGGGCAATGCCTTCCGATTTAGTCAATAAAGCATCGGGCGGAAATAAACTTTGGTTATTGCGGAGTGGGGCAGGGAGCTGATCGTAGGCAGCCTGGTTAGGAGTAGCAAAAAATAACCGCTGGGTCATATCCGCCGCGACTGACGGTTGCAAAATAAAGTTAAGCCAGGCATAAGCGCCCGTTTCGTTCGGGCATGGTTGGGGGATCACGATCGTGTCGCTCCATAAAGAGGTACCACTTTCAGGGATAAGATATCTCAGTCTGGAATCTTCTTGCATCAGCGTTACGGCATCGGCTGAGTAGCTCATCGCCAAATAGAGATCCCCTGCCAAAAGTTGATCTTTCCAGGCATCGGTTGTGAAACTGGCAATGTGAGGCTTCAACTCAACTAATTTTTCATAGGCTTGCTTAATTTCCTCTGGATTTTGAGAATTGTAAGAGTATCCCATCGATTTTAGAGTGGCTCCCATCACCTCTCGCATATCATCCAACAACGTAAAGCGACGAGATAGTAATTTAGGATATTGCCAGAGATAACTCCAATCTCTTGGGGGAGGAGTTAATTTTTCGCTGTTATAGATTAATCCGGTCGTTCCCCAACTCACCGGAATGCTATAACGATTCCCTGGATCATGTACCGAATGGCGAAACTTAGGCAGAATATTTTCCAGACCGATGAGTCGAGAGTGATCCAGCGGCTGCAATTTATTGGCTTGCACCAACTGAGTCACCGCATAATCAGAGGGATAGAGAATGCTGTAAGTACCCCCCTTCCCCGCCTTGATTGCGGCGAGCATTTCTTCATTGGAACCTAGAATACCGACAACGACTTCTGTAATCCCGGTCTGAGCTTTAAAATCATCCAACAACTTTTGATCTACATAGCTGGACCAAGTATAAATTTCTAGTGTCTTCGGGGTAGAAGGATGAGAATTGGGATTTCCGCCTAAACGCCAGCGAATTTTAGATAAGCCATACCCTAATGCAGCGAAGGCTGCGGTGATCAACAGATTACGTCGGGTCGCACCGGACGATCGCAAAGCGGATTGAGCGTGGGATGAGTTCAAAGCGGGAGGAGCCACAGTTGATTCAGGAGAAATAGGAATAAGAAGAAAGAAGCATGACGAGGCGGTAACCCAATCCACCAATTATCTTTCAGTGCCTGATAAGAGTGGCGGTTGGTCTGGTGAACGGTTCATTCAATCAGCAGTTCATAACAATTTGGGGAATACACAATTAGTGTCCATCCCATTGGGTGATGAGACCCACTGCGATTTATACAGTCAGTGCTAAGCAATCTTCGGTTGCCCAAGAAGCATAGAGTGGCGTGTCTGCATTGGGCAGTTTGGCAACGGTATTGGGTTGCATAATCGTGACACAATCACCCGACAGCAACTCAATCACGCAATGAATATGCGTACCCAAATACATTACATTTTTTAACCGTCCTTCAAAGCAATTGACCTGACCTTCCGATGGACGGTAGCTCAACCGAATCTTTTCAGGGCGGATGCTTAAGACGACCTGACCCGATACGGGAGCCGACTTCCCAGACTCCAACGGTTGGGCAGTCATTTTTAAGCCATGCTCTGTCACAACCCAAAGCTTGGCAGGATGAAAGCCCTCCACTTTGCCGCGAAACAGATTGGTATCTCCAATAAAATCTGCAACAAACGGGGTTTGGGGGCGATCGTAAATTTGTTTCGGCGATCCGATTTGCTCAATCTTGCCATGATTCATCACCGCAATGCGATCGGATAAACTCATGGCTTCTTCTTGATCATGAGTCACCATGACAAACGTCAAGCCGACTTCTCGATGCAGAATCGAAAGCTCCATCTGCATTTCTTTTCGCAGTTTGAGATCCAATGCACCCAACGGTTCATCTAAGAGCAAAACAGTTGGACGATTCACCAACGCTCGTGCCAGTGCCACTCGCTGTTGCTGCCCGCCAGAAAGCTGAGCTGGATAGCGATGGGCAAATGTCTCCATTTTGACCAGCTTCAGTGCCTCCTGCACTCGCTCCTGCACTGCCGCTTTGCCTTGTTTTTTGAGTCGTAAACCAAAAGCAATATTATCCCAAACCGTCATGTGACTAAACAATGCGTAACTCTGAAAGACAGTATTGACCGGACGACGATAGGGCGGTACCTGATTCATCGACTGATTCTGAATCAGAACTTCACCCGCAGAAGGTAACTCAAATCCGGCAATCAGCCGAAGGGTAGTCGTTTTTCCACAGCCAGAGGGACCCAGAATACTAAAAAACTCGCCTCGCCGAATGCTGAGATCGATCCCCTGAACCGCCATTTCACGGTTGAACTCCTTGAACACTTTGCGAAGTTCAACATCCAAGCCGGCGTCTGTTGCCATAGCGCCTTGATTTTGGGTAGCAGCCTGCGACATAAGGGCGATCCTATCGTGATTCTGGCGGAGCACTGATTAACCCAATCTACCTTCCGGTAGAATCATGGTTCCAAATGTTTGCTCTATTCTATCCGTCTGAAGTTTATCTCAAGCAACCTGAAAAACTATTATTCTAACGGTTTGTTGAATCTCCTGAAAGGAGAAATCCAGGTAAAATTCGCTCGTTTTGCTCACTGTGGCCAAAACGAGCTACAATCAGCCCCTGTCTCGATCGGTCAACATTCCGAGAGGGAGTAGGAGGGATGCTCAAGCAGGAACCTCTGCACATGGCTGGAGGTTCTACTTCTGCTTTTTGCCGCTTGTGAGCATTGCCGATGACTGACAACATTTCCTGGTTTTACGTTGGTTTTACTCAGGATAAGTCATGAGCTGCTGGACTTTCCTGGCAATTCCTGATTATCTAATGATTGCGAGTTCATATTGTTTTAATCTTTCCGTATGACGCTGGTTCAATCCTCTACCGTCGCACGTCAGGATACGCCTCGCACCGTTGGGCGGCGCTATCAATCGCTTGCCGTAATGCTGTTCGTCTCCCTATTACTCGGTGGAGCAATTATCAGCCGTTTGGTTTATTTGCAACTCGTTGAGGGAACACGGAATCGGCAGCTGGCAGACGAAAACCGGATTCGACTGATTCCCAAGCAACCAGAGCGCGGCAAGATCTTAGATCGGAAGGGACGTATTCTGGCGGGCAGTCGGTTGTCGTTCTCGGTTTTTCTTTGGCCCGTTGCGACCAAGAAAGAAGAGTGGGCACCGCGGCTCAAACGCTTGTCGAGAATTTTGAATATTCCTGAAAAAGATTTACGGAAGCGACTGGAACAGGTCGGGTATCGCTCACCCTCGTTGCTCCGTATTGCGCGAGGAATTAGCCCAGTTCAAGTGACGGCACTGGCAGAGTATGGTAGTGAATTGAAAGGGGTAGAGGTCGATGCAGAGGCGGTTCGCTACTATCCCAATGGAGATATGGCAGGTCATGTACTGGGTTATACAGGTGAGGTGAACGATCGCGATCTAACTCAGCATAAAAGCGAAGGGTATCAGCCCGGAGACATTATTGGGCAGATGGGGGTCGAACTTGCCTACGAACCGCAGCTTCGGGGCGAGTGGGGGGGGCAACAGGTAGAGGTTGATGGCTTCGAGCAGGTCGTCAAAATCTTAGGTGAGAAACCTTCTAAACCTGGCAATGACGTACAACTAACGCTAGATCTAGATTTGCAACGGGCTGCTGAAAAGGCACTGGGAGACCACAAAGGGGCGATCGTGGCGCTGAACCCAAATACGGGGGAAGTGTTGGCAATGGCAAGTCGTCCTGCTTTTGATCCCAACTTGTTTTCGACCCGTATTACCGAAGCCCAGTGGCAGCGCCTGCAAAGCCAGGATCATCCCTTTGTCAACCGGGCACTGCAAGGATTTCCCCCAGCCAGCACCTTTAAAATCGTCACTACAACGGCAGGGTTGGAGTCGGGTAAGTTTTCCCCGGATACCGTCCTCAATACCTATCCTTCCATCACCATCGGCGGCATTGAATTCGGTGACTGGAACCGGGCAGGGTTTGGCCCCCTGAATTTTCCCGGCGCACTGCAATGGAGCAGTGACACCTTTTTCTACCAGGTTGGTATGGGGGTTGGCGATCGCACCCTAATCCATTGGACTCGACGGTATGGCTTTGGCAGCAAAACCGGCATTGAATTGGCAAGCGAAGAATCTGCTGGACTCGTTCCCGATGACGTCTGGAAGCGCAAAGAAATTGGCGAGGGTTGGTTTCAGGGCGATACAGTCAACATGTCGATTGGGCAGGGTTTTTTGCAGGCAACACCGCTCCAGATTGCCATGATGTTCTCGGTGCCTGCCAATGGTGGATACCTGATCAAACCGCACTTATCGAAGACTAACCAACCCATTAGTGATTGGCGGCGATCGCTTAACCTAAAACCGGACACAGTACGTATTCTACGCGAGGGCTTACGTCAGGTGGTGGCTGCTGGCACAGGCGTAGCCCTCAACGTTGCCGATCTCCCCCCCGTTTCTGGCAAAAGCGGCACTGCTGAAGACTTTGGTCGCGAATCCCATACCTGGTTTGGCGCTTATGCCCCCTCTGATAAACCTGAAATTGTGGTCGTTGCCTTCGGTGAAAACTCTGGCGGTGGCGGCGGCTCCTTCGCAGCTCCCATGGTCCGTCAGGTGATGCAGGCATATTTTCATCCTGAAAAACCAACCCAAGCCGCAACGATCGAGGCAGTGCCAACGGACTAGGGATTCAGGTGTTAGGAAAAGAGAGGGGAGGGGGGAAGGCAATCAAGCGGGGAGTGTCACCAGCGGATCATCCTCATGATTGAAAGTTTAAAACTCAAAACGATTCTCAATACATAACTCGAAACTGTATGTCAAACCGGGTGCAACCGAAACTGATTATTCATGGCGGAGCAGGTAGCTCACTCAAAGGCAAAGGAGGCGTTGATGCGGTGCGTCAATCGCTCTATCAGATTGTGCGGGAAGTGTACGCATTATTGCTGACCGGGGCGGTGGCAAAAGAAGCTGTGGTGAAAGGCTGCCAGTTGTTAGAAGATGCCCCCCGATTTAATGCAGGGACGGGGTCTGTGTTGCAGTCAGATGGGCAGATTCGGATGAGTGCCTCGTTGATGGATGGCGTTGCGCAGCGGTTTAGTGGAGTCATTAATGCCTCTCGCCTGAAAAATCCGATCGATTTGGCATTGTTTTTACAAAATTCGCCTGATCGGGTGCTTTCGGATCAGGGTGCCGCCTATTTGCTGCGAGAACTTGCCATTCCCACTTATGACCCCTTGACTGACATTCGCTTGCAAGAATGGATACAGGAGCGCGAAGGCAACTTTAGCAAAGAAATGGCAGGGGTTGTGGCTGAAAAGGAACTCGTGGAAGCTGGCGAACCAGGGCGCGGCACGATTGGGGTTGTGGCATTGGATAGTCAGGGTCATTTGGCAGTAGGTACTTCTACGGGCGGTAAAGGGTTTGAGCGCATTGGTCGCGTCAGTGACTCGGCAATGCCGGCGGGCAACTATGCAACCCCTCAGGCCGGAATTAGCTGCACAGGCATTGGTGAAGACATTATTGATGAATGCTTGGCGGCTCGGATTGTGGTACGGGTAACGGATGGGCTGTCGCTGTATCAAGCGTTGGAACGATCGTTTGCTGAAGCGATCCGTAACCAACGAGATTTTGGCGCGATCGGGCTGGATTGTACGGGCGCGATCGGCTGGGGCAAAACCAGCGAAGTTCTGCTAGCGGCTTATCACAATGGGACAGAGATCGGAGACACCCTAGAATTGGCAAACGGAATGGTCGTAGGCGGTTGCTAAAACGCAAACTTTTACAAAAGTTGAAGCTCCGTAGTAACTCTTAATGCAATTCCCCCCTTTTACCGCAAGGACATTGGTACACTGAGATTCGTAATCATTTATGTGCTTACACGGACTCAATTTGATGGCGTTTCGTTGACCTCCCTGCATCAACGCCAATTTGCGAGTAGCTTGGTGGAACTAGGGTTCAGATTTCCTCGATGGAAATCTCTCTAGACCATTCCCACACTTTTAGACGCCAAAGTTAACCAAAAGAGTTAAGAGGACTCATGGTAGATTCCCTCAAGAAACCCGTTTTTGAAGAGATGCGCCCTGGGATTAAATCCCCAGCCAAAGAAACCATTCTCACGCCCCGGTTCTACACAACCGACTTCGACGAAATGGCAAAGATGGATATCTCTGCCAATGAAGATGAACTTAGGGCAATTTTAGAGGAGTTTCGGGTTGACTATAACCGTCATCACTTTGTTCGGGATGCAGAGTTTGAACAATCCTGGGACCACATTGATGGCGAAACCCGTAAGCTTTTCGTCGAATTTCTAGAGCGCTCTTGCACAGCAGAGTTTTCTGGCTTTTTGCTCTACAAAGAATTGGCACGCAAGCTCAAAGGCAAAAACCCAGTGCTGGCAGAGTGCTTTAACCTCATGTCACGAGATGAAGCCCGTCATGCTGGCTTTTTGAACAAAGCTTTGTCTGACTTTAATCTTCAGCTCGATCTAGGCTTTTTGACCCAGAGCCGCAGCTACACCTTCTTCAAACCCAAGTTTATCTTTTACGCAACTTATCTTTCCGAGAAAATTGGGTACTGGCGCTATATCACTATCTATCGTCATCTTGAAGCGCATCCAGAAGATCGGGTTTATCCCATCTTCCGGTTCTTTGAGAACTGGTGCCAGGATGAAAACCGACATGGAGATTTTTTTGATGCGGTGATGCGGGCTCAGCCTCAGATGCTGAATGATTGGAAAGCGAAATTGTGGAGCCGTTTCTTTTTGCTATCTGTGTTTGCCACGATGTATCTCAACGATATTCAGCGGGCTGATTTCTATCGATCGATTGGGCTAGACGCACGAGAATATGACATCCACGTCATTGAAAAAACCAATGAAACTGCTGGTCGTGTCTTCCCGATCGTCCTAGATGTCAACAATCCAGAGTTCTACAAGCGTTTGGATGTTTGTGTTCAAAACAACGTCAAGCTGACGGACATTGTGAACTCGACCTCGCCCAAGTTTTTGCAATTCTTCCAAAAACTGCCTTACTACCTCTCTAATGGGTGGCAATTCCTGCGACTTTATTGGATGAAGCCGATCGATGCACCATCCCTTCAGAACGCTGTTCTTTAGTTCTGAATACGTCCGCAGAAATGATTGATTCTGTTGATTGCTCAAATATGAGCTTATCCCTCTTGGTTATCACGGTTCTGCTAATTGCAGAGCCGTTTTTTGTTGCGATAAACCGTTAAATTTGGGGAGTCGAGAGAATGTCAATGGATTGCTGCAGACCCTACTGGGAAGCACTGGGGATCGTTTGCTGGCTGGGAATTGCTCCCGTTCATGGAATGACCGTTTATGCACAGACTGATCACACCCAGATGACGCTAGAACCAGTCAAGCTAGTTACTCAAGATGGGGAGGTGCTCCCTCATAATCCCTTACCAGCGATCTCGCAATCTTCATTAGCCCCAGCCGGCTCAACCATTCGAGTCGTCATGCCTAGCCCTGCTGATCACCAAGCGGTTTCGCTCGCTCCAACCTCTATCTCACCAAACTCCGTCACAAAATTAGCCTCTTCAGGGGTGCCTATCGCCCTCCCTCCCGAAATCCGATCGCCGATCATCAATCGGGCGATCGCGGAAACGCCTCCCCCTGCTAACCCGGATCTCGACCTTAAACCCGAAATCACGAACAACAGCCCCGTTTTACGGCGCTGGCTGAAAAAAATTCCGAATGTGCAAGCAGAGATTGCCAACGATCCCAGCTTTCGCACCCGCATCCGCCTGGGTTACACCGATTTTTCTGATAAAGGAGGAGGCATCAGTATTGGGCTAGAAGATCTCTTTCTACCACCAACCCGTTTAACCCTCAATGCCGACTACCAGACCAACTTTAAGGACGATCGCAATAGTTGGGGAGTAAATTTTCGTTATTATTTACGTCCTTTAGGAAGCCGCTTTAACCTGGCTCCGATCCTAGGGTATCGCCATGTACAGTTAGATCGGGATACGGCATCGGGACTCGATCTCGGACTCAGAGCGGTCCTTGTTCTTTCTCGCAAAGGTGCTGCAGAAATAGCGCTGGGTCAAAGCTGGGTGGCACCCACCCGCGAGACCGAGATGGGGTTAACAACCTTCTCATTCGGGTATGCGTTAACGCCACATCTCAGGTTGTCTACCGAATTTCAACGTCAAAATGCTCGACAACAGAAAGAAAGCCGGGTTGGCATTTTTTTAGAGTGGATGTTTTGAACCTCGAGGCGCTACTGATTGCCCCAATCTTTGCCGATACGAATGGTTAAATCAGATTCCAAATCGCCCACTGAAGCGGCTTCAATTTGACCTAAGCCCAACGTTTTTTTCAAATCGGCTGCCGCTTGGAGATCTCCCTGTTGCACAATAATTTGAGTTTGAGCTTGCGAATCTGTCCAATCATCTACCAGATAAGCATTGTAGAAGCCCAAATTAGACAAGCGATTCAGCATTTGGCTGCCTGCTTTAGGGTTACCAGAGGCGTTCTGTACCGCAATCCGTAAAGAATTGGCGGCACGGGAGGGGGTGGCATCCTGTGCGCCCAGTTTGAAGTAATCTCGCATGACTCGATCGCGCCCCACCAGATCCATAATCCAATAGCTGGCGATAAATTCATCAGGGGCACTAAACCGCCCTGGCAACATCACCATTTTGAAGTTCTCTTTATCCATCCCCAACCCCATATTGATCAGTGCCAACATTTCTTCGGGGGATAGGTTGGTATCGATATACTTTTGCATCACTTTGAGAATGCGAGGAATATGAGGGATCACCATCGGATTGATCAGTTGTCCTCGTAGCGCTTTGAGCAAGGCTTGCTGACGCTGCACGCGACCAATATCGCCATAGGCATCATTACGAAATCGGGCAAATTGCTCAGCCTGAGAACCATTCAGCGTTTGCCAGCCCTGCTTCAGGTCAATTTTAAGCTTCTGAGTCTGATCGGTGTAGGACATGGGCTTGGGCACATAGACCCGAACTCCCCCCAGCAAATCGACCAGTTCTCGGAATGCATCCGTACTGACCCGCACATAGCGATCGACCGGAACCTCATTGAGCGTCTTGCTCACAACTTGTGCAGCCAGAGCAGGACCCCCAATCACGTTGGCATGGTTAATTTTGACGGTGCCTTCATTGGGGATTTGTACCTGGGTATCGCGAGGAATCGACAACATACTGACTGATTTGTCAGTGGGATCGAGGTGCAATAGCAGCATCGTATCGCTACGACCCGAAAAAATTTCTTCTGAATCTGCTTTAGCTCCGGGGACACGATCGATGCCCATCACCAACACATTGACAGGGCGGGTGAGCTTGTAGCGTAGAGTGCCGTGCCAGAGTCCGCCAAAAGGACGGAAACCAGAGCCAGAAGAGGGAGCAAGCATCGAAGGCAAGGGGGTAATCATTGCCAGAGTCAAACCAGCGGCAGCGGAGGCAATGGTCACGCTTACCAAGGCAAAACCCTTACACAATGTACCCAGCGGCGATCGTTTAGCAGAAGGAACAGGCATCGGCAGAGCAGGGGGTGGGATTAAAGCTTGCTTGACCACAGGAAGCGACTGATCGAATTCATTTGAAAGCGTTTTCTCCTGAGGCTTTGACTCATGATTAAGCTGCTCCACTCCATCCACCATTCTGCGCTCCATGCTGAATAATCAATTCTAGTTCGATGCAATTTACAAAACTCAACGCGATTATAGCGCGGTCACTTCCCGATCCCCATCTTTATGAAGGGAGAAATCTGACCATTGGTTCATTCGAGCTGGCAAATCAATGATCCGGTACTTTCTGGGCAACCGCTTGCCGCTCAGCCAAAAAGTCGATTTTGATGGGAGGAGAACCCAATTCCAGCGAACCTTGCAGAACTTTTTGTTGAAGCGTTGCTTGCAGTTTGACTGAGATCGGGGCATTGCCTGAGCAAATCGTCGTTTCTGAGTGGGTCATTCCCCGCTTGGCATGAAGATAAGCGGGTAAAACTTGACCCACTAGCACCAGGTTCGGTGTATGCCAGCGTCCAATTAACGTTGCTGGGTGATCTGTCTTGACAGTCGGTTCAAACGCTTGGGTTGTTCCGGTTGAGGCAGCCATTTGTGAAAAAGACGCATTCAGATAAATCCCTGATTGATGTAAATTCAAGCCAACCGAGTTGGGGAGTAGGCAATCCGGCAGGCTGCTGCGCGTCACTCGATAGTGCCCTTCAATGGGCGGTGGGGCTGTGAGTCGAGTTTCACCGAAGGTTGAAACCATGCTGAATAGAATCACAACCAATGCAAATGTAGTGCTGTAGAACGCCAGAAATTTAGGGCTAAAACGGCTCATGGTAAGGTTAGCTGAGATTTGCTGGAAGCGGAGGAGTGGAGATGGGTGTGCCTGCTGGGAAAACAAGGCAGATGAGAGTTGGAGCCATCATATTTACGCGTAATCAATAAGGAAGAATGGCACTGTACTGAGAGTTCATCGGTATAACCGCCTAAAGTTTGCCGTTCGAGTCCCCATTCACGACTCACCCCCACGATCGTTAAATCCGCACTGATCGACGCTTTGACCACTGCCTGGAGGGCTTGATTCGTCTGCGTTACAGGAATGTGAATGCGATCGCGCAAATTCGCCGGTAAGGGGTGCAGGAAAGGCTGCAATTGATTGCTGATGTCGTTTTCGGTCAGGTTTTCTGGTGTAATTTGCAGAATGGTCAGGTGACAATTTTCATGGTTGATTAATAGCCGCACCGCCAATTCCAGACTCAAGTGGCTATGAATATCGTCCACATAGGGAACCAACAAACTTTCTAATTTGTTGTGCTGACGATCGACAAAGACCGCCGTATCCGTCTTCGCCAGGTTTAGAATTTGCCCCACCCGCCCACCTAAGCGATTTTTGCTAAAGGCGGGACGGTGCCAGCCAACCAAAATCAGATCGACCTTTTCCAGATCAGCAATCTCGACTGTCGTGCTAGAAACATCATTCGACACCTGAATGATGGGATGAATCCATTGGCGCAGTTCGGCAGGTTGGAGGGTATCGACCAGGGCATCAATCTCAACTTGTCGTCTGGCAATTAAGCGATCGACTTCTGTCGGTGTGCTTTCAAAAGCGTAGTCTTCCTCTAGCTGAATCAGACTGAGGGGATAAACCGCAGCCGATTGCAACTGATCAGCCCCGATTCGGTTGCCCAGAGCCAGTTCCCCAGCCAACCGAATTAGGCCTTGTTGGGTTTTAGGATTCGCGATCGGCACCAGTACTCGGTAAACCGATGCAGCACTTTCGGTGTCTTCAACGGTCGCCTCTGGCTCTAGCGTATCCAGTTGAATCTGTCGCTTGGGGTAGACCCATTCCAGCATTGGCGAAGTCATGACTGTCGTAGACAGCGCCATAATCACCAACATGGTAAACATCAAGGGTGAAATCACATTCAGGCTCAAACCAATATTGAGCACAATCAATTCTGTCAAACCGCGGGTATTCATCAACCAGCCCAATGCCTGGGCTTCGCGGTTGTCGATGCCGCAAACTCTTGCAGCCACGTAGGTGCCACAATATTTACCGACCACTGCTACCAGCAATACCACGCCACACAGTAGCCAGAGTTCCCAACTGTTGAGCAAGCCAACTTGGGTGCGTAAACCGCTATAAGCAAAGAAAACAGGCAATAAAAAAGTCAGGACAAAATCTTCCGTTTTCTGTGCCAGTTCTCGTGTCAATCCTGCATTTTTGGGCATCACTGCCCCTAGTAAAAAGGCACCAAAAATTAGATGAATGCCAATCAATTCCGTGATTAAGGCAGACGCAACCACTGCCATATAAATCCCCGCCAGTAGGGATTGGGAGAGCCGCCGCCGCCGATCGTAATATTTCGATAATCGTTGTAAGAACTGCCGCCCTAAGGTAACCATGAAACCGATGTAGAGCAGCGCAGTCAAAATTGTGGGGAGGGCATGGAGCATATTGTTGGTGCGGGTAACGGCGATCGCCAATGCTAACAAACACCAGGCAGTGACATCATCCACCGCAGCACAAGTCAACGCCAGAGCACCCAACCGAGTCCCTTGAAGATTGTTCTCTGTGATAATTCTCGCCAATACTGGAAAGGCGGTAATCGACATTGCCGATCCCAAAAATAGGGCAAAAGCAGTAAAGGAAACCGCATTACTCGAAACCAACGGATACAGCAGCAATGCCAGCAAAGACCCTAAGGAAAATGGCACCAAAATGCTGACATGAGAAGTCAGAATGGCAACGTTCAACTGTCCCCGCAAATACTTGGGGTTCAACTCTAGCCCAATCAAAAACATAAAGAAGATTAGCCCTACCTCTGACAGCACCTCCAAAAAAGGCACCGCTTCGGCAGGAAAGAGCGCAGTTGCAAAATCAGGTGCTATCAACCCTAAGAGCGAAGGACCTAAGATAATCCCAGCAATGATTTCACCAATTACCATGGGTTGTTTAATCCAGCGGCAACCCAATCCAATTAACCGAGATAACCCAATCACAACCAAAACTTCAACCAAAACCAGGATGGCTGTTTTCATAGAGGGAGGGGACAAAGTTAGGGAACAACCGCGATGCTGAAAAATGTCTAAATTTAAGCATCATCGACTAAATTACCAGTTAAATCTGGCTTTGATGACTGCTTTGTCTAGTTCGGTAAACAAGAGGTCTCCAGTAGATAAAAAGACCTCACAAATTCCGAGGCCTCCGTGGCATTTGGGCGACTCTACTTAAGATTCCTTGTGTGAAGACGAGTCATTTGCCACCAGATCTAGTACTCTAGTGCCAGGTTCGTGTTACTCAACCCCTTCTTGCGCGATCGGCTCTAGTTATGGATAACCTCTCGTACAATCCCCGGTCTAGACGCCTCCGCCAGCCAGCGACGCCTCGCAGGCGGCAAAATCCTAAATCGATCGCAGCTCAGCCGGCAAAACCGACCCCTCAGTCGAAAGTAGAATCGACCCGATTTCGGCTATTTCTGGTCTGGTTGATCTTGGTGATGGGGGGCGTTGTGCTGGCAACGAATTTATTTCGGTTACAGGTTACACAGTCAGCGAAGCTTCGTCAGCAGGCGCGGGAACAGCAGATGATTTTTCTGCGCCCGTTTGTCCCTCGCCGCCCGATTGTGGATCGCACTAATACAGTTTTGGCGATCGATCGCCCCGTTTATACCCTCTATGCACATCCCAAACTCTTTAAGCGGACGAAGACAGAGGTGGCAGATCAGCTTTCGCCAGTCCTGAGACGGCCAGTTGCAGATATCTTAAAGCAATTCGACCGAGGCAACAGTGGCATCCGCATCGAATATGCGCTAGATGAATGGATGGCAGATCGCATCACTCATTTACAAATCGATGGGCTGGAATTGATCCAAAATCAGCAGCGTCTCTACCCACAGCAAGACCTGATGGCAGGAGTTCTGGGTTATGTAGATGTAGAACACCAGGGACAAGCAGGCTTGGAGTTTAGTCAGCAAAAGTTTCTAGAACGATCGGTCAAAGCGATTCGCCTGAGCCGCATGGGTAACGGTATGCTGATGCCCGATAGTATGCCGGGTGGATTTCTCCATGTCGATGACCTGCGTGTACAACTGACTCTGGACAGCCGTCTGCATCGAGTTGCACAAGCTGCTTTGCGGGAGCAAATGAAGCGGTACGAAGCCAAGCGCGGCACCGTGATTGTGATGGATGTTAAAGATGGGTCATTGCTGGCGTTGGTCACGGAGCCCTCTTACGACCCAAACCGCTACTACGACTTTCCGGTTGAGCGGTTCAAGAACTGGGCAATTACAGATCTTTACGAACCGGGTTCAACCTTTAAGCCCATCAATGTTGCGATCGCCCTGGAAACAGGTGCCATCAAGCCGGATGCGGTCTTCAACGATGAAGGGCAGATTTTTGTCGATGGTTGGCCCATTGAAGATTTTGACTTTTCTTCTACCGGAGGGCGTGGACCGCTCAGCGTCACAGAAATTCTGCAACATTCCAGCAATGTGGGCATGGTGCATGTCATTCAGCAACTGAAGCCCAAAGTCTACTATAGCTGGCTCAAACGGCTGGGTTTGGGGCAAATTACTGGCATCGATCTCCCTTCTGAAATCGCCAGCCGCACCAAAGATAAAGAACAATTTCTGGAGTCTCCGATCGAAGCAGCAACAGCAGCTTTTGGTCAAGGGCTTTCTATTACCCCTCTTAAGCTGGCGCAACTGGCGACAGTACTGGCAAATGGTGGCAAGCTAGTTACCCCTCATCTAGTCCGAGGACTCTATGACACCGAAGGGCAACTGCACTCGCAACCCACTCTACCGCCACCGAGACAGGTGTTTTCGCCTGCCACCACCCAGGCAGTGCTGAAAATGATGGAAGCTGTCGTTGCAGATGGCACAGGCAAACCTGCCCAAATCGAGGGCTACCGCATTGCGGGCAAAACAGGCACTGCCCAAAAAGCCAGTGCTGATGGCGGCTATTACGCCAATGCCAAAATTACCAGTTTCGTAAGCATCTTTCCCGTGGAAGCCCCCCGCTTTGTGGTTGTAGCTGTGATTGATGAACCCCAGGGCGG
This sequence comes from Scytolyngbya sp. HA4215-MV1, assembly GCA_019359045.1. Taxonomy (GTDB): domain Bacteria; phylum Cyanobacteriota; class Cyanobacteriia; order Leptolyngbyales; family Leptolyngbyaceae; genus Scytolyngbya. Next base: position 57,600 of record JAHHIA010000004.1, read on the forward strand.
CGATGCTTTTGGCTCTACAGTGGCTGCACCGATCGTCAAAACTGTGATGGAAGCCCTAATTACGATCGAACAAATTCCCCCCAGCGCACCACCGCCGCCACCCAAATCGGAAGCCACGGAACAACCTGCTGCTGCGGAAACTCCTTAGGATTGTCTAAAGACGTGGGAATATAGGGATTATGATGAACGAACTGATTTCCCTGTCATCTTCAGGAGCACTTTACACTTGCGCTCGCAATAGGGCAAATTCCTCTCGCAGTGAGGGGGGGGCATACCCCAATGCAAACGCGATTGTGCTGTCTAGCGACACATCCGCAGGGCGAGGAGCTGCCATGGGCATATCCTGTTGGCGACAAGCTTGCAACCCTGCTTCAGGTAAATTGAGCATCTCCACCATCAAGCGACCAAACTCATAGCGCGAGACTCGTTCCTTACCACCCAGATGTAGGTATCCCCCTTTCTGCCCGATCGCCAATAACAGTCCTTGAGCAGCAGTCACAGCACTGGCTGGAGTCCGAAACTCATCCACAAACAACCTTAGTCCGCGTCCTTCCCGCAAAGCCTGAATAAAAGGTTGCATAAAACTGCTGGCAGTGGGTGTAGCTGCGCCAAACATCAATGGCATTCGACACACCATCGTTTGTGGATAACGGCTCAGCATTCCCTGTTCCGCCAAAACTTTTTGCTCCCCGTAAACACTGAGGGGGCAGACAGCGTCCATTTCTCGGTAGGGAGCAGATTTACCATCGAACACCAGATCGGTGGAGGTAAACGCGCAGGAAATGGCACGATCGGCGCATAATCCCGCCAGATTCAAAGATGCAGTGACGTTTATTGCCTGAGTTTCCTGGGGATGTTTCTGGCAATCATTGGGAGCCGAGCGGGCGGCGGTATGGATCACGGCATCCGGCTGCACAATTTGAACCAACTGTTTCAACGCCTGAAAGTCAACTAAATCCGCTTTAAGCAGCGTTGCGCCTGGAATCGCGATCGCATGATTTGCATAGGTTCCGTAGACCTGCCAATTCTGCTTTGCCAGTTGACAAACATGCCAGCCTAGAAACCCACTAGCACCGGTCACCAAAAGTCTTTGCATTCCCCAAAATCAGTCTTTTGTCGATTGGACTGTTCTAAAGCATCTCAAGTCCGGCGTTGCTCAACAACAGGATGAAAATGATTCTGAATGATTTGAACGAAGTTTCAACTCATCCTGCTTTTCAGCAACGCCAAAATCTTGAAAAAGGCAATGCGCAGACCCACTGCGCTGCTTAGCGCCGGACTTTGCCCGTAAATCCGGCTGCCTTAAATTGCTCCAGCTTAAGAGGCGTCGGTTGGCTGGCAGGCACCGTAATCCGAAACTCAAATTCGCCAATACCAGGGGGGATCTCGTCGATCGACCCAACCCGGGTGCGGTTTTCCATCACCGAATTATTGTTTGCATCGTAAATTCGTCCAAAAACATCTGCATTCACAACCTTCTTGTTGGTTGAGTTTTCCGTCTTACCAGTGACAATAAAGCAGTTTGCCAATTGAGAATTTCCACTGGTCACGCTGCCTTCAGCAATTTCAGGCGGACATTTATGATAAGAAACGTCAAACAACTTAACCTGAGTCAACGCCAATGCATCAGGCGCAACCAACCAGGTTGCCAGCCAAATACCGATCGACAAAAGGACGGCAGCAAAAGGACGAAGTTGCATAGGTCACAGGACAAAGACAGCTGGGATAATTACCTAGAGTCTAAGCCAAAAAGGGGACTGAGCCACGGGTGTTTGCAAGAATTGACCAACAGGGAATTGCCAGAGAGCGCAGACTTTCTGCAATAATGAGGGGTTAATCAGCGATCCCCAACGCTTGAGCTAAGGCAGATTCGAGCAATTAAACGCTGATTTTTCACTTTCTTGGCGTTCTATGAGTCCTTGCCATGAGTGACGCTGATTTTCAAACAGTTTTACAAGCAGCCTTTCGTCAATGTGAAGCTGCCGACCTACCACTCAACGACCAGCAAAAGCAGATCTTGCTGAGAGCGGTTGCAGAAATGTTAAATCGTTGGCAAGCAATCGCTCCATTGCCAGCCGATACAGCCAACCCGTTGGATGAACTCACAGATCAAGAACGACGATCACTCCTCAAATTCATCCGCCAGCAAGTCCAACAAGATCAATCTTGGAAAGTGAAGTTCCTCAATGACTGGCTCCAGGGAAAAGATTCGGGTTCGGTTCAGTTCATCCGCGATCGCTATGGCGTGCAGTGGCTGGATAGCATTCAACCCATTCACCTTGCCAAATATAGTGACCTGGAAGATACCGAAAGGCTGACCCTGCAAATTGGCGATCGCATCGAAATCTCCAATGCCCTTTGGGAATGGGTACAAGAAGACGGTCCTTGTAGTCGCGAGTGGTTTCCCTGCCGGGTTGTGGGGTTACCCGGTGCCGAAACGAGCAATCCTACTCAGATCAACTGCATTGTTCGCTTTGATACTGGAGCAGAATACGAAATCCAGGGAGTTTATGACTGGAATCGACCTAACTGGCGCTGGGTAAGAGTGTCACGCAACGAGCGATCGGATTCATAAAATCACAGCATCCTAAGTGTTACTCAGGATGCTGTGATGAATGGATATTGCACGATCAACTTAGTGCGGAGTGCACCCAATCAATTAATCGCTTTTAGCAGCGAGGCTCAGACCCGAAGCGAATTCTTCTCCGTATCCTTCTTCGCCATGTTCGCTGACATCCAAACCTTGGAGTTCAATATCCGGCTTAACCCGCAAATCCATGAATAAGCCCAGGATCTTGATCAAGACGAAGGTGCCCACTGCCGCAAAGATGTAAGTCGCGACAACCCCCACGAATTGCTCCCATACTTGGGCTGGATTACCAAACAGCAACCCATTATCACCAAACTCATTCACTGCTTTGGTCGCAAATACACCCGTTAAAAGCGCCCCAACCGTTCCTCCGACACCATGGACCGGGTAAGTATCTAGAGAATCGTCAAACTGGAGCTTCGCCCGCAAGCTAACGGCAAAGAAACAACAAACCGAGGTAATCGAACCAACCAGAATTGCACCGATCGGGGTCACAAATCCTGCTGCGGGGGTAATTCCCACCAATCCTGCCAAGAATCCACTCGCAATCCCAATCGCAGTTGGCTTACCTCGTAACACCCATTCAATAATGACCCAGGTCAAACCTGCTGCACAAGTTGCCACGCCTGTAGCCACAAATGCGACGGTTGCTAATGCCCCCGCGCCCAACGCACTGCCCGCATTAAAACCAAACCAGCCAAACCAGAGTAACCCAATACCCAGCAACACGTAAGGAACGTTATGCGGAGCTGCAGGCTGTTCAGGATAGGTTCGGCGCGGTCCAATCATCCAGGCTGCGACCAGAGCAGAGACACCAGAACTGATATGGACAACGGTTCCTCCGGCAAAGTCCAGTGCCCCAAAGGCACCAATCCATCCTTTACCCCAGACCCAGTGGGCCAAGGGAGAATAGATGAAAGTGGACCATAACAAAACAAACCAAAAGTAAGCTTTGAAACTAATCCGTTCGACGATCGCCCCTGAAATCAGCGCAGGTGTGATGATGGCAAACATCATCTGATAAATCATGAAAACCTGATGGGGAATGGTCGGTGCGTAACCAATCGGATCAGGCTTGCTAAAGTCCACCCCATTGAGGAACAGCCAGCTAGTACCGCCGATAAATTGTTCAATCCCTTCGGCAAAGCCACTTTTACCCAAGCCATCGACATCAAATGCGATGCTATATCCCCAAAAGACCCAGGTGACTCCCACAATGCCCATGAGGATAAGACTCATCATCATTGTGTTGAGGACGTTGCGCGATCGCACCAGCCCCCCGTAAAAAAACGCCAACCCAGGAGTCATCAGCAGCACCAACGCTGACGACACCAGCATGAATGAAGTATCCCCCGTGTCAATGGCAGGCTTCGCTTCTTCAGCAGCCATTGCGGTTTGCATTAAGGGAAAAGCCAGCAGCCACAGCATTACTGCCCCGGTAACCAAAAATTTTCTTAACACTCTCTCCTACCTTTCAATACCTGGACACTGGATAGAAATTGCACCAAGTTTAAAGAGGTTTGTTCTGTATCGCAAACTACTTTTTTGGTTGAGCAACTCTCTTTTTCTGGTCGAGCAACAATCATTTAGAAATGTATAACTTCCTTCAGCTTTGTTAGGACTGATAAACGATGCCGAACCTCAAAAGAAATTCATAGCGTTATGAGCATTGCCCAAGTGCAATCATCCAAACTGCTTTTGCAATCCATTAACGTCATGAATTTTGAACTGATAAGACTGCATTGCACCAAGTCTGACCAGGGTATTTCTGTATCAAAGATTGCTTTTTCAAGATTGGCTTCAGCAAAGATGGGCTTTAGAAGCCAAGTTTGGCAAGGGCTTTGGGATTTTTAGCCGAAAGCAATATCTCCAAAGTCTGAGTTTCAATTTCTCCCCAAAACTGATTGAAAACCGTATTTTTGGGCAAACTAGTCGCGCTCCCTCCAAACCGATCGCTGCCTAAGTTGTCATGGCTTATGTCAGGGAACGACGACCACCAATCATATTTTCGATGATAAAATTGTGTAGTAAGATACCAATTCCAGTCATCATGAAAAAAATAGAAGCAATTATCCAACCCTTTCGTCTTGACGAAGTGAAAACAGCCTTGGTCAACATCGGTGTTGAAGGCATGACCGTTACTGAAGTCAAAGGCTTTGGTAAACAAAGAGGGCAAACCCAAATTTATCGGGGTGCAGAAATTAAAGCTGATTTCCTGCAAAAGATTAAAGTTGAAATCGTTGTCGAAGACTCTCAGGCTGAAGCTGTGATCGAGCAAATCATCACCGCTGCTCGAACTGGTAACATTGGCGATGGTAGAATTTTTGTGACGCCAATAGAACAGGTTATCCGAATTCGGACAAAAGAGGGCAGTTTACAAGTTATCTAGGGGGCTAAACGAGCAACTCATCTACAACAGGGTTTTGCAGATAGAGCACGTTAGACATAACCTGAAATCTTGACAAGCCATTTTTACCTCTTGAAAGCGTTAAACACTCTAGAAGTAATCTGGACGAAATATGGGTGCTTAAAAGCACAGCGCAGGGTTCTGATTTTACCAAGCTAGAGGCTCGACAGTATGAAACTGCTCGATAGCGTAAAAATTAAAGAGGAGAGGCTTGACTCATTGAGCCTCTCCTCTTTGTTTAGGGTAAATTCGCTTACATCAGGTTGTCAGCCGCATCGATTGCTTCGAAAACTGGACAACTAAACCATTCGGAATGCACTTGTTTTGAAAACCGTAGCTATCTGAATAGCATGGATTGCTAGCAGGTTATGTATTACCTTGGATTTTTTGGATTCCGAGTCTTTTTTCTCCATAACTCTCCTGTACGACTCCCGTAAATATGGATTGACAAGACTTGATCGTTATAGTACTTTTGTATCAACTTCGCTTCATCACTCCTTATAACAGCCCCCAGCGACCTCCGGGGGCTATTTTTCTGTATCGTCACCCCCTCCTGAGACTGCTAAATTAGAAGGTATGAGTGAGAAAAGTGAAAGTTACAAAATTATTAGCGACAATCGTCAGGCACGTTACCTCTACGAAATTCTAGAAACCTTTGAGGCGGGGATTGAGTTAAGGGGAACTGAAGTTAAGTCGATTCGAGCTGGCAAGGTCAATCTGAGAGATGGGTTCGCCCTGGTTCGGGATGGGGAAGTGATGCTGCTAAACGTTCATATTTCTCCCCACCACACCACCAGTCAGATCTTCAACCACGATCCTCGCCGGACTCGCAAGCTTTTAATGCATCGGCAAGAAATTCGTAAACTCATTGGCAAAGTGGAGCAACAAGGGTTGACCCTGGTTCCGCTGAAGCTCTATCTTAAGCGCGGTTGGGTAAAGGTCGATCTGGCATTAGTAAAAGGCAAAAAACTGCACGATAAGCGCGAAGATATCAAACGTCGGCAAGATCAGCGAGATATCCAAAGAGCCTTGAAGGGCAGGGATTAAATCCCGCGAAAAAAATTATCTGGCAAGCCAAAGATTGATCATTCAGTGATATGATTCGAGATCGGACTTTTTATTTCTAGAACTGAGAAGCCTGGAGCATAACAACAGATGACCAAAAGAACCCTGGGCGGTACCTGCCGCAAACGTAAAAGAACTTCTGGCTTCCGAGCACGGATGCGGACGAAGAATGGTCAAAGAGTGATCAAAGCCCGGAGAAGTAAGGGACGGCTCAGACTAGCAGTCGCTTAATTTTTCTTCTTACTTAAGAGGGAAAAAATTTGGCTCTGCCGAAAATGTATCGGCTCAGGCATCCGCGTGACTTCAGTACTGTCTATCGCCGAGGAATTCGCTGCAAAACGAGTCACTTAACTTTGCGTGTCCTGAGACAATCCGCAGCAGCGATCGTTCTCCCGGTTGAAAAGCCACCCAGTGCCTCCGGAGCAGTGCAGCGATCGCCCAGTCGGATTGGGGTATCGATTAGCACAAAGGTTAGCAAGCGCGCGGTGGTTCGGAATCGAATCAAGCGACAGATTCTGGCGGCTTTGCAGCAACTTCTGCCCCAACTGTTATCCAACTGGGACATTGTGGTGGTGGTTCATCCCCAAGCAACCCAGTGCGATTACCAGCAATTTCTGCAAGAATTGAAGCAGTTGTTGGCAGAGGCGAAGGTACTCAATGGGCATTCGTGAAGAAGTTTATTATGAAGGTGGTCCCCATATCGGTGAGTTGATCATTAACCTGTTATTGGGATTCACCGTGATTTGCCTACCCCTGACTGTGGGCGCGATCGTGCGGGCGCTCTGGTTGCGTTATCGGATTACCGATCGGCGGATTTCTGTCACGGGCGGTTGGATGGGGCGCGATCGCTCCGATATCATTTATTCGGAAGTACGCAGTGTCGTGACTGTTCCCAGGGGCATTGGGTTGTGGGGAGACATGGTGCTTACTCTACGCGATGGCAGTCGTTTAGAATTGCGGGCAGTGCCAAACTTCCGGAAAGTGTATGACTACATCAACGAACGGATAGCAGCTAAGGCGAAGAAAACAGGTGGAGCTGTTACCCCTTGATGCTTTAGTAAATTACTTTTTCCAATGAATCAAACCTGAAAATTTAGGGTTTTTGAAATCCTCAGTCCAGACATAAATTCCGATAATCGCTGTCACCAGGGTACTTGGGCGATCAGCTTTTGAGGGCTATTCGCAACCAAAAGCCGTGTCCTCAAACGGGGATGCGGGGAGAATTTTGCCAACTTCGCCCGATCGTTCATTCTGGTCGAAGCCTCTAAATTGTGTTTATGTGATAGCAATCAGGCTACACTGAGTTTTGGTGTGCTGATTGACTTGTACGGCTGACAAGATTGGCTAGACTTAAGATTCAGCAATTTCAGAGCGCGTAGGTTGGCTTAAACGAATGGACTTTGGTGTTGGCTTTCTTTCCAATAATGTAATGCTGCCAATCCTGGACTTCTTCTACGGGATTGTGCCTAGTTATGGTCTAGCCATTGTGGCTCTGACATTGGTTATCCGTTTAGCGCTCTACCCCCTGAGTGCTGGCTCGATTCGCAATATGCGCCGCATGAAAGTTGTGCAGCCAATCATGCAAAAGCGCCAGCAGGAAATTAAAGAACGCTACAAAGACGATCCTGCAAAACAACAAGAGGAAATCAGCAAAGTCTTTAAGGAGCTGGGTAATCCTTTTGCAGGATGTTTGCCCCTATTGCTGCAAATGCCGATTCTGTTTGCGCTCTTTGCAACTTTGCGGGGCTCACCCTTTTCCGATGTAAACTACTCGGTCAATTTGCAAATTCTTCCTAAAGAGCAAATTGAGGAAGTTCGTCCCCAAGCATTTGCTACACCCCCTCAAAATATCTTTGTCGCCGATGGGGTTCATGCGCCCATCTCTGCACTGTTGCCAGGCGGCAATCGCCTGGTCGTGGGTGAGAAAACCAAGATCGATTTCCAGACGACGGAAGGCAAGTCATTTAAGGAATTGTTGGCAGCCTATCCCGATGTCGAGATCCTGCCTAACTGGAAAATTTCCAAAGGAGAAGAGCGGATTCGGGTAGACGAAAATGGCAACCTTGAGGCTTTGCAACCGGGGGATGTCACCCTGCAGGGAACCATTCCTGGCTTAGCAGCCAATAAGGGATTTTTGTTTATCAATGCGTTGGGTCGGGTGGGTGCCGTCGATCCCGATGGCACGATTCACTGGGACATTGTGGCAATGGTGATTGGTTTTGGTCTCAGCCTCTACGTCAACCAGTTGCTGTCTGGTCAGGGAGGTTCCAACTCTGGCAATCCCCAGCAAGACACGGTGAATAAAATCACGCCAGTTCTTTTTTCTGGGATGTTTTTGTTCTTTCCACTGCCTGCTGGAGTTCTGATGTATATGCTGATTGCAAACATCTTCCAGACATTCCAGACCTTTATTTTGTCTCGTGAGCCACTGCCTGAAGATATCCAAAAGCTGGTCGAAGCAGAGGAAAAGCAGCAAGCAGGTCGAGAAACCCTACCTTTTGAGCCAGGTCGCTCTAAAAAGGCTGAAAAGTCTGAGCCAAACCGTTCTAAGAAAAAGGCTTAATGCGCTATGGATGAAAGTCGGGCACTTCAAGGGAAACAATGGCTTGAAGCGTTGCTTCAGCTGTCTGGGTTATCGGCAACGGTACAACTCGGTGCTAGTCCAGTCGATCCTGAAGAGAGTCAATGGTTACTCATTGATCATGCCCAGCTTTCTCCTGAACAAGTTCAAAGCCTGATTGGTGCGGAGGGGATGGTTCTCGACTCGATTCAGTATTTAGCCAATACGATTTTGAATCTGGGACAAGATCGAGAAAAGCAGGGTGCTTTTACGATCGAGTTGGATGGCTACCGAGTGCGTCGGCAGGAAGAATTACGGGCAATGGCAGATCATGCGGCTGAACAGGTTCGGCAGACTGGCGAAGAGTTTGAGTTGAAGTCGCTCTCATCGGCAGAACGTCGCCAAATTCATACGTTTTTGAAAGAATGCACTGATTTAGAGACCTATAGCCGGGGACAAGAACCCGATCGCCGTCTGGTCGTTAAGCGATTATCGAGTTGAATGCTGCCTCTGGTTGGCTTGGATACAGCCCTGTGCAGTGAGTTGATAGATGTTTCGTTGTCAGGTTGGTGGAGCCATGATGGAGGCAATTCACATTCCGCAACTGATCAAAGCCCCCGCCAGAACGGAGACAATTTCTTTTCGGGAGATGCTACCGGATCTGGAGACGTTGACACCTGTGCAGGGACGGTTGCAAGTCATACACCAGGGTCAATATTTGGAGGTGTCAGTCCGAGCAGAGACGATTATTACCCTCACCTGTCATCGGTGTTTGAAGCAATATAATCACCGCCTTTCGCTCGAAACGACTGAGTTGATCTGGTTGGAAGATCCTGCTGCGGCTTCTCTTCCCTACGCATCTGAGCGGGAAGTTTCGGTCGAAGACTTGGTAGAGACTTTATCACCAACCGGTTACTTTGACCCTACCAGTTGGCTCTATGAGCAACTGTGTTTAGAAATTCCACCGCGTCAATTGTGCGACGAAGCTTGCAGTGATATTCCCCAATCTGCCCAATCTTCTGAGCCAAACATTGATCGCCGTTGGGCTTCTTTGCAAGCACTCAAACAACAATTTCCCAGCTAGTTATAAACCGTGGTCGCTGACCGCGAAGATTGCCATGAGCTTTCACGATGAATTTGATCTGCTCTTGCGGGCGCGCTACTCAATCCTCTATATCCCCACTCATGAGGAAGAACGGGTTGAGGCAGCGATCGCCCAGTGTGCCAGCCAACAGGGGAGGAGAGCCGTTTATATCTGGGATTTTGTCGAGGGCTATCAAGGCAATCCCAACGATGCTGGGTTTGGCAAGCGGAATCCACTGCAAGCGCTAGAGTTTATAGAAAAGTTGCCTGCCTCGGCGGCAGCGGTCTTCATTTTGCGAGATTTTCATCGGTTTCTGGACGATATCTCGATTTCCCGCAAACTGCGGAATCTGGCGAAGTTACTCAAGTCTCAGCCCAAAAATTTGGTGCTAATTTCTCCACAGGTGACGATACCCGAAGACCTAAGTGAAGTATTGACGGTACTGGAGTTTCCGTTGCCCAATGAGGCGGAAATCCGGGTGGAGGTGGAGCGGTTGTTGGCGGCAACAGGACAATCCTTGGAAAAACGGGCATTGGATGATTTGGTGCGCTCTTGTCAGGGACTTTCGACTGAGCGAATTCGGCGGGTGTTGGCGCGGGCGATCGCGATGCATAGTGAACTGCGTCCCGAAGATGTAGATCTGATATTGGAAGAAAAGCGCCAGACAATTCGCCAAACTCAAATTCTGGACTTCTATCCTGCCACAGAAAACATTTCCGATATCGGTGGATTGGATAATCTCAAGGATTGGTTGCTGCGGCGGGGCAATGCCTTTTCCGATCGGGCGCGGCAGTATGGCTTGCCCCATCCCAGAGGGTTGTTATTGGTGGGGATTCAGGGAACGGGCAAATCGTTGACCGCGAAGGCGATCGCCCACCACTGGCATCTGCCGCTGTTGCGGTTGGATGTAGGTCGATTGTTTGCCGGGTTGGTGGGGGAATCGGAGTCGCGTACGCGCCAGATGATTCAACTGGCAGAGGCGCTGGCACCTTGTGTCTTGTGGATCGATGAAATTGACAAGGCTTTTTCGGGCGCGGATGGGCGCGGCGATGCTGGGACTGCCAACCGTGTCTTTGGGACGTTTATTACCTGGCTTGCCGAGAAGACCTCTCCGGTGTTTGTCGTGGCGACAGCGAATAATATCCAATCTTTGCCGCCCGAAATGTTGCGGAAAGGGCGGTTTGATGAGATTTTCTTTGTGGGGTTGCCGACCCAGGAAGAGCGACAAGAAATCTTTGAGGTGCATTTGTCTCGCTTGCGTCCCCATAATTTGAAGCAATATGACCTGGAGCGGTTGGCTTACGAGACACCGGATTTTTCGGGAGCGGAGATTGAGCAATCTCTGGTGGAAGCGATGCATCTGGGGTTTAGCCAAAATCGGGATTTTGTAACGGATGATATTTTGGAGGCGGCGAGTCAGATGGTGCCGCTGGCGCGGACGGCTCGTGAGCAGATTCAATTGTTGCAGGAATGGGCCGCAGCGGGGAAGGCGCGGTTGGCTTCTCGGCAAGGGAGTTTGAGTAATCGGATTCAGCAGCAATTGCAAAAGCCTGAGTAAGGAAGCTTTTTATCACGCTACAAATTTATGGGGCGATCGTTCCTCAAGGTTTGTTCGGGGAGCAATGGTCGAATGGGGTGGTTTGGCATTCTGAGTTGATGACGGTGCCATAGAGTTTCCTCGATGAGGGGGGTGAGCCTCATCGATGAGGATTTAGGCTACATCAGCAGCGATGGCAGGCGCTCTAGTAAAGGTTGGAAATTCTCTCACGAGCATCGAAGACTCTTTCATGAGTTCCGAAATTCCATCCCTAACCTCTACGATGCCTCAATGGGTGAATATTGCTGAAGTACCTGCTGGAGGTATTGTCCCGTGTAGGATGCAGGTGTAGCCGCAACTGCTTCAGGCGTCCCCACCGCAATAATTTCGCCGCCCCGATCGCCGCCCTCTGGACCCAGATCAATCACCCAATCAGAGCAGCGAATTACATCCAGATTATGTTCAATCACCAAAATCGAATTGCCCTTATCCACCAGCCGTTGCATCACATCCAGCAACTTGTGGACATCGTAAAATGACAAACCCGTTGTGGGTTCATCAATCAAATACAGCGTCTTGCCCGTAGCCCGACGTGCCAGTTCAGTCGCTAGCTTCACTCGCTGGGCTTCCCCTCCAGAAAGAGTCGGTGCTGTCTGCCCCAAGCGAATGTACCCCAACCCCACATCAGATAAAGTTTGTAGCCGCACCGCTGCCTGAGGAATGTTTTGGAAAAAATCCAATGCCTCGTCCACCGTCATACTCAGCACATCGGCGATCGACTTGCCCTTAAACTTCACCTGCAGCGTCTCCCGGTTATAGCGTGCCCCCTTGCAGACCTCGCACTGCACATAGACATCGGGCAGAAAGTTCATCTCAATTACATTCACCCCCTGCCCACTGCACGCCTCGCAGCGTCCCCCTTTGACATTAAAAGAAAACTGCCCCGGTTTATAGCCCCTGGCTTTGGCTTCGATCGTCCCCGAAAACACATCTCGGATAATATCAAACGTGCCCGTATAGGTGGCGGGGTTCGAGCGGGGAGTCCGCCCGATCGGCGATTGGTCAATCACGATCGCCTTATCCAACGAGTTTAGCCCACCTACAGGTTCCATCTGCTTCGGTTGTGGGACCTTGCTCCCAAAGTGGTTTTGCAACGCTGGATAGAGCAACTCATTAATCAACGTAGATTTACCCGAACCCGATACTCCTGTCACACAAACCAACATCCCCAGAGGGACCTCCACATCAATATGCTTTAGGTTGTTGCGATGGGCATCACGAATCCGCAGCGATCGACCATTGCCGGGGCGGCGCTGTGCCGGAGTATGAATAACCTGCCGTCCAGACAAGTATGCTCCCGTCAGCGAATCCGGGCTTTTGAGCAACGTGTCCAAACTGCCTTGCGCTACAATATGCCCGCCATGCACACCGGCACCCGGGCCAATGTCCACAATGTGGTCAGCAGCTCGAATCGTTTCTTCGTCATGCTCCACCACAATCAAGGTATTGCCCAGATCGCGCAAGCGATTGAGCGTTTTCAATAGGCGAGAATTATCCCGCTGATGTAACCCAATGCTGGGTTCATCTAGCACGTACAGCACTCCCGTCAAGCCAGAGCCAATCTGAGTCGCCAGCCGAATTCGCTGCGCCTCGCCCCCGGAAAGCGTCATGGCAGTGCGATCTAGGGTCAAATAATCTAGCCCCACATCCAACAAAAACTGCAAGCGGGCTTTAATTTCTCGCAGGACCAGATCCGCAATCTGCGCCTGCCGATCGCTCAGCGTCACATCGTTCACCCGACTCAAGCAATCCCGAATTGAAGCTCCCGTCAAGTCACTAATACGATATTGCCCCAAACGTACTGCCAGCGATTCCGGCTTCAACCGCTTACCCTGACAGACATCACAGGGCTGATCTACCAGATATTGTTCCAGCTTTTGCTTGTAGAGATCCGAATTGGCTTCCTGATATTGCCGTTCCAACAGCGGAATTGCCCCCTCATAGCGACGCTGATAGCCCTTGTTCTGGCGATAGCGGGAATCGACTTCAATCCAGATAGCTTCTTTAGAACCAAAAAGCAGAATGTCCTGTTGTGTTTTGGTCAGATGGCTCCAGGGGGTCTGAATGTCAAATTCAAACGCTGCTGCCACGCTGCACAACAACGATAAGTAGTAAGTGTTGTCTTTATCTGACCATGGCGCGATCGCAGCGTAGACAGGCAATTCTGGATTGGGGATAACCAGTTCTGGCGAGAATGTGCGGTGGCTACCCAACCCATGACAGTTGGGACAAGCCCCATAAGGCGAGTTGAAAGAAAACAGTCGCGGGGACAGTTCTTCCATCACTGCACCATGTTCGGGGCAGGCAAAATTTTCGGAAAAAACCAAAGGTGCAAGTGGTTCGGGCATTGAAATTTCATAATTGCCCCCCCCTTCCGCCGCTTTTAGTTTTTTCCCAGTCGGGAGTTCAACAACTTTTTCAGCTCCTGGCTCAACCAGGATATCGATCATAGCGATGCCGCCAGAGTGGCGCAGGCAGGTGGTGAGAGAGTCTGTCAACCGTTCTTCCAAGCCTTCCTTTTTGATCAGACGATCGACCACAATTTCGATCGTGTGTGCCTGGTTCTTATCCAGTTCGATCGAGTCACTCAGTTCTCGCACTTCACCATCAATCCGCACCCGCACAAAGCCCTCGGCTGCCAGGCTAGAAATCAGCTTTTTGTGGGTGCCTTTTTTGCCCCGCACCACCGGCGCCAACACCTGAAAGCGGGTGCGCTCAGGCAAGTCCATCACTCGATCAACCATTTGGTCGATCGTCTGAGGTGTAATGGAGCGATCGCAATGGGGACAGTGGGGTTCCCCGGCTCGCCCATACAACAATCGTAAATAGTCGTAAATTTCCGTAACCGTGCCCACCGTAGAACGGGGGTTATGGGAAGTCGATTTTTGGTCGATCGAAATGGCTGGACTCAATCCTTCGATCGCGTCCACATCCGGCTTATCCACCTGCCCCAAAAACTGCCGCGCATACGCACTCAGCGATTCGACATACCGCCGCTGCCCCTCGGCAAAAATGGTATCAAATGCCAAAGATGACTTGCCCGACCCAGATACCCCGGTAAACACAATCAACTGATCGCGTGGCAACTCTAGATCGATGTCCTTCAAGTTGTGTTGGCGTGCCCCCCGAATCCGAATCATATTCTGGCTATTGACCGGGTTCTGGCTATTGAGAACGACAGGTGGACGTTGCCCATTGGAGCGCTTAGCACGCTGGCGATCGGTCGGGGCAGCAGAGTCAGACATGGGCAAAGGAAAAACAGGTCTTAATGATTCTATCGTTCCTGCTTGGATAGTTGCCGTGTACTAGAGGGGGAATTGGGATGATTTGGGTGGGTGGAGAGGTGGAGGGGGCGAGGGGTGGAGAGTTCTTTACTCCTCACATCTTCACTCCTAAGCCCGTACTCTCCTGAATCAATCGATCCAGTTCCCCCTGCATTTGAGTGCGAACCATTTCATAGCAAGCGTTGACGTATTCACGATCGCTGGCGGCTTCTCGACCGTAGCGATCGAACACGATGGGAGGGCAGACGCGTGTGTGCATTGGCACAGGCAGTGGAAAGTTGGGTATTGGACCGATCGCCAATCCCCAGGGCAGCCCTAGATAGATGGGAAAAACGATCGGATCGAGGTCGAAAATCCAGGGCATGCCCCACTCATGCAACTGACGTAAGTGTTGATAAATATCGGTCAGCACAATTAACGTGTCATGGGCACCATGAGAAATAACTGGAACGATCGGCACCTTTTCTCGCAGAGCAATTTTGATAAACCCTTGCCTACCCGCAAAATGAATCTGGTGACGTTGGGCATGGGGACGAAAAACATCCTGTGCCCCACCGGGATAGATCAGAACGCTGGCTCCCTGTTGTAGTGCGGCGATCGCCATCTTGGGATGCGCGATCACTGCGCCTGCTTGAGCCGCAAATTTTGCCATGGCTGGATACACTCGCCAAACATGGGGATGCATTAGCCCGTATGCCAACCGCTCCGTACCAAAGTGCCGGAACCAGTCATACATCATCATGAACATATCGGGAGCTGCCAACCCACCATTATGAGAGCCGATCAATAAAACTTTTTCTTGAGCTGGAATATGGTGCCAGCCGCTGGTTTGAACCCGAAAGTAGTAGCGATAAAACCATTCCCACCACGGCATTAAAGATTCAATGATTTTGGGATCGCGTTGATCTAGAGACCAGCCCAAGCGGGTTTGAGAAGGAGGTTGTACGGACATTGAATCTATTGCATTTGAGATTTGAACAAGATGGTAGGGGGAGACTGAGGGCAGATTGCCAGTCACCCGTTAGAGGCAGTCACACTCATCAACGATCGTAAACGGTGAAACTTCCAGTGACTTAAAGAAATTGTAGTCAAGAGCAGCCTCAAGACCGCCTTTTCGATTCACTGCTTGTCCTTTGCAAGGTGAATTTTGAATTTTGAACTGAGAATTTTGCCTTTTCACCTCACTTTGTTTCCGCAAAAACCTGGTAGCAAAGTACTTGGACGACCCCCGTCAGGGTTACAATAAAAAGCCGATTGTTTTCCCCTCAAAGACTCATGATCTCCAGCAATGACTTTCGACCGGGCGTCAGTATTGAGCTAGATGGAGCTGTCTGGCGAGTGGTGGAGTTTCTCCACGTTAAGCCAGGTAAAGGATCTGCTTTCGTTCGGACTAAGCTCAAAAACGTCCAAACAGGTAACGTAATTGAACGAACTTTTCGAGCAGGGGAAACGGTGCCTCAGGCAAATTTAGAAAAGAGTACGATGCAACATACCTATAAAGAGGGAGATCAATTCGTCTTTATGGATATGGAAACTTATGAAGAAGCCCAGTTGAGTGCTGCCCAGATTGGCGATCGCGTCAAATATTTGAAAGAAGGTATGGAAGTCAATGTGGTGCGCTGGGGTGAGCAGGTGATGGAGGTAGAATTACCGAACTCGGTTGTTCTGGAAGTCACCCAAACCGATCCTGGCGTTAAGGGAGATACGGCAACGGGAGGCACGAAGCCCGCGATCGTTGAAACCGGAGCACAAGTGATGGTGCCGCTTTTCATCTCAATTGGTGAAAAGATCAAAGTTGATACTCGGAACGATTCTTATTTAGGAAGAGAATAGGTCATCAGTCGTCAGCCGTCAGCCGTCAGTCTTAAGCGCCCTGTAATTACAGCAAACTCCTCTGATTACAGCAGACCCAAAGAACTCACGCTGATAGCTCATCGCTAATTGCTGACCGCTATCAGCGAATAGACAGTTGCTCGGAGCGATATAAACTGTGTCACTAAATTTAGGCGAACTTCGCGATCTGCTAACCGCAATTAACCAAACGGATATTGAAGAACTCACGCTCAAGAGCGATGATTTTGAACTGACCGTTCGTCGGAGCTTGCGGGTTAGTCCAACTCCTGCACCCATCATCTCAGTGGTATCCGTTCCCGATGCAGGAGCCTCGCTGTCTGCACCAGCAGGCAGTGGTACGCTGGAGGGCAGTTCCAGTGCAACCCCCACTCCTACCCCACCAACCCAGGCAGTCCCTCCTCCTAAGAACGAGCGCAAACTGTTAGAAATTATTTCTCCCATGGTGGGGACATTCTATCGGGCACCGGCACCGGATGAAGCTCCCTTTGTAGAAGTGGGCGATCGCATCAAGGCAGGACAGACCGTTTGCATCATTGAAGCGATGAAGCTGATGAATGAATTGGAAACTGAAGTTTCGGGAGAAATCGTCGAAGTTTTGGTGCAAAACGGCGAACCCGTCGAGTATGGTCAACCCCTGATGCGAGTCAGTCCCTAAAAGGCTCGCGATCTTTTTAGGATGGGGCTGAAAATCGTATCAGAACCACTTTTTGCGGGTTTTCGGTCCATTCCCAAATCCGATGTAGAACATGAGTGTGAAGTTCTCGCGAAGTCAGCGACTTCTCAAGGGAACTCTATTGCGGTGATCCCCCGAAGTCGTTAAGATCTGGGGATCAGTCCCCTTTCAGGGGAGATTCTTCTCTCTCACCAATTTTTAAGATGGTATGACACCCGCAAAGTCTGTGCCACCCACAAAGTCTGTGCCCCCCGAAGTTGTCCAGCAGGTCTCAGAATACTTCAGTGTGTTGGGTGAACCCATGCGCTTGCGGATTTTGAATTTGCTCCGAGACGGCGAAAAATGTGTGCAAGATCTGGTCGATGCCACCAATACTAGTCAGGCCAATGTTTCCAAACACCTTAAGGTGATGTTGCAGGCTGGAATTCTGCACCGCCGTAGTGAAGGGACGTTAGCTTATTACAGTGTTGAAGATGATCTGATTTTTGAGCTTTGCAACCTCGTTTGCGATCGCCTTGCCAGTCGTATCGAACAACAGGCTCAAAACTTTCGCGCTTTCAGCTTTGCTGGGAAAAGATAGATTCTCAGCCGGCTTGACGACTCAAGCCGCAGCCATCCGGATCGCTTGACATGCTTCAGCAGGCTTTGCCAAAACAAGTTGATTCAACGCTGGATAGACGAATGACTCGCACTTTGGGGCGTAAGTTAGGCAAGTATTTTAGGAGCCAGAATGGTAAGCAGATTTCCGCCAAGTTCTACTAGAGTTCACTGATGTGCTAGTTAAAGTTTACTGCTAGATGCTTTCAAACCGTCTCTGGCTCAACCCAATACACTCAATTGGAATGCTCAGTTTAAGTTTATGGGTTCAAATCCCGTGACTGGGAATCTCTCAAAAAATAAATAGGGTGAGCATTGCTCACCCTATATGGAAAACTAAGAACGAATCACCCAGATAGATAGACTAGATATCTTTTTCTGCCAGTTCACCAGCCATGTAATCGAACGGCTGATCCAAAAAACCATTATCAGCAATGCCAGCTTCGCTGACTTGCGCTTTCACAATTTCCTTCATGATTTGGATGCCTCGCACCGTGGGACCAATCGACACGCTGAGAGAATTGTAGGTTTCACGCAACCCTTCCAATACGCGCTCATCTAATACATCGGTATCTCCAGCCACCAGAGCATAGCTGGCATACCGTAGATAATAGTCCATATCCCGCAAACAAGCGGCATAACGACGAGTCGTATAGGCGTTGCCACCCGGACGAATCAGTTCTGGCTGTTCTTCAAACAGAGCTGAACCTGCCTGCTTCACAATCGCCGACGCATTCGCATTAATCACAGCGGCAGCCTGAACCCTTGCCATGCCAGTATCGAAATAAGCTTTCAGACGGTCAATCGCATCTCGATCAAAATAGCGCCCAGTAATGTCATAAGTTCTGATCAGAGTTGTCACAGCATCCCGCATGAACTGGTTCCCCCAATGCTTGCAATAAACAAAATTTTGTATTTTCTACGTTGTTGACCTCAAACAGCCAATCTAAAAACCGTTCAGTACCAACTTTTGTAAGGTTTAGTCTATCACGGTGTGTTACAGCAATCTCATCTCCATTGCTTCAGTGTGAGACTTCAAGAAGAGATTGGTTGCAGCCCGATTTACTGAACTAACTGAACCCTACCTTGGGCTAGCTGAAATTGTTGGCTGTTTCCCGCCCCGTTGGCACAATCAGATGATTTTCATCCAAATTGATTGCCAGGATATCCGTTCAGCCTCAGGTTTTGAGCACAGATTGCAAGATCTTCAACCCTGCCCCTGCTTTACGATTACGATGCGAAAGCCATCTTAGGTGAGACCAAGGTAGAAATCGCATCGTTTTGTAAAGACTGCTGCAAGGTAATTTTAGCCCGATGTCTGTTCCGAAAATTGCGAATGCACGACTTGTAACAGAATTTCACTATCGGTGCGATCTCGATCGCTTTTTTACGACTTCATGTCATTTGTATGTCATCCCTATGTCATTTATTTGACTTGGATTCCCTGGTCGATTGCCAATTTTGAATCAAAGTTTAAGTTGCGGACAGACAAGAGTGTTCTGTATCTTACGATACAAAACATGCCTACTCCTCTCTCTAGGATGATTCAGGTGAGTTGAAGCCCAGTCTAAGTGGGGTAGCGATCGCTGCATAGCGGATCTCTGCACCCCAGTATCAATCACTGATGATTGATCCAGTCATGGCAAAGGCAGGGGAAGACTGTCGCCAACAGGCAGGTTCGCAACCAGTTTTTCAGGATTGCACAAATTCGTTGCGCTGCGCTCAATGGCACCATCCAGTAAAAACGCTGTTACTTTCTCCAAGCTTTCTATCGGTTCGGAAGTGTTTTGGAGCACCATCCTTCCCCCTTTAACTTGCAGCAATCTAGACCAAAGGAGTAATTCATGGCGACCCCCCAAGAAATTCTGGGTATGATCAAAGATCAAAATATCCAGATGATCGATTTGAAATTTATCGACACGCCGGGTATTTGGCAGCATTTAACGCTGTACTACGACCAAATTGACGAAAGCAGCTTTACCTCTGGTGTTGCCTTTGACGGTTCCAGCATTCGGGGTTGGAAAGCCATTAATGAGTCAGACATGGCAATGGTTCCCGATCCTGACACTGCCTGGATCGACCCCTTCATGGAAGAACCGACCCTGAGTCTGATTTGCAGCATCATTGAACCTCGTACGGGAGAACCCTACAATCGTTGCCCCCGCACGATCGCTCAAAAAGCCCTGGACTACCTGAAAGCAACTGGATTGGGCGACATGGCTTATTTTGGGCCAGAAGCCGAATTCTTCGTGTTTGAAGATGTTCGCTTTGATCAACGCGAAAATGAAGGGTACTACCACGTCGATAGCGTGGAAGGTCGCTGGAACTCTGGTCGTACTGAAGCAGGCGGCAACCTGGGTTACAAACCCCGCTATAAGGAAGGTTACTTCCCTGTTGCACCCACTGACACTCTGCAAGACATCCGCACCGAAATGCTGTTGACGATGATGAAATGCGGTGTGCCGATCGAAAAACACCACCATGAAGTGGCAACAGGTGGACAGTGTGAACTCGGTTTCCGGTTCGCCCCGATCGTCCAGGCAGCCGATTACTTAATGACTTATAAGTACTGCATCAAGAACGTTGCCAAGCGCTACGGCAAAACCGTGACCTTCATGCCCAAGCCTTTGTTTAATGACAACGGTAACGGGATGCACTGCCACCAGTCCATTTGGAATGGTGGACAACCAACCTTCTTTGGCGATGGCTATGCCAACCTCAGCGAAATCGCCCTTTACTACATCGGTGGGTTGCTGAAGCACGCCCCTGCTTTGCTGGCATTCACCAATCCCACTACCAACTCTTATAAGCGGCTGGTACCTGGTTTTGAAGCGCCTGTCAACCTGGCATATTCTCAGGGTAACCGTTCTGCTTCTGTGCGGATTCCGCTATCGGGTAGCAACCCCAAAGCCAAGCGTCTAGAGTTCCGTTGTCCCGATGCCACCTCTAACCCCTATCTTGCCTTTGCAGCCATGCTGTGCGCAGGGATTGACGGGATTAAGAACAAGATTCATCCCGGTGAACCGCTGGATAAAGACATTTATGACCTCAGCCCCGAAGAACTGGCAGGTGTGCCTTCCACTCCAGGATCACTGGAAGATGCCCTGGAAAATTTGGCAAATGACCACGAGTTCTTGACCGTTGGTGGTGTCTTCACAGAAGACTTCATCAATACCTGGATCAACTACAAGTTAGATAACGAAGTCAACCCCATGCGGTTACGTCCCCATCCTTACGAATTTGCGCTCTACTACGATTGCTAAGCGCTATCGATTTAGCAGGGTGAATACCGGGTGCTCGAAGAATACCGAGCACCCGCCCGGAATGACTGAACGTAGTTTTTTGGGCAATCACGAATGAATTAATCAGCCACCCATGCTTGGATGGCTGATTTTTTATGCCAGAGTTTTCATTGAACAATCACGCGGCTTAAGCCGCTGCCCCTTCTGATTTGATCAACGGCTTGCCAAAGGAGACCAGCAGTGAAATTGGATGGGCGACTGCTTCAAACCGACGCTGAACTGGATGGAGTTCGAGAAAAGAAAATTTCCAGCGCACAGGCTGTACCAGCCAGCCAGATGTGCGATGTTCAGATCGATCGAGCAAGCAGATAGTTTGGGGGAGATGCGTCACTTCGATCGCATCTACGCGATATCCCCGGGCTTGCAACATTTGAGTTACAGATTGCCAACTGCTAATACTTTCACCCGCACAGGCGCCCTCTTCATCCATATAGGTTGCCCCAAGCAACCAAACCAATTTGGCACAAATTTCTTCCAGGCGAGGCAAATCTCGCTGAAGCAACATCGCTTCTTCAGGCAATAGTTTGCCTGCGGCTTCAGGTGACCACAGCTCAAATGCGAGCTGAGCATCGATCGGAATGGTTTTCAGCTTAAGATTACAGGTCAAGCCCAGGGCATTGGGGGCGATCGCTAGTTCTGTAGGAATGAAGGTGTCGAGTAACATTTGCTACACCAGCTAACTCAATTTATTCTGAAGCGGAACTTCTCCTAGAATGTCTTCTTTTTAGAGGGGTTGGGTGCAGCAACGGTAAAAGTCGTCTAAAGCCAAGATAAAGTCTATCGCTGAACCCCAAATCAACAGTAGATGTTTTCAGAATACCCAGCTAGATGGTTACGACCCCTCTGGTTCGACAAACAATATATTTTTTAATATTTTTTTACGATCGATAATAATTCCTTTGAATTGTGTACGAAGAGTCCGTTAAAATTTTCGCGTGCAAAGCCTTTCAATCCTACTCATGATTGTGACCTGTCAAAAGGCACTAGACTTTCTAGAAGCAACGGTCTACAGTCGAATGTCACAGTTTTGCTAGGTTGAGATTTCATGAGGTTTGTTGAGCGTTCGAAACGGATTCCGTTTGTCTGCTGTCTGCTAACGGTCTCGATTTTGCTTGGGGTCGGACAGCAGGTTCAGGCAATACCCCCGCTCGATCGCAGCAAACGGGGCATGGTCACCTCCGCTCATCCCCTTGCCAGCGAAGCTGGGCTAGAGCAGCTCAAACAGGGCGGCAATGCAATCGATGCAGCGGTTGCAGCCACGTTTGCCATTTCGGTGGTAGAGCCCTTTTCGGCAGGATTAGGGGGCGGCGGCTTTTTGTTAATGCGGCAGGGAGATACGGGGCAAATTCGAGCTTTAGACTTTCGGGAACGAGCACCCCTGAAAGCAACACGTACACTGTATTTGGACAAGCAAGGTAAGGTTCGTCCTAATCTCAGTATTGATGGGTATCTTGCAGTTGCAGTGCCGGGAACAGTGGCAGGGTTATACGAGGTGCATCAACGCTACGGCAAACTTCCCTGGAAAACCGTGCTTGCCCCTGCGATTCGGCTGGCAGAACAGGGGTTTCCAGTCAGTGAGCGGTTTACCAGTGCGACGGACCGACGGCGAGACGTGTTGACCCGTTATCCAGCCAGTCGTGAGATTTTTTTACCCCAAGGTCAATTGTTGCAGCCAGGGGAGTTGCTGGTGCAACCCGATCTGGCAAAAACATTACAGACGATCGCACAAGATCCGAGTAGTTTTTATCAGGGCAAGATTGCTCAAGCGATCGTCCGGGACATGGCAGCCCATGGTGGACTGATTACGCTCAAAGATTTGGAAACCTATCATCCGACTTGGCGTGAGCCAGTTTGTGGGGCGTTTCGACAAGTGCAAATTTGTTCCATGCCACCGCCTTCGTCGGGTGGGGTGCATCTGTTGCAAATGTTGAACATCATCGGGGATACCGACTTAAATAAGCTGGGCTGGCACCATCCCGACGCCTTACATTTGCTGATTGAAACTATGCGTATCGCCTATGCCGACCGCTCAGAGTATTTGGGTGATCCTGCCTTTACCCAGGTTCCCGTCAAGGCGTTAATCAGTCCTGCTTATGCAGCTTTTCGTCGTCGCCAGATTGATCTCCATCATGCCACCCCGTCCAGTCGGGTTAGAGCAGTTGATCGGGCAACCTTGCAGCGTCTGACCAAAACACCAGAATCCTCCGATACGAGTCATCTCTCTGTGGTCGATCAGGAGCGGAACGCTGTCAGTCTCACGTTTACGGTTAACTATGGTTTTGGCTCTGGGGTGGTGGTGCCTGGGATGGGCATTTTACTCAACGACGAGATGGATGATTTTGCCGCTGCGCCAGGGGTGCCCAATGTGTTTGGCTTAGTGGGTGGAGAGGCAAATGCGATCGCGCCTGGCAAAATTCCCCTCTCCAGTATGACGCCTACCATCATTACCGAAAAAGGGCAACTGCGAATGTTGACCGGTTCTCCCGGTGGCAGCACCATCATCACTACCAACTTGCAAATTATTCTGAATGTGCTGGTCTACGGCATGGATGTGCGGAAAGCGGTTGCCGCACCTCGTTTTCATCACCAGTGGTTACCCGATCAGGTTCGGGTAGAGCAATGGGGATTTGACACAGCCACGCTTGAAGAATTGCGCCGTCGTGGGCAGCAAATTGAGGAACGTCCGGCTTGGGGCAATGCCAGCGCGATCGTTGTCACACCCGATGGCTGGCTAGAGGGTGCTGCCGATCCACGGGGCGAAGGAACCGCATCCGGCTTTTAATTGTTCTGTTGCGCGATCTCTGGTTTGTTCCCATTCAACCTTTTTTCTCAACACATTTGGTATACCTGAGAATGGGCGTCTATTCCCCTAACAATCTCTCCGCTTCCTACGTCCCCCTCCGCCTCATCTCCATCCATTTCCAAACACTCTTTTTAGGGAGCCTTGGTTTTGCTAACTCAGTCAGTCGATTCCTCCATTGAAACCATTGCGCTGGATGTCAGCGGTATGAAATGCGCTGGCTGCGTCAAAACCGTTGAGCAACAACTGACTCAGCATCCTGGGGTGGTTTCTGCAACAGTCAACCTGGTGACTGAGATGGCAGTCGTCGCCTGTGAGCCGGAGGTTGATCCGATCGCTTTGGCCTATCGGTTAACCGAGGCAGGCTTTCCCACGCAAGCGCGTTCTACTCAGGCAGATGCAGTGCAGAATGAGGCGATCGCTCATGCCAAAGCTGAACAGCGCCAGATTGCAGCCCAACAGCAAGTTCAACAATTGGCGATTGCAGGGATTCTGCTCTTATTCTCAGCCATTGGGCATGTGGGACAGTGGGGCTGGATTGACATCCCTGGCATCAGCAACATCTGGTTTCATGCGGGATTAGCGACTGCGGCACTGCTCGGTCCCGGTCGCCCCATGTTGCTAGACGGTTGGCAAGGTCTCCGGTTGAATGCACCCAATATGAACACCCTGGTCAGCCTGGGCACTTTAACGGCTTACCTGACCAGCACGCTTGCATTATTGTTTCCAGCCCTCGGTTGGGAATGCTTTTTTGACGAACCAGTCATGCTGGTGGGTTTCATTTTGCTAGGGCGGACGCTGGAACAACAGGCTAGAAATCGGGCAATCCGTTCTTTTGAAGCATTATTGGCATTGCAACCCAGTATTGCCCGATTAATGACTGCTAGAAATGAGCCACGCCAAGGTGAAACAACTCAAGCCTCTTATCCGATCCTTTCAACCGCTCCAGTGATCGAGATTCCTGCCAATCGGGTCAAGTTGGGAGAATGGCTTCAGGTTTTACCGGGCGATCGTATTCCGGTGGATGGCAAAGTGGTGCTTGGTCAAACTACGGTCGATGAGTCCATGTTGACGGGGGAATCACTGCCGGTCCACAAACAAGGAGATGACTGGGTTGCCGCAGGGACACTGAATCAGTCTGGGGCAATTGCTATTCAAGCAACGCGCACTGGCAGAGACACCACTCTGGCGCAAATCATTGCCCTGGTGGAAGCGGCTCAAACGCGCAAAGCACCGATTCAGCGGGTAGCGGATACCGTAGCGGGCTACTTTACCTACGGGGTGATGGCGATTGCCTTGCTCACTTTTCTGTTCTGGTATGGGGTCGGCACTCATCTTTGGGCAGAGGCAATTCACGGTGGACAGTGGTCGATCTCCAGCGGACATAGCCTGTTCCACCCCACTTCTATGCTGCATCCCCCCTCACCCTCACTCCACCCCTCATCGTTGCTCGTTAGCCTCAAATTGGCGATCGCGGTGTTAGTGGTCGCCTGTCCTTGTGCTTTAGGGCTAGCCACCCCTACTGCAATTTTGGTGGGTTCCAGTCTCGGGGCAGAGCGTGGCATCTTGATTCGGGGTGGCGATGTATTA
The DNA here is from genome assembly GCA_019359045.1 of Scytolyngbya sp. HA4215-MV1. GTDB lineage: Bacteria > Cyanobacteriota > Cyanobacteriia > Leptolyngbyales > Leptolyngbyaceae > Scytolyngbya. The sequence continues at coordinate 83,003 of JAHHIA010000004.1, forward strand.
GAAAACGTCCACCACCTAAACACAGTCGTTTTCGATAAAACTGGAACTTTGACCCTGGGAAAACCTACGGTCACAGACTGTATTCCCATACCTGGACTGGCAAGTTTGACGGCACCCCTACTGCTGCAAATTGCTGCCACGGTCGAAAGCGGCACTCGCCATCCCTTGGCGCTTGCCATTCAAGCCCAAGCACAGACCCAAAAATTACCCCTGCTAGCGGCTCAAAATTTTCATACGGAACCTGGCTTAGGTGTTTTTGCCGAGGTGGAGATAGGCGATTTTTTACCAGAGACTCCCTTTACGGGCAATCCATCGGTCATTTTGGGGAATTCTATCTGGCTGGCGAAGCATGATGTTGAGATTTCTTCAGAAACTTATACATTGACTCAAACCCTTGCAGAACAAGGAAAATCGGTGGTTTTGGTGGCGATCGCTCAACAATTGGCTGGGCTAATCGCTGTTGCCGATTTGCCTCGCCCCGATGCCAAAGCAGCGATTGCAGCCCTTCAACGGATGGGATTACAGGTCAAACTGCTAACTGGCGATCGCCAAGCAACAGCTCAGAGCCTCGCCCAAATGGTCGGGCTGGCGCCAGCGGACGTTCTGGCAGAAGTCCAACCGGGTGAAAAAGCCCAGATCATCAGCCAGTTGCAAGCAGCCGGACAACAAGTTGCCATGGTGGGAGATGGTATCAACGATGCCCCGGCCCTCGCCCAAGCAAACATTGGCATCGCTTTGCGGTCGGGCACAGAGGTTGCCGTAGAAACAGCCGAAATTATTCTGATGCACGATCGCCTGTTGGACGTTGTAGAATCGATCAGGTTAAGTCTGGCAACCTTTCGCAAGATTCGTCAGAACCTTTTCTGGGCATTTGCCTACAATATTCTCGGTATCCCATTGGCAGCAGGTTTTTTCCTGCCTATGTTGGGATTTTCGCTCAGCCCTGCTGCTGCGGGGGCTATGATGGCTTTTAGCTCCGTGAGTGTTGTAACTAACTCTCTCCTACTCCGTCGTGTTTTCCCTGATCGATCCGATGAGTCGCTTCAAACGCCTCATTCATAAATCTTAAGCATTTCAGTCTGGTTTTTCAGTCACTTTGTTGACTGAATCCCGCATTGGGGAACGAAATGCTAAGTGAAGAAGATCCTCAAAGAGAATGTTGCAATCGATCGCCAGACCTTCATTTGTATGTTAGAAAGTGTGCTGGTAGGCTTGCAAATTCTTGTTCCTGCTATCTAATCGCACGATTTAGTCTCAATGCCTTCAGAACCGCATCAAAACCATCTATTAATTATTGAAGACGACAAAGGGCGACGGGAGTTTACCCTCGACAAGGATCTTTATACCATCGGGCGTGATCCCAAATGTGATGTACGATTGGTCTCCCAGTTTGTCTCTCGCCGTCATGCGACCCTTGTGCGAATGCGTAATGATGATGAAAGCATCTATTATCGAATCGTTGACGGCAACCTTAAAGGAAAGCATAGTGCCAACGGGTTATTGATCAACGGGCGCAAGCTCCAAGCTCATGACCTGCAAAATGAAGATGAAGTCGTCTTTGGTCCGCAAGTGCGTGCCATCTATTATTCTCTAAGAAGGGACGCCTTCCATACGGTGCCTCCGGATGAATTCGACATCACCTTAATTAGTCCCAATATGGTGGGCGAACCTGAAGACTTTGATGATGACGATTAGCGAGGCAGGCTTCTGCTTCGCCATCGTCTGTCAAAACTTTAGCCAGCAACTTGCTCAATCAAGTTCCACTGCTGATTTTCGCGCATTGCCCGACTAACAGCTTCAAAGACCTGACGGCAGTGATTATCAACCTGAAGCGGTAACTCTTCATTTTTGACTAAGATATTCATGCGAATTTCTTTGTCGGTTGCTGTCGTCTTGTCAAGCAAAACTTCGGCAGTGACTAATTTAGAAAAAGAAACTTGTCCTGGGGTTTCCCTCCCCATGATGTAATCTGCATTTGCATAAATAATTTCAAAGCCACAAGATTCCAGCAGATCCATTAAGAGTCGCTGAATGTTGTTGACTGGCACTGCTATGGTAAACAGGCAGTTATAACGAGCCATAGACAACCCTCACCATTCAAGCTAAGACTTCCCTATGATAGTCCTTAATAGAAGCTGAGAGAATCTAAAAAAGCGGAATTCCCATCAACCCGCTTCTACGACTTGAGATCGCCCTTTACTGATAAAGTCTTTGACTCATTACATCACCGACACTTCTGGATAAAGTTGCCTGTGATATCAATCTCTTGCCAGCCACTCAACAATTATCAGAGTTGGAATGCTTTTGAGTCTTTGATGGCTCATTCAACTCACTCGCTCGTCTTATCAAAAATTTCCCCAAATCCTGATCAAAAAAATCGTTTTCTCTAGCAAGAAGTCACCGGATTTGCTTGTCAAAGCCAGAAAATGAGAGCTATAACGACTAAATGCCAGGATCTCCTGTTTAAGAGGATTTCCGTGCAAATGAAACGCGATCGACTGTGACTGATCGTCTGCAACTTAGAGTGAAGCTTGGGATGAGACATTGGCGCAAATCTGGATGGGCGATGTGGTTAGGTTTGGGGTTGGTGCTGTCGTTATGGGCAACCGCACCCCGGTTAGCAGCCCAACCCAGTCCTGCCCCCATACCGATGACCCAAGAGTTGCGGGGAGTATGGTTGACTAACATCGACAGTGATGTGTTGTTCTCGCAATCACGATTGAGCCAGTCGTTGGAACGGTTGAAGTTGCTGAATTTCAATACGATTTATCCGACGATTTGGAATTGGGGATATACGCTCTATCCAAGTGATACAGCACGATCGGCCATTGGTGTGGCAACTGATCCTGATCCCGGTTTCAGGCAACGAGACATGCTGGCAGAGGCGGTGCGCTATGGCCACCAGCAAGGGTTAGCCGTGATTCCCTGGTTCGAGTTTGGGCTGATGGCTCCAGCAGATTCGGCGCTGGTGCGGCGGCATCCCCATTGGGTCACCCAACGCCGCAATGGCGAGCAGATTGTGAAAGAGGGTCGGTACGATCGCGTCTGGCTCAATCCTTTTCATCCCGAGGTACAACAATTCATTCTGCAATTGATTGGGGAAATGGTTGCTAACTATGCCGTGGACGGCATTCAACTGGATGACCACTTTGGCTTGCCTGTGGAACTAGGTTATGACGCCTACACAGTGCAACTTTACCGCAAAGAACATGGGGGTAAAAAGCCGCCTGCCAATCCTCAGGATGCGGCGTGGATGCGCTGGCGTGCTGATAAGCTGACTCAGCTGATGGCGAAAGTCTTTGAGACGGTGAAAAGCCGCAACGCGAATTGTTTGGTGGCCTTGTCTCCCAATTCGCAAGATTTTTCGTATCGTCACTATTTGCAAGATTGGCGAACCTGGGAGCGATCGGGTTTGGTGGAAGAGTTAATTCTGCAAGTTTATCGCGATGACCTATTGTCGTTTGCGACGGAACTGGTGCGACCGGAAATTGTGGCAGCACGGGCACATATTCCGGTGGGCGTGGGGATTCTCACCGGGTTGAAAGATCATCCGGTGCCGATCGCGCAGATTCAACAACAGGTGCAGATAGTACGCGAAAAGAATCTGGCGGGGGTATCGTTCTTTTTCTATGAAACGTTGGGCGATCGCGATGCCGATTTTCTCGAACTCTTCCCCAACACCATCGAACGCCCTAATCTGTTACAAGGTTGGCACAGTCCTAAGCCACAGCCTCCAAACTAACTACCCCCTTCCCCCAAGCCTATGTGGAAACGCATTGCAGAACACATCACCCAAACCACAGGACAGACCTTTGCGATCGCCCACCGCAAGTCGGTTAGTGGCGGTTGTATTAACCAGGGCTACGCTATCTCCGACCCGCAACAGACCTACTTTGTCAAGCTGAACCAGGCGAGTCAGTTCGCCATGTTTGAGGCGGAAGCGATCGCTCTGCGGCAGCAGTGGGAAACGCAAACCATTCGGGTGCCCAAACCCATCTGCTATGGGGTGGAGGCTGGCTCGACTTATCTGGTGTTGGAGTGGTTAGAGTTGGGGCGGGGCAATGGGGCTGCTTGGGAGCAGATGGGGCGGCAATTGGCAGCAATGCATCAGGTGACCAGTGAGCAGGGGTTTGGCTGGCAGCAAAACAATACGATCGGGGCAACCCCCCAGGTCAATCCCTGGACAGCAGATTGGACAGAGTTCTTTGCCGTCCATCGCATTGGTTATCAGTTGCGACTGGCAGAACGGCGGGGCGGATATTTTCCTCAGGGGCAGACCTTGCTGGCGCAAATTCCCCACATTTTGGCGGGTCACTCTCCCACTCCAGCAATGGTGCATGGCGATTTGTGGTCGGGTAATGCTTCGGTGACCAAGCAGGGGGAACCTGTGATTCTCGATCCGGCGCTCTATTTTGGCGATCGCGAGGTTGATATCGCTATGACCGAGCTATTTGGTGGCTTCCCAACAGAATTTTATCGCGGTTACAACCAGGCATATCCACTGGATGCAGGGTACAAAACGCGCAAAATGCTCTATAACCTCTATCACATCCTCAATCACTTCAATTTGTTTGGCGGCAGTTACGAGTCTCAAGCAAATTCCATGATTCGTCAGATTATGTTCTAGACATGTTGTTAGTATTTTTGAAAGCTTTGCTCAGCAAAGCTTTCAAAAATACTAACAATACCTTTGAAGCCCATTAATTGCCTGATGTGTTACAGATTCTTTCAGCAGATTCCTCCGCAGCATCTGCTGAATCATTGCCTGATTGAATACTAGCCCAGCCAAATTAACAATTAAATCCAGGGTTCGTCGTCATCCTCTTCCGGTGGAGCAGTTTGGGGCCGCACGCTTGGCTGCGGCATCACCGGAGACGGCGCTTCGTCCTCCCACTCATCATCCCATTCGTCCATCGGAGGCAGGATCGTTGTTTCATCAGTAGGTGACGCTAACACCTCTGGTGGCATCGGGGATACTTCCGGTGTAAGGAGTGGTTCCTTGGTCAAAGCAGGCGCAGATAGTGGCTCTACTGTCTCATCCTCATCCCCCCAAAAATCGTCAGCTTCCCCATTATCCACAGAGATCGTTGGTATAGGCTGAGTCGGCGGTTTCACTTCAGAGGTCGTCTGGTTGGCTTCGACCCAGCCTTCATCCTCCCAGGGGGCCGGTTCATCCGTTGCGATGTCCTCCTCCAACCAGTCCTCATCCTCCCAATCGGGGTCAGTCTCATCTGTTGCTCTCTTGCCTGCCATTCGAGTCGCAGTCATTGGAGATCTCTCATCCGGATCAAGGATTTCGCGCGCTTGCACCGTCAGCGTCTGGATGCCCTCCTCCATCTGCTCGCCGATCGTCTGTCCGCGTTCTTTCAACTGTTCCGCTAATAACTCGCTGCGTTTTCTCGCCTCTTGCGCCAGCGCTTCACTTTTTTCCCGTGCCTGTTGCGCCAAAGTTTCCGCTTCTTCCCGTAGTTGTTCGTTCACCGCTTGTAGCTTTTCTTTCGCCTGTTGAGACAGTGCTTGGGCGCGCTGTTTCGCCAGTCCAGCCAAATTTTGCCAGCGTCCTTTAGCCTGTTCCGTCACTGATTGCGCCTGTTTGGTAAACGATCGCATATCCTGCGCCACTTCCTCTTTGACAAACTCGCCCACTTTACCCAGCTTTTGCGGAATCCCCCCTTGCGCCAACTCAAATAAGGCGATTGCCGATTCTGCTACCAGCACCCGTTTACGCCCAAAGCTCTGTACCTTCCCGGGTGGCAGTTGGTAGACTTCGCCCACCATGCTTGACCAACCGCTGGATACAAACAGATAGTGAGCAATCAGCCCTGTTTGCAAATTGAACACACAGTCGGTAATCTTGCCCACCCGATTGCCCGCATCGCTCCACACTTCCAGATTAATCAGCGACTCCAGTTGCTTCACCTTCTCCGCATCTGTCGCTTCTGCTTGTCCGTGTGTCAGAATGCCATTTTCCCCGATCGCTGTCACCTGCGATAGCTTAAATGCCAACTTCTTACCACTCAAAAAGCCCGTCTTGCACACAAAACCCAACACCCGATGCGCCTGTGGATACATCCACAGCACTTCAATTCGCCCCAGTTCCTCCATCGTGTTGCGATCGAGTACCAACTGGTTCAGGAGTTCACTTTGTCGGATGGTTTCTGGAAATTGAGACATGGAATTTAGGAGGTGGGAGTCAGAAGGTAGGAGTTAGAAGGTAGGAGTCAGGAGTCAGGAGTCGGGAGCTGCACCTCTCTACTCTTTCACGCCTCGATTCCCTTACCCTTTCCACACCCCTAAACATCTATTCCTTCCACCCCAGTTCTGCAAAATGTATAAAAATAACCTTTTCAAAGTGGCCTAAACCCATAGTGTTGATTTATATCTTCAGCATAGCGATTGATGACGAAATGGTGCGAGGCATGAAGCATGGATAATCTGAAGGCTGTCATTATTGGTGCAGGCATGGGGGGACTGACGACTGGGATTGCGCTGCGTCAAGCTGGCTATGCAGTAGAGATTTACGATCGGGTCAGTGAACTGCGCCCAGCAGGAGCCGCCATTTCGCTCTGGTCAAATGGGGTAAAAGTTTTGAACCGTCTGGGGTTGGGCAAAGATATTGCCCGTATCGGCGGGCAAATGGATCGAATGACATACTACAACTCCGCTGGTGAGAAACTGACCGATTTCAGCCTATCACCCCTGATCGAAACTGTGGGACAACGCCCCTACCCGGTCGCTAGAACCGATTTGCAGCAAATGTTGCTGGAAGCCTTTGGGGTAGATCAGGTGCAGTTGAACTCCAAATGCGTGGCAGTAGAACAAGATGCCGACAGTGCTACCGCGATTTTTGCCGATGGTCGTCGCGTTACAGGTGATCTGATTGTGGCAGCGGATGGCACCCATTCCATTCTGCGTGAGTATGTGTTGGGGCATTCGGTAGAGCGCCAGTATGTGGGCTATGTTAACTGGAATGGGCTAGTTCCTGCCAGTGCAGATCTGGCTCCCCAAAACAGTTGGGTGTTGTATGTGGGCGAACACAAGCGCGCTTCCCTAATGCCTGTAGCGGGCGATCGCTTCTACTTTTTTTTGGATGTGCCTCTACCCAAAGGCAGCCCCAGCACTCCAGAAACTTATCGAGAAGAGCTGGCTGGACACTTCCAGGGGTGGGCACCTGCTGTACAGACTTTGATTCAGCGCCTCGATCCGCTCAAAACCAATCGGGTCGAGATTCATGATATCGAACCGTTGCAAACCTGGGTGAAAGGTCGCGTTGCGCTCCTCGGCGATGCGGGGCACAGCACTGCTCCTGACTTGGGGCAGGGTGGCTGTCAAGCCATGGAAGATGCTTTGGTTTTGAGCAATTACTTAGCCACTACTAACCTCAGCGTTGCTGATGCCCTCAAGCGCTACGAAGCGGCTCGTAAAGATCGAGCTGCCGATGTGGTTCTGAAAGCCCACAAACGATCGGATATGACCCACGGCAAAGACCCTGAAAAAACGCAGCAATGGTATGAAGAACTCAAATTCGAAGATGGCTCAAACATCATGCAGGCTATCTGCAATACGATTCTGGCAGGTCCCTTGAATTGAACCTGGATGAATCTAATCTGCATTTGAATCACACGCTTTACTTAGCACTGACGACTCATTACTTCATGGGAAAACTTACCACTCACGTCCTTGATACCGTGCATGGAAAACCTGCCACCCATTTAACGATCGAGCTCTGGTCGGTTGAGCCAAATTCTATCCAAAAAACTTTACTCAAAACCATTACTACGAACGCCGATGGACGCACTGATGCACCACTGCTTGCAGGCGATGAGTTGACAGTCGGAATTTACGAACTCGTATTTGCGATCGGACCCTACTTCGCCCAACAAATCGACACTCTCCCCGATCCGCCTTTTCTCGATCGGGTACCAATTCAATTTGGCATCGCCGATCCCAATGGGCATTATCACGTTCCCCTGCTCGCCTCGCCTTGGGCGTATAGCACTTATCGAGGGAGTTAGGAACAGAATTAAACCAGATGGAATTTTGTAAGGGCGCGGCATTTGGACAAAAATCCTGGCAAGGGTTGCAGAAATGACCTGCCAAATGCTACGCCCCTACTGCCAAATCGTCGCTTTCACTGAATCCGCGATCCTTAAGGAAAGACGGAGACAGAGATACGAACCTCCTGAAGGCAAAGCCTCTAAAGAGCTTGCCCATGCTCTGCTAAGGCGCGAGCAAACTTCCCGTTCCTGACTCTTGACTCCTAACCCCATCACCTCATCATCCCATCACCCCTTCCTATGCCTACCCTGCTAATCAAAAACATTCACACGCTGATCACCATGGATGCAGCGCGGCGGGAAATTCGAAATGCAGCGCTGTTTGTGCGCGAGAACGTGATTGAGCAAGTGGGCACTGGTGCAGAATTGCCTCAAACTGCAGATGAAGTCTTGGACTTGCAAGGACGGCATATTGTCTTGCCAGGATTAGTCAACACGCATCATCACTTCTACCAAACCCTGACGCGCGTGGTTCCGGCAGCACAAAACTGTGACTTGTTTCACTGGTTAACCACCCTTTACCCCATCTGGGCAAACCTCACTGCCGAGGGGGTTTACATCAGTGCACAGATGGCAGCCGCTGAGCTAATGTTGTCGGGCTGCACTACTGCGAGTGATCACCTCTACATTTATCCCAACAATTGCACGCTGGATGATGAGATCCAGGCGATGCAAACCATTGGACTGCGGTTTCATGCCAGTCGAGGCAGTATGAGCCTGGGCGAGAGCCTGGGCGGATTGCCTCCCGATACACTGGTAGAAAAAGAAGCAGACATTCTCAAAGACTCGCAACGGTTGATTGAGCAGTATCACGACAACAATCGTCATGCCATGCTGCGAATCACCCTGGCTCCCTGTTCGCCTTTTTCCGTTTCGCCAGACTTGATGCGTGAATCAGCAAAGTTGGCACGATCGTACCCTGGTGTCCGACTCCATACTCATTTGGCAGAAAATCACTCAGATGTCGCTTACAGTCTGGAAAACTTTGGCATGATTCCGGGTGACTATGCCGAGTCAGTCGGCTGGCTGGGGAAGGATGTTTGGCACGCCCATTGTGTGCAACTGAGTGATGATTCAATTCTCAAATTTGGCAGAACGGGAACGGGTGTTGCCCATTGTCCCTGTAGCAATATGCGTCTTGCGAGTGGGATGGCTCCCGTGCGGAAGATGTTGCAGCAGGGAGTTCCGGTTGGTTTGGGAGTCGATGGATCAGCTTCTAACGATACGGGTAATTTGCTGCAAGAAGCGCGGACAGCGTTTCTCATGGCGCGAGTGCGAGACAGCAATGCAGCCGCAATGACCGCACGAGATATGCTGGAAATCGCCACGATCGGCGGTGCCAGAGTGTTGGGGCGAGACGATATTGGCGTGTTAACACCTGGTATGTCTGCAGATTTCATTGCAGTTAATGTCGATCGTCCTCAATTTGCAGGTGCCCACCATGATCTAGTCGCAGCATTGATTTTTTGCCAAATCGATCGGGTCGATTACAGCTTTATCAATGGCAAAAAAGTGGTTGATCAAGGACATTTAATCACCCTTGACCTGGATACCTTGCTAGAGAAAGCTAATCAAATTGCGCAGAAAATGGTTGAGCCATAACCCGCATTGCCTATAACACGCTCCAGAAAAAGTCTACTTAACTGTTTACAGCGGTCTGCAAAACAGATGGCTCGGCAAGTTGAGCAACAATCGCTTTACCAATTTCTAGCGAAGAGGTTGCGGCTGGAGAAGGAGCATTGCAGACATGCATGGCACGATCTCCTTTGACCAATAGAAAATCGTCGATTAACTTGCCATCTGCCATAAGGGCTTGGGCACGAACTCCCGCATGAGTTGGGATCAAGTCATCGGCTTGGACTTCGGGAATCAGCCGTTGTAACGATCGTACAAAAGCTGCTTTGCTAAACGAACGAACCATTTCTTGAATCCCTTGATCCGCGTGTTTGGCTGCCAGTTTCCAGAAACCTGGATAGGTGATGACTTCGGTAAAATCTCGCAGATCAAAATCTGTTTTTTTATACCCTTCTCGCTTCAGGCTGAGTACTGCATTGGGACCTGCATGGACGCTCCCATCAATCATACGCGTGAAGTGCACCCCCAAAAATGGAAAGTTAGGATTGGGAACCGGGTAAATCAACGTTTTCACCAGATACCGTTTTTCGGGTTTGAGTTCATAATATTCGCCTCGAAAAGGCACGATTTTGGCACCTGGATCAACTTGCCCCAATTTGGCAATGCGATCGCTATGGAGACCCGCACAATTAATTAAATGGTGTGCTTCAAAACTGCCTTGACTCGTTTCAATCACCTGCCCGTGAGAGGTATTGATAATTTTTTCAACCCTGGTATTGAGCCGTAATTCACCGCCCTGCGCCCTTACCAGTTCCACATATTTTTGGCAAACTTGCTTATAGTTCACAATCCCTGTACTGAATACTTGAACCCCTGCTAAACAACTTACATGAGGTTCAACTTCTTTTACTTGTTCAGCACTAATCCGAGCTACCTGAATGCCATTTTGCAAGCCCCGCTGATAGAGGTTTTCCAAGAGGGGAATTTCTTCAGATTCGGTGGCAACAATTACCTTGCCACAAACCTCATAGTCAATGCCATGCTTCTGACAAAACTCTACCATTGAATGGCTACCTGCTCGACAAAAACGAGCTTTGAAACTCCCCGGTTTGTAATAAATGCCGGAGTGAATCACACCACTATTATTACCAGTTTGATGAGCTGCCCAATCACCTTCTTTTTCGAGTACAAGCAACCGTGCTTCAGGATAGCGCTGTCCGAGTAAAACACCTGTTGCCAGACCAACAATTCCACCACCAACGATTACAAAATCATACATTGATGCACTGAACCTCTCGAATCAAAATGAACGCATAGAAAATTTTGCAACTCTATCTTTGCAAAAATGAGTTTACCTTTCAAAGGCTTGAAATGAGCTTGTCAGAAAATTGTAGAATTGCCAGCTCTTAGAGGATATTCTAAAGGTTCTTTCGTAAGTGGCAACAGACAGGATCCCCCAAAATTCCCATGCTTTAGCGAGGCCATGCCGGCAGGCTATACGCACTGCTGCGCTAGAAAAAGGGGGGACTTTGAGGCTGATTCCCCTTTTGAAGGGGGCTAGGGGGATCTCTGAGTGCTCAACACTATAGCTAGCACCTTTTCGAACACCCTCTTAACATCACTTAAAAATCTTGCCACTTTCGTTTTTATACAAAAATAATTACACCCATCTTGATCGACTGCTAGGGTCTCTACTCCAGCTTTAACGAAAGTTTAAGGGGCGACTCGTTCTCAATGGCACTCAAGTTGAGTTTTAAGGATGCTGTTTTAGGTATTCCAAGGGAAATTAGTTCATTAAAAATTGGTTAAGGATTTCATAAAGATCAACCGTATTTTTCCAATAAAATTTATTTTTCTTAAACATGTTTTTCTAACGGGAATATAAGCAGGATGCTCATATTCCCGTTAGAAAAAACTTCAGAGATTGGCTTAAAGATACTGGAGGCAGGCTTCAGGAACTAACTGCAACTCTCTCGTCCTAAAGCGATCGCATTCGACCCAGGATGCTACAAATTTGAGTTTTCCTTCTATGCAGTAGATTTGCTCTTTTTGATAAAATTCAGCATCTGCAAAATCACAGCGATAAAATTGAATCCATTCATGTCCTAATTTCCCTTCATAAGTAAAGGTACTCTCCACAAAACCTAAGTATTGAATATTAGTAAGTTCTGCTTGAATTTCCTCTTGAAATTCTCGCTGAAGAGCCTGCAAACTACTCTCTCCGAAATCCACACCTCCACCCAGCGCCCGATAAAATTTTTGTTGCTTTACCTGATCGAACCCTTCTGCCACAAGTAGACGATCGCCTTGGAAAATCAACCCCAACACCAACGGACGAATTCGGGAAAATTTACTCATATCACCTCACTAAAAATCATGTCCTGTTTGATCGACAACCAAAAAAGGGGGTAAGCAGCATCACCTACCCCACAGGAACTCATGTCTCACAGCAACACTTAGGAACGAGGACACAATAAAACCGTGAATTCTGTTTTAGGGGCTTAGCATTTGGCAGGCAACTTTTTGCTCATCGCCAAGGTTTTAGCCCGTAGCTTGCTTCCCGTAGGGTATGCCAAGCCCTTACGCTTGGAAAATTGCCGATGTTATTGAATCCACGATCCTTAGCAACTGCTCAAGCAGTTAGAAGCAACTGCTCAAGCGATTAGAAAATAACTTCAATTCAGAAGGGTTGAGTTCCAGATCTTCCCTAATTCAACGACTCTCCCGCCACAAATTCTGGATCATGACTCCCTGGAACCCTCCAATCTGCATTCTGTCCCCCGATAATTAGAGTTTCGATCGTCACGTAATCGCGGCTAAATTGGCGTAGCGCATTCACTAACACATCCAAAGCCAGAGCATCACTTGTGCCCAGATCAAACCAGCATCTTGCCCAATAGCCCTCATACTCCACATCGCCCATGTTGTGCATCAATGCCACCAGGCTCTCTTCAGCCACATCTTCGTCGTAGGGTAGATAGCTGATATCCAATCCAACTTCCTGTACCTGAAGATTTTCAGCGTTGAAGCCGCCCAATTTGCCTAAAAAGAACCAGGAGTTGAACACTTCTTCAACATATTGCTTTTCGATTTCTGAAGGATTGGTGCTGAATTCTAGCCAGATCCAAACATTGAATGGGTCAAACTCACGAAATTGTATGTGCATTGTGCTCGACTGAGTGAAGTTGCCTGAATGACTAAGTAGCTGGGCTAAATTAAATTGAAGATGTTTTTGGGGGTGGAGGTGGTAAAACCCCCTGCCTGGGGGCGCAGCCCCCAAACCTTTTTCTTACAATTAATTAGGGTTACCTACTTAATAGGTTGAGCATACAACTGCTACTGTCCTACATTGGCAAGGCGGCGCTTCGATTTTTCTAATTCTTTGCTGATTTGCTTGACCAAGCCTGGTGGTAGTTGATCTTGCTTGGCAAGCGCTTGCTCAAACAGGGGAATGCTATCGCGATTGTTGCCCTGGCGTACCAGGATTTGGGCTTTGAGGTAGAGCAGTTCTGGATTATCGCGGGTCAGTTGCAAGGCGCGGTTAACAGCTTCTAGCGCTTTGGCTTGCTGGTTGAGATCTCGATAACCGATCGCCAATCCCCGGTCTGCTAGGTAACGCGGTCCCGCATACCGTTCCAAACGGGCGATCGCATCATTAGGATTGGAAAAAGGCAAATTGATTGACAACAGTAAATCCATAAATCCCTTAATGACATTCAATTCGGGATCTTGGGGAGCAATTTTGTCAGCCGCGTCTAGATGCTTAAAGGCTTCTTGCAGCAAACTGAGTGCCTGGGGCGTTCCCCGCACAGTTCCCTGAGTCCCCACTACATACGCTGCATTGAGAAAATGTCCAACTGCAACATACACATTGCCACGCAACGGATCGGTTGCCATCAGCCGCTCGGCAGTTTCGCGGGTTTCTTGAGCATCCTTCTTAAATTCTTCAGCAAAAAAGCTTCGCTTTTGTGCGTCACGTTCGTCTTGCCAGCTCATATAAGCCATGGAGGCTTGCAGGGCATGGGCAAGGGGTTCACTGGTTTCGACTTTGGGCAAATTGCGACTCGCAGTCTTATAGTCTCCCTTCTCAAAAATTGCCCGGAACACTGCTTCCGTGTTATCCCCAATAGGTCGTGGGTTACTGGTGCGAAAAGGGTCTTTAGCAAAAACTGGAGAAGTCCAAACACTCGCCAAGATTGCAGCAACCGTGAGAACGCGCCCAATGTATCGAGGCGCATTTGTCATTGAGCTACGCAAAAGCTGAGAATGCAAGGAAGGTGCTGGCATATCGGTCATCATTAGAGCCTCTCAATCATTTCCATTCAACCAAGCTAGGAGCCAGAAAAGCACCTGTCACAAGTCGATCGTGCTCCATCGCCGATATCGTTCACATTCAGCCCTGGAGCTAGCAAATCGGGAAAAGCCACTCTGAGCGGGGGCACATCCGAAACTCAGGGAAGCGTTGAATCTTCTGACGCAGTGATTCTTGTTGGGTTCCAATCGACTTGGATGCCGAATCAACCCAGCAAGCAAAAGTCAGGTTTGCCAGAATGGAAGATGGTGCACAGCCGTAAGCAACGTTTATGTTATCGGAGTGTTGTACAAAGATCTAGGGGCGCAGTCTCGCCTGCCGCAATGACCCAACTTTCCCGGAATGCTCAATGCTATATCTTAGAAATCTGACTTACTATCCACCTGCCTGCCCCAGCGAAATTTTGAAGCAACTAAACCTGGAACTGGCTCCTCAGCAGATGGGACTCATTATCGGACCCAGTGGTTCTGGGAAGAGCACCCTGCTCGAAATTATGGCAGGGTTGGCAGAAAAAACGGCGGGAGGGGTGTTTTGGCGCGAACAAGAACTCACCCCTCTACACCTACAACAATTGGCAGGGTTAGTCTTTCAATTTCCAGAACGCCACTTTTGCGGTGGTACCCTGCTGGAAGAACTGCGGTTGGGACATCCCGAAATCACCCGCGATCGTATCCATGAAGCCCTAACTGAAGTTGGATTGGGGCACTTACCCCTCAATGCTTCTCCCCATGCGTTGAGCGGTGGACAACAACGACGATTGGCACTGGCAGTGCAACTGATCCGCCAACCTCATCTTTTGCTGCTCGATGAACCGACTGCTGGATTGGATTGGTCGATGCGGCAGCAGTTGGTGAGTTTGTTAGCCCGACTCAAAGCCCACTGGACTTTGCTAGTGGTTTCCCACGATGCTAGTGATCTTGCTGGCATTGCCGATCGCTGCTGGCGGCTGAGCCATGGGGAGTTGCAAGAGGCTGATCCCGATCGCTGGCAACCCCAACCACAATTGGGGTAGTGTTTCAAAGGTGTTGTTGGTATTTTTGAAAGCTTTGCTGAGCAAAGCTTTCAAAAATACCAACAACAAATTGGCAGGATGACGTCACCTGGTAAGCTTGGAAAGCGTCAAATTGAGCAATGGTCGATAGTTTTTAATGGGTTGTGGGTAGTTTGTGGCACCTGATTTAGACCGTGAAACTCAGCACTGGGCAGGCGAAACCTTGCCAAACCTGTTGGATATCTGGCAAGCAACCTTAGGCTGGCAACCGGATGCAGTTCAACAGAGCCAGTTTCAGCAACTTTATCAGTTGATTTTGGCAGGCAATCGCCAACTCAACCTGACCCGCATTACTGAACCGCAAGAGTTTTGGGAAAAACACCTTTGGGATTCGCTACGGGGAGTGTTTCACAATCAGGGGGCAGGTGTCAATCTCCCCCTGTCCCCCTTTACCCTTGCATCCCTCTCTCCTTCTCACTCATTGAAGGCGATCGATATCGGCACTGGGGCAGGCTTCCCTGGCATTCCCGTGGCACTTCTCTATCCCAACTGGCACATCACCCTGCTAGACTCGACCCACAAAAAGATGGCATTCCTCGCAACTTTGCTAACAGACTTGGGATTGCCCAATGGCTCGGTTTTGTGCGATCGGGCAGAGCAAGTGGGGCAATCTCATCAGCACCGTGAGCACTACGATCTGGCGCTCCTGCGGGCAGTGGCTCCGGCTTCCGTCTGTGCCGAATACGCCCTCCCTTTGCTGCGAGTGGGAGGAACTGCTATCCTCTATCGGGGCAAGTGGACGGTGGCAGAAACCGAAGCGCTCCAACCCGCTCTGGCAAAATTGGGAGGAACGATCTCTCACATCGAAGCTTTCACCACGCCGCTGAGTCAAAGTGTGCGTCACTGTTTGCACGTACAAAAAGTCGCTCCTACCGCTCCAGAATTTCCCAGATTAGTCGGAGTTCCCGCCCAAAGCCCGCTCTAATTGGGCCTCGTGTTTGAGTCTATTGTAATCGCGATCGCAATAGCGCCAAGTAAAGCCATCTTTGTGATACTGATAAAACTAAATTTTTGTTCTTAAGGCGAAAATGTCACCGAGAAAAACAAGCCCTCTTTAATCGACTGTCCATTGGAGTTGCTGGAATTGATCAGCGGGATACCCCAATCCAGTCGGGCACGAAAATTATCTCCCATCTTCCATTGAAGCCCCAGCCCAGTACTCATGAGGCGATTGGGGTCAGGTTGCTCGTCCCCCCGATTCCATCCCTGACCAATATCGAAAAAGGGGACAATTTGCAACACTCCCTGCCACTTGGGAATCCGAAGCAAGGGTAGATAGAGTTCTGCGGAAGCGAACCAGCCATTGTCTGAGAGTAATGTGCTCGTGCGATAACCCCGCACCGTATCAATCCCCCCCAGACTAAACTGCTCCACGGGCACTAATGGACGATTTGCCAATTGCACCTGTCCTTTGATCGCGAGTAGTGTATCAGGTGCAAAAGACTGTACCCAAAATCCTCTGCCCTGCCAGGAAAAGAAACGGCTATCAGGCGGTTCATCCAGAATCGTGGCATTGAGCGCCCGCACCCCCAGACTAAATTCTGATTGCAGCGAGGTAACGTTCCGCTCACTGCGCTTAATCCATTCTTGCCCAAACCGCACTGCGGTCAAGCGGGTTATGCCGTTTGCATCTGATCCTCTGGATGGAAAGGGGATTGGCACCCCTCCATTGAAAGATTCGAGAAACGCCCCTTCGTTGCGGTAGTGAGTCCCGCGCAGGGTTAAAGCAATTTCCTCAGTCGAACTTTGTTTGATGGGTTGTCTGAGCGCCACTTCGTAGTTTTGCGATCGCGACTTAATGTCTAACGCCCGAAATGGTTCTTCAATCACTTCACCCCGATTGCGGCTGTAGTTGAAGCTCAGCGTGCCATTGCGGGCATTCAGGGGAATGACATAACCGAGATCAAACCCTCGGCTGCCCTCGCTCCGATTAAACCCGACCTGCAATAGATCTCCCAACCCCAACAGATTGGCATGACTGAGGGAAACTTGTTGACGAAAACGTCCTACACTGGGAGACCGCCCATTATCGATCGAGAAACTGGCGTGGAGTGGGGATGCCTGCTGCACTTCGACATTGAGCGTGCTGGTGCCCGTCGTCGTCCCAGGTGCCAGTTCAGTAGAAATGCTCCGAATTAGCGGATCTTGCTCCATCAGCTTCACCGCATCCACCAGTTGATCAATCTGTAAAGGGGCTCGAATTGCCCGGGCTAACCTTCGCCGCACATAGCCGCGAGACAGGGGACGGGCAAGCCAGAGAAATTTGGGGCGTTTAATTTTGACATTAATGGTGGCAATCCGACCTTCAACAACGCGAATTTCTGGCACTGCCCCAGTCAGCACTTCCGAGGGAACATACGCACCTGAATTAATGTATCCCCGCTCCACGTAGAGTTTGGTAATCGCTTCGCTGGCACGCACCAGATCGGCTGGCGTCAAGCGGCGGTTAAGCAAGGTAGGATCGCTCAAGGCGGGCGGGGGCGCTGCCTGGCTACTCGCATTGGCAAGAACGGTCTTTCTCACCAGTTCATTTAATTGACTGGGCGGAAACTGGGTGTTGCCTGTAATGCTCAGCCGCTCGACATAAACGCTGTTCTCTGGTGTCAGGGGTGGAGAGGTAGGGGCGATCGCCGTTTCTGGTGCAGCAGGAGTCACTGGGCTGACCGGGGCAACCCCCACTGACTGACCGGATGTTGTAGAACCGGATGTTGTAGAACTTGGCTCTCCCAGCGATGGAGCTGTGGTCGGAATGCCAGGAGCCGTCGG
The DNA here is from genome assembly GCA_019359045.1 of Scytolyngbya sp. HA4215-MV1. GTDB lineage: Bacteria > Cyanobacteriota > Cyanobacteriia > Leptolyngbyales > Leptolyngbyaceae > Scytolyngbya. The sequence continues at coordinate 100,764 of JAHHIA010000004.1, forward strand.
TCGAATTGCTGTCGAGGTTTCTGGTGGCGATGTTGCAGGAGCCGGTTGACCTGTCGTTATGGGAATCTCGATCGCAGCACCGGGGGGAGGAGCCGTAGCGATCGTCGCTGTATGATCTGGTTGACGCGGTCGTAAGAGAGACGCAATCACCGCCTGCACCGAGGCTGAACCGTTGACAGCCTGCTGGGCAGGTTTAGGTGCTAGAGACGGCAGCGCAGCCGTTGCTTCAGCCGATGCAGCAGCCGTTGCAGACGTGCTTGAGGAGGCTTGACCAGGGGCTGGGGCGATCGGCGGCGCACTTTGGAATCCATGGCTGACTAGCGGCAGGGCTGATTGGGATTGCTGCCTCAAACGAGCCTGACGAGCCGCATCAGGGGGCGAGAGGAGCAAGGGTGACGATGCCCCAGATGACGTAGTACTCGGTCGAATAAGCGGAACCCGATCGCGCAGTGGCATCGGTTGAGCATTGCTGCTAGTGGCTTCTTCCGCGATCGGTGAGAGTGATTCATCCTCAGGATGCCAGATTGTTCGACCCAAAATCACCGCGCCTACTCCCAAGCCGCAGGCAACCACCACCACACCGACTGCTTTAAGCCGATCAGCCAGCGTTACCTGAGCAGGTAAAGGGGCAGCGTTTGGGGAGATAACGCTCCCTGCATCTTTTGCAGTTCCCATCCCCGCAGCGTGATCTGGGGCAACGGGTTGTTGGGCTACCTCAGTTGTTCTCATCACAGCCTCCCCAAAATGAATCGATGCGCTTAACCACCCTCAAGGTCTAATGTAAGATTTGTATAAAGAAAAAACAATCTTTTTCCCTACCCGCCATTGGGTGGAGCAGCTGAAGCGGGTTTCGTCAAATTTTGGCTTAAGGGAACCAAACCTGCCGCTTGCAATAGACGCTGTCCTTCCACCGTTCGCATTAATTCAACAAACTTTTTACCCATTTCAGAACGACGATTATCCCGTGGGTAGACCACCATAATGGGATAACTCAGGGGATAGCTGCCCGTCTGAAAGCGTTGGGGTTCAGGACCATAAGCCCCCTTACGGTTACAAAGATCCGTTTCTGGATTCACCGCCTGACCATTGCTCAAAACCAGCGGTTGCACTGGGTTTGCACCGCTTCGGCTCAGCGCCAGCGGATAGACCGAGCATTGCCCCAGCGCCTCACTCAATGTCGTGATGCCAATGCTGCCTACTGAATTATCTTCAAAATCGCGAATAATCTGGCGAAATAGCGAGATGGCAGGAAGCCGACCGACGTTTGACAATCGTTGCACCTGATTGGACTTGAGCACGCGTTGTTCAAATAGCGCGATCGCCTCTGGATTTTTGGAAGCGTAGCGACGCACAGACAAGTCAGGTCCACCAATATCCTGCCAACGATCGATTTTGCCCTCGTACAGTTGTTGTACCTGTTGCAAGCTCAGTTTACCGTTGAGCGCAGCCGGTAGTCCCTCTTGGCGTTCGGCATAGCTAAACGAGACCACGGCAACTAATCCATCGTAGGCAATTTCCTGCGCCAGCAAGTCGGCAGGCAACTCCCCCATTAACGGTAGAACGGCAAAATCCACCTTGCCAGCGCGTACCTGCTGAAGGGCTTGATCGAGCGAATCTGCTGCCACAAATTGCAACTGAAGCTTGGGCTGACTTTGAACTAAAGCATCACTTAAACTTCTTCCCCGCCGCAACAAGTCGTGCTGTTGCAGCACAGTCCACCAGGTGCCGTCCTCGACTGCGGTATAGGTGTAAGTGCCAGCCGGAATCGCGCTCACTTCTGACAGGCAGCAGGTAGAGACTTGGGGAATCGGCGTCGATCGCGACTCGGTCGATCGCAAACGCGGCAATAATACTAACGCCGCCACCACCAATCCCATCAGTGACAAAGCCAGCAGAGGCGAAACACGACGAGTCGGTGCAGGTTGTACAGTTCCATCATCCAATGCAGAAATTGCTGTAGGAGATCGGGGCGACAACCGCAATAACTCCTGGCGTGCCGCTTCTGCACTGCTAAATCTGCCCGCTCGTAGCGAATCAAGCAGGTTTTGAAAGAGAGGTTCAAGATTGACTACAGACTTCGCGTCCAGCCCTTTGAGCAGGGTTTCACCAATTTCCCCCACTGCTTGTAGATCTTTTTTCAGACTCTCTGACGTTACCAGACTCGATTTCCAGTCCTTCACCGTTGGGTCAAAACACTGCTCCCACAACCGCAAGTCACATAAGTAAACAAAGGGCTGAGATTGCTGCTCCGTCCATAAGATACTGTCCAGGCTCAAATTGCCATGAACTAAACCGTTCTGAATTGCTCCATTGGGGAAGCTAAACTTTTGCTTATGTAAGAAATCCAGCGTTTGCAAAATCTGGCTCAAAATCTCCCGGACTTGAGAGATCGATAGCGTCCCGACTCTTTGTAGATGCTGTCGCAGAGTGGCAGAACGATCGCGTACATCAGTGACCAAAAAACAGCGCTGATGCGATTCAGTATCGGCGATCGCCTCGATCGGCTGAATCACCCGAAAATCCTGGATGCGCCCATCCGCCAGTTGCAATCCTGCTAGACGTTGAAACCGATTTTGCCGCTGGTAAGCTTCCGTTTTGGCAAAATCTGCCGCCAGCAACAAATACTCTTTGATGATGACCGGGCGTTTGGAGGTAGTTTCGATCGCACTAAACAGATGCCCCCTTCCGCGCACACCTAGATAGGTGTCTGCTTTGTAGTAGCCAACCCGTCCCTGGATCTCACCCCTTTCTAAGATGCCTAAAACGCTATCATCTGGCGGCGGCAAAACCGCTTCAGGCGCCTCCTCTGCCAACGCTTCCTGCCGTTGCGGAAATAGCTCCGGACGCAACGCTTCCAGGACGTCTTTCAGCCATGCGTAGCGACCCAGATAACTGAATAGGCTCAGCCGCGTCGGTAAGGGATACCGCCGAAGAAAGGTAAGCAGTAGGACTTCAGCAATCTTTTGCATAACATTGGGGGCGATCGCTCAGCCATCATAGGGCGATCGTCTAGTTCCTGATACTTGACGGAAGTTAGTACTTATTTCATGCAAAAACTTGTTATCCTGCCGTTGAAACCTGGTCGTTTACCGGGAGTCGTTGAAGTCTGTGCGTTCACGATTTAGGAGCACTTCACCCATGGCAAAAGAAGTTGTCGCCCAACTATTTCGCGCTGTCCAAGCTGATTCAACTCTGCGCGAACGCCTCAACCAGGCAGCAACGATCGAACAATTTGTCGAGATGGCAAAAACCTATGGCTATGAGTTTACGATCGAAGAATGGCAGTCTATGACCGGGTTCAGAGTAGAAGAACTCGAAAGCCAATTATCTGAAATTCCAGGGCTATAAAATTTTGCCCAACAGTGACATTCTTACTCCTTGCCATACCGCCCAGCTTCAATCTGGCGTACCACTGTCAATGCCGAATAGCTAACCCCTGCCGTACCCTCACCGGGATGGGTCGAATCTCCCACTAACCAGAGATGCCGAATCGGCGTGCGGTTGGCAAATCCAAAGGGACCAAAGGTCGAAAGGCGTTGCCCAATGCCTCCGACCATGCCTTGATCTCGTCCCGTATATCGGGCAAACGTGCGAGGTGTTGCCGCTGTTTGATACAAAATCGTGCCATCCAGATCAAAGAACTGCCCCAACCTTGCGATCGCCGTTTCCATATACTGCTGCTTCAACTGCTGATAACAATCCGCTCCTCTATCTCCTTCTCGCCGCGTCTCCCCCGCTTCCCCGCTTCCCCGCTCCCTATCTCCCTGCCACCAGATGCCCGGATCAGTAAATGACGACGCAATAATCGTCGCCTGACCCATAGGTGCCCGTCCATCACCTGCATGACTGATTGAAACAAACAGCGAATTGTTTTCGGCGATCGGTCCGTTGTAGTCGTACAAAAATTGCAAATGCGGCGGACACCCTGCCGGAATTGCCCGCTGTTCAACTCCCAGATACACCACAAATGCACTGGAGCCAGGAGGCAGTTTCTCAACCCGATGACGATACCCTACCATCGGAATTTGAAATTTGGATTTTAGAGCTTGAATTTTAGTTTTTGGGTTTTGGTGGATTGCTGCTCCTGACTCCTGACTCCTGACTCCCCGCTCCTGACTCCCCTCTAAGAGTTTGACCAAATTCTGCACGGTCACATTCGCAATCACCTGATCAGCAGGCTCTGTCCAGGTTTCGTTGGTTTTCTGGTTACGAATCACGACACCTGTCGCTTGCCCTGCTTGTGTATGAATGTGCTCAACCGTGTGGCGCATCAGCAACTTGCCGCCATCACGCTCAAAGGCAGCCACCAAGCGATCGCTCAACACCTGCATACTGCCCTGAAGATGAAACAGTCCGTGAGGAGTTTGAGAAACACTAAGGGCAGTGGCGGCATAGAGCAACGCGGTTTCTTCTGCCTCGACTTGAGAATAAAGCTTGAGTTGCAAATCCAGAAAAGTTTTTAAGCGGCGGTCGTGTGCCAAACCCAGTGATCGTAGTGCTCTGCCCACCGTAGAAAACGTATGGGGTAAGGTTCGCAAAGTTCCAGGACGCAGCGCTTTCACCAGTTGCCATAAGTCCCAGCCATTGCGAGGCGGCAACACTGGATCGCGCAACTGAAACGCCCAACTGGCTTGAAATAGCTCTGCCAGCAATTGCCAGAAAGGTTCACTGCCCGGAAATTGCCGTTGTCGCTCTGCTTGCCAACGATGCCGATCTCGCCAGACATGAATCGGTTCTGTTTCTTCAGGCAAATACACTGCACACGCGGGATCACAAGGCACAGCAGGCGGTAGTTCGAGTCCGAGTTCAGAGAAAATGCGATGGTGAATGCCACCCGGCTCCAATCCCGCAACCTGCGTTGCTCCAACATCAAACGTGAATCCTTGTCGTTTGAAAGTGGAAGCGCACCCTCCCGGCACTAGGGCTTGATCGAACAACAGGACTAAATGTCCGCGATGAGCGAGCAAAGCCGCCGCTGTTAGCCCACCAATGCCAGCTCCGATAACAATGATTCGTTGCGAGGTTTGACGACTCATCCGGCTCAAGAGGCGTTTACATTTTGTAATACACTTCTTATTGTGGCGTTTTTTGTCGCTTTAGATATCTCGAAACCTACAAAATTCAAGGACATCCAAACCGTAAAATCTTGCAGACTGTAAATTCAAAATTCAAAATCGTTCGGCTGAGCGCTCACGCCGAAGTCCAAAATCCAAAATCCTCGCTTTTCCCATGACCTCTCCTCTCATTGGCATCATTATGGGCAGTGACTCAGATTTGCCTACCATGCAAGCTGCGATCGCTGTCTGTGAAGAATTTAACCTCCCTTGTGAAGTGGCGATCGTCTCGGCTCACCGCACCCCCGATCGCATGGTGGACTATGCCAAACAAGCCCATTTACGCGGTATCAAAGTGATCATTGCCGGAGCGGGTGGAGCCGCCCATTTGCCAGGTATGGTGGCAGCCCTGACCCCCTTGCCTGTGATCGGGGTGCCCGTTGCCAGTCGCCATCTTCAAGGTGTGGATTCGCTTTACTCGATCGTCCAGATGCCTGCGGGAATTCCTGTTGCCACGGTAGCGATCGGTAACGCCAAAAATGCTGGACTCCTCGCTGTTCAGATCCTGGCAAGCCATGATCCGCTGCTTTTAGAGCAAGTCCAGCAATATCGCCAAAACCTGCAAGCCTCGGTGATGGAGAAACAGGCAAAGCTGGATGAGGTGGGTTATCGGCAGTATTTGCAAGGGTAGAGGAAGTAAAGAGGTAGAGGGGGAAAGAGATCCTGACCTCTTTCCCCCTCTACCTCTTTACTTCCCCACCGCCCCATCCGCCACGCGCCAACAATGCCGCGCCGTATGCCGCTTCCATCTGAGGCGATCGCAAAACGGGAACTTGCAGATGACGGGCACGAATGGTTGTCCAGGCAGAATTGGCTGCGCCGCCGCCAGCCGTATAGACCTGAGTCAGAGCATCGGCACCCAATGCTTGTAAGCGCTGATAACCCAGGGCTTCAATGCGCGCGATGCCTTCTAGTAAGCCATGCAGAAACTCGACCGGATTCTGGGGATGCGGTTCCAGACAGGGCGGCAAATTAGGGTCGTTAAGGGGAAATCGTTCTCCTGGCTGCAAGAGTGGGTAATAGCGTAAGGGACTTTCTTGATCAGACTGAATCTGGGCACTCAGCACAGCCAATTTATCTGGGCTAAAGAACTGCTGGAGCACAGCACCCCCCGTATTGGAGGCCCCGCCCACCAACCACAAATTGCCTAACCGATGACTGTAAATTCCCGATCGTTCCTCTTCGATTCGTGTTCGGCTTAGCAGTTTCAAGACCAGGGTTGACCCCAAAGAAGTCACGGCTTCACCGGGCAAGGTTGCACCACTGGCAAGAAAGGCGGCAATGCTATCTGTGGTTCCAGTCTTGATTTGACAATTCGCAGGGAGACCCAAACGATCGGCGACTTCTGACTTTACGATCGCGACCGATGTACCGGGAGCTAATACTTTGGGCAAAAGATGAAAGAAGGACAGCGATCGCAACCACGCTGGGTATCCCAATCGCTCCACGTCATACCCCACTTTCAAACTGTTGTGATAATCGCTAATGCCCAATTTGCCATGCAGCAAAAATGCCAGCCAGTCAGCCTGGTGCAAAAAGTAGGCAGCGTTGTGGAAATAGCTTTGCTGACTGAACCACAGCAACTTAGCCAGACTGGAAGTGGCACTCAACACGATATGTTCCGGGGGCGCGATCGCCCGTATCTGATCCATGACCACGATTCCCCGACCATCGTTGTATAGCAGGGGGTGTTCCAATGGGGTTCCTGTTGCATCACACAACAACACAGTTGACGAAGTGCCATCCAGCGCGATCGCTTGGATCTGGCGTCGTTGTTGTGACGGAATTTGCTCAATTAGCGCAAAGAGCGTCTGTTGCCAGTCTGTTGCCAGATTTTGCACTGGTGAAGATGTAAACCGATGACTGACTTGAGCATGAAGGCTACCAGCCGTGTCGATCGCCATCGCTCGTGCACCCGAAGTGCCAAAATCGATTCCTAGATAAAGTGGGTTTGCATGATCTATCCACATAAAAGGTTTAGCAGTTTGCTCCGGAACCCAGACTTAACCTATAGCAGTTTTCACCTGAGTAAAGTACAGAGCTAGGAAGTACAGCGGGGTGTAAAGCACTCTCACTGTACTTCCCACCCTTAAAAAGGGCTAGGTAGCCAGAAAAGGGTGTTCCACCACTGCGGAAAATGAAGAATTGCAAACTCTATCAAATCTAGGATGATCTATCTTTCCAGTTTCACTAAAATTAATCTCTTAAAACGTAAGTTTGGAAACAATCATCCTGATTAAAGCCGGCGTACGATCTTTTTACCTTACCCATGGCTTAAGAACTGCGATTTGGAGTTTTGAGATATGCACTACATCTTTGAAATTTTAGGAGTATCTCCCATTCTTCATTTCTTCCATCATCAACAAGAAACTTTACAAAAAAAAGCTGAAAGCAACATTCAGTATCTGGGGACTTATCAATGCACCCTAGATGCCTTGATTGAATCGGTAGAAGCCCTCCCTGCCAAACAAGATTGGCAGCTCGATCACGCAATTGATACGGTCATTGCATTCTGGCTCAACAATTCCGATCGTGTTCAACATTGGAAATATCGTTTGGCGGATGCTGGACGAGAAAGCGTATTAGTTTCCAGACTGGCCGATCTTCATTCCTTGCAGGTAGAGTTTGAAGGACTATTCAACGATCATTCGGCAGGCAGTTAGGGGGCAGTTCCCTAATACCACTCCCCATCTATGACACAGCTTCAAAGGTGCTCATTGTCTTCATCCAGGTGCATCTTTGGCGAAATATAGTTTTACAAAGGGCAGTTTAAAACTTCCCGAGATCTTCACGATATTTCTCTACATTGAGATGGTTGAAGCTTGAGACCAACCCTCTCAGCTCGATCGTTAGAATGATGACTTAGGGATTGTTGGCAAGCTGATTTCAGCACAGTCTCTCTATTCAAAATCACAAATCCAAAAGGACATCAACCCAAAATATTACAAGGTTATGTTCTACATATACCGTTCGCATTTTTGAAAGCTTTGCTGAGTAAGGCTTTCAAAAATACGAACAGCACCTTTGAAGCTCTCCTAACATCACTCAGCTGTTACGAGGAAGGTGCTAAAAACGTGCTTTCAGTTTGTACAGCTTGCTCAGATAATATGGACTCGCAATATGTCAAAGAAACAAGACAAAAATTGCATCGCCCATACTTTTCTGTAACAATAGATACAGAAAATGATTCGTTTATTTCTCTGCGATCGTTGATTTAGATTTGTTACTTGTTTAAATCGAACAACAAGATGGGCATTGTATATGAAAACTCAATGGCAAGTGTATAAAGAACTGGAGCTAATCCCAGAATCGGTTCCTAGCCCCGTAAAAAATAGACCTGTGTTAACAGCTTGGTTTTTACGAAATTGGCAATCGCTATGGAATTCCATTAATCGAAAACACATGGATGGACATCCGATTGAGTTTCTGGAAGGGTGTCTAGCGCTGGATTACTCTAGACTGGCTTCAGAAAATCGAAGTTGGCACAAAATTCGGCAGTCTTTCAATCATTTCTTTGCTAATTGGGATTTACTGCCAACCTATCCTGAACCGCAGATTCGGCGTATTTTCGATCATCAGGGACAAGCCTGGTGGCACGCTTATGATCCCGTCACAGGGCAAGCCGTTTATTTAGAAACCGAGGAAGAGGTTCAGATTTGGCTAGAAGAACGGCTTTATCACTAAAACTGTGGGTAAAGAGCTGGATGCTAAGTTAGCCTGCCCTCAATCAGAATTCTTAGATTGGGACAGAACCCAGGATTCAGAAATTGCAATTCAAGATGGATAAGAATTTTTTGAATTCTGGATTCTGGCTTTTGGCTGCTTTCGTCAAATTTGAAACTTGACTATGGCTCAAAACAACTTATTCCTGAATTCGTTGGGACGCAGCGAAGCGATGAAGAGGTAAACTCAACACACAAGTGAAGGTCAGAAAATAAGTCATGATTGTTGTGAGCTTTAGACTAAATAGCACCATCTCCCAATCCGCAGCAACGAGTTTTTGCAAGCCGAAAGCGACACAGTAAACCAGCCAATAGGTAAAGCTCATCATCAATAAAATGCGATCGGTTGCTTCGATCTCATCCGCTGGCTTGCTGCTAGTTGAAAAGATCAGAGTGAGACCTGCAATACAGGCTACGAATGAAGCACCTATAATTCCGTTTTGCCAAATTAAATTTGTCATTCGATCGCCTCAATCTCTAATTAGTTGATTCAAAAAAACTTTGCCTGCATGCCTTAACGATCTCGCCGAGGTATTGCTCTAAGGTCAATACATTAAAGTCAGTGGTTTCAACTTACCCAAACAACGCAGAACAAATTGGAGCGCCAGTCGAGAGACCAGACGACAAGACTGAGTGACCGATGCTCTACCGCATCGATCGATTGAAATAGAAATTCTCAGGAAAAAGCGGACGAATACGCTTTCTACTTGTCCAAAATCCAACCTACAACTGAGGACTTTTCAATTGAGGATTAGTCTAAAGGATTTGTGTTTTTGGATACAGAGATCCTTACAAATAGCAATAATTAATTTGTAGTTTGTTACATTTAGCCGCAAAGGATTTAATCTCGCCCAGTTACGGATAACCCATCCACAATGACTGAAGGCGTATAACAAGAGCCGTTCCAATCAGCATCGCCGCCCAACTCTATGAGTTGTTTGAGTGCAACGTACACATTCCCGGACACCATCGTATCTTTTACACGCCCAATCACCTGACCGTTTTGGACGTGATAGCCCAGGTCAACATTAATCGAAAAATCGCCAGAAATTCCGGCTCCGCCCCCCAGCATCTGATCGATAATCAATCCTTTGTCAAGTTGCTCAATCAGTCCCGACAGAGATCGCGTTCCGGGTTGGACGAGTAAGTTAAACAAACCAGGCGTTGGATAGCTGCCTAATCCCGATCGGAAACCATTACCAGTGGTACCGCTACCCAAAACTCTGCCTGTCGTGCGATCGGCGTAGAAAAGTTGCAACACACCGTTCTGGATAAAAGTAATTGGTCGGGTTACAGTGCCCTCATCATCGAACGGGCAACTATAAGGACCAATCCCCGGTTCTTGTGAAAGGGTCAGGGCGGCATGAATCACATGCTCGTTGAGGCGATCGTTCCAAGGAGAAGCCCTTTCAACCACTTGTTTACCATTCAAAGCCGCCTGTACCGTACCCCAAAGCATATCTGCCGCTTTGGCGGTAAATAAAACGGGAATGCGCCCCAAAGGAGCCTGAACATTTTCTTTTGCCCAATCCAATCGCTGGATAATTTGGTGGGCTAATGCTTCAGGATCAAGGCGATTGCGCTCGGTTTGCCCATCTGCGACGCTGAGGAAATCATCCCCTCTGACCCATTCTGCTGCCAGATAGCAACTCAGAGTAGTATCTGTATAGCCACAATCCAGTCCTTGAGAATTGATGAGTCGCGTTGTTTCCGCGTCACATTCCCACTCAGCATTGCAGAGAGTTTCGGGATATGCCTCTCGAACCAGTGAGATCGCCTGTTTGCCCCACTCTACCAACTGACCCACAGGCACTTCTTCACCCAAGTCGGGGTACTTTGCTTGAGATTTTTCAGCTAGCTCGATTTCTTCAGGTTCATTGAGATGACTCAGCGCCATTGCCCGATCAACCAGTGCTTGGGGTTCGATCGGACCATACGCTACCGCTAAGCCGGGACATCCTGCCCGCCAAATGCGTAATGCTGTGCCCTCAGATTGGGCGCTTTCCAGTTGTTTTAACCGATTTGTCTCAAAAAAAATTGGACGTGCCAGAGATCGAGATTGAAAGACCTCTGCCGCTTCTGCCCCCGACTTCGCCGCCAGGTCTAACAATTGTTCTGCCAGCGTTTCGTGTTGCAAACTGTCCGGACCCATGAATATGAGAAGTGATGGCTGTTGGCTGTTAGCTATTTGCCTTTTGCAATGACAGACTCAGCAATTGTTATCCAGTCATCTATCGTTAAAAGCCTTGGGGGCGATGAACAAAAAGATGACTTACCGATTTCGCCCCAAGTTCAGTGGTCAGAATTTCTCGCATAAGCCTCCTGGTTGAGAAGGTTGCCTCAACAAGGGATCTGTACAAGAAAAAATCTTACCTATCACGCGGAACTGCAATCTCGATCGAGAAACCATCAAAGCTAAGCGCTAAAAGCGTGTCATGAAAGGTTAGGAGCTAAACTTAACTTTACGCTAATTTGTGACCTCCTGTAATAACCAAAAACCAGCGAAAGTTTCAGATTGGGGATTGGACTGCACAGCCAGGAAGTGAATGCGTCGGGCTTTTTGTTTGGTTGCTTCAAACCCTTCGGCTTCAGCCTGAGTCTGTGTTGTGGACAAAGGGGCTAAAATCCAGCGATCGTCAATGCCAGTTTCCAGTAACAACCGGGCAGTGGGTTCACGTTCAAACTTGACACATGCCAATTCCAGTCCAGACATCCAGGCAGCCAATGCTTTGGCACGGGAGGAGAAAATCAGTAGACCGGGTACTGGCATCGTCGGCTCCAACTGTGCCAGGTTGAGGGGAAATGCTTCACCGAAGTCGATCTCCCAGTCATCCATTTCAGCTAACGTACTGGCTTCTAGTGTGACAAACTGCCACTTTTCTCCAATTAAGGCATCTGGTAAAGGCTGTGGGTTGGTAGGGGCAAACGCCACGGCAGCAGCCACACCAGGCTGATAACCAGGATGTTCTGGATAAACCTCTTGCATCCGCTGTTGCAACCACAGGTTCAATGCAAAGGTGCGGAGACTCAATTGAGCTGAGATGCCCACTTCGTCACAGGCTTTAATAATCATGTTATTCATCGCCTGCCGAAAAAAACGAATCTTATCGGGCGGATGAGGAGCCTGGGCAATCGCTTCTGCGATCGCCACCTTGAGCCAGTTGGAGTTCACCTGTGTACTGGGGCAATATTGTGCGTAGCGAAATAGTGAGTCTATCTGGCTTGTGACACCAATGGGACTTTCGCAAATCAGTAATTCCCAAATTTTTTTTCCCTTTTCATCCAAAATTGGACGAGAGTAAAAATCTAATTCCCAAACAGTGCCCATAGTGCGAAGTGAATCGTGAAAGGTTATGCAATCAGGTCAGGCGATCGGGATCAGAAACCCAGTCCCAACCATTTACGATCAGTGACCTCCTCAATTTAATGGATTGTGCCCTTACCTCAGCCCAGTCTGCTTTCAAATTAGCTTGCCCATTACATTCTGTAACAAAGCCCTATGCCACGATCGTCAGATATTGATAGTAAACGACTGATCAGCCTTGCTCCTAATACATGGGTTCAATGGGTAACCAAAAAAGCAGAAGTCATGGCTCAAGATATCTTGAATTCGGAATTCCAGTAGGTTAGCCGTGAGAGTGATGTTCTGATTAAAGTCCACAGTCCAGAACAGGGTGATTTTTTAGGAACTGGTTTTCCAGCGCCGATTCCTGTACTACTACCTTTTGTTCCTATTTTGCGTGGTGGTAATCAAGTCGCTACTGTGCAGCAAGCGCTTCAAATGCTAAGAAGCCATACTCAACTGAATGAGTTAGAACCCTTATTAGCCTTATTTGCTAGCTTTGTACTAGAGACTCAGTTAATCCAGCAAATTATGAGGTGGGATATGGCAGTTTTGAGAGGATCTCCCTAGTATCAGGAAATTCTACAGCAAGGAATGCGATAGGGGGTGCCGTCTGGAATTGAGTTGGGTTTAGAGTTAAAGTTTGGCGCTAAGGGGCTTCAGCTTTTAACAGAAATCTCTACAATTCAAAATTTAGAAAAGCTAGAACAAATTCGGGATGGATTAAAAACCGTAACCACACTGCAAGAATTGCGTCAAATTTATCTTCCATAAAAAATATCTATCGGAGTCCTTACTCATTCGTAAAATGAGAAGACTGCATGCAACAAGATTCCACGGAGGCTCTTTATCAAAGTCTGGAGGGGATCTCAACTATTGTTAAAATTTAACGCGATTGGGCACTTAAACTACGGGCTTGCTGCAAGTGTCGATCGGTGTTGGTAGCCCACTGAGTATTTCCTTGGGATTGATAGAGATCTTTAGCATACTGCAATACTTTTTGGGCATCTTGATACTTGCCCTGCCGCATGAATACTAAACCGGCGCCATAGTAGGCATTCGCATAGTTGGAGTTGGCTTGAGCCGATCGCCGAAAGGCTTGCAGTGCTTCCTCTAATTGTCCCTGGCTGAAGAAAATTGATCCGAGGTTATAGTGCGCCTCGGCATAGTTCGGCTTGATCTGAATTGCTTGTTGAAAAGCTCTGGTCGCATCCTTGAGTTTGCCCTGTTGTAAGTAAATCAGCCCGATTCGATAAGGTGGTTCTGGAGCCTGGGGGGTCAATTGGTTGGCTTTGCTGAACGCCGCGATCGCGGCGTCCCGTTGCTGTTGCCTTTCCAATACTAAGCCCATGTTGTAATGTGCCAAACCCAATTGGGGATCAAGCTCGATCGCCCGTTGCAAATAATCTTTTGCCTGAGGCAAATTATTGCCTTCTAACAGAGCCGCTCCCAAGTTGGCGTATGCTAGCGCAAAAGTGAGATCAGCCTGCGTTGCTTGATAAAACGCAGTGGCTGCAGGCTGAAGTTGTCCTTTTTGTCGAAGTGCCAGGCCTAAATTGTAGTGAGCAGCCGCCATGCCTGGGTCCAGTTGAGTGGCTTGTTGAAAAGCCGCGATCGCCTCATTCAATTTTCCTTGTTGGACAAATCTCAGCCCTTGATTCAATGCGTTCGTTGCTTGCGGATTGTTTTGAGCCAACCACAAAGGGGCTGCTTGCACTGGATCGAGTGAAAAACACCCAACCATTGCTGTGGATAAATTCACTGCGCCAAGCAGCAAACTCAATAGCCCTAATTTTTGCCAATTTTTGTGTGAATTCTGCATTTCGAATATGAATCAAGAAAAAAAGGGTTACGAATGTCATATAGTGACCTACTCAGAATTGAGAGAAAGAATTCCGTGGCAATGCTTCCTCATAAAGTCGTTTTTCGCCAACCATTGAGTTCTGCTATCTCCAAGAGGATTTTAAAGGCGCTTTCTCAAGAAGCAACAAACACGATTCCCCTAAATCCCCGTGCTAACACACCGCTGCGCTAGAAAAAAGGAGAGGCGACTTTGAGGCTGATTCCCTCTTTTTGGGATGGCTAGGGGGAATCTCTGCGTGCTCAACATCATAGCTAACACGTTTTTAAACAACCTCTAAAGCATCCTCAAAAATGGCAGCTTAGATTTTCTCTATCGATCTCAAGAAAGCAATAAATAAAATCTAAGTGAATCAAACTTGTCATTAGTAAAGATTAATATTGATCTCCAATTTCCATTTGCTGCTTTTTGATTGCTTGTTTTTCAGAATTAACAAGACTTGAACCCTTGCACTCATCTGAAGTGCACAAAATCATTTCATCTAACCGAACAGGCTGCAACTAAGAATAACTGACTCTAAAACAACAATTCATTTTACTTAATCTTTGTTTAACCCTTTCTTAAAACAAGCTGAGGTTTTAATTTTTCGAGCAGTCTACGCAAGATAATTCACCGTATAGTCTTCATGTCTCAATGTAGATTTGCGTGATTGGAGATGAAGATTTACAGGCTTCAGGATTTCTGTTAGCTTGGTTCGTCTTTTTCTTGTCTTCAGGTTGGGCGAAGAGTCCGCTTAGGTAAAACAATAACTTCAATAAAGACTTCAAGCAAAGCCTGATGAGGCTATACCCAAGCATCAACAAGCGAAAATACGAATGCTGCCATTATTTTTATTTGGTAGGTAAGTTATGAACGAAAAAGTGTTGTTGGGTACCCGAAATGTGGCGATCGTGGGTCCGTATCTCAGCGGTAAAACCACCCTTCTAGAAAGTATTTTGTCAGTTAGTGGGGCTGTTTCTCGCAAGGGCAGAGTACAAGATAGAAATACGGTTGGGGATGGGGCGGTTGAAGCCCGCGATCGCCAAATGAGTGTAGAAATTAACGCCGCCAGTACTGAGTATGGCGGCGTTCGTTTTACGTTTTTAGATTGTCCGGGATCAGTAGAATTTGCCCAAGAAACGTATAACGCTTTGATTGGGGTGGATGCCGTCGTTATTGTTTGTGAGCCAGTCGGAGATCGGGTCTTAACGTTGGCTCCTCTCTTCAAGTTTTTGGACGATTGGGAAATTCCGCACCTGGTCTTTATTAACAAAATGGATCGGGCAAATAATAATTTCATGGAGATTTTGCAATCCCTTAAGAAAGTCTCCAGTCGCCCTTTGATCCCCCATCAATATCCGATTGGGCAAGGTGAAAATTTGGTGGGCTTCATTGAGCTAGTGACCGAGCAAGCATACCACTATCATCCTGGTGCCCCTGCCGATCCCGTCCCGATGCCTCAATCGCTAGAAATTCAGGAAAAAGCTGCCAGAGCAGAAATGTTAGAAGTTTTGGCAGAATTTGATGATCATCTGTTGGAAGAACTCCTGGAGGATATTAATCCTTCTCAAGAAGAAATTTTGACCGACCTGAAGATGGAGTTAGGCGCTGATTTAATCGTTCCTGTTTTTGTCGGTGTCGCTGATCAGGATTTTGGTGTGCGTCCGCTGCTGGAAGCATTGCTGCGAGAAACCCCGGAACCTGAAGTGGTCGCAGAGCGGCGCGGAATTACCCTCCATGCAGAAGAGCCGATCGCTCAAGTGCTCAAAACCTACTTCACAGCTCAAGGGAGCAGGCTTTCTCTGGTTAGAGTATGGCAAGGCATTCTTACCGATGGCATTGTCTTAAATGGTGTTCGTACGGGAGGCGTGTATCGCCTGATGGGTCAGCAGCAGCAAAGCCTGACCTCTGCCAAGGCAGGTGAAATTGTGGCATTGGGTCGGCTAGATGGGATTAGAACTGGGGATACGCTCACTGCGTCAGGAAGCGACTCTCCCACTGAATTACCTAAAGCGGAACAATTGGCTCCGGTTTTTGCCATGGCGATCGTGCCTGAAAAACGTAATGATGAGGTGAAACTCAGTGCTGCGCTGGGTAAACTTTTGGAAGAAGATCCCTCTTTGGTTTGGGAGCAGCACGGCGATACCCATGAAGTCATTTTATGGGGACAGGGGGATATTCACTTACAGGTCGCCCTCGATCGTTTACGCCGCAAATACAATCTCCCCATGAGTACCCATCTGCCCCAGGTGCCCTATCGGGAAACTATTCGCAAAGCCACTAATGTTCATGGGCGCTACAAGCATCAGACAGGGGGACATGGGCAATTTGGGGATGTTTATTTGGACATCAAACCCGTTTCACGGGGCACAGGTTTTAGCTTCAGTGAAACAATTGTTGGCGGAGTTGTCCCCAGGCAATATATTCCTGGGGTCGAAATGGGGGTGCGAGAATATCTGTCGCATGGTCCGCTGGGTTTTCCCGTCGTGGATGTTGCCGTAACCCTGACCAACGGCTCCTATCATTCTGTCGATAGCTCAGAGCAAGCCTTTAAACAAGCAGCTCGGATTGCCATGCAAGAAGGGATGGTCAAGTGTGAACCTGTTTTGCTAGAACCAATTATTTCGATTGAAATTTCCATTCCCAACGAATTTACCTCCAAAGTGCTGCGGTTGGTTAGCGGCAGACGAGGACAAATTCTTGGCTACGATGTCAAACCTGGGTGGGTGGGGTGGGATCGAGTTTCCGCCTATTTGCCTCAGGCAGAAATGCATGATTTGATTGTCGAGTTGCGATCTCAGACCCTAGGGGTTGGCTCCTTCCAGTGGCAGCCTGATCACTTACAGGAAGTTCCCGACAAACTGGCAGAACGAGTGTTGGTGGTCACAGGTAACGGTAAGTAGATCCTGAAGAGGGGGGAAGGAGACGCGGAAGTCAGAAAAAACTCTACCCCTCCACTCCTTCACCCCTCCACTCCTTTACCCCCTCTACTTCCCCAGCCTCACTCGGCTTCAACCACTCAGCAAACTCATTGGCAAACGTCCCTGCCTGGATCGCAGTCCGAATCCGATTGACAAACTGTACCAGTTCGGTAATGTTGTGAATGGATAGGAGCGTATATGCCAAAATTTCTCGCGATCTCAACAGATGACTCAGATAAGCGCGTGTAAAGTTCTGACAGGTATAGCAAGGGCACTCCGCATCCAATGGGGTGAAGTCTTCCCGGAATTTGGCGTTTTTGAGATTCCAGCGCGCACCCTGCACCAGGGCACTACCATGGCGTGCCAATCGGGTTGGAATCACACAATCAAATAAATCCATGCCAGCCGCGATCGCTTGTGCCATCTCGCGATAGGTGCCCACCCCCATCAAATAGCGTGGCTTACCCCAGGGTAAGAGGGGGGTTGTTGCCTTGACAATTTTTTCGATTAATTCGGGGGGTTCACCCACGCTCACTCCGCCAATGGCGTAACCCGGCAGATTCAATGCTGCCAGCGATCGTGCGGCTTCCCGACGCAAATCCAAATAAATTCCACCCTGCACAATGCCGAATAATGCTTGGTCTGTTCGTTGATGTGCAGCGATGCACCGTTCGAGCCAGCGATAAGTACGTTCGGTGGACGCCTTCATGATTTCCCAACTGGCAGTGTAAGGCGGACACTCATCAAACGCCATAATCACATCTGCACCCAACGCATTTTGGATCTGAATCGATCGCTCTGGTGAAAGATGAATCATCTGTCCATCTTTAGGCGATCGAAAGGTGACACCGGCTTCGGCGATCGTCCGCATCTCGCTCAGACTAAACACCTGGAACCCACCAGAATCTGTAAGCATGGGGCCCTGCCATCCCATAAATCGGTGCACTCCGCCAGCTTTGGCAACAATTTCTTCTCCGGGTTGTAAGTGCAAATGATACGTATTTGCCAACACCATTTGTGCGCCTGTCAAACGAAGCTGGTCTGGTGTCAGCGTTTTCACGTTTGCCAGCGTTCCTACGGGCATAAACCGAGGCGTTTCTACTAAACCATGGGGGGTTGAGAACACGCCAACTCGCGCCTGCGTCGTGGGGCAACAGGCTAAACACTGAAATGAGAAGTTCAAATTCAAATTCAACCAAACAGCGAGAACTTCCCTATTTTCCCACTATTGGCAAGTATTGAGGGGCAACTTGTGGATGCGCATGGTGCACATCGTGATAACAAATTTCGAGCAAGGCTTCTCGCCCAAACAGCAGCTGCAACGAAAATTGAAGCCATTTTGGCAAGTCTAGCGAATAGACACCATATTCCTTACCGCGACGATGAAGACAGTAGAAAAAGATAAAATAACTGATTCCATACGCCAACCGCAGTGGAATCCAGTACCACAAAAATGCCTGACCAGATAAGCTCGCGATCGCTCCAAACCAACACAACCGAATCACACTCTCGCGCAACAAATCCTGATTCATTCCTCTATGCGCTATCCATCGAAAAAAAGTCTGTTCAGGCGAAGTCAACGCATTGAGAAACCCTTTCAGTGGACTGCCGCATATCTGGTAGTATTCCGGATCAGACGGTGTTGCCATCAACTGATGATGACCCGAATGAATCTCTTGATATTCCCGATAACCCAGAGCCAGCGGGGTAGTCAGAATCGGCAGTAACTGGATGAGCCAATTCACCTCCCTGGTTCGACGTAAATGAAACAGATCATGGACTAAAAGAATCCATCGTACTAAAAGAATCGGGATACCTACAGGCAAACTCCAAGATGGGAACCAATCTAGTGCGACAGCGCCCAACATCAGATACATCAATCCAGTACATTGTAAGATCTGCCAATTCAAACGCAGGGCGTCCGCAGTAGTGCTATAAAAGCTTGACAGAGTTTTTTTAGTCTGAGATTCGAGCGTAATCACAGGTTTTGTAGACGATTTTCAATTCGGAACGAATGACAAAAAGCTTTAGACTAAATAACCCAGAGAATCAGAATTGCATGGCATTGAACATAGAGAGCACGATTCGCTGAATCGATTTAATCATCAGCATAGAAGTGTATTCACATCGTGATCCATTGACTCCGGAAAATAATTGACAAGCCTTAAACAAAAGTATGCTTCAGCTCAAAAAATAGAAGAATGAATGTTTGTCCTGGCTAATAAAGTTCCATCATTATTCAAGTCAACTCCCCCAAAAACAATCATCCATCTGAAACATCTTTCCGAAACCTCGTCAATTTCCCCAAGGCAATTCCAGCCAAAATTTATGTCAATCAGTAATCTCAAAGATTAGTTATACAACAATCGACATATAGCGATCCTATCTGGATCATAAGAAAGGATTCCAGCGGAATCCTTTCTTATAAAGTCCCTTAATCTCATAACTGATTTAGGACTGCTATATTTGACTTTAGTACTACGCGAAACTCATGATCATCCACTTAAGAGAGCAGATTTTACAAATAATCTAGAGCGGTTATTCAGGAATACTCTAGAAATATCTGTAGTTTATTCTGTTGTGGCTGATAATTCAATCAAAACAAGCTATTTGAGAAGAAAATTAAGATTGTTAACAAAGATATAACGATAGTCACGATCGTTAGGACGGCTCAAAGTCTGGAAGCAACAAGGGGCCTAAGCCCCTTGTCCTAACTTGAAGACTACAGCAATACCTGGCAGACATCATCCCACCCAAGACGGGTTATGTTCTAGACATGTTGTTGGTATTTTTGAAAGCTTTGCTCAGCAAAGCTTTCAAAAATATCAACAACACCTTTGAAGCACTACCCCAAGACGATGGGACATTCCATTCGAAAAGCTTCTGAAGTTTTCATTCAGAAGCTTTTCGAAGCACAATACTGGGCGATCGACCAAAAATGGCTTTAAGCCTTTTCAGGCGATCGGTTTTTAATCAAACCAATTTTAATCAAACGAGCAATTTTACCAAAAAAAGCGATTTCAAAGCGCTGAATTTATGAAGAAAACGTGCCTTCGTCATCAATTTGGACGTCCCAACTCGCTGAAAGCACTTCCGCTACCATTGCTTCTAAAGCTGCTGCATTCAAGCTCCGAGTTATTTGTTCTTGCATCGGATTGGACAGCGGGATTAGTCGGAGTTTACAGTCGTCCTGGATTAAATCGAAATAAGATTCTTGATCCGCAGATTGATTGAGTTCTAAATAATCAAAACTATGGACATTTAGGTGTAATGTGTGGTTGGCAATGAGGGTTGCGCGCTGAGGATCAGCGAATACCTCCGTGACATAGCCTTCACCTTCGCTAGCAAGAACACCATCTTGCATGTGAATGTAGCGCACCCGGCTGAGATCTGTGAGCAGCTTTTGCATGTCCTGCTTGTTGAGAATGATGCCGACATCAACAATGCAGGGCGCTGGCAGCCTGGTGTTGCGAGAGAAAGAATTATGACTCATGAGAAAGACATCTCTTGCTTAAATCGGCTTGGATTGAAACTAAAGAGCAGATATTTAGAGACAAATTATCAATCTGGAGGATGCAACATCAGAAGGAATGAATGCTGAAACTAAAAAATCCGGCAACCGCGAACCCTGGTTGCCTAATCAATGATCAAGATGATTCTCAATAAAGACTAATCTGTGAGACGAGATAGAGATTGAAAGAAAAGTCTATAAAAACGATCTTATCCCAGAATCTACGAATCTCCTCTTACAGAATCCACGGAATTTATGATCAGCAATTGTAACCGCCTAACCTTTGCAACTACTACTATTCTCTACTATCCTCCAATCAAATAGTGATTTGTGCCTAAGCCAGAAGGCAGAAAGAAGTCGATCGATATGGCGGTTTTGTGCGGACAGATCGCACCGATAGGGGTTCTGCTAAATCTTTTGCGGCAGGGAAAGCACTGAGTCGCGCTGGGGATCGATCGTTACATCATGAGACATCTTTTTTCTTCGATTCGTTACAGTGTCGCTGTTTTTTTTGCGGGGATCGCCTTCTATACCTGTGTTCCAGTCCCTTCTGGGTGGGGGCTGGCTTTTAGCGGCGTTGCTCGTATCGCTCCCTTAATAGGAGCACTGATTGGGGGATTTTTGGGTTTATTCGATGTAGGGCTAGAAATTCTGGGTGTGCCAAATTTGACTCGCAGTGTCATGGTGATTGCTGCCTGGGTCGGAATTACAGGAGGTCTCCATTTGGATGGCGTCATGGATACTGCGGATGGACTGGCGGTGACCGATCCAGAGCGCCGCTTGGCAGTGATGGCAGATAGCCATACCGGGGCATTTGGTGCGATGGCGGCAGTGCTGTTGTTGTTGTTGAAAACAGTGGCGTTATCCGATTTGCAGCACGATCGTGGATTGGTACTGATACTTGTTGCAGCTTGGGGACGGTGGGGGCAATTGGTGGCGATCGCCTGCTATCCCTATCTAAAGCCAACAGGTAAAGGTGCTTTTCACAAAACTGCGATTCGCTCAACTTGGGAGGTCATGCCGACTTTAGGGTTAATGTTGGGTTTCAGCGCAATGTATGGGGCTTGGCATCCTGAGCTTTGGCAATGGGTAATTGTGCTGAGTGGGGGAGGCTGTACGATCGCCCTGGGTACAGGAGCCTGGTTTAATCACAAACTCGGTGGACATACGGGTGATACTTACGGGGCAGTCGTCGAGTGGAGTGAAGCTCTGCTGCTTTGTTTGATGACGATCGTTTAAATGAAATAAAAAGGGGTGGAGGAGGAAAATCTTTTTGTCTACGACAAAATATTAAATTTCTCGAAGGCTGATCTGCCCAGATTTTCGTCATCCTAGATCTTCGATCTGAAATTTTTGCTCTCAAATATCCGAGGCTTCTGCCTGAATGGTTTGCAGCATTTGCCAGGCTTGGGCGATCGTTGCTTCGGAAAATCCTAGGGGTTGTAGATACTGGTGAGCTTCAACCAGGGACTGGGCAGAGAGGTCTTCGTTTTGAGGCGTAATGGAGTCTTCGGGGGTTGCCTGGGTTGCCAAAAGTGCCAATAGACACCGTAGGACTTCATCTTGAGCGGCGCTTAGGGAAACCTCTGCCGCCTGAAGAGAAGGGTCTAAGGTTCGCTCTGGCGCATCGGCAGGAGACTCCAGGGTGCGCTGAGTCCGCTGGTTAAGCCAGGAGCCAACAACCGCTGTGCCGAGAATGGCACTTGCCAAACTCCCCCCCAGACTGCTGTACCAAAACGATCGCGAAATCATAGGGGGCTGGCAAGTGCTTGGCAACCCATTCGCGGGGGGAGGACAGGCTTGCTGTTGAATTGCGGCGTTAAATTGCCCGCCCATCCAAAAACCAAAACAACCTGAAGCTAGAGCGGCAACGGTATAGATGAGCGTGCGATTCATCAGCAATTAAGTTATGGGTTTAGTAAACCGAAAAGGAAGACACAACTTGCTTGAGGGAGTCTTGCATTTTCTCCCAACGTTGCTCGGTTGTTGAAACATTCAAGGTGAAAAGTTTGCCACGGCTTACTGCCACACTTGCCAGGTTATGACGCTGCTGTTCGCCAATTTTGACGACGTACTCTAAGAAATAGTAGGTTTTGTTGCCAATTTGTTGTTCGTCGGCAGTCACTAATTCGGCTTCACGACCGGAACCTGGTGGGGCGATCGCGCTCTTACCCAATTTATAACCCACTTCGCCCGCACTACCCAGATCGCTCAATTTTTTCTTGTCGGGGACTGGGCTAATGACCACACTGACGTTTTCTGTTGTCTCAATCAGGTCATGGAAGACGATATCAGGACCATTCTCAACCCGGACAGACAACCAACCATTGGGATAGAGAAATTGGTACCCATCAATACTATCGACATAACTTTTTAGCCCGGCAACGGATGAAACGCAGCCCGCTAAATTCAAACTTAATACGACTAGCAGTAACGCGACAACCCGTTTCAGCATGCTCCAAAAATCCTTTATCACATCAAATCAGCAAGATATCAAAATTTGCTCTTTAATCCTGCTTTTAATACCCTACACCCTGGTTGCCTGCTGAGGGTGCAAAACGCCTATCATCCCTTCCCTGCCCCCCTGCTTGAGGAGTCGCTCTGAATTCTATTGAGTTCAGCAGAGATGAGGCTAAAAGATCCGTATTCCCACCCTGATTTTGGGAACCCTATTTAGAGAACAATATGCTACCAACTATGAGCCTCTGCTGTGGATTTGTATTCCATGTGGCATTCTTCCCCAGCATCACCCCAATTTCTGCAAGATCTGATTGACCCCCGCTTATTGGTAGTCAGTTCAGATACGCCGCTGTCTGATGCGATCGGATTGATGCAACGGGTGAAACCTCTTTCAAATTGCAACGGGACAACGACAGTTCCTCCCGGGTCGCTAACGGATGGGACGACAAAAAATTGTGTTTTGGTGATGCAGGCGGGGCGACTAGTTGGGATTTTAACCCCGAAGGATGTGGTGGCGTATTCGGTAGATACTGCTGACACCGGGCTGGCACAGGTAAAAGTGCTGGATGTGATGACCCATCCTGTGATCTCGCTGACATTCCATCAGTTGCAACAGCATTCTCAGACGCTGCTTGTATTTTTGAATCAGCTTCAGGTCTCTCATTTACCTGTGTTCGAGGATGGGGAATCTCTATTAGGTGTGTTGCATCGGGTGACCTGGCAAACTGCACTCAATCAGCCCGATTTTTCTATGGCTCAGTCTCTGCAGGGAGTTGCCAGTGAAATATCCGGACGGCGAAGCTCGAAGAGACTTCCGCGTGCTACATTGCGGACGTCGAAACGATCGCACGCAGCGCAGAGATCGCCCCAATTCGTTGACGCTGGTTGCCCGAAGGATGATCACACCGCCTTGATTCACCAAACCCTGCGAGAGGTGACTCAACGCATTCGCCGGGTCTCGACGTTGGAAGAGATTCTCAATAGCGCAGTCCACGAAATCTTGAACTTATTGCAGGCTGATCGGGTCAATATCTATCGGTTTTCTTGTCAAGAGCAGCAACGAACACCAGTCTGTGGCTTGATTGAAATCGAGGCATTGGTTCCTGACTGCCCATCGATGTTGGGTTTCAAAACACATGACCCGTTACTAGTAGATGAACCCTACATTCAGCACTATTGGCAGGGCGAAATTTTGGCGATCGCAGACATTCAGGCTGCGGGGCTAGACTCATCCGTTTTGGACTTATTGAACTTTTTTGCCATCAAGTCTGAGTTAGTCATTCCCCTGTTGCAGGGAACCACGTTGTGGGGATTGCTAGTGGTGTATCAGTGCACCTCAATTCGACAGTGGCAAGCTTGGGAAATCGACTTGCTAAAACAACTGGTTGAGCAACTGATGGGGATGATTCAGCAAGCGGAGCTTTATCAACAGGTGCATCAACTCAATGTTGGGCTAGAAGAGCAAGTGCGAGAAAGAACCGCCCAATTACAGCAAGCGTTGCAATTAGAAGCGACGCTGAAGCGAATCACAGATAAGGTACGGGATTCTTTAGATGAGCAGCAGATTCTGCAAACGGTGGTTCGGGAACTGGTGCAGGTATTGGGTATGCATCGCTGCACAGCGGTACTCTATGACTTGCAACAAAGAACCGGCAGAGTCTGCTATGAACATACACAATCTGCTGATTCTATCCAGGGAACTGTCGAGCAAATCACTGACTTCCCCATCTTTTATGAACAGCTTTATCAGGGGCAATGTTTCCAGTTTTGTGAGATTTTTCCATACCTGAATCGAGGAGAAGAAGCGATTCTGGCATGTCCCGTTTTTGATAATCAGCAAATTTTGGGTGATCTCCGTTTGTATACCCAGCGGGGCAAGGGATTTAATGAGTTGGAAGTGCGGTTGGTGCAGCAAGTGGCGAATCAGTGTGCGATCGCCATTCGGCAGGCTCGGCTGTATCAAGCGGTTCAGGCACAAGTCAGAGAACTGGAGCACTTGAATCAACTGAAAGACGACTTTCTCAGCACAATTTCCCACGAATTACGAACCCCACTCTCTAGTATTAAGATGGCATTGCAAGTGCTAGAGTTTGCTTTAAAGCAAGAAGAGCAAAACGATCTCAGAGCACCCACATTTTCTCAATCAACGCATCCAGAGTCTTCAGATCAGGCTGCATCCCTGCAAGCAACCCCAACTCGTAAAGTTGAAAAGTATCTCAAAATCTTGCGAGACGAGTGCGATCGCGAAATTAAGCTGATCAATAATGTGCTCACGTTGCAACAACTAGATGCCGGAAGCCAGATCTACTTACCAACGTTGATTCGTTTACAAGACTGGCTGCCCCAAATTCTAGAAGTCTTTGAAGAACCGGCGTGCCATCACCAGCTCACGTTGCAGCTGGATCTGCCTCCGGAGCTACCCACACTCTGCTCCGACTTGTTTATGCTCGATAACTTGTTAGAAGAATTGTTGACCAATGCCTGCAAATTTACGCCTCCTGGCGAGGTGATTACCCTCTCTGCCAAAGTGGTCGCAGTGCAGTCCGCCCCAAATTCCTCTTTGCAGTCCGGATCGGATGAGCCAGTCCCTACCAAGTCTGCCGCAACAGTTCCCCCCCCTGCCGTAACGACGCAGCACTTTGCTTCGCTTTATCCTTTGCGGTCTTCACTGGATCAAATCTCAAAATCTTTTGTGTGGATTCGAGTGACCAATACCGGAGTCACCCTCCGAAAGGAGGAATGCGATCGCGTGTTCGATAAGTTTTACCGCATCCCCAGCAGCGATCCTTGGAAGCAGGGCGGCACTGGATTGGGGCTAGCGCTGGTCAAAAAGCTCACTGAACGCCTGAATGGTTGCATTTGGGTCGAAAGTGAAGACAATTGGACGTGCTTTACTGTAGCATTGCCGATCGATTGCCCCTTTAACCCTTAAAGTATCCCAATCTGCGCCAGAAAGTGTGGACCCGTTGCTCCCACTGTTGCCAGTAGGTTGCCAGGGTCTCCGGTTCAAACCAAAAAACTTCTGCGGGCATGTCTGGAACTGCGATGACGAGTAGGGCATGGTGCAGGTTGAGGTCATAGTCCTGATAGAGCTGGTTGGCGGCTCCGCAGTAGGCAACAAGTTGCAAGGGGTAGTCGTAGAGGCGATCGACTGTTTGTTTGGGACGATCGGCGGTTTTCCATTCACACAAACACGGAATGCCCTGGTAGCTAGCAACGCAGTCCAGCTTTCCGGCATAACGCAATTCATCATGAAAGACCGTTCCCTCTACCAGTCGAACTGCATCGATGTCTTGCAGAACGGGTTCCAGACTTTGCCAATAGGGTTGGATCGCTTCAGAACACGCCACCGATTCTCCTTGCAAGTAGCGCTGGAGTTGGCGGTGGGTGCCGCTACCTCGACGACTGGCAGTGGTGGTAATGCGGCTGGCTTCTGCTATGCCCAATCGCTGTTGCCAGTTTGCCAGACGCTCTCGCTGCTCAGCCGATCGGGTGGCATTGAGAATTGTAGTGACGCTAGGTAACTGATTGCCCCGATCGTCTATATAGTATTGTTGACCCTGCGATCGAATCTGTTTGGCGGTGAAATGGGGGAGAGGAGAGGATTGCATTAGAACAAAGGCGTGAGTCCGAACATTTCCCATTCTGCACACTGCCCTTTATGATCAGGGTGGCGGGCAGGTTATTGAATGGTGCTATGGATACTAAAGCATTTAAGCGATCGCTCAACAGCTCTGAAAATTATCATCGTAAGGGATTTGGGCATGAAGCAGAGGTTGCCGGGCTGATGCAGTCCGAGTATCAGAGCAATCTGATTCAGCAAATCCGAGACAATAACTTTACCTGGCAACGAGGCAATGTCACGGTGCGGTTAGCCGAGGCGTTTGGCTTTTGTTGGGGAGTTGAGCGAGCGGTAGCAATGGCGTATGAAACTCGCCAGCATTTTCCAACTGAGCGCATCTGGATCACGAATGAAATTATCCATAACCCGTCTGTAAACCAGCGTTTACGAGAAATGCAGGTCGGGTTTATTCCCGTGATTGACAATCAAAAAGATTTTTCAGAAATTGCCCAGGGAGATGTGGTGATTCTGCCAGCCTTTGGCGCTAGTGTACAGGAAATGCAGTTACTCAACGATTTGGGCTGCAAGATTGTAGATACCACCTGCCCTTGGGTGTCAAAGGTCTGGAATACGGTTGAGAAGCATAAAAAAAATCAATATACCTCTATTATTCACGGTAAATATAGCCACGAAGAGACGATCGCGACCAGTTCCTTTGCCGGAACGTATTTGATTGTGTTGAATTTGGCAGAGGCTGAATACGTTGCTCATTACATTCTCAATGGCGGGGATAAAGCCGAGTTTATGGCAAAGTTTAGCCGTGCTCATTCGGAGGGATTTGATCCCGATCGCGACTTAGCTCAAATCGGCATTGCCAACCAGACCACCATGCTGAAGGGTGAAACCGAGCAAATTGGTAAGTTGTTTGAGCACACCATGATGCGAAAGTATGGACCTGATCAACTCAACCAGCATTTCCTCAGCTTCAATACCATTTGTGATGCCACTCAGGAACGGCAAGATGCAATGTTTAATTTGGTAGAAAAAAAACTAGATCTGATGGTGGTGATTGGGGGCTATAACTCTTCCAATACCACTCACTTGCAGGAAATTGCGATCGAAGAACGCATCCCGTCCTACCATATCGACAGTGCCGATCGCATCCAACCCGGCAATCAGATTGAGCATAAACCCCTGGGGCAACCGCTGATCGTTACCGAAAATTGGCTACCCGAAGGTGAAATCGTGGTTGGGATTACCTCGGGTGCATCTACCCCCGATCGGGTAGTAGAAGAAGTGATTGAAAAAATCTTTGCCCTGAAAACCGCAGCCGTTTGCTAAGTGCACAATTGTAACTGCCAACGTTACATTACTTCGGCACCGGACAGATTACTGTAGAGACGGTGTTCTCGGTAATGTCCTATGGAAAAAGGCTTTATTCTCAGTGCCCTCAACGAAGATGACATCTTCTGGTTTCAAACCTTTGGTAGAATGCAAAACATTTCCGAAGGGCATGTTTTGATTCAAGAAGGCAATTTGCTAGACACGTTTTACATCGTTTTGGTAGGGGCTTTGGAGGTTTTGCTCTCGTCCCAGAGCGATCGCCAGATTGCCCAACTGGGCAGCGGTCAAGTTTTGGGAGAAATGTCTCTAGTAGACTCGCGCCCATCTGCTGCCACCGTCAGAGCGCTCGAAGATTCGATCGTGCTTTCGGTACCCCAACGAATGCTGTCTGAAAAGTTGCAACAGGATGAAGGCTTTGCCGCCCGATTTTATCGAGCGGTTGCCATGTTCCTGTCGAGCCGCCTGCGAAGCACGTTTGTCCAGTTTGGCTACAGTGAGGAATCGGCGTAAAAGGAGTGGAGGGGTGAAAGAAAAAGGGGTAGGGAGTCCCCCTTCTTCTCAAATAGTTTGACTTCAAATAGTCTTAGTGCTAATAATAGATTCAGGAATGTTCACATTCAAACAATCTTGAGTCTACAGAGAGGCACTTTTATGACTGAACCCGTAATCGCCGACCAAAAGCCCGTTGTGATGGAACTGGAGCCTGGCACCTACTATTGGTGCAGTTGTGGTCAATCTGGTAAGCAACCCTTCTGTGATGGCTCCCACAAAGGAACTGAGTTTTCGCCTTTGGCATTTGAAGTGGCGGAGAAGAAAACGGTGGCGCTTTGTAACTGTAAGCACACTGCGAATTCCCCTTTCTGCGATGGGGCACATGCCAGGCTCTAGTCAGTAACCCAAGGGAATGAAAGGCTGATCCTAGGGTGGATCTATCTATGGGTAGGATCCAGATGGCAACGAATTTGAGATCATTTGGCGAGGCCCCGCGAATTGTAGGGCCTTGCCGAACACCAAGCCAAAACCGCCCCACTTTATTTGGCAGCTGAATTGCGACGCTTCAGCGCATAGGCTTCAGGACTGAGAAAAGCTGACATTGCTAAATCAAGGCATGAATTGAGATTTGTCTAATTGAACCTTCGTGCCAATTCAGACGGTTATGCAGTAACATCTCAATCTAAAATTCACCCTCACCTATACTCAGGAGTCAATCATGGCATTAGGGATGTTAGTCAATGGTCAATGGACTACCGAATGGACAGAGCGGGACACCAGTGGCAAATTTAACCGAATGCCGACTCGGTTCCGCGATCGCATTACGGCTGATGGTTCCAGCGGTTTTAAAGCAGAAGCCGATCGCTACCATTTGTATATTTCGCTTGCCTGTCCCTGGGCGCACCGCACCTTGATCATGCGTCAACTCAAAGGACTGGAAGATGTGATTGGGCTGTCGATCGTCGATCCGATTCTGACTGACCAGGGCTGGGGGTTTTCTGACCAACCAGGATGCATTCCCGATTCGGTCAATCAGGCGCACTATCTGCAAGAAATCTACCTCAAAGCCAAGTCTGACTACACGGGTAGAGTGACAGTGCCAGTGTTGTGGGACAAGCAAACTCAGACGATTATCAATAATGAATCGCGTGAGATCATTCGAATGTTTGATCTTGAGTTCACTGCGTATGCAAAACCTGTAGATTTTTATCCTCAGGATTTGCGCGAAACCATTGATCAAACAATTGATGCGATTTATATGCCGATTAATAATGGCGTGTATCGTTCTGGGTTCGCCACGTCTCAAGCTGCATACGATGAAGCTGTGACTGAACTCTTTCAACAGCTTGATCATTGGGAAACCGTTTTGGGGCAGCAGCGGTATCTTTGTGGAGATTGTTTGACTGAAGCTGACATTTGTATGTTTACGACTCTCCTACGGTTTGATGCAGTTTATCATGGGCACTTCAAATGTAATCTACGACGCATTATTGATTACCCCAGTCTCTGGAACTATTTGAAAGATGTGTATCAATATCCAGGCATTGCCGCAACTTGCAATCTCGATCACATCAAACGCCACTATTACGGCAGTCACACTCAGATCAATCCGACGCGAATTGTGCCTAAGGGACCCGTGATTAACTTTAATGAACCCCATGATCGCGATCGCTTCTAAACTCCAAGTGAATCGGTAGTATTGGGGGTGATCAATGGGATAAAATTCTGAAAAATGCACCCAACTCGCCCCCAAGAACTCCTTCAGATATATCAGGCGTTTCTGACCACCCCGCTCGAAGCGTTATTGCAACCTTTCAGTCAGACTGATGCTGAAATCGCAGTATTGAAATTGTTTCACCAAGTGGCAGCATCGGTTCCGGCTTATCAGGCTTTTTTGCAAGCGCAGGGCATTGATCCAACCCACATTCGTACTTTTGCAGACTTTCAAACCCTGCCCCTAACAACCAAAGACAACTATTTGCGCCAATATGAGCGATCGCAGTTGTGTCGTGATGGCGAGATTACCAGTTGCGATATGGTGGCAGTGTCTTCTGGCTCGACTGGGCAACCCAGCTTTTGGCTGCGATCGCTCAGGGACGAGTTGCAAATTGCAACTCGGTTTGAGCAGATCTTTCAGGATAGTTTTGCTGCCGATCGGCGTCGTACGCTGGCGGTCATCTGTTTTGCCCTGGGCACTTGGGTTGGGGGTATGTATACCGCCGACTGTTGCCGTCATCTGGCAAGCAAAGGCTACCCTCTCACCGTTGTGACCCCAGGCAACAACAAGACAGAAATCTTTCGGGTGGTGCAGGCGTTAGCTGCCGATTTTGAGCAAGTTGTTTTGTTGGGCTATCCGCCTTTTCTCAAAGATGTGATTGACGATGGCATTGCCCAAAACATTCCCTGGCACCAATACAACGTCAAATGGGTGATGGCAGGAGAAGTATTTAGCGAAGCGTGGCGATCGCTGGTCGGTAATCGCCTCGGTTCTACACAGTTTTGCTATGATTCTGCTTCGCTTTATGGCACGGCTGATGCAGGCGTGTTGGGCAATGAAACGCCGTTGAGTATTGCGATTCGCCGTTGGCTGGCAGAGCATCCCGATGTGGCACGATCGTTGTTTGGTGAATCGCGATTGCCCACCCTGGTGCAGTATGATCCGACCAGTCGCTTTTTTGAAGTGCAGGATGGCACACTGCTGTTTTCGGGCGATAACGGTATGCCACTGATCCGCTACCACATCGCAGACAACGGTGGCATCCTTCCCTACGAAACCCTGCTCCAATTTCTGGCAGAACACGGCTTTAATCCGCTCGCAACCCTATCCCACGGGCGTGGTGTGCATCCCCTGCCTTTTGTCTATGTGTTTGGACGATCGCACTTTACCGTGTCCTATTTTGGAGCCAATATTTACCCAGAAAATATCACCGTTGCGCTGGAGCAACCCCCGATTGCTGACTGGGTGACAGGCAAGTTTGTCATACAGGTAAAGGAGGATGTGGATCGCAACTCGTTCCTGGCGATCGTGGTGGAATTAGCACCAGGAATGGAGGTTGATCCGCAAAAACAAGCCGCGATCGCAGCGGCGATTCGGCAACAGATTTGCCGCCTTAACAGCGAATTCGCCAATTATGTTCCAGCCGATCGCCAGATGCCGTTGGTAACGCTGTATGAAACGGGGGAGCCAAATTATTTCCCGATCGGGGTGAAGCATCGCTATACTCGCTAATGAATGGGAAAGAAGTCAATGAAAGATTAAGCGACACATCATATTTCCATAGTTTCTTCTTAATAAGACAGTAGTAAAGTCTAGGGTGGAACTTCAACTGCTGAGAGATTTGATAGCAGCTTAGTAAAAAATGTAATGACGTTAATTTCTGATTGATTGGCATCAGAGATTTGTAAGAAGGAATCAGGAAAGATGTCCTTAAATCGTTTCTGTCAGGCTTTTGTAGTGGCGATTGTTTCGCCTTTTATGGTTGCAAGAGTTGTTTTTGGAATTTCTCCATCGTTAACGAATCAAAATTCAACTTCACAGTTATCGGTACCTGTCATTCCTTCAACAAGTAGAGATGGAGAAGATAACTTGCTCTGTTTTATCCGTATTTCTGGAAAAACGATAGATTTACAGCAGCTCTGTAGCGTTGTACCTGGGCAAGGCGATTCCTCTGATTCATTTGGAAACTCACCCTTAATACCCAGCGATTTTCGCAGCACTGGAACTCCAAGCGTGCCTCTCAGCAAAGGAACGGGAGCCAGTTATCAAAATGACACTCGCTAACTTTTATCTAAATTAATAGCAAGTCTTAATAAAACGAGTTAGTTATCTTAAACCATGAAATTAGATTCAATTAAAGCTGGATTTTCATTCGTAATCTGTCTGATTTCTTATAATAATTAAAAGAATATTGTACTTTCTTTATATATTCAGTATCTATTAATTGATTGATTTTTGGAAAATTTTCATAGTAAGGATAACGAGTTTTTACTATTGACTTAACCTTTTAATTCGACAATAAAGAGCGTTCCGTGTATTTACTCACATAGGCGCTGCTTCAATGATTAAAAATAAGTCTGTTTTTTGGGGTTTAGCACTATCTACAGTGTTAGCGGTTAATGCATTGCAGATTTCTGTAAGTGCTCGTACAAATAGACCTGTTGGTAATTTTGAAAACTCATCAGCCATATTGCCAACCGGACAAGTTATTACTCCAGCTGCCGCACCTGGCTCTTCTTTTTCTCGTCTGTCCACAGGCTTGCGTCAGGATGGGAGTGCGGATGCAGCCGAAGCGGTAACAACCGCCCTTAGCCCTGATGGCAAAACGCTGTTAGTCCTGACCAGTGGCTACAACCAAAACTTTAGAACAACGGCAGGTGTCAATATCACCTACCCTGTTTTAGATCCACTGACAGGTCAACCCAGCAGCATTACAACACGTCAAGCTGAATGGGTGTTTGTTTTTGATGTCAGCACTGGCAGGCTGGTTAAAAAACAGCAAATCAATATTCCCAATACCTACAACGGTCTGACCTGGTCGCCAGATGGCAAGCGCTTCTATGTATCTGCTGGCATTGATGATCGGGTGTATGTCTATAAGCAAGATGGCGCCCAGTATGTTCCTGATGCTCCTTTTATCCTTTTAGGGCACAACTCAAATCAGACAGCTCCCTTGCCCAAGTATGACGGTGGTCTGTTGAAGGGTTCCCCTGCGGCGATCGCAGGCACAGGTGCTGTCACTGCAGGTATCGCTGTCAGTCGGGATGGCAAGACCCTGGTTACAGCGAATTTTGAGAACGATTCGATTTCGATCGTTGATACTGCAACTCGACAAGTGCTGAAGGAAGTCAAGTTTTTTAAAGCGGGTAGCAACGTAGCGACGGGCGAATATCCTTTTGATGTTGCCATCAAGAGTGGCACCAACGGCAAAGCAGTCAAGGTATTTGCCAGCAGCCAACGGGATGATGAAGTTTTGGCAGTTGACTTACAGTCGGGCATTATTACCCGCATTCCGGTCGGTGCACAACCCAACAAGATGGTGCTCTCCAAAGCAATTTCTGAAGAGACTTTGCTCTATGTTGCGAACGGAAACAGTGACTCAATTTCGGTCATTGATACTACGAAGGATAAGGTCGTTGCAACAATTTCGATCGCCCGCCCTGGGGAGAAGTATAAGGGATCGAACCCCAATTCATTGGCAATTAGCCCCGATGGCAAAACTTTATATGTCACATTGGGTGGCGAAAATGCTATCGCTGTGGTGGATCTGGCTAACTCGAAAGTGCTGGGACGCATTCCAACCGGCTGGTATCCCAACTCAGTGAGTGTCAGTCAGGATGGGAGCAAGCTCTATGTCGTCAACGCCAAGAGCAATATCGGTGCTAATCCCTCTAATGGTCGCACTACCAGTGCGGGTCTTGCCCGCAACACCACCTTCCGTAATGAGTATGGTTGGGCACTGGAGAAAGCGGGCATTGCATCCATCCCTGTGCCAAATAGTGCAACCCTGGCAAGCCTATCAAAATTGGTCGATACCAACAATGGATTTGATCGTCGTGGGCAAGACCCCAAAATGGCTTTGTTCCGCAGCAAAATCAAACACATCATTTATGTGGTGAAGGAAAACCGGACTTATGATGAAGTGCTGGGTGATCTGTCGAAAGGCAACGGCGATCCTGCCCTAACGCGCTTCCCAGAAGTAATTTCGCCCAACCATCATCGGTTGGCAAGCGAATTTGTCACCCTCGATAACTTCTACGACAGTGGCGAGTCCAGCGGGGTGGGCTGGAGCTGGTCTACTTATGCTCGTACCACTGACTATACGGAAAAGTCTCAGTCTGTGCTCTATGGCAATGCCAACTTTAACGGACTAACCTACGACTACGAAGGCACCAACCGCAACCTAAATAACGCATTACCCCAAACTGGCACGAACCAGTTTAACAGCCGGGTTACAGGTCTAATCGATCCCAGTGGCAATTCTTCGATTCTGCCGGGTTCAAAGGATGTCAATGCGCCCGTAGGAGATGGTGAATTGGATGGGCAAGCGATCGGGGGTTATTTATGGGATTCCGCCCTGCGAGCAGGCAAGAGTGTCCGCAACTATGGCTTCTTTGTTGATCTGGTTTACTACGATACCAATCAAGCCGATCCCACCAAGCCTGATCCCACCAATCCTCTGTATATTCCGGCTTCTCGCACTCCCTTCCAGAGCAAGTTGCCTCAATCTCCTGTGGGTAAAGTGGCTCTACAAAACAAGACGGATGTTTACTTCCGCGGCTACGACAACAAGGTGCCCGATGTTTATCGGATGGAAGAATGGGAGCGGGATGTTAAGCAAAATGGGCTGCCTGCCCTCTCGATGGTACGGATTATGCATGACCACTTCGGCAATTTTGGGCAAGCTCTGGCTGGAGTGAACACACCGGAGTTACAGATGGCAGATAACGACTATGCCCTTGGCTTATTGGTCGAGAAGGTGTCTAAAATGCCAGAGTGGAAAGAAACTGCCATCTTCGTGATTGAAGATGATGCACAGGATGGACCTGACCATATTGATGGTCATCGTTCGATCGCTTACATCATCTCACCCTACACGCGGCGCGGGGCGGTGGTGAGTTCCAACTACAACACAGTGAGCATGTTGCGGACGATGGAAGATCTGCTCGGAATTGATCACCTGGGCATCACCGACGCCAATGCTGAACCGATGTCAGATGCCTTTAGCACGGAAACTCCCAATTTCACACCTTATGCTGCGATCGTGCCTGGCAATCTGTGTAAAGCACCTGTTGACCCAACGCTCGTGGGTTCTGCTTGTCAAGATGCCAACGTGGTCAAGACTTCTGCTCTGACGATTTTGCATAATGCAGCCTGGTGGGAAGCTGCGACCCAAGACTTTTATTTCGATGTAGAAGATGCACTGGATGCAGACGCATTTAACCGGGTTCTGTGGGCAGGCATTATGGGTGACCAGGTGCCTTATCCCGAAGTGCGTAGTGGAGCAGACCTACGGCAAAACCGGGCTGAACTGTTGAAGCAAGTAAAATTGAACGTGAGCAGTCGTTTCTAAACGGATGTCACTGAGGTAATCAACTTAGATCCCCGGATCTGGAAGATGCCGGGGATCTTTCCAGGCCTATGCGTCATACCAGTTCCAAAAGCTAGCACTACAGAGGACTGTCTGTAGGGGCGGACGGGTCGTATGCTCCTACGAGAATTTGTAAATAGACTTTAGAGAATTGGTATCAGTCAGTGCCATGCTTGGGTGAATTGAAAGTTTCAATTCATTGGGTTATTTAGCAACACCCAAGTTATTTGTTCAAGTGATGCTGTGATATTTCAAAGGTGTGAGAATTCATGACGATGGCGAGGTTTTTGGCGAACTTATTGTTGATTGCACCGATTTCATTAGGGATATTTTCTTCTGTCGCCAATGTGGCTTCTGCCACAGAAGAACTTGAGCCCCTGAGTGGGGTTCAAAAATCGGGCACTGGGATTCAGTCGATCGCTCCTCCAACGGGATTTCCCGCGATCGCGCCTGAATCTACACAATCGATGGAACAAGACCCTGTGCTTGAGTCTACTTGGATGGCTCAAATCACTTCTGTCTCTCAGTTATCGGATGTCAATCAGTCGGATTGGGCATTTCAGGCATTACAGTCATTGGTCGATCGCTATGGTTGCATTGTGGGCTATCCAAATCAGTCTTATCGAGGTAATCGGGCACTGAGTCGCTACGAATTTGCTGCCGGACTGAATGCCTGCCTGGAGCAGGTAAACGGGCTGCTCGCCTCCGGCAGCGCGAGTCTTGTTCAGAAAGAAGACCTGGACAATTTACAAAAACTGCAAGAGGAATTTGCAGCAGAACTGGCAACTGTGCGGGGTCGGGTTGATGCGCTGGAAGTTCGGACGACGACCCTGGAGCAGCAACAGTTTTCGACGACGACCAAGTTGCATGGTGAAGTGATCTTTGCGGTCGCAGGTGTCGCGACCGGACAGGACGCCGACAATCGCGATATTGCCAGAATTACCACTTTCAGCGATCGGGTACGGCTCAACCTGGATACCAGCTTCACCGGCAAAGATTTGCTGAGAACTCGCTTGCAAGCGCTCAATTCCAATTCCTTCTTCAGCGCTGCGGGAACAGGGACACAATTGCCCGAAGGTACGCTGGCGTTCAATGCTGAGTTAGATGACGAAGGACCTGAAAGCAACGGGGTCGGTCTCGACACGTTGTATTACCAGTTTCCGATCGGGAAGAAAGCCAGAGTCACTCTCTTTGCCAATGAAGGAGAGGTTGATGACTTTACCAATACCGTGAACCCCTTTTTGGACGGAGATGACGGAGCCAGTGGAGCTTTATCCAAATTTGGCAGTCGCAATTCCGTTTACTATTTTGTCCCTCAGGGGACTGGCATCGGCTTCCAATATCAGTTTTCTGACCAGATCGAATTGAGCCTGGGCTATTTGTCTAGCACTGCCTCTAACCCTAGTGCCAAGCGAGGATTGTTTAATGGTTCCTATGGTGCCATTGCCCAGTTGTCGATTCAACCCAGCGATCGCATTAGCCTTGGTTTTACTTATGTCAATGCCTACAACAATTTAGGCGAAGATCTAGTGTCGCCCGGAACAGGAAGTCAAAAGGCAAATCTGGGTTTGGTCACGGATGAACCCGTCATCAGCAATGCCTATGGGATAGAGGCGTCTGTTCAAATTACCCCTAACTTTTTCATCAATGGTTGGGTGGGTTATACTCGCAGTCGAGTGGTGAATGTAGGGGATGCTGATATCTGGAACTATGCCGTGGCGCTGGCTTTCCCAGATTTGGGAGGTAGAGGAAACCTGGCAGGTATCCTTGTTGGCATGGAACCGAAAGTAACGGGTGCCGATCGCGCCATTGCTGATGCTTTCACCGAAGTGGTGAGCGATGACAATGAAGACTCGGCTCGCGATCGCAATACCTCTTTGCACGTCGAAGTGTTTTATACATTGGCCCTGAGTGACAACATTGCCATCACTCCGGGTTTGATTTGGCTGACTGCTCCCAATCACGACAATCGAAACGATGACATTGTGATTGGCGTCATTCGCACCACATTTTTCTTTTAAATGGGGGATTGCATTGTTAAAGCTTATGTTTCTGTTTTCTCCTAGGGACTCTAGCTGGGAAGAAGGCGTTTCATTCACTCATTTCATGGAGAGTTTGGCATGAATAGAACACCCATCAATTTCCGCATCGTCAGGTATTTGCTCACAAGTGCTCTGGTCTTGCCGCCGATTTGGGCTGGATTGCAGGCAAACGTTTTGGCTAATTGCACCTCTAGTGCTAGCAATTGCGGCAGTAAAACCGACAACGCCGCCTGCACTGAGACCAATCGCACGCCCTATGACTTGTACGCAGACACACAAACCGCTCACAAAGTCAAACTTTCTTGGGAAGTCTGTCAGAAAAGTAATTTTTATCAGGTGAGCTGGAATCTAGTTGGCGGAGCCCCCACCATGGTTCAAGTCAATGATGCCAACACATTGAACTGGACGCTAACTCGCGTGAGAGATGAGGCTAAGTTCACCTTTAAGGTGCGCGGCTGCAACACTCACCCGAATGCAGAACCCGAATGCACGCCTTGGACTGAGTTGACTGTTAAAACCCCAGATTGGGATTAACAGCGATCGGAAAATGATGAGGTCGTGGGGGTCGAACTCTGTAGGGGCATGGCATTGGGACAACGATTTTCAGGTTAAACAAGGATTTCGCACCAAATGCCGCGCCCTGCGCTGGATCAACACAAATTGAGTTAGAACCAGGCTTTTCTTAGTAGGTGGGTGGAATTAACGAATGGATTAGCGTTAGCGCAGCCATGCCAAAGGCTATTGACGTAATCTATCTTTTTGTAAGTTGCGATTGTCTTGCGAAATCGGTGTAATTTTAACTGATACGCATTTATTCAGTCCCGCAAGAAGGATATGGATCACAAGCTCCAGGATTCTATCGTTGTTATTACCAGTGGCGATTCTAGCAATCACCACCTGGGTACAGGATTTGTGATTCATCAGGAGCAAGCGCTGACTTACATTCTGACTTGTGCCCGTGTCGTGAAGGATTTGGGTGGGAGATCGGCGATCGTGGTCGAAGACATGTCTGCAACTGTAATCGCTTTGGGGGAACCCGATGGTGTGAATCTGGCTGTCTTGCAGGTTCCGGGATTGGGACACCATCCCCCTCTACAACTGGTTCCAATGGCTGAGGCGGGAGATCCTGTGACGATCGCCGGATTTGACTCATCACTCGACTCGCTGCCCTATCAGGAGTTGCCAGGCGTTTTGGGGCAACTCATCGTGGTTACTCTACAACCACAAACAGAGCTGGTGGGCTTCTGGGGACTGGATCTGGCAGAAGAAAATCGGTTGACTCCGGGCGATCGTGGTGCTCCCATAGTCAATTCGCAAAACCAGGTGTACGGCGTGGTGGTGGAAGGACAGATGGGATCGAAATCGGGGTGGGCGATCTGCATTACCGCTTTACCCAAAATCTGGACAGAGATGCCTTCCCATCTATTACCGGCTCCCGCACCTGAATCGCCTGCTGCAACGGCGGCTCCCACGATGCCATCCGACAGTATGGTAACGATCGTCTTTACTGATTTGGTCGGTTCGACTGCATTAAAAAAGCATCTGCCTGGCAGTGACATTTCTGTCCGTAATCGCATTTACTTTGACACGATCCTGCGTCCTCATCGTCAAAAGGTCGAGGCAGAACTTGAGGAATACGGCGGGCGGG
Organism: Scytolyngbya sp. HA4215-MV1; assembly: GCA_019359045.1. Lineage (GTDB taxonomy): Bacteria > Cyanobacteriota > Cyanobacteriia > Leptolyngbyales > Leptolyngbyaceae > Scytolyngbya. Next base: position 139,851 of record JAHHIA010000004.1, read on the forward strand.
TGGTCAAAACGGAAGGAGATGCCTACTTTCTGGTCTTTGCCAGTGCTGCCAATGCAGCTCGGTGGGCAGTGTCGATGCAAAAGAGTCATTTACAAGACCCGATCACCACCCCCCTGGGAGCGCTAAGAGTTAAGGTCGGGATGCATACAGGCACTCCGTTGCAGGATGGCACCGATTTCATTGGGCATGAGGTAGACTTCGCCGCTCGGATTACTTCGGTGACACAAGGGGGAGAAATTTTGCTCTCGGAAGTGACAGCAGTGCTGGTGCGGGGCGCCCAGATTACTGGACTGGCGATTGCCTATCGGGGGGAACGAGACTTAAAAGGGATTGGCACTGTTCCCGTTTTTGAGCTGGTGTATGGGGGCAAATCGGTACAGGGTCCGATCGGGCAACCACCTCCCCCCCCAACTTCGCAAAACCTGTCAGGTGCTGTTCTGGCGCCTGATCCTCCCGGTTTGGCATTTGATACTGCCATTTCAGAGGTATCTAAACTGGTGCGTCGTCCTCCAGGGCGCAGGTTACAGCTCCTGATGCTTTGGGCGACGGTTGCAACTGCCACGGTGATGGGACTGCGAACCCTGGGGATTTTGCAGCCCTTGGAATTGAAGGCGTATGACCAAATGTTGGCGTTGCGCCCTCCAGAACCCGTTGATTCCCGCTTGTTGGTAGTGGCGTTTACTGAAACGGATGTGCAGACGCTCAACGAGCCTTCTCTATCCGATCAAAATCTGCTGAAAGTGTTGAAAACGCTGGAGGCTCACGAACCTGTGGCGATCGGGCTGGATCTGTATCGCGATGTGCCGATCGGCAAAGGGCAAGCCGAACTTTTGCAACATCTGAAAACCAGCGATTTGATCGTTTCCACCTGCAAGGTGCCCGATCTGGACGATCGGTTGGGGGTTGCCCCACCACCTGGTTATCCAACTGATCACGCAGGTCAGAATACGGTGTTGGGGTTTAGCAATGCTGCCTTTGACCCCCATGGCGTGTTGCGTCGTCACTATCTGAGTCAGACATCACCGCCCGCTGCCGCCTGCCTACCGGACTATGCCTTGAATGCGCAGCTAGCGTTTCGCTATCTCTACTCTCAGAAAAATATCCAACCCGAATTTCTTAATGACTCAACGCTGAAACTAGGAGCAACCCAGCTCCATCGCTTACCCAATCGGGCAGGTGGTTACCAAAAGTTTGATGCCAGCGGCTTCCAGCTTTTGCTCAATTACCGATTGCCCGCTGTGGCAGAGCAAATCACGATCAATGATGTGCTCAGTGGCAGATTAAAGCCAGAGTCGGTGCGGAATCGGGTGATCTTAATTGGCGTCGATCGTGAAGACATTGATCGGGTGATTACTCCAGATGGCTCCAGTATTGCCGGAGTTTTGAGTCAGGCTCAGGGGCTGAGTCAGATTCTCAGTGCCGTACTGGATCACCGCCCCCTCCTCAGTCCCTGGGCGATCGGCTGGGAAATTCTCTGGGTCTGGGGGTGGGCGATAGCGGGTGGGGCGATCGTCTGTTACCTGCGGCGTTGGCTGGTTCCTCTCGGTGGTGTCACGATCGTCCTGATTTCAGGAATGAGTTTTATCTTTTTTGTGGTACTGGGTAATTGGGTTCCTCTTGTTCCGACCGTTCTCGCCTGCATCCTAACGGGGGGCGGAATGACGACTTATCAGGTTAAACAAGGAAACGACGAGCGGACGTAGGAGATTCAGTTACCAAAGGCAAAAGCAGTCAATTTCTCCATTTTCCCGATCTGCCCCCTCTCCGCGTTGTCGCGTTTTTCCCTGGCTGTGCTCTATCTACCTTTCAGCAAGATTATGTGTCAAATTGTCACTCGTTCTGGTTTCCTCGCGATCGCAATCCTGCCATTGCTCACTTGCTTTTCTTTGGATTGGCACCGTGCCGTAGCGGCGACCACTCCGATCAGCAGTCAATCTGTGGCACAGGCTAGCAGCCCGACAACTCCTCGCCAGAGACGACGTCTGTTTGTTCCTCCGAAGGCGCCTAACACTGGCAGAATTGGCAAGAGTCGAGGTACTGCGACCCGGGGGGGAGGTTGTCCGGCAGTCGATACACCTTTGACGGCACTGGTACCGGTTTACGAAACTAAGACAGGCGCAAAACTGCCCATGGGGTTGACCACTTCGGAATATCCCACCCTCTGGTTTTACTTGCCCTATGCCCTAACCCTCGATCGTCCAGCGCGATTGGTTGTGGAAACATCCGAACTGGGCACTAATTATATGACCCAGCAAACGGTGCTGGAAATCACCAACCTGAAGGCAGGCATTGTCGGGATTCCTATTCCCAAAAGCCAGGCACCGCTCCAGATTGGGCAGCGGGCGAATTGGACGCTGACGATTTTGTGCAATCCTCAGGATGCAGCGGCAAATAAATATGTAGATGTGTCGCTGCAACGAGTTGCAGCCGATCCAACCTTGCAGCAACAGTTGGCAACCGCAACACTGGAACAACGGGTTGAGCTGTATGGGGCAGCAGGTTTGTGGGAAAACACGCTCACCACCCTTGCCCAACTGCGTCATGCGGCACCCAACGATCGCACGTTAGCTGCCGATTGGCAAGATCTCTTACAAACCGCCAATCTGTCTGGGTTGGCGACCCAGCCTATGACCTATCTACCGTAATCGAAAAATTCTGGGCACCCCACTGTTCAGCTAGAGACCGCTGCCGATACGATGGATTTGAATGGGGAAGTTCTGGAATATCGCGGTAGTCACGATCGTTGGGACGTTTCAAAGTTTGGAATCGACAAAGGGCTTAAGCCCTTTGTTGTCAGCTGGTGCTGATCGCGAGATCGACCCCCTTGAAATTTATTTAAAGGCTTTCTACTACCGGAAAAAAGTTAGTGGATAATGTGCGGTAGTTCAGACTTTCGATTGGTGCCTATCTGGGGGTTGGGATGAAAAGTAAGATTGTCAACAACTTCCTGCTCAAGTTGTCTTCTTTGCCAGGACAACGCCGGAGCAGGAGGGTGTTGTCCGTAGTGCTGGGGGCTCCTATATTGGGGGCGTTGATTCCGACGATCTCCCAAGCCCAAATTACCCCCGCCAATGATGGCACGGGCAGCATCGTCATCCAAAGGGGCGATCGCTTTGACATTAGCGGTGGCAAGTTCTCCAGAGATGGTGCCAATCTATTTCAGAGCTTCCAGCAATTTGGCTTGACTCAGGGCCAGATCGCCAACTTTCTCGCGAACCCCGCCGTTCGCAACATCCTGGCACGAGTGATAGGTGGCGATCCATCCTACATCAATGGCTTGCTCCAGGTGACAGGCAGCACTGCCAACCTCTATTTGCTGAACCCGGCAGGCATTATTTTTGGTGCCAACGCCAGTCTGAATGTCCCCGCTTCTTTTACTGCCAGTACTGCCACAGGCGTGCAAATTGGTAATCGTTGGTTGGAGGTACTGGGCGGCAATCAATATGCTCAGTTAATTGGTGCGCCGAGCACATTGGCGTTTGCCACGCTGCAACCCGGCGCAATTTTTAATGCCGGGAATTTGCGCGTGGATGCAGGGCAAAGTTTAACGCTGCTGGGAGGGACGATCGTCTCTACAGGTAGGCTCACAGCTCCAGGGGGAAGCATCACGATCGCCGCAGTCCCCGGACATCAACTCGTTCGCATCAGCCAGAGCGGCAGTCTCTTAAGTCTAGACTTGCCCCTCACCCCTTCACCCCCTGGCAACGGCATTCCGTTATCCTTGCCAGCCTTGCTCACGGGCGGCAATCTCACAGGCGCAACGGGGGTGATGGTTGACAATGGCATGGTTCGGCTCACAGGATCAGGTGTGACCATTCCTACGGCGGTGGGAACCACGATCGTCGCAGGCACGCTCGACACGACCTCAACCACAGGCAGGTCTCAAATTCAGGTGTTGGGTCAACAAGTGGGACTGTTGGGTGCTAGCGTGGATGCGTCTGGTCGCCAAGGTGGCACCGTGTTGATCGGCGGCGACTATCAAGGATTGGGTACCACACCCACGGCTCAGGCAACCTTTGTCAGTGCCGATTCCCTCATTCGTGCCGATGCTCTGAGCATGGGCAATGGGGGCAAGGTGATTGTCTGGGCGGATGGCAGCACCCGTTTTTATGGCAGCATCAGCGCCAGAGGCGGAATGCGCGGCGGCAACGGTGGCTTGGTCGAGACTTCGGGCAAGCAAAGTCTGGATATGGGGAATGCCAGCGTGGATGCAACGGCGATCGCGGGGCAAGCTGGCGTGTGGCTGCTTGACCCGACCGATGTCACCATTGCGCTGGGGGGCACAGGCGGACTGACTGGGGGCATTTTTGACCCTGCCACCAATAGCACCATTTCTCCCATTACCATTGCCAATGCGTTGAATGCGGGGATTAATGTCACGATTACCACCAGTTCAGGAACCGGCGGCAATGGGGACATCACCCTGGTGGACAGCATTAACCAGACAGCACCCAGCCTTGCCTCACTCACGCTGACGGGACGACAATTTTTGCGCCCTGGGACTGCGGTCATCAATCTGAACAGTAGCGGCGGGCTGATCTTTAATTTGAACCAGATCAATCCCCAGGCAGCACCGCCTGGTAGCTCAATTCAAAATGCCATTGATGCGATCGGCACTGTCACCGCTGCCACCGTGAACATTGGAACCGGAACCTATAGTCTGACGGCTCCAATCTTGGTCAACAAAAATCTCACCTTGAATGGAGTCACAACCAGCAGCAGCACCCTCAATGGCAATAATGCTGTGCGTGTCTTGAACATCTCTGCCCCCAATGTCACTTTGAATAATCTCACCATTGCCAATGGTAATGTCACGGGCAGTGGCGGCGGCATTTTCCATACAGGTGCAGGCACGTTAACTGTGACCAACAGCGTGTTTCAGAATAACCAGGCGATCGGAGCGCCGGGAGGGGGCGGACAAATCGCCCCTCCTTTTAATCCAGGGTTGGGTGGAACTGCCAACGGTTTTGGTGGTGCAATTTTCACCCAAGGAACACTGAACGTTACCAACAGCACTTTCTCTGGCAACCTGGCTCAGGGGGGAGCCGGAGGATCTAATATCAGTTTTGGGGCTGGGGGTGGCGGCGGCGGCGCGGGGCTGGGAGGGGCAATCTTTAATGACGGTGGCACCGTGACCCTGACCAACAGCATCCTAAATACCAATCGCGCCTTGGGAGGGAACGGCAACACAGGCGGACCGGGTAGTGGCGGACCGGGTAGCGGCGGTGGCGGGTTGGGTGGCAATGGCGGGGCAGTTGGCGGCAACGGCACCCCCGGTGGCTTTGGTGGCGGGGGCGGTAGTGGCGGTAGCCCTGGCGGGCTGGGTGGCGCAGGGGGCTTTGGTGGGGGCGGTGGCGGTACCGCGAGTGGGTCTGTTGCAGCAACCGGGGGGGCAGGGGGTTTCGGGGCTGGGAACGGGGGATCTTTCGGGGTCGTTGCCGCAGGCATTGGCGGCGGCGGCGGCGGCGGCGGCGGCGGTATGGGGGGAGCCGTCTTTAGTAATGGGGGAACGCTCACCCTTCTCAACAGCACCCTGTCTGGGAACCAGGTGCAGGGAGGCAATGGCGGCGCGACTCCCGCCAATGGCAGTGCTCAGGGCGGGGATGGTGGCTCTGGTTTAGGCGGTGCGATTTTTGGACTCAATGCCAATGTAACGCTCACCAACAATACACTTGCCAATAATCAGGCAACGGGCGGAAATGGCGGACAACTTTTTAGTGGCACAGCGGGCGCACTGCCTGGAAACGCTGGCTCAGGTCAGGGGGGCAGCATCTTTAACACTGGCAACCTGACCCTAACAGGCTCAACCCTATCCAGTAACTTGGCGGTGAACTTGGGGGGCAGCATTCTCAACACTGGTAACCTGACGATCGGTAACAGCACGCTGAGTGGAAATTCTGCCATTCTAGGTGGAGCAATTAGCAATGCCACCAGCGGGGCAACCACGATCGTCAACAGCCTGCTAGCCAATAACACCGCCACCTCATCGGGCAATGCGGGTGGTGGCGGCATTTTCAATAGTGGGGGCATCTTGAATGTGAGCACTAGCACGTTTAGTGGGAATAGAGCCACGACTGGATATGGGGGCGGCATCAACAGTTCCAGTGGCATTAACTCAGTCATTATCAACAGCAGTACCTTTACAGGCAACCTTGCCAATGTGGGCGGTGGCATTGCCAGTTCTAGCCCACTTTCTATCACGAACAGCACCTTTAGTGGGAATGGCAATGCAGGAACCAGTGTCGCGGGTGGTGTTTACAACTTTGCCAGTACCGTCACTATCAACAACAGTACGTTTAGCAGCAATGTTGCAAGCAATGGGGGCGGCATTGTCAATGATTTCGGCACATTGCAGCTAGGTAATAGCATTGTGGCAGCCAATAGTGGCGCTTCTGCTGCCGATGTGTTGGGCAATGTCAGCAGTGTAGGTAATAACATAATTGGCAACCCCAGTGGCGGGGTTGGTTTTGTCTCTTCCGATTTATTAAATGTCGATCCTCGGTTGGCTCCTTTGGGGAACTATGGTGGACCCACCCAGACGCTGGCGTTGCTGCCGGGTAGTCTCGCGATCGATGCGGCAGGGACAGGGGCAACAACCAGCGATCAACGCGGAGTTGGGGCAATTGGGCAACGCGATATTGGAGCCTATGAGTCGGGGGGATTTTTATTAGTTGCGATCGCGGGCAACGGGCAAACGACCCTAGTCAACAATGCCTTTGGCGTGCCCCTACAAGTCCGCTTGCTCGATTTATCCAACAATCAACCCATTCTCGTTGCCGGAATTCCCGTGACTTTCACCCTACCAGTCCGTGGAGCCAGTGGGGTTTTCACCATCAGCACCACCGTCACCGTCTTAACTGATGCTCAAGGCATTGTAACCGCACCCACCTTATTCGCCAATAATGTCGACGGTAACTACGTCGTGACCGCCAATTCGCCTGGAACTGCGAGTGCAACCTTTAATCTCAGCAATCTACCCATTCCAACACCAACACCAACACCAACGCCAACACCAACGCCAACACCAACACCTACAGTAACCATTCCACCTGCCAAAGCGGTTCAGCAAAATCCGACTCCAGCTCAGCCTGCCCTTCCTTTGCCAATCAACCTATTGACTCCTGTGTTGAATGCTGGGTTTGATGCGGCTGAAGCTGGAATGACCAGTCAATTTGTCGATTATTTGGAACTATCCGACGCGCCTAAAACGATTAGTCTGGCTGGGGCGGTAAATACGTTGCACAACGTAGAAGTGGCGGCAGGGATTCGTCCAGCGTTAATCTATGTGAGCTTTGTCTCTCCGGAAATGGGAGCCAGTACTCGCTGTGCTGTGGATGCCCAACCCAGACTGATCCACGACCCTAAGACTGGCAAACTAGTACTGCAAGGGGCAGAATGTGGTCAAGCAGATCTGCAACTGTTACTGGTGACTTCATCGGGCAAATTGATCCGCAAACGCATCCCCGGTGCCACTCGTGCCCGAGTGCTGGCAGTTGCCAAACGATTTCGTTACGAAGTCTCTGACCCTAGCAAAACACGGACTCGCAGCTATCTCCCAACCGCCAATCAACTTTACCATTGGCTGATTACGCCGCTGGAACCCGACCTGAAATCTGAAGGGATTGATACACTCACCTTCATTCTAGATAGTGGTTTGCGATCGATGCCGTTGGCAGCGTTGCATGATGGGCAAGACTTCCTGGTCGAACACTATCGACTGGGCTTAATGCCCAGCCTTAGCCTATCTGATACGCAGTATGCTGATATTCGCAAGATGCAAGTGCTGGCAGCGGGAGCCACCCAATTTGCCGATCAAAACCCACTGCCTGCGGTGTCGGTGGAGTTGACCAACATTAACGATCGCTGGCGCGGACAGTCGATCGTCAACCAAGCGTTTACCTTCGCTAATCTGGTCAAAGAACGCAAAGAAACTCCTTTTGGCATTATTCATCTGGCAACCCATGGGCAGTTTTTACCCGGCAAACTGAGCAATTCCTATATTCAACTGGCAGATAGTCGCTTAGGGTTGAACCAACTGCGGCAATTGGGCTGGGCAAATCCCCCGGTGGAATTAGTCGTTTTGAGTGCTTGCGAGATGGCGGTGGGCGATGACAATGCAGAACTCGGCTTTGCTGGGTTTGCGGTGAAGGCCGGGGCAAAATCGGCGCTGGCAAGTTTGTGGAGTGTCAGCGATGAAGGCACGGCTGGGTTAATGGCGGAGTTTTATGAGCAGCTGTGGAAGCAACCTGTAAAGTCGGAGGCATTGCGACAAGCGCAACGGGCAATGATTAATGGCACGGTGCGGATTGAGAATGGCAAGTTGATCTGGTCGAATGGGGCAGTAGATTTGCCGTCTGAATTGGCAAATCAAAGTAGTCAGAGTTTGTCGCATCCCTACTATTGGTCAACGTTTACGTTAATTGGTAGTCCCTGGTAGTGGCCGATCGTCTTAAGCAAATTTTGGCATCTCTACAATGCTTTTTACTCCATTGCGATCATGAAAATGAGTGCACGATCTACTGAAATGAGTGGGCAAATAGACCAAATGAGTGGGCAAAATACCTTCGGTTGAACTGATGATAAACAGCGCGATCGTACATCAGCGATCGTGCAGGTTTTTGCAAAGCCTTTGATGTTATACCAATTTGATTTGTGTTTGCGACAGATCTAGATCCCCCCTAGCCCCCGCGCTAATGCGCCGCTGCGCTAGAAAAAGGGGGGAAACCCAAGCCAGTCTTGAAGTTCCCCTTTTTAAGGGGGATTTAGGGGGATCTCCTAAGTGTCATATTCTCAATTTAAATTGGTATTACTACATAAGAAATTCGACTGAGCCAGTGGAGAATATACGGAATGAGTCCTGATAACGGTGGTGATGGGGGTTGTACGGAAAGAGTACTAATAATATCTGATTCTTGAAGATATATGGAAAAAAAACTGATAATCCTCTTGGCAAGGGTATTGTCAGGAAAGAGTCCGATGAATTATATAGTTAGTAATCCACGCGCTAACGCACCTTTAGGGTGGAAGAAATTAGAGGTTTATTCATGAGTACTTTTGCTTATTGAAAATCTAATTTCTTAGGAGACTGCCATGAAATGAAGCTTTGCTCTTAATCACGAAATCGTTGAATTTCCGGCGCTCTCATGACATGGAGAAAAATATTATGAATCCACGACCACTTTCTGCGGACGTTGCCAACCTGACACGGCGGACAGCAGAAGCGAACACAGCACTAATGCGCGGCGATATCGATGGATACCTTGCACTGATCGAGCACGCGAAGGACTACATACTGATGTCGCCGTTCGGTGGAGCGCCGACACACGGCTTCGACATGTCAAAACGGGCAGCGATGGGGCAGTTCTTCAAGTCCGGCACGTTTGACCAAGAGGTAGTGACAACCTACGCCACAGATGATTTCGTCGTTCTCGTGACGATCGAACGGGTACGTGCCGAGGTCGGCGGTCTACCAATGCAGGACTGGTCGCTGCGTGTCACACAAGTCTTTCGCCGTGAAGGGTCCGAATGGTGGCTCGTGCATCGGCATGCCGATCCGCTCGCGAATGGTATCAGTGTGGAGCAGGCGGCTGCGCTTGCCCGGGGCGACCAACATTGAAAGTTGGCGGACATCCGCCTTTCGTGCCCCTCACTGTGGGTCTATCTATTCGTGGCAGTTGAACCTTAATTCGTCTGTCTAACAACCCTACTGGAATGGACTGGGAAGAGATCCTGATTGTGTTGCAAAGTCTACTCGCAGCTGCTCAGCAGGAACGTTATACGGCTTTATCTCTAAGTTGTAGCAGTCGATAAATCGTATTGGTAGGTATTCAAAATTAACTGAGCGATCGCGTAATGAGTTCGGTGTTGTATTTGTGCAGCATTGCCGAGCAAGACGACGGAAACTATAACATGTTCAAATCCTGGCTCAATAACCTGAGTAATGTCCCAGCATAGACAAAGCTTCATTCTAAAGAGGGGCGCGCCTGTTTCGATCTTTCCTTTAACCTCAGATCAAGTTAATGCTTTGCCTCGGAAGGTTCAACGCTGCCATGTTCATGCCCCTCGATTTTTTGTTGCGCTTGCTGTCCAATCTAGGAATAATTGTCCTTCTTGGAGGTGGCTCTTATATTTTCTATCAATGGTATGAAGGTGGCTTGGTTAGCGATCGCTGGTTATATTTGGGCATAGGACTATTTCTGTGGTCATTTTTGGGATTTCTGCCCATTTTGCTGCTACATCGGGCTGGACGGGATGAACCCACACCACATCGTAGCAAGCGAGTTCAACGTTTGATTCGACCGGATGGTAGCGAAATTCAAGTCGAATTTTACGGACCCGATCACGCTCCAACCCTGATCCTGACCCATGGATGGGGACCAGACAGCACAGCCTGGTATTACGCTAAAAAGCAACTCACAGATCAGTTTCGCGTGATTGTTTGGGATCTACCGGGTTTAGGAAAGTCCCAAAAGCCAGATAACCGAGACTATTCTCTGGAGAAATATGCCCGTGATCTAGAGGTCGTGTTGGCTCTGGTAGAAGATCAATCTGCCATTTTAGTGGGGCACAGCATGGGAGCCATGATCCTGTTGACCTTTTGTCGCTTGTTTCCAGAACATCTGGGGCAGCGAGTTGCTGGCTTAATCCTTGTCGATGGGACGTATACTAATCCGCTCAAAACCACTACTTTCAGCCCACTGTTGCTGGCACTGCAAAAACCCTTGTTAGAACCTTTGCTTTACCTGGCGATTGCCCTCTCTCCCTTGCTATGGCTCACAAGCTGGTTAAGCTACTTGAATGGTTCAACGTTACTCACAACTGAAATATCTGGCTTCACAGGCACAGAGACGCGGGGGCAGCTTAATTTTTCTAGTTTAATTGGTATCAAGGCATCGCCCGGAGTCCTGGCACGAGGAGTTTTAGCGATGTTCAAGTTTGATGAGACAGCAACGTTACCTAAAATTTCTGTCCCTACATTAGTTGTTGTTGGCAAGTCCGATATTGCTACACGACCAGTTGCTAGCAAACGGATTAGTGCAGAAGTACCTCAAGCAGAACTGAGCGTATTGTCGCCAGGAGGGCACATGGTACTAATGGAGCGCAATCAACAATTTCTGCAAATTGTTAGGGCATTTAGTACTTCCTGCTTGAAATTAAAAAGGTGAATTAAACTGCCGTATAACACATCCAAATGCAACAGACGTACTGGGCAAAGTCGGGGTGTCCTCAAGAGTGCGATCGCTACTGATTTGGGTTGTTATGCTACTTAGTCCTTGATTGGGTTATAGCCGAAAGGTTGCCTACTAATGTTTTAAGGCAAAGCAATCAGAGGTTTGATTGGTCATGCTTTTTGCATACTTGATTTGGTAGGCTTGAGGCATTGATTGGGCTAAGTTGACCTAGTTTCGAGTAATTATGGCAGTGGTCATTGCAGGCGAACGCAGCGGAGTCGGTAAAACAACGGTCACGCTGGCATTGCTAGCAGCCCTTTCGCGCCGCTATCCCAAGCAGGTGCAATCTTTCAAAGTGGGACCTGACTACATCGATCCAATGTTCCACCAGTTTGTGACAGGTCGCGCCTGTCGCAATCTCGATCCGGTACTCACTTCGGAAGCCTATGTCGCTGAGTGTTTTCAGCAGCATTGCCAAACAGCAGATTACGCTTTGGTAGAAGGTGTGATGGGGCTGTTTGATGGAGTCACCGGTAAAGATGATTGGGCAAGTACCGCCCATGTTGCTCGCCTGTTAGGGTTACCGATCGTCCTGGTAGTCAATTGCAGCAGTACTTCAAGATCGATCGCTGCGATCGTCCATGGCTACACCACCTTCGATCCACGCTTAACCTTTGCTGGAGTAGTTTTGAATCGGGTTGGTAGCGATCGTCATCTGGAACTGCTCCACGATGCGCTTGCCCCCCTTAACCTGCCCATCCTGGGGGTCTTGCGACGACAGGATCAAATCACCATCCCCGATCGGCACCTGGGACTGATTCCCACTGCCGAACTGCCTCAACTCAACACCGTCGTCGATCACCTCGCCCATCTTGGCGAAACCTGCTTCCATTGGGAAACCCTCCTTCCCCTTCTCTCCTCCTGCTTTCCTCCCCCTCTTCCCCTCTTTCCCTCTTCCCCTCTCCCCCTTACCCCTCCCCGCCTCGCCATCGCCCGCGATCGTGCCTTCAGCTTTTACTACGCCGACAACCTCGATTTACTGCGATCGACTGGCTTTGAATTGGTGGAATGGAGTCCACTGGACGATCGTAGCTTACCCGAAAACATTCAGGGACTCTATTTGGGCGGTGGCTTTCCGGAAGTATTTGCCGCAGCCTTGAGTGACAATCAGACAGTTCGTAATGCGGTCAAAGCCGCGATCGCTGCTGGAATGCCCACTTATGCTGAGTGTGGTGGATTGATGTATTTGTGCGATCGCATTGTCGATTTTGAGGCAAAAGCATATCCTATGGTAGGGATTTTGCCGACTACTGCTCAAATGGGCAAACGTTTGACTCTGGGCTATCGCCAAGCCATTGCCCAACGGTCAACGCCGCTGGTCACCGCTGGGGAATGCCTTTGGGGACATGAATTTCATCGCTCCAGCCTGGAAGCTCAACCAGACCAACCCCTATTTGCAATGCAAAACTACGAAGGTACACTGCATCAAACCGAGGGTTGGCAACGATTTCGGGTTCATGCTTCCTATCTGCATCTTCACTTTGGAGGTAACCCCAAACTGGTGCAGCGCTGGTTACAACAATGCCAACAATATGGTGCAACCCCCTTTTAGATAAGAGATTTAGATAAGAGATTTTATGCCAATTGAATCAGTCAATCCAACAGATTGTATAGGGGTGCATTGCCATGCGTCCCCTCGATGCGCCCCTACGATGTGCCCTGTTTGAGGATCAGATCAAGTAAGTGATTCAGCAACCGATCACGCTCGATCGGCATAATCTCCGCACCGTGCAAAACATATCCCAGCATGACAAAGTGAATCAGCGTACCCACAAAAGCCCGTGCCGTTACTTCGGGATCGGCAATCTGGAGTTGGGGATGGGAGGCAAAATATTGGGTCAGGTTGTCTAAACTCGGTTTTTCCAAATTTCGAACAAATGCCTGCGCCAATTCTGGGAAACGTCCTGATTCGCCAATAATGATTCTGAGAAACGTCAGAATTTGCGGGTCAGTGGCAACGTTATCCAACATATTTTCGGCAAATCGCCGCAAGAAACTTGCCGGGTCTTCTTCAAACGACTGAAGCTGGCGAAGTTGAAACAGCTTTTTTCTCACCGCCATGCGTTGAATTAATGCGGTAAACAAAGCTTCTTTGTCAGGAAAGTGTCGGTAAACCGTGGCTTTGGAGACTTTTGCCGCTGCGACAATTTTATCGACTCTGGCTCCGGCATAGCCATTCTCCAGGAACTCCTGCATGGCTCCGTCTAGGATTGCTTCAGTTTTTTCAGGAGATAAATCACGCGAGGGAGGCATGGGAGCAGGAAGGATGAGGGGTTAAGCCATTACAGGGTGAAGGAATGGAGAATCTTTCACTCCTTTACCCCTTTCTCTTCATCATACTCTTGACAAGTCGAAACGAAACAGTTTAGTTTAGTTTTAGCGAAACGAAACTGTTTCGTCTTCTTAAAGTAATTTTTAGGAGTCCACCAATGCTGCAAGGTTCGCTCGTCAGCATTTCTCAAGCCAAGTCTCGCCCTTGGGTGGGGATGGCTGCGGCTGTGTTGGTTTTAGTTGGGGGTGGGGTTGGTTACGGAGTGTGGCGATCGCAAATGGCGCAACAGGCGGCAAAGCAAGCAGCACTGGTCTCTCCCCCCAAAATCACGACCGTAACTGCTTTGGGGCGATTGGAGCCTCAAGGTGAGGTGATTAAGCTCTCAGCTCCTACGTCGAGTAGCGGTAATCGAGTGGAGCAGTTACTCGTGCAGGAAGGCGATCGGGTCAAAGCTGGACAGGTGATTGCCATTCTCGACAGTCGCGATCGACTCCAGGCAGCCTATGAGCAGGCGCAAGAAGCGGTGAGTGTGGCTCAGGCAAAACTGGCGATTACGCAAGCGGGTGCCAAGCAGGGAGAAATCAATGCTCAACAGGCTGAAATTGCTCGCCTGGCAGCGCAACAACAGGGAGATCTCAATGCTCAGGTGGCAACGGTTGCCCGATTGACATCAGAACTACAAAATGCCGAGACAGAATTTAGCCGTTATCAATCGCTCTATCAAGCAGGGGCAATTTCTGCTTCTAATCTGGACAGCAAACGCCTAGTGTTGGACTCGGCACAAAAATCGGTGCAGGAGGCGCAAGCAGTCTTGGCTCGTCTGCAAGCGACTAGTCCAGCAGCATTAAGTCAGGCACGGGCGAATCTAGAGCGGATTGCAGAGGTGCGTCCGGTGGATATACAGGCAAGTCAGGCAGAGGTCGATCGTGCCCTGGCAGCGATGAAACAGGCAAAAGCAGAACTGGATCAAGCCTATGTACGATCGCCCATCACTGGAGAAGTGTTAGCAATTCACACCCGTGCCGGGGAATTGGTTGCGAACGATGGTATCGCGGACATGGGTAAGACCCAACAGATGAATGCGATCGCGGAAGTCTATCAAAGCGATGTGCATCGAGTGCAGGTAGGGCAACGGGTGCGAGTCACGAGCGATTCCCTCCCTGGTGAACTGGTGGGTACGGTGGAACGGATTGATGCCCAAGTGAAGCGGCAAACGATCGTCAACACTGATCCCAGTACCAATATCGACTCCAGAATTGTAGAAGTCCATATTGCGTTGGATCAGAAGTCGAGTCAAAAAGCCGCCAAGTATACCAATTTGCAAGTCACAGTGGTCATTCAGCAATGATGAAACTGATGCAACAACTCCAGCGCCGCACGTCACTGGGCTGGTTACAACTGAGTCGAGAGCGTGGTCGGTTATTGGTAGCATTATCGGGGATTGCCTTTGCCGATGTGCTGATGTTTATGCAGCTAGGATTCCAGAGTGCGTTGTATGACAGCAATACCAAGCTAAGCCGCGCACTCGATGCCGATATCGTGTTAGTTAGCCCGAAAGCCCGTAATACACAAAATTTGAGTACATTCTCGCGTCGCCGTCTGTATCAGGCGCAAGACATTGTAGGGGTGCGATCGGCTGAGGCATTCTATTCCAATATCATCACCTGGAAACATCCCGACACGCGCAAAGAAACTTCGATTCAGGTGATTGCCTTTAACCCCGATCGTCCTGCTCTGACGCTGCCAGAGGTAAATCAACAACTGGACAAAATCAAATTGCCCGATCAGGTGTTGTTCGATCGCAAATCCAGAGGCAACTACACTCAGGCAATTGCTCAGGTGGAACGGGGGATGCCAGCGATGACCGAAGTGGAACGTCGTACGGTCACGGTCTCTGGGTTATTTAGCCTGGGAGCCTCCTTTGGTGCCGATGGTATTCTGGTTGCCAGTGATGAGACCTTTTTACATTTCTTTCCCCGTCGAGAAGCCGCAAGTGCCAGTTTAGGGTTGATTAAGCTGGCACCAGGCTATGACGCAAAACAAGTTGCGATCGCCCTCCAGTCTCATCTGCCCAACGATGTTAGAGTGCTCACTCACGCTGAATACATCGCCTTTGAGGAAAGTTTCTGGAAAACTGAAAGTCCCATTGGCTTCATCTTTGGACTCGGTACTGCCATGGCGTTTGTCGTCGGCGTGGTGATTGTGTATCAAGTGCTTTCGACTGATGTGAATAGTCACTTAAAAGAATATGCCACCTTCAAAGCGATGGGGTATCGCAATCGATATCTCCTGGCGATCGTCTTTGAAGAAGCCATTATTCTTGCCTTATTGGGGTTTATTCCGGGATTCGTTTTACCCATTGGATTGTACCAACTGGCTGCTGGGGCAACCGCGCTTCCTATTTATATGAAAGCTTCCAGAGCGATTACGGTTTTAATCTTAACCATTTTGATGTGTGCCATTTCGGGGGCGATCGCCACTCGAAAACTGCAATTAGCTGATCCGGCTGACATGTTCTAACCCTAAATTTGAGGAGCGTAAATGATGAAATCCCCCCTGGTTCAACCTGCTATATCCTCGGTCCCCCGGTTGTCGCGGCTCTCCCCACGAGAATTTGAAGTGTTGCAACTTTTGGTTGAAGGCTATAGCAATCCCGAAATCGCCAAAAGGCTGCACCTCAGTATCAACACGATCAAGACTCATGTAACAGCGATCTTGAATAAATTTGGCGTCAACGATCGAATTCAAGCGGCTGTTTTTGCCATTCGCAATGGCTTGGCTTGAGCTGATTTAAGCTGATTTGAACTGATTTGGCGATTACCGATTCGATTCACCAGGATTTTCTTATGCAAACACTCACGACATCTGATCGTTCTCCAAGCCGATTCAACTACCCGGTCATTTCTGTGCAGCATCTCGATCATTATTTCGGTCACGATTCCCTGCGAAAACAAGTCTTATCTGACATTAACCTAGACATTAATGCAGGTGAAATTGTTATTATGACGGGACCTTCTGGTTCCGGGAAAACGACTTTGCTCACATTGGTAGGTGGGTTGAGATCGGCGCAATCGGGTCATCTGCGCGTATTAGGACAGGAATTGTGTGGTGCTAGTGCGGCTGCATTGACGTTAGCCCGACGACACAACGGGTACATTTTCCAGGCACACAATTTGCACAATAGTTTGACGGCACTCCAAAACGTCAAGATGGGGTTGGAGTTACACCACCATTGGTCGATGGCAGAAATGCAGGAACGGTCTGCGGCAATGCTGGAGCATGTGGGGTTGGGCGATCGACTGCATTACTATCCCGATGATCTATCGGGTGGACAAAAGCAACGGGTGGCGATCGCGCGCGCGTTGGTCAGTCATCCTAAAATTGTGCTGGCGGATGAACCAACGGCGGCTCTGGATAGCAAATCCGGACGGGACGTTGTGAATTTGATGCAGACTTTAGCGAAGGAACAGGGCTGTACGATTCTGTTAGTGACACACGACAACCGTATTCTGGATATTGCCGATCGCATTGTCCAGATGGAAGATGGCAAGCTAACTAACTCTGATGAATTCTTGAGGTAGAACAAGACTCATCTCCTGTTAAAAAAGTTAGCTTTTAGAGTGCTCCATACACACAATTTCTGAACTTGTCAAAAGGCAACTGGTCAAATCTCGAATAACAAACCACTCAATCTCTTAACTAAAAAACGAATCTTAAAAATTCCTAACAAACTCAATATCAGTGCAATTTCTTGAGTAAACTCCAGAATGAAATTCTGCGGCTTTGAAGGGTTAACTCGAATGATATAAGTTATTTTCGATACTTTATGAACGCCTACTTATAGACTGCTGTCTATGATGGATTTCTATTTGTAAGGTAACATCACTGAAAGTTGATTTTTACTCATTTATCCTTGAAGACGTCATTCTATCGGCGATCGAGATTGTTCTTTAGAGGGAGTCATTATAATCATCTCGTGATCCAGATTTGGAGGGATGATTCAAGCAATTTATCGGGCAAACCTATGTAATTGAAAAGCTAGGAAAGGTTTCCGATTTTACCCGTGATTTGTGAGTTTCTCCAAATATTTAGATTTCTATATTTGAATTTCTGAATATTTTGGGTTTAGACATGAGAGCAATGTCAAATCTTTGAAGGATACGAATGCTCATGAATTGGGAAAATTCTAATGAAATAGATGTCAAAGAACTAAAGCAATTTTTTGTAATCTTGGTATTAATGAGTTTAATTATGGTTGCTTTTTTCGATTTGCTCTCAGTTCTATAAGTATATTGGTCTGATGGGTTTGGTTGTCATGTTTTCTAGGTTGTTTAAGATTCTTCCAAACTGAATCATGCTAGAGTATCTTCCCCCGCTTAACGATCACAACCTGCCTTATCCTGACACCATGCATCCCATTGTGGTGCATTTTGTCATTGCGATGGTTCTGTTTGCAGTATTGTGTGACAGCATTGGCTACTTTACACGCAATCCTCGTTTATACGAGGTGAGCTGGTGGAATTTGTTTTTCGCCACCATCTCTATCTTCATTGCGATTATTTTTGGACAGATCGAAGCTGGACTAGCAGAGCCTTATTCGGCGGTAGAATCGACTCTTAACTTACACACGCTGCTTGGGTGGTCGCTTTCTGGCATCATTACTGCCGTAACTGCATGGCGATACGTGCTGCGTTCTCGCGATCCGAAGGAACTCCCCGCTCCCTTCTTAGGGGTCGGAGTTCTGTTGGTTGGTTTGGTTTGCTTTCAAGTTTATTTGGGAGATTTGCTGGTTTGGGTTTACGGGCTACATACGGTTCCGGTGGTGGAAGCAATTAAGGAGGGGGTGTTGTAGTGAATCCCAATTTAATTGAACAATTGAAAAACCAATTGGGCAGTAATGGGTTGCCCTATGCCATTCCCATTCACCCCAATCTTGTCCACTTGACGTTGGGACTTTTTATTGTGGCGATCGCCTTCGATATTGTGGGGGTGCTGTTTCCTTTAGAGAAGCCCATTTTCAAATTCTTGGCAATTCCTGCGATTCGAGCGAATTTTTTTGATGTTGGCTGGTATAACATGCTAGCCGCCGCGATCATTACTTTCTTTACGGTGGCAGCAGGTTTTTACGAAATGATGCTGGCGCAGCCCCCAGCGGATATCAAGAGTGCCTGGGGATTACAGGCAATGGAAACCATGCTCTGGCATGGCGTAGGTGGGGTTGTGCTATTGTTCTTTATTGTGGTGATGACGGTTTGGCGAGGTTTCCAGCGCTTTGTTTGGCGTAAAGATCGCGCCCAACAAGTACAAATTAGTTATCTACTCGTTGGCTTAGGCATTTTTGCTTTGATGTTTGTCCATGGGACATTGGGGGCACAACTGGCAGCCGAGTTTGGGGTTCATATCAGCGCCGATCGTTTATTGCGGTTGGGAGAAAATCCAAATTTGGTTTTGAGGTAACGTAGGTGCAAACAGGTCGTTATGAAGATTCGCACAATTTTGACGCTCGTAATGATTGCGATCGTTCTGGCTGTAATTAGCCTTTGGATAGGGCAACAAGCTTATTCCTGGTTGCCTCCCCAGGCGTCTGCCGAAGCACAATTGATCGATCGCTTGTTCAGCTTTCTCGTAACGCTGGGAAGCTTTATTTTTCTAGGCGTTGCAGGAGCATTGACCTACTCCATTGTGTTTCAACAAGCCGGCAAATACGATTTTAGTGATGGTCCTCACGTTGAAGGAAATGTACCGTTAGAAATCGTTTGGACGGTAATCCCATTTGTTTTAGTCATTTGGATTGCAGGTTATAGCTACCAAATTTACGAGCAAATGGCAATTTTGGGACCGATGGAGCACACCCATCAGACCACTGCGATCGCTCAAAGAGCTTCCACTGCAACGGGAGCGACAGATATGCAGGAGCAGCAGTCAACTACAGCCATCGAAGTTTATGCACGGCAATGGGCATGGGAGTTTCGCTATCCTGAGCAAAATGTGACCAGCACGGAGTTACATCTACCCAGCCATCAGCGAATCAAGCTCTCACTGCATTCCGAAGATGTACTCCATGGCTTTTTTGTTCCGGCGTTTCGAGTGAAACAAGATGTTATTCCGGGGCGTGTAATTGATTTTTCTTTTACCCCCATTCGAGAAGGGCAATATCGATTGCGTGATTCTCAATATAGTGGCACTTATTTTGCGGCGATGCAGGCTGATGTGGTTGTAGAGTCGCCCGATGCCTATCAACAGTGGCTAACTGTTTCTGCGACTCACCCCCCGATCGCTGCTTCCAATCAGGCATTTGACGAATATCATCGGGGGCAAAATCCGCTCAATACAGGATGGAAAACGGTCGAACCTGCACCGCCTCCAGTTGTGAATGCCCCCAGTGGTCAAGCGAGGAACCTATGACAAACCTTTCCGTTGAAGTAAGCTCGCAGATTGAGCAACCCCTACCGGGTGCACCTGACAATTGGAAGCGATTTTTTGGGTTTAGCACGGATCATAAAGTGATTGGGATTCAATATCTGGTCACGTCATTCTTTTTCTTTTTAATCGGTGGCATTTTCGCCATGATCATTCGGGGGGAATTGATCACGCCTGAAGCTGATTTGCTCGATCGCACTGTTTACAATGCCATGTTTACAATGCATGGCACAGTAATGTTATTTCTGTGGACGTTTCCCTCTCTTGTGGGGCTGTCCAATTATCTCGTGCCCTTAATGATTGGGGCAAAAGATATGGCATTTCCTCGCCTCAATGCAGTGGCTTTTTGGTTGGTGCCCTTGTTTGGCACCATTTTGATGGCAAGCTTTTTTGTGCCAGGGGGTCCTTCCCAATCGGGTTGGTGGGCCTATCCTCCAGTGAGCCTGCAAAATCCAACGGGCAATCTGATCAATGGGCAGATGTTGTGGTTGTTGGCAGTGGCGATTTCGGGCGTGTCTTCCATTATGGGCGCAGTCAACTTTGTCACGACCATCGTGCGCATGCGGGCACCGGGAATGACCTGGTTTCGGATGCCAGTGTTTGTATGGACGGTGCTGGCAGCCCAGATTATTCAGCTCTTTGGGTTGCCGGCTCTCACCGCAGGGGCAGTGATGCTGTTACTAGATCTCACGATCGGCACTAGCTTTTTTGATCCTGCTAAAGGGGGCGATCCAGTTCTTTTTCAGCACTTCTTTTGGTTTTACTCACATCCAGCCGTATATGTGATTATTCTGCCAATTTTCGGTGTTTTTTCAGAAGTTTTTCCAGTCTATGCGCGCAAGCCTCTGTTTGGCTACAAAGTCGTGGCTGTCTCTTCGCTAATTATTACAGGACTGAGTAGCATTGTTTGGGTTCACCATATGTTCGCTAGTGGAACCCCCGGTTGGATGCGAATGGCATTTATGGCGACAACCATGTTGATCTCGGTGCCAACAGGTATCAAGGTTTTTGCCTGGGTTGCCACCATTTGGGGTGGTAAATTGCGCCTGAACACCCCCATGCTGTTTGCATTAGGTGGGCTGTTTATGTTTGTGTTTGCTGGGATTACGGGCATTATGTTGGCAGCCGTGCCGATCGACATTCATGTCAACAACACCTATTTTGTAGTCGGGCATTTTCACTATGTGATTTATGGCGCTACCGTGATGGGGCTGTATGCAGCGTTCTATCATTGGTTCCCTAAAATGACTGGGCGAATGTATTCCGAAGGTTTAGGGAAACTCCACTTTTACCTGACGTTGATTGGCACCAATCTCAACTTTTTCCCGATGCATCCTCTGGGGCTACAGGGAATGCCACGTCGAGTTGCTTCCTACGACCCGGAATTTGCTTTCTGGAATGTAATTGCCAGTTTAGGCGCGTTTTTGCTGGGGATGTCTACATTACCCTTTATTTTGAACATGATTGGCTCGTGGGTACAGGGTGAGAAAGCACCTAAAAATCCCTGGCGAGCGATCGGGTTAGAGTGGCTGGTGTCCTCCCCGCCGACGGTTGAAAATTTTGAAGCTCTCCCGATTGTGATTGCTCCCCCCTACGGCTACGGCAAATCAGACCCCTTAGTTGCAAATCCTGAAGCGCTTGAGGTGATCCATGAACCCAACTGAGGCTGACGCTTCCCCAAACCCACCCATGGTGACAAGTCACACACCTGCCATCCCCTCGGTCGCTGAACATGGACACGATGATGCAGGTAACCGAATGTTTGGCTTCATCGTCTTCCTGCTCTCTGAGAGTGTTATTTTTCTGAGTTTTTTTACTGGATATATCGTCTACAAAACTACCACTCCTGATTGGTTGCCATCGGGTGTTTCCGGTCTGGCAATGAGAGACCCTGCCATCAACACGATCGTTCTGGTTTCCAGTAGTTTGGTGATTTATATTGCTGAGCGGTTTCTTCATGCTAAGAATCTTTGGGGATTTCGAGCCTTTTGGTTGCTGACAATGGCAATGGGGAGCTATTTCCTGTACGGTCAAGCAGTGGAATGGCGCAGTCTTCCCTTTGGTTTTACAGCGGGTGTGTTTGGGGGCTCTTTCTATTTGCTCACTGGATTTCATGGGTTGCATGTTCTGACAGGTGTGCTATTGCAGTCGCTCATGTTGGGACGATCGTTTATTCCAGGCAACTACAACAAAGGTGAATTTGGAGTTGCCGCAACCTCTTTGTTTTGGCACTTTGTGGATGTCATTTGGGTTATTTTGTTTGTGCTAATTTATGTCTGGCAATGAGGAAGCGCCATGATTATTGACGACCAATCCTACGATCTAATCATTGTTGGCACTGGCGCGGGCGGAGGAACGCTGGCATATAAACTGGCTGCCACAGGCAGGAAAATCCTCATTTTGGAACGAGGAGATTTTATGCCTCTAGAGGAGCAAAATCGCAGTCATGTAGATGTGTTTAAGCGTGAACGCTATCATGCGCCTGAAGAGTGGTACGACAGCGCTGGCGAACCGTTCTCGCCCCAAATGAATTATGCGATCGGGGGCAATACGAAAATCTATGGTGCAGCCCTGTTGCGGTTTCGAGAAAAAGATTTTGAAAGAGTCAAACATCAAGCGGGAGTATCACCGGAATGGTGTCTGAAATACTCTGATTTTGAACCCTACTATACTGAAGCAGAAACCCTTTACAAAGTGCACGGGCAGATAGGAAATGACCCAACTGAGCCTGTTCATTGTGCTGATTACCCTTTTCCCTTGATCGCTCAGGAACCGCAAATGGTTGCCATTGGCGAAGCGATCGCCCAGCAAGGGTTACATCCTGCCCCAATTCCTCTAGGGTTAACCCGCCAATCGGATGATCCGACTAATGATGCAGAGGTCAGTGGGATTCTTCCGGCTTTAAAGCATCCGAACGTCACTTTGAAAACGGGTGCCAAAGCGATTTGTTTGCACACCAATCCCTCTGGTCGCGCCGTGAAAGGAGTTGAAGCCGAAATCGCTGGACAATCTTATTTATTCCTGGCGGATATCGTCGTGCTTGCCTGCGGTGCCGTCAATTCGGCTGCGTTGTTGTTGCGATCGCGCAATGATCTTCATCCCCAGGGCTTAGCCAATCGTTCCGATCAGGTGGGGCGCAATTTAATGAAAAGCCTGATAACAGCTGTCGTACAGTTGAGCAAAAAGCCCAATTCCGGCACATTTCAGAAAAGCATTTATGTCAATGACTTTTATTGGGGAGAGGGTGATTTTCCTTATCCCATGGGACACATCCACAATACGGGTGGGTTACTCACGGACATTATTTTTGCTGAGGCACCCCCCATGTTTTCTGGATTGGCAAAGTTTATGCCAGGGTTTGGCTTAAAGCAATTGGCAACCCATTCGATCGGATGGTGGGCACAAACCGAAGATTTGCCTGAGCCAATCAATCGTGTACGAGTGGATAATAATAAGTTGTGGGTTGACTACACCCCGAATAATTTGGAAGCGCACGATCGTCTCCTTTACCGTTGGACAGATGTTCTCAAATCGGTTGAAAAACATCTAGATGGGTTTCAACCTGGCGTGTTGCACCCGCGAGGCGAGGTTCCCCTCCAGGTCATGGCAAATCAATGTGGCACATGTCGTTTTGGGGATGATCCGGACACTTCTGTGCTCGATCGCAACTGTCGCGCCCATGATGTAGATAATTTATACGTGGTGGATGGTAGTTTTTTCCCATCTAATGCTGGAGTCAGCCCTGCATTGACTATTATCGCCAATGCCTTGCGAGTGGGAGAACACCTCATTGAACGTCTGAAATAATTTCATTCCAATCACGTTTGCCGAACTTAGGGATCTGCAGATTAATAATTTACCCAGCAGTCAGGTTTCGACTGCGCTCAACCTTCAGTCGTCGCAGCTTGAGCGTAGCCGAAATCCAAACCGCGGGTATTTTATTTTCATGCAAGTCCTTTAGGAGGATGCTTTTGCATTATTCTGGCATAACCGTGTTAGCCTCTAAATGAGAGTCGGTCCTGATGGGGATCAGCCATCAGACTTGAGGGGAAGTTTGCTAAAAATCCAGCGCTGTCCCGCACCTGTAATGAAAGCCATCATGCAAAAGCTCAACTTAGCCACCAGCATCAAAATGAAGCAGGCACCCGCTCATTTTCGATAACATCACATAAAGACTTTGAGGCTTGAGTTTGATGAATTTCTTTCTGGTTGTGCTTGGATTGCTCCTAGCCCTATTGATCCTAGCTATCGCCTTTTATCTATTCACCGCCCGTCGTTACCAATCCTCCAGTTCAGTTGCCAATTCTTATGATCACTGGACAGAAGACGGCATTCTAGAGTTTTACTGGGGCGAACATATCCACCTAGGGCACTATGGTTCTCCACCGCACCGCAAAGATTTTCTCACTGCCAAAGCAGACTTTGTCGATGAAATGGTGCGTTGGGGAGGACTGGATCAATTGCCTGCCGGCACAACGGTTTTGGATGTGGGTTGTGGGATTGGCGGCAGCAGTCGCATTTTGGCAAAGGATTATGGATTTGCTGTCACAGGAGTTACCATCAGTCCGCAACAGGTGAAACGAGCACAAGAATTGACCCCCCATGACCTGAATGTGACATTTTTGGTTGATGATGCGATGGCACTTTCGTTTCCCGATGCCAGTTTTGATGTGGTGTGGTCGATCGAAGCAGGTCCTCACATGCCTGACAAAGCGGTGTTTGCCAAAGAGTTAATGCGCGTGCTCAAACCTGGTGGCGTGCTGGTAGTGGCGGATTGGAATCAGAGAGACGATCGCCAAAAGCCCTTGAATTTTTGGGAAAAGCCTGTGATGCAACAACTGCTCGATCAGTGGTCGCATCCGGCATTCTCCAGTATTGAAGGCTTTGCCGAACTGTTGGCAGCAACCGGATGGGTGGAGGGCACTGTGAAGACCACCGACTGGACTGAACCCACGCTGCCATCCTGGTTAGATTCGATTCGACAAGGCATCATTCGCCCCAATGGCTTGGTGCGTTTTGGCGTTTCAGGTTTCATCAAGTCACTGCGCGAGGTGCCCACACTGCTCCTCATGCGGCTTGCCTTTGGCACAGGGCTTTGCCGGTTTGGTATGTTTTATGCGCGAAGAGCTGAAAATTGAGCAGCCTTGATTGACGCTACTTGGGCGGGTGCCTTTTATCCTTCTTCTGGCAAGGTTAGCCAAGTTGCGTATTGGGCTTGACCCAGCGAACCTGCCATCTGGCAGAGGTTTTGCCATCGACAAAATTGGTGGGGTTGAGTGGTGGTGCAGGTCTGCCGACGCCTCAGCGGTTAGCTATTAGCGATATAGATCATCATTAACTAAGATTTTTCTAATTCAGAATATTCTCAATAAGCAACTTGCAATTGGGCGATTTATGAGATTCGGAATATCAAAAATGCTTTCTAATCAAGCCTTTTAGCTTTGAAGAGACTATATTTCGTGTGGTGAAGTAATTAGCAAATTGATTTTAATTATCAATACCCAGTGGTGAATAGCTATGGTACTCTTGCAAGTAATTCTCAACTTATACCCTGACAGCGACAGCAGTGTCCAGGGCTTACTTGTGCTGAAAAGAAACATTTATGATGAAGACCAAGACCAAAATTTGGATCGGCATCGGGGCTTATTTACTGGCAAGTGCCAGCCCCATGGTGAAACTGTCTAGCACCGATCGTGCGGGTGTTGATCGCTCGCAATCATCTCCCAGTCTTTCAATCAACTTGATATCGCAAACGTATGCCCAACCCCCTGATCCTTGTCGAAAGGGCTTAGGCGGTGAAGGCGGTGAAGGCAGTAGTGAATCTCCGGCTGCTTCGCTCAATCCACTGATCAAGCCCGGTGAACTGGAAACCGCGGTGATAGGTTATCAGACCTATGTTTTGCATGAGGTCGATCGCTTACTGGCAGATGCCAAAGTATTTACCGATTTGGTGATTGCTGGAGATGTGAAACAGGCAAAATCTGTATATGGTTCGTCACGTCTGGGCTGGGAGCGGATTGAACCGATCGCCGAAGCTTTTGAAGCTTTTGATAACAGCATTGATGTGCGCGTTGATGAATTTAAGGACGAAAATGATCCTAAATTTACAGGGTTTCATCGTCTTGAGATGGGGTTGTTCAAACACAACACCACCCAGGGATATGAACCTTTTGCCAAAAAGCTGATGGCAGATCTCAACGCCTTAAAAGCCTGTGTCGCATCGCTGGAAATTGCACCGAAAGACATGGTGAGAGGCGCATCGGAGCTGATCGAAGAAGTTGCACAAGGCAAGATCACTGGCGAAGAAGAACGCTACAGCCGCACGGACTTCTGGTCATTCAAAGCCAATGTGGAAGGCTCAGAAAAGATTGTTGAATTGATCCGTCCCATGGTGTTGAGGATTAATCCAGAATTGCTGCGACAAATTGATAATGACTTTGCTGTGGTGAATCAAATGTTGAAAAAATATTCACTTCCAGGTGGCAAATTCATGTCTTACGACCAATTAACGCCTCGAGACAAGCAACAACTGCAAGCTGATCTGGCAAGACTGGCAGAAAATTTGTCCAAACTGCGCGGTGTAATTGGGGTGTAGGCAACGATGTCAGGAAATCTATTTGGTAAAAGAGCAGGTTGGAATCGCCGAAGCTTTTTGTTGGGTGCTTCGGCGATCGCGACCATGGGAGCGATTCAGCAATTGGGCCTATCCTGCTGGGACGATCGTGCCAGTGCGGCAACCAGTGTATCGGGTCAGATTCCGTTTTGGGGCGTGCATCAGGCTGGCATTGTCACTCCGGATGTGGCAGCGGCGTTGGTGGTCGCACTGGATGTTACTGCCCGATCTACCGCTGAACTACAGCAGCTTTTTCACATCTTGACTCAACGAATTGAGTATTTAATGTCAGGAGGGATTCTACAACCGCTTGATCCCAAATATCCTCCCAGTGGTTCCGGCATTTTAGGGAATGAGTTTGTTGCCGATAACTTAACGGTGACAGTGGCAGTGGGGGCATCGTTGTTTGACGATCGCTACGGCTTAGCAAGCTTGAAACCTCGCTGTCTCACTGAGATGCCTAATTTTGCCCACGATCGTCTCGATCCATCGCTGTGCCATGGTGATCTGTTGCTTCAGTTGTGCGCCAATCACAATGAAACCAATATTCATGCCTTGCGCGATATTGTGAAACAACTGGCGGGTTTAGTCGTATTGCGCTGGCAAATGACCGGATTTCAACAGCCCGATACCGATTCTCACCCACATCGCACGACGGTTCGCAATCTGCTAGGGTTCAAAGATGGCACGGCGAATCCTGATTCTCAAGACGAGCGCTTGATGAACCAGTTAATTTGGGTGCAGCGCAATAGCAATGAACCTGCCTGGACGATCGGCGGCACCTATCAGGTCGTCAGAATTATCCGCATGTTTGTCGAATTTTGGGATCGCACCCCTCTGGAGGAACAGGAAGAAATTATCGGACGCGCCAGGGTAACGGGTGCGCCTCTGGGCTACCAGCACGAAGAAGATATTCCAGACTATGCCAAAGACCCTAACGGACGGAAGATTGCGCTGGATGCCCACATTCGATTAGCCAATCCACGCACGCCTCAAACTGAAGCCAACCGAATTCTGCGGAAAGGGTTTCACTATTCTCGTGGTATTGACAAAGCTGGACAGTTGGATATGGGGTTGCTGTTCATGGCGTTTCAACAAAATTTGCAGCGTGGGTTTGAAACGGTGCAAAACCGCTTGAACGGTGAACCGCTGGAAGAATATATCAAACCGATCGGCGGTGGTTATTTCTTTACTCTACCCGGCGTAGTAAAAAAAGATGGTTATTTGGGAGAATCTTTGCTGGAAGCTCAATAGACATTCAGCAGGTTCCTGATAGCAAAAATCAACCCCAAAGCGATCGCTTGAAAGGACACATTCAGCGTGGCGGAAAGCGTTACGGAAGATCGGCAATCAGCACATTAATTCGTTCCGCCACGTCTGCTTTCGCTTCTGGATCAGAATCGTGGAGAAACACATCTAATACAAACCATCGGCACAATTCTGGGTCAATTAGCACAAGACGCAGAATGATTTGATTCAGGATTTCTGTAACTAACTGATCGGGAAGGCGACGAATTTCATCACGAATCATTAGCCCTTCTTCCATGTTGTGGCTACTGCCAACCCGTATCACGGCTTTGAAAATAACCTCAATTAGCGTCTCAAAATTTTCTTTTGGCAAAGTCAAGAGAAATAAAACCTAATTCATATAAAAACTATCGCGCGTCTGGGTTAGCGACAAGGTAACCCAAACTATGATTCATTCAGCTTACCCCTTTA
Organism: Scytolyngbya sp. HA4215-MV1; assembly: GCA_019359045.1. Lineage (GTDB taxonomy): Bacteria > Cyanobacteriota > Cyanobacteriia > Leptolyngbyales > Leptolyngbyaceae > Scytolyngbya. Next base: position 168,106 of record JAHHIA010000004.1, read on the forward strand.
TAAGGTTGGGCAGGCATACAAAATTGGGCATCTATCTTTGGAGAGATCTAGAAGCCCCTAATTTCTTCTGAAAACTCTATCTCCGGTAGGAAGCCAGGAATCAGTTCTGAGATAGATGATCGACGTGGACAAGCCCTAAATTTGCCCAAAATCTGTGCAACGACGATTCTCGCTTGCGATCGTCCCTCTACAGCGTCATCTAAGGGAACCCTTATGCCAACTGCCCAAGCGCCAACTGAACCTAGCAACTTTGACCTGAAGCAACTTCTCAATGTGTTGATGGAAGTGAAGAAAGGCAATTTCTCCATTCGCATGCCTGCTGATCAGATTGGCATTGCTGGAAAAATTGCCGATACGCTCAACGACATCATTGAAAAAAATGAGCAGATGACGACGGAGCTTGAGCGCATCAGTACGGTTGTCGGTAAAGAAGGGAAAATCAATGAGCGGGCTTCTATTGGGTCAGCGCGAGGATCCTGGAAGGCTTGTGAAGGCTCGATCAATTCCTTAATTGGGGACTTGGTGCAGCCGATGGCAGAAATTACTCGCGTCATTCGGGCAGTTGCCAATGGCAATTTGTCGCAGTCGATCGCCACAGAAATTGATGGGCGATCGCTGCAAGGGGAATTCCTGCAAACGGCGCAAATCGTCAATACGATGGTGGGGCAGCTTAGCTCCTTTGCCTCGGAGGTAACGCGGGTGGCGCGCGAGGTGGGCACCGAGGGGAAATTGGGTGTACAAGCAGAAGTGCGGGGGGTGGCAGGCACCTGGAAAGACCTGACCGACTCAGTGAACTCCATGGCAGGCAACCTAACTGCCCAGGTACGGAATATTGCCGAAGTGACCACCGCTGTGGCAAACGGTGACCTTTCTAAAAAAATCACCGTCGATGTCAAAGGCGAAATTTTAGAACTGAAAAACACCATCAATACCATGGTGGATCAGCTCAACTCCTTTGCTTCGGAAGTCACGCGGGTGGCACGCGAAGTCGGAACGGAAGGGAAACTGGGTGTGCAAGCGCAAGTGCCCGGTGTAGCAGGCACTTGGAAAGACCTGACCGATTCTGTGAATCTGATGGCAGGCAACCTCACGGCTCAGGTGCGCAACATTGCCGAAGTGACCACCGCCGTGGCGAATGGCGACCTGTCTAAGAAAATCACGGTCGATGTCAAGGGCGAAATTTTAGAGCTGAAAAACACCGTCAATATCATGGTGGATCAGCTCAACTCCTTTGCTTCGGAAGTGACGCGGGTGGCGCGAGAAGTGGGTGCCGATGGCAAACTGGGCGGTCAAGCCGATGTGCGGGGTGTAGCGGGCACCTGGAAAGACCTGACCGACTCGGTGAATTTCATGGCAGGCTCGCTCACTGCCCAAGTGCGGAACATTGCCGAAGTGACGACGGCAGTAGCCAATGGCGACCTCTCCAAGAAAATCACGGTCGATGTCAAAGGCGAAATTTTAGAGCTAAAAAACACCATCAACACCATGGTGGATCAACTCAACTCCTTTGCCTCGGAGGTGACGCGAGTTGCCCGCGAGGTGGGGACCGAAGGCAAACTGGGGGTACAGGCGCAAGTACCGGGGGTGGCAGGTACCTGGAAAGACCTGACGGACAACGTCAACCTGATGGCGGGTAATTTGACCGGGCAGGTGCGAAACATTGCGGAAGTGGCAACCGCGATCGCCAATGGCGACCTTTCCAAAAAAATTACCGTCGATGTGCGGGGTGAAATTTTTGAGCTAAAAAACACCATCAACATCATGGTGGATCAGCTCAACTCCTTTGCCTCAGAGGTAACGCGGGTGGCGCGCGAAGTAGGGGCGGAAGGCAAGCTAGGCGGACAGGCAGAGGTGCGAGGGGTGGCAGGTACCTGGAAGGATCTCACCGACTCGGTAAACTTCATGGCAGGTAGCTTAACGGCTCAAGTGCGGAACATTGCCGAAGTAACGACAGCGGTGGCGAATGGTGACCTGTCCAAGAAAATCACCGTGGATGTCAAAGGCGAGATTTTAGAGCTGAAAAACACGATCAACGTCATGGTGGATCAGCTCAACTCCTTTGCTTCGGAGGTGACGCGGGTGGCCCGCGAGGTAGGCACGGAAGGGAAACTGGGGGTACAGGCGGAAGTGCGAGGCGTCGCAGGCACCTGGAAAGACCTGACCGACTCGGTAAACTCCATGGCAGGCAATCTCACGGCTCAGGTGCGGAACATTGCCGAAGTGACTACCGCTGTGGCCAATGGCGACCTGTCCAAGAAAATCACCGTGGATGTCAAAGGCGAGATTTTAGAGCTGAAAAACACGATCAACACCATGGTGGATCAGCTCAGTTCCTTTGCCTCGGAGGTGACGCGGGTGGCGCGCGAGGTCGGTACGGAAGGGAAGCTGGGGGTACAGGCTGAAGTGCGAGGTGTGGCGGGTACCTGGAAAGACCTCACCGATAACGTCAACTCGATGGCAGGCAACCTGACCGCTCAGGTGCGGAACATTGCCGAAGTGGCAACGGCGATCGCCAATGGCGACCTCTCCAAAAAAATCACCGTGCAAGTCAAAGGTGAAATCTTTGAGCTGAAAAACACCATCAACATCATGGTGGATCAACTCAGTTCCTTTGCCTCGGAGGTAACGCGGGTGGCGCGGGAAGTGGGCGCAGAAGGCAAACTGGGGGTACAAGCCGATGTGCGCGGTGTAGCAGGTACCTGGAAAGACCTCACCGACTCGGTAAACTTTATGGCAGGCTCCCTCACTGCCCAGGTGCGAAACATCGCGGCAGTCACAACGGCGGTGGCAAACGGTGACCTTTCCAAAAAGATCACGGTCGATGTCAAAGGCGAGATTCTGGAGCTGAAAAACACGGTCAACACGATGGTGGATCAGCTCAATTCCTTTGCCTCGGAGGTAACGCGGGTCGCGCGCGAGGTGGGCGCGGAAGGCAAGCTAGGCGTGCAAGCCGAAGTGCGAGGCGTGGCGGGCACCTGGAAAGACCTGACCGACTCGGTGAACTTCATGGCAGGCTCCCTCACTGCTCAGGTGCGGAACATTGCCGAAGTCACCACCGCCGTGGCTAACGGCGACCTCTCCAAGAAAATTACCGTGGATGTGAAAGGCGAAATTTTGGAGCTGAAAAACACGATCAATATCATGGTGGATCAGCTCAACTCCTTTGCCTCGGAGGTGACGCGGGTGGCAAGAGAGGTGGGGACGGAAGGGAAATTGGGAGTACAGGCGCAGGTACCCGGCGTGGCAGGTACCTGGAAAGACCTGACCGACTCGGTGAACTCGATGGCAGGCAACCTCACCGCGCAGGTGCGGAACATTGCTGAAGTGGCAACGGCGATCGCCAACGGCGACCTTTCCAAGAAAATCACCGTAGATGTGCGGGGTGAAATTTACGAACTGAAAAACACGATCAACATCATGGTGGATCAACTCAGTTCTTTTGCTTCTGAAGTGACGCGGGTGGCGCGCGAGGTGGGCACCGAAGGCAAACTGGGCGGTCAGGCATTGGTGATTGGGGTGGCTGGTATTTGGAAAGACCTGACCGACAATGTGAACTCCATGGCGGGCAATCTGACGGCACAGGTGCGAGGCATTGCCAAAGTGGTAACTGCCGTAGCCAACGGCGACCTGAAACGCAAGCTGATGCTGGATGCCAAGGGAGAAATCGAAACCCTGGCAGATACAATCAACGAGATGATTGACACGCTGGCAACCTTTGCCGACCAGGTGACCACAGTTGCGCGTGAGGTGGGCATTGAAGGCAAACTGGGCGGTCAGGCGAAGGTGCCGGGGGCATCGGGCACCTGGCGGGCACTGACCGATAACGTGAATGAACTGGCGGCAAATCTGACAACCCAGGTGCGTGCGATCGCCGAGGTGGCAACCGCAGTGACCAAGGGCGACTTGACCCGATCGATTTCGGTAGAAGCCCAGGGTGAAGTGGCAATTCTAAAGGACAACGTCAACCTGATGATTGCCAACCTGCGCGAAACCACCCAGAAAAACACCGAGCAGGACTGGCTCAAAACCAACCTGGCGAAGTTTACCCGCATGCTGCAAGGTCAACGGGATCTGGAAACCGTCTCCAAACTGATTTTGTCGGAATTGGCGCCCCTCGTTTCCGCTCAACACGGGGTCTTCTACTTACTAGAAACCAGCGAAATCCATCCTTCCCATTTGAAGCTGCTCAGTACCTATGCCTATCGCGAACGCAAACATCTCGCCAATCGCTTCTACTTGGGCGAAGGACTGGTCGGACAGTGTGCGCTGGAGAAAGAGCGCATTCTGGTCACCGAGGTGCCGCACAACTATATCAAGATCAACTCCGGGTTAGGCGAAGCTCCCCCGATGAATGTGGTAGTGTTGCCCGTCCTGTTTGAAGGGCAGGTAACCGCAGTGATTGAGCTAGCTTCGTTTAATCGATTTAATGAAATTCACCTCACCTTCTTTGATCAGCTCACCGAAAGTATCGCCATCGTGCTGAATACGATCGCCGCTAGCATGAGAACTGAAGAACTGTTGAAGCAGTCCCAATCCCTGGCAGAAGAACTGCAAAGCCAGCAGACCGAGTTGACCGACACCAACAAGCGATTGGAACAGCAAGCCCAATCCCTCAAGGCATCAGAAGAATTGCTCAAGAGTCAGCAAGAACAACTGCAACAAACTAACGAAGAATTGCAAGAAAAAGCCGAATTGTTGGCGCTGCAAAATCGAGAAGTGGAACGCAAGAATACTGAAATTGAGCAAGCGCGCCGATCGCTAGAAGAGAAAGCCGAGCAGTTGGCACTCACCTCCAAATATAAATCCGAGTTCCTCGCCAACATGTCTCACGAATTGCGAACCCCACTCAACAGCTTGCTGATTCTGGCGCGACTGCTGGCAGACAACAGCGACGGTAACCTGACCCAGCGCCAAGTGGAATACTCCCAAACTATCTACTCGGCGGGTAATGATCTGTTGGGATTGATTAATGACATCTTAGATTTAGCCAAAATCGAATCGGGCACGATCTCGGTCGAAGCGGAACAAATGTTGTTTACTGACCTCCAGGTACATCTGGAGCGCACCTTCCGGCAAGTGGCGATCGATCGCAAGCTCGACTTCTACCTCCGCTTCAACGAGTACCTACCTCGCAGCATCTACACCGATGCCAAACGACTCCAGCAAGTGCTCAAGAATTTACTGGCAAATGCCTTTAAGTTTACCGAGCGGGGGCATGTCTTGCTGGATGTCAGCGTCGTCACCAATGGCTGGAATCCAGAAAACGAAACCCTCAACCAGGCAGAACAAGTCATCGCCTTCGCGGTAACGGATACTGGCATTGGCATTGCTTCCGAGAAACAGCAAATTATCTTTGAAGCTTTCCAACAGGAAGACGGCACCACCAGTCGTCGCTATGGGGGCACTGGGCTAGGACTGTCGATTAGCCGAGAAATTGCTCACCTGCTTGGGGGCGAAATCCGCCTGATCAGCAAGCTAGGCAGTGGCAGCACCTTCACACTCTACTTGCCCCTCATCTATTCGGGTGGGCAGGACGACCCCAAACGGCGGGTAGACGGATTGCTGCGCAAGCGTCTGGATGAAGACTCCCCTAGAATCCAACCTGCGTCTGCATTGAGCTCTCCCTCAACCCTAGCTCGGAGCATCAGCGATGCGCCCCCTCCGCTACAGCAGGAGATGCGATTGACCTCCCCTGCCTCTAGCACGCTGCATCATGAGCAGATTATCGAAGACGATCGCACCACCATTGGCTCTGGCGATCGGGCACTGCTGATTATTGAAGATGACCTGAACTTTGCCCGAATTCTGCTCGATCTCACCCGCCAACAAGGCTTTAAAGGACTGGTGGCAACCCGGGGTGACATTGGTTTGGACATGGCGAGACAATTTCAGCCAGCCGCCATCATGCTCGATATCCGTTTGCCCATTTTGGATGGCTGGACCGTGCTCAACTATCTCAAGCATGATCCCGGTACACGCCACATTCCCGTTCAAATTATGACTGTAGAAGATGGGCAAGATCGGAGCTTGCGACAAGGTGCGATCGCCTATTTGCAAAAACCCATCAGCAGCGAAGCTTTGTTGAATGCGCTCGCCAGTATCCGAGAATTTGTCGAGCGTTCGATTAAGACGTTGCTTGTGGTAGAGGACGACCCCGTACAGCGGCAGAGCATGATCGACTTAATTGGCAACGGCGATGTTGTGACGGTTGCAGTCGAAACCGGTGCCGCAGCCCTTGAAACGATTCGCTCACAACGGGTTGATTGTCTCGTGCTCGATCTGCTGTTGCCTGATATGGATGGGTTTGAACTGATTGAGCAAATTAAGCGAGAACCCAACCTGGAGCGTCTGCCCATTATCATTTACACCGGCAAGGAACTGACCCCTCCAGAAGAAACTGAATTGCGCCGCCTTTCCGACACGTTGATCATTAAAGGTGTGCGATCGCCAGAACGATTGCTGGACGAAACAGCCCTCTTCTTGCACCGAGTTCAGTCCAATCTACCCGAACAGCAGCGACTCATACTCGAACAATTGCGGCGTAATGATCCCATTCTGACTGACAAAAAGGTTTTGATCGTAGATGACGATGTTCGCAATATCTTTGCCCTGACCAGCGTATTGGAACGCTTCCAGATGCAAGTCTTTCATGCTGAGAATGGCAGGGATGGAATTGCTATCCTCCAGGTGAATTCCGATATCGATGTGGTGCTAATGGACATCATGATGCCAGAGATGGACGGCTACGAAACCATGCGATCGATTCGTCAGATGAGCCAATTCATGACCCTACCGATGATTGCCCTCACGGCAAAAGCCATGAAAGGCGATTGTGAAAAGTGCCTGAATGCAGGGGCAACCGACTACATCACGAAACCTGTTGAGATCGAGCAACTGCTCTCCATGCTCAGAATTTGGCTGTGTCAGGCAGAGGAACGAGCTTCTTAAGGATTTGTTTAGGCACTTCTGGTTTCTTTTTCTGCCGTCCCCATCCTATTCTGTGTACACCTATGCGCGCTGATTCCAAAGTCAATATTCTTCTGGTGGACGACCACAATGAAAATTTGGTTGCGCTAGAAGCTGTGCTGTCTATCATGGAGCAAAATCTCGTCAAGGCTCGTTCTGGCGAGGAAGCGCTCCGGTGTTTACTGAGTCAGGATTTTGCCGTGATTCTGCTAGATGTGCAGATGCCCGACATCGATGGCTTTGAAACTGCCCATCTCATCCGCCAACGACCCCGATCGCAGCATACGCCCATCATTTTTATCACAGGATTTAGCACCAGCGAGATGTGGCAAATGAAGGGCTACGCCCTGGGTGCAGTGGATTACTTGCTCAAACCCATTGATCCAGCCATTCTGATTTCAAAAGTAACCGTCTTTGTTGAGCTTTTCAAGAAAACGGCGGAAGTGCAACGGCAGGCTGCCGAACTGGCAACCCAAAAAGTTGAAATCATCCGAGAACAGCTGGCTCGGCAGCAGGCAGAATCTGATAGTCGCATGAAGGATGAGTTTTTGGCGATCGTTTCCCACGAGTTACGCACCCCCCTAAACGCCATTCTGGGTTGGTCGAAGCTGTTACAGACCAAAAACCTGGATGCAGAAACCACCCATCGCGCCTTAAAAGTGATCAGTCGCAATGCCCAATCGCAAGTGCAACTCATCGATGACATTCTCGATGTGGCACGTTTGATGCGGGGCAAACTGCATCTGAACTGTAGACCCGTGAACCTGCTGCATCTAATTTCAGCCGAACTCGAATCGATAGCACCGAGCGCAGAGGCGAAACAGATTCACCTCAATAAACAATTTTCGTCTACTCCGTGCATCGTGTTAGGTGATTCAGAACGGTTGCAACAGGTGGTTCGCAACTTGCTCTCCAATGCCATTAAATTCACGTCAGAAGGAGGAACCGTTGAGGTTTCGCTATCTGTCATTGCCAACCAGCGAATCCCCGATCCGTTAGTTCTGCTCGACACCACGATCGAGCCAACTCCGATGGAGCAAATCGTTCAAATCAAGGTCAGCGATACAGGTGTGGGGATTCATCCTGAGTTTCTACCCCACATTTTTGAGTATTTTCGTCAAGCAGATTCCTCTTCTACTCGCACCCATAACGGGCTGGGTCTGGGACTGGCGATCGTCCATCAATTGATAGACTTACACGGAGGCAAAATTTATGCTGCCAGTGACGGTCATGGTAAAGGGGCAACCTTTACCATCCATCTGCCCCTGTTCCGGCTATCGCCAAGCCTATCCCCACCCTATCCAGAGCCAGTTTTAGAGCAAAGCAAAGCCTCCTTGTCTCTCCATGCCATTACTGTGCTTGTGGTGGATGACAATGCAGACAATCGCGAGTTCATCAAAACTGCGTTAGAGCAAATGGGTGCTCAGGTGGAGGTCATGGCGAACGGGAATGAGGTGATGGAGTATCTCCAGCATCGACAGCCTGATGTGTTTGTGAGTGACATCGCTATGCCCGACGAAGATGGCTACGATCTCCTAAACCGGGTTCGAGCGTTTGAGCGCGAAAAAGGAATCAAGATCCCCGCGATCGCCCTGACCGCCTATACCAAGCAAGAAGACCAGACCCAGGCACTTGCTGCTGGCTTCGAAATGTTTCTCTCTAAACCGATTGATCCATTGCATCTCGCGAACGCGATCGTTCAACTCGCCAGGGTGCAAACGCAACCCCTCCGATAAAAGCAATCCATACGTAAAAAAATGGACGAGGGTAAAGGATTTTAGGCACCCCTTCTCCCAAATCAGGAGAAGGGGTGGTGATGAGGACAAGCAAGCCAAGCTAGGCAAAGGTTTCACTGACTTTTGTGTAATGGATAGGATAGAAAGACAGCGTCATAAATCTTGAGCGGTGAAGCATCCCTTTTCACCGCAATTGGCAGTAGAATAAGCAAATGATAATCATTATCATTCTGTGCCATGACCTCCTTTGCCTCCGCAATCCTCACTGCTCTGGTCGCTCGGGGTACTGCTGCTCAAAAGCTGGCACCCGAAAGCATGCCCCCAGAGGGTTTACGCTGCGCAAGGTTCGTGCGGTCGGCATTGCTGAGTCAAGGTATGAATTTAGAGATTCATTCTAAAATTGGATTGCAACAATCCAGCAATCGCGCCCGTTGGATCTCGATCGGGTTGGTCTCTGTAATGGCGATTGGGATGGGAGGTTGCGCCTCTTCCCCCTCCTCAACCCAGTCCGCCGCTCCTCAGGCTCAATCTTCGCCTGCTGCAACCAAAGATGAATTGAAGGTCGTCACGACGTTTTTGCCCATCACGCAATTTACCAAAGCGGTGGCAGGCGATCGGGCCGAGGTAACACAACTGTTGCCAACCCAGATTGAACCTCACGACTATCAAGCTAAGCCCGAAGATATTCAAAAACTTGCCAATGCCGATGTGTTGGTAGAAAACGGTCTGGAAATGGAAGAATTTTTGGACGATTTGGTCAAAAATTCGGGCAATTCAAAATTAAGCATTATTGACTCTAGCCAAGGCGTGCCGACGATCTCCACCGCTGCGATCGCAGGGCATGAGCACGAAGCCATTGAAAATCAAGCTGAAGCCAAACATGCCTATGGAGAATCAAATCCCCATATCTGGCTTGATCCTAAACGCGCTATCCGCCAGGTCGAAAATATTCGCGATGGTTTGATCGCGACTGATCCAACTGGGAAAGAAATTTATACCGCTAATGCCGCCGCCTATATCCAGAAGCTAAAAGCTCTGGATGCAGAAACGACGAAAATGCTCCAACCCTATGCCGAAAAGACTTTTGTTGCGTTTCATGATTTTGCTCCCTATTTTGCCCAAAGCTATCGCTTGAAAGTGACTTTTTTGGTTGATGTGCCAGAAGGGAATCCTGCTCCGGGGGATGTGAAACGGGTAATGGATACGGTAAAAGCAACCCATCTCAAAACCTTATTGACTGAACCTCAGGAGGGAACAGATGCTTTTTCGGCATTGGCAAAGGATTTGAAAGTGCAAATCAGTACCTTTGATCCGATGGAAACGGGTGGATCTGATGCGACAGAACCAGACTATTACTTCACCACTATGCGGCAGAATGTCAAAGCATTGGTATCAGCCTTTACGGGGCAATCTATTCAATCATTGTTGCCTGCATCGAGATCGGGGGCGATCGTGCCCTTGCCAGTCATTCATTACCAGTTTGAGGTGTCGTCAAGATTGATGTGGAGAAAGGGAGACGCGGCGAGTCGTCTATAAAAAGCTCTGTGTCTCCTGGTTCCCGCAATCGCTAAATCCTTCGGTTGCCAGATTGACACGATCGCCCGTTTGAATAACCTGAAAACCAGGTAGCCCTCATTAAGTATAAGAAAGGGGTTGGGGGCTGCGCCCCCAGGCAGAGGATTTTCCCCTCCCCTCCCTAAAAAAATCTTCAATTTAATTTAGCCCAGCGACTGATTAAGATGCCAAAAATCCAGAATAGAGCCAGAAGTGAAAGGATGAGGTGTGGATTGAAAGAGCCTGTATTAGCAGTGGAGCGGCTAACGGTTTATCGAGGAACCTATGCAGCGGTGCAAGATGTTTCTTTCTCGCTAGAGGCAGGAACAGACACAGCGATCGTTGGTCCCAATGGTGCAGGCAAAAGTACGCTGGTGCAAGCGATTTTAGGAATTTTGCCCCGACAAACAGGCAATATTGTGATTTTGGGTCAAGCTTTGGGGCACAAGGGTGCACTCATGCCGCTGATTCGGCAACAGATTGCCTATCTGCCTCAAAACTTTTTGTTCGATCGCCGCATTCCCATGACGGTTGAAGAGCTAGTGGGCTTGGGCTGGGATCGGTTGGGTTTCCAGATGCCCTGGGTCGATCGTCAAGCCCGTCGTGCTGCAATTCAATCTGCGCTGATGCGGGTCGATGCGACCCACCTCAAACGCCAACTCATTAGTGGGTTATCTGGTGGCGAAACCAAGCGCGTTTTGCTGGCATATTGCTTAGTCTATCCCCGCCGATTGCTCATTCTCGATGAAGCGCCAGCGGGGTTGGATATGCGAAGTGAGTCAGAATTCTATGATTTGCTTTACCAACTCAAGCAAGAACAAGGTTGGGCAATTTTACAAATTTCTCATGACCTGGACATGGTGCGACGACATAGCGATCGCGTCCTTTGCCTCAATCAAACACTGCTCTGTCAGGGCACGCCAGAGATCGCACTCTCCCCCGAAAACCTCTCAACCGCCTATGGCTCCGAGTTTGTGCGCTATCGACATCGACATTGAAACCGTGAAGCGGTCAAGGGTAAAGAAGTGAAGGCGTAAAATTCCCCGCTTATTTCTTTCCCCCTCTCCCTTTCTCTCCCTCTCCCCTTCTCCTTCCCATGACCCAACTTACCCACATCATCGAGCTTTTCCAATTGCCTTTCATGCAGCGTGCGCTGATTGGCGGTGTTTTGACGGGATTGATGGGCGGAATGCTGGGGAGTTTTACAATTTTGCGTCAGTTGTCGTTTTTCAGTGATGCCTTGGGGCATTCGGCGTTGTTAGGGATCAGCATTGGCTTGTTGTTAGGGTTAAACCCATCCGTTGTCGTGTTGCCGTTTGCGGTCTTGTTTGCCTTAGGGGTGAATTATTTGCTGGAACATACGCGCTTATGGACGGACGCATTATTGAATATTATTTATTCTTCATCTTTGGCGATCGCGATTATCACGCTGAGTTTCGTTGGACGATACAAAGGGGGACTGCATAACCTGCTTTTTGGCGACATTCTGGCAGTGCAGGAACTCGATTTAGTCTTTAGTGGAGGGCTGTTAATCGTTTGTACTGTGTTTATTGGGCTGACACTACGAACTCAGATGTTGATGACTTTGAATGAACCGTTAGCGATCGCGCGCGGAGTTGCGGTCTCTGCCCACCGCACGGCTTTTATTGTGCTGTTGTCATTGGTAGTAGGGATTTCAATTAAAGCGATCGGTGTGTTGCTGGTGAGTGCATTTATCGTAATTCCAGCCTGTGCCGCCCGATTTCTCAGTCGAACCTTTGCCCATTATGTTGTGTTGTCCGCAGGGTTGGGTGCATTGAGTGCAGTCTTGGGCATGGTGATCTCAGCCGGGTTCAATTTACCCTCCGGTCCCAGCATTGTGGCGACTCAGTTGGCAATCTTTTTAACGGCGATCGCGTTACCCAATCTGCGTCTCCCCGTTCATGAGTGAGCGCCAACCAACGACCTTGGTGCTGGTTAGGCGATCGCTCGGGCTTCAGGTAACTGACAAAACTGGCAAATTGCCTGCCAAATCTCGTCCATCATATCCGCAAGTCCATGGTCACTCGGCAGTTCGATTAAGTCTACCCAGGGGCGCTGAACCGCAAAATCACGACTTGCCTGGATGGGAATCACCTCATCGTCTAAGCCATGCAAAATTAAGGTAGGGATGGGGCGTTGCAGCATAGCATCACTATACTGCTCTGCATCCTGAAGAAACTTGTAGCTGAGGTTACGTTCTTGATCAAGAGCATAGTGATAAATCGGCAATGTTTGCTGGGTGCGCCACTGTTGGAGTTGCTCTGCTCCCAGTTTGGGTAACCAGTGAGTCAAAAACTCGAATGCAGGAGCCAGAAGCACCAACCGTTGAATTTGCGGGTTGCGCTCTGCTAACCAAGCTGCCGTTAAGCCTCCCAGACTGGAGCCAATCAGGGTGACTGGGGTGCAGGATAGGACAGCTTCGACCTGATGAATTTGTCGAGTCAAGGTGAGGCGAAAGAAATCGCCCTGATTGAGATCCGGAATATGGAGATTGAGGTTGAGACGACGATAGTAATCATTCAATGCGCGTGCTTTTGTCGATCGGGGACTGGATGCAAAACCATGCAAGTAGATATAATCCATCCCTATCTCCCTCAACCAGCCAAACTTGGAACGCTAGACATTGAAAAGAATTTTGTGTGAACGAGACGAGTTATCTGTGATCGGTGCTTGCAAAGCTTGCTCAGACCCTCAACTAAAATCGTCCTTAGCCTGGGCAATGGGTTCAGGATTAGTTAGGTTCTGGTGGCATATCGGGTCGCCCTTTCATGGGATGATCAAACCGTCCGCGACGGCGATCCATCCGTTCTGCCATCTTTTGCCGTTGCTCTAGCGTCAGAATTTCTCGCACTGCTAGCATCGTGTCAAACCGCAATCGATCCACTTCTTGTCGAAGCGATTCTACCTGACGGTATTTAACTCGCACTTCTTCTTGAGACGCAGACCCTGCCATCAAGTTCCGCAATTCTCGTTGTGCTTGTTTCATCGCCTGTGCTCGCTGAGCAATCTGATCTTTGTTACGATCGTGAATCGCTTGCATTTTTTGCGTTTGCTCAGGCGTGAGATCCAGGTCTTTGAGCCATTCTCCCTTGTTCGGCTTGGGGTGGTCTAGTTCCTCGGATCGTGAGGGCTCGGGTGATCCTGGCGAATTTTGGGCAATTCGATGATTAGAAGATAAGAAGGTGGACTGGGCAAGGGCGATCGATCCGCCTAAGGCAACCAGCACCAAAACTGCAATTGAAATACGGCGGAACATAATGATTTACCGATTGACAATGATGAACGATTCAAACAAAACTCCAAGTCATAGGGGCGATCGGCATCTCTATCAATTACTTATTGCAGCTGGCTCATGCGTTGTTTGACCTGTACTGTCCAGAGACACGACCCATTCAGCAGCAGGCTCCTCCAGCAACGAATTGTCCCAGTTGTTTTCCACAAAGGTCTCCAAATTAGCAGTATCCCCAGCCCTGACCTGAGGACGCTGTAAGGTCTGATAGCTCACCAATGCCACCATTAATCCGGCAGCCAATGTGGAGGGCACCAGCCAAAGCGATCGTTTTTTGTGAATAGAGATCACCTGAGCACCTGGCTTTTTCGCAGGTCGATCGGTGGCAATAGCGTGCACAATGCGATCTTCTAAATCAGGCGAGGCAAGGGGCGGAGCGGCACGATGCTGGCGCAAAAAATTGGTCAGCATTGGATCATCATCGGGAAACTGAGTCATAGCTGGACTCCTTGTTGCTGCAAAAACTGACGCATGGCAGCACGAGCATGGAACAGACGGGATTTGACCGTCCCAGTCGGAATTCCTAAGATTTCTGCCACTTCTTTTTGGGGTAACTCTTCCAGATCATGCAAAACCAGCACGGTGCGGTGATCAAAACTCAGTTGTTCTAATCCTCGTTGTACCAGGTCTTGATAGTGCAACTGAGCCAGATCAAGCGCCTGATAGTGGGCTGGGGTCTCATTTTTTATCACTTGCAATCGAGAGCGATTTTGAGCTGCCGCCTGGCGATAGTCGTATGCCACATTCCAGGCAATCCGATAAAGCCAGGTTGAAAACTGTGCTGTCTGCTTAAATTTCGGCAATCCCTTCCACGCTCTCAAAAAGACCTCCTGTACCAGATCATCCAAAGTTGATGAATCACATAACTGAAAAAGCGTCGATCGCACCCGTTGTTGATGCCGCTGATAAAGCAGCCGAAAACTAGCCGTATCCCCCCCAACGCACCGTTGCACCAGGTCACGATCGGACGGATTGTCGAGTGGGTTGGTTGATACTGCGATCGTCACAACAGCCATCCGGGACACATTATTACTCTTATTTGTAATCTACAGCTTTAGACGGACGGACAAAGAGAATGGTTCAATGTGGGTAGGGAGTAGGAGTCCGGAGTCCGGAATCAGGACTTCTTCACCCCATCCTCCCATCCCCCCAATCCCCCATCCCAATCTCAATCCCCTGTCTCCCATGTCCCACTCCCTTTCCGAACAAGTCATTCTCATCACAGGTGCTTCTGCTGGCATTGGTGCAGGGTTAGCTCAATTACTGGCAACGCGATTTATGGGCATCCGCCTGGTGCTGGCTGCACGGAATATCGAAAAGCTGGAAGGAGTTGCTGAGATCTGCCGTAAGGCGGGAGCAGAGGTGCTCATTGTACCGACGGATATGGCGCAGGTGGAAGAGGTGCAGGCATTGGCGCAAGCAGCGTTGACGAATTTTGGGCGGGTGGATGCCCTGGTGAATAATGCTGGATATGGGCAGATGGGACCGATCGAACTGATTCCCCCTTCGGCTTGCCAGCGCCAATTTCAGGTCAATGTGTTGGGGATGATTGCCCTCACCCAATCCCTGATTCCCGCAATGCGCGACCAGGGCAGTGGCAGAATTGTCAACATTAGCTCGATCGGCGGACGTACGGCTTTTCCTTTTGGAGGCTTGTACAGTGCTTCCAAGTTTGCGCTGGAGTCGTTGAGCGATGTCTTGCGAATGGAACTGGAACCCTTTAATATCCAGGTCTGTGTGGTAGAACCGGGTCCCGTTAGCACCGAGTTTTTTGACGTAGCCCAGCGCGGGGTAGAAGCCGCCATCACCGCACCGGAGAATACGCCCTACCGAGCCGCCTTCAAAAAATTAGAAAGCTTGCAAGAACAGACCAGTCGACGTGCCTGGACAGTGGAACAAACGGCTGAGGTAATTTTGAAAGCGCTAAGCGATCGTCATCCCCGTCCGCGCTATATCGCAGCCACAGGCGGTGCTTTTCTACTGTTTCTGTTGAATAAGGTATTTCCTACGAAGCTAGTTGATCGATTTTGGCAACGCTTTTATGGAATTGATCAAGTGATGAAGGAGTGGAAGGGGTGATGGAGTGAAGAAGTCCTGCCTCTTGACTCGTGACTCCTCACTTTGAATCTTTACCAAACCTACGTAAATTCCACAGACTTCCTTGCTTAGAATAGAATTTCCCTCAAATACCATAAAGTGGAGTCCTGCATGGGTGCGTTTCAGGATGTGTTTATCTCTTATGGTCGAGCCGATAGTCTGACGTTTGCAATCAAGCTACATCAACGACTACTGGAACATGGTTTAGAAGTTTGGTTTGACAAAAACGACATTCCCTATGGAGTGGATTATCAAAATCAGATTGATGATGGTATTGAAAAAGCAGACAACTTTTTGTTCATCATTGCGCCGCATTCGGTCAATTCGCCTTATTGCCTCAAAGAGATTGAGTTGGCGATTCGACGCAATAAGCGCATTATTCCACTCTTGCACGTTGAGCAGATTTCTCAGGAAACCTGGCAGCAGCGCAATCCGGGCAAGGATCTGGCTGCTTGGCAGGAGTACCAGTCCAAGGGGTTGCATTCTAGCTTCCCCAATATGCACCCCCTAATTGGCAAAATTAACTGGGTCTATTTTCGAGAGGCGGCAGATGATTTTGAGCAATCCTTGACAAATTTGCTGGGGATTATTGAACGAGATCGCGACTATGTTCGGAACCACACGCAATTGCTGGCAAAAGCACTGGATTGGGAGCAACAGCAAAAACGATCGTCCTATTTGCTGATTGGCGAAGCGCGACGACAAGCAGAACAGTGGCTTAGCATTCGCTTCAAAGCAGAACAACCGCCCTGTGTGCCCACCGACCTGCATTGCGAGTTCATCAGCGAGAGCCGCAAAAATGCCGATAATTTGATGACGCAGGTCTTTCTTTCCCATGCAGAGGAAGACGACGCCATTTCAGAGCAAATCCGCTACAGTTTGATGCGTGAGGGCCTTACCGTCTGGACAAATAAAATTGATATCCAGACGGGCGGAGATTTTCAGGAAGCAATTAACCGGGGCATTGAAGAAGCCGATAATTTGGTTTACCTGATCTCGCCGGATTCTGTGCGATCGCGCTACTGTCAGCAAGAACTGGACTATGCCCGATCTCTCAACAAACGCATCATTCCAATTCTGGCAAGAAAGACGGATTTGTCCGAGGTACCTCCGCTCTTGCGTGAGTTGCAGTACATTGACCTGACCGACAACATCGCCGATGAAGACTATCGCCTAGATGAGCATCAATTGCTTAAAATCTTGCGACAAGACGCAGCCTACTACGAAGACCACAAAACCTTACTGGCAAAGGCGCTGAAGTGGCAACGCCAGGAACGCAATCCCAGCCTTTTCCTGCGCGGCTATAACTTGCGCCACGCGGAAGGATGGCTGAAAGGTGCCAAGTACCATCCCCATCCCCCAACCGCACTTCAGCAAGAATTCATCCACGAAAGTTTGCAACAACCGCCTGAGACTTCGTTAGATGTTTTTATTTCTTATTCTCGAACCGATTCCGATTTTGCTCGTAAACTCAACGAGGCTTTACAACTTCAGGGCAAAACCACCTGGTTTGATCAGGAAAGTATTGCCTCTGGGACTGAGTTTCAGCAAGAGATTTATCGGGGTATTGAAAACTCGAATAGCTTTTTATTCATCATTTCGCCGCATTCTATTCAGGCACCCTATTGTAAGGATGAGGCGGAGTATGCCCAAAAACTCAATAAGCGCATTGTAACGGTGCTGCATTCGGAGATTGACCCAGCAGTATTGCTGCCTGTACTTGCTAAAGTCCAGTGGATCGCTTTTACTCAAGGGGAAGAGAATTTTTCTACGCAATTCAATGAGTTGGTGCAGGCACTGGATGTCGAGCCTGCCCATTTGCAAGCTCATACTCGCCTGTTGGTACGATCGCTGGAATGGGAAAACCGAGGGCGGCACGAAAGTTGCCTGTTACGCGGTATTGACCTGGAAGAAGCCGAGCACTGGCTGACGACCAGTACTCAAAAAGAACCCAAACCGGTTGAATTGCAGGGCGAATACATCGGCACCAGTCGCAAAATCGAAACCAGTCGGCAAAAAGCTGAAATCAAGCGGCAGCGGCAAGCATTGGTGTTGATTAGCTTGGGGTTCATGATCGCGATCATTTCAACAATCGTGGCGCTCCAACAACGGGCGATCGCCCGTAAAGAGCAAGTTAATGCTGAAATTACGGCGAAAAGTCTGTCGGCGGAAAGCATGTTGACATCGGGATTAAATCTGGATGCCTTACTAGAAGCGCTTCGCATGGGGCAACAACTGCAACAGGCAAACCGCCAAGTCAAACCTGCCACCCGTATGAAAGCCATTACTGCTTTACGAGATGTGGTATACCAAATTCGGGAGCATAATTCCTTGCCAGGACACCATCAGCAAGTTTTGGGCGTTGCTTTCAGTCCCGATGGCAAAACGATCGCGTCTGCCAGTGTCGATCGCACCCTCAAACTCTGGAGTGTGGACGGCAAACTCTTGCGCACCTTGGAAGGGCATACGGAGGCGGTCAATGCGGTCAAATTTAGCCCCGATGGCAAAACGATCGTCTCTGCCAGTGCTGACAAAACCTTGCGCCTCTGGTCTTTAGAGGGGCAGGTGCTCAAAACCTTAAATAGCCCTGACGCCGTTAATGGGGTTGCTTTTAGCCCAGATGGACAGACGATCGCCTCGGCAAATCAAGACCAGACGATCCGCTTGTGGAACCGCCAGGGTAAACTGCTCAAAACTTTGAAAGGCAGTCAAGATGCATTGCTCGATGTTGCCTTTAGTCCCGATGGCCAGACGATTGCTGCCGTTGGGTTTGATGACACCGTGCACCGCTGGACAATCCAAGGAAACGCCCTGCCTTCCTGGGCAGCTCAGACCGAGGGCATCACTGCCATTGCCTTTAGCCATGATGGCAAAACGATCGCCACTGCCGGAGCCAATGGCAATGTCCGGCTCTGGAACCCGGCAGGACAGGTTGTCAAAACCCTGCGAACGGGCAGTCCCAGTATTGCCAGCGTGGTTTTCAGTCCTGACAGCACTACCCTTGCCACTGCCGGAGCCAATGACCTGATCCAAATTTGGAACCGAGCAGGGCAAGTGCTCCAAACCTTGAAAGGACATCGCAATAGTGTTTCTAGCCTTGCCTTTAGCCCCGATGGCAAAAGTCTGGCTTCTGGCAGTTACGATCGCACCGTCAAACTCTGGAAACTGCAAGGACAAGCCCCGATTATTTTGGCAGGGCATGGCAGCGAAGTTTGGGATGTCAGCTTTAGCCCCGATGGACAAACGATCGCCTCGGTTGCCAGCGATCAAACAGTCCGCCTTTGGAGCCGCACTGGGCAACTGTTAAAAAAATTATCTGGACATGTGGGCAAGGTGTATGGTGTGGCGTTCAGCCCGGATGGCAAAACGATCGCCTCCGTGGGGGAAGACAAAACCATTCGCCTCTGGTCGCTGGATGGAAAATTACTCAATATCCTCAAAGGTCATACCAATGAGGTTCGCGGTGTAACCTTTAGCCCTAATGGCAAAACGATCGCCTCCGTGGGCGTAGACAAAACTATTCGTCTCTGGGATCGTCAAGGAAAATTGCTCAAAACCCTCTCAGGGCATCAAGATATTACGAATGATATTAGCTTTAGCCCCGATGGCAAACTCTTGGCTTCTGCCAGTACCGACAAAACCATCAAACTTTGGAGTCTCGATGGCAAACTGCTGAAAACACTGGCTGGACATAGTGAAGCAGTTTGGAATGTCAACTTTAGTCCCGATGGCAAAACCTTAGCAACCACCAGTGAGGACAGCACGGTACGGATCTGGAGTCTAGATGGCAAACTACTCAATGTTCTAAAAGGCTATACCGACTTTGCCAGTGGTATGAGCTTTAGTCCTGATGGTGAAGTCATTGCCACCGGGGGAGGCGATCGCGAAGTCAAGCTCTGGAGTCTGGATGGACGCCCGATCTCCTTTTTGCAAGGACATCAAAATCCGATTAGAAGTGTTTACTTTAGTCCCGATGGCACCGCCCTTCTCTCCGCCAGCGATGACCAAACCGTCATGGTCTGGGATTTGAATCTGGAGAGTTTGATGAAAGACGGCTGTCATTGGGCTAAAGACTATCTCAGCAGTAATCCAGACTTGGCTTCGGCAGATCGTTCCCTCTGTTCAGGTAATTGACGATTTTAGAGGTGAATTGCAGATTATAAACTTCTCGATGAGTGTTGAGTCTTTGTCTCCAATATCTGATACTGATTTCTGACCACTTAATTTCTTGTTGAAAATTAACTGATGTCCAAACCATTTAAGCCCCTCCGTCGCGTTCTTTTATTTCTTGCCGCGATCGTCTTCGCGGTGCTGCTCAATGTCCCTGGATACGCAAATACTTACATTGCACAAGGGACTTCTGAAGATGACCCTTGCCAACTGGGCATGGAGACCTATACCGCAGCCGAAGATTTAACCGTCTACTCCGAGGATCAACTCTTCTGCTTGTTTGAGGAAGAACTAGAAGACATTGAGCTTGATCAAGAAGAGTCTAATCAGAAAAAAGTGGATGCCATCGTCTATGGACTCGCAGACTGGGGCGATAACAACGACAATGACGACGATGATGATGTCATTACCGAAGCGAACCTATCCGAAGTGTTGCCGCCTTCAGAAGTGCGGAACATTGCTGAATCCGTTGCTGAAACTACTGCCCAGTTTCTAGCACCTGCGATCGCCCTAGAGCAGAAAGGACAACAATTCGCCCAAACGATTGCTGAAAAGTCAGTAACAATCAAAAAACAACTGCGGTCTCCCATCGATCGCATCTGGCAAAAGCTGCAACTGATTGCCGCAGACAATAGCACTACCGCTGGCTACTCCAAAGCCTTTGCCAAAGCAGTAAGTAATAAGAAAAAGAACCTGTCATGACCCAAACTGCACTTATCACTGGGGCTTCGGGTGGCATTGGCTACGAGTTGGCGAAACTGTTGGCACAAGACCATTACAATCTGGTGTTGGTTGCCCGTAGTGAGGCCAAGCTCCATGCCATTCAGCAGGACTTAACCCAGCAATACGGAGTCAAGGTCAAGGTGCTGGCAAAAGACCTGGCAATTGCCAACATGGCAGAAGAGATTTTTTGGGCATTGGAGTCAGAGCAAACCTCGATCAGCGTCCTGGTCAACAACGCGGGCTTTGGGGATTTTGGCTACTTTGCCGAAACTGACTGGCAGAAAACTGCAAATATGCTTCAGGTGAATGTGGTCGCCCTGACTCAGTTAACCCACCTTTTGCTCCCTGGGATGGTGCAGCGGGGACAGGGAAAAATTCTAAACCTGGCTTCTACTGCGGCATTTCAGCCAGGTCCACTGATGGCGGTTTACTATGCCACCAAAGCGTATGTGTTGTCTTTTTCGGAAGCGATCGCCAACGAACTGCAAGGCACCGGGGTCACCGTCACCGCCCTCTGTCCCGGCCCTACAGAATCAGGATTTCAGGCAGCAGCGGCGATCGAAGACTCCAATCTGGTCAAAGGCAAAAAACTCCCTACTTCCGCAGAAGTTGCCCGCTTCGGCTACACCGCTCTGATGAGCGGCAAAGTCGTTGCCATTCACGGCTGGTGGAATTGGTTGATGGCACTAGCAGTTCGCTTTTTGCCGAGGCAACAAGTCACCGAGACCGTTCGCAAAATGCAGTCAACAAAGTAGAGATCGCAGATAACAGGTTGCAGGTGTCCGATGATAGGAGCAGCACCAGAATTGGTGCAAAGGTTGGCACTTTGAGGTTCAGACCTCCTGACTCCTGACTCCTAATTTCTCTTACAGCCGCTTTCATTGGCATAAGCCACACTCAGACCCATCCACTCATCCACTCATCCCCGAACTGAACTGACTCGTCCGAAAATTGCTGTAAGCCACCTCCGGCTCTTCCGTATTCCGCTGAATAATCACCATCTCATCCCCTACAACTGGACTGCGTGCCAGCAACATGCCATCGGGATCGGTGATTTCTAGCTTACTGAAATCCAGCAGTTTGGAACGGCGCAGCATCTCTGCCGCCAGTTTGTCTTGCTGCGAGGGCGAGAGAGTATTCCAACTATCACTGACCCGCACAATTAACAGACTGCCTTTGAAATTTGCTTGCACTGACTCAATCAACCCGTTGGCATACTGATCGCTCACTTGCGCCACTTGATCCTGGATACGGGCGATCAGCTTTTGTTCGGGCGTCAAATTGAGCACAGGGGAAGGCTTAGGTTTGGGCAACGGCAGGGGCGAGGGAGAAGGCAGAGGCGTGGGAACCACCAGTGGAGGGGGAGAAGCCGCAGGGGGCGGATAGAGGGGCTGGGGATCGGCTTGGGGCGGGACGCGCTGGGGCGGTGGGGCGACAGCCACTGGGGTGGGTGGCTTGCTAGGCGAGAGCGCCGAAGGAATCCAGAGAAACAATAGCAAAACTCCGACGATCGCACCGCTCAGTGCCGAATCAGAGAGTTTTTGGTTGGCGGAGTCGGGTAGGCGCGATCGTATCCCTGCCAACAACCTCATCCACCAGGGTTGCACAGATCGCCAGAGCGGACGAATTTTTTCCCAAAGGGGGTGCCAGGGGGCGATCGTTGAATCGCCCGTCGATTCTTCCACCGCAGCAGCAAAACTTGGTGCCGATTTGGGGGGTGGCTCTGCCTCCAGTTTTTCCACTGCCCCTTCCAAAACCCGAATCGTGCGCCGCAAAACCTTGATACTTTGTGTTTTGAGCACCGGACGAACCTGTTCCCACATGCCCTCAGCCGGGGGGGAAGGTTCTGTCCCAACTGGGGGAGGGCTGCTTTCTGGGGGAGAAGCCGAAGGTTGAGAATCTGGCTCAGAGTTTGGGGAATCGGGGGGTTGTGGCAGGTCTGATGACATCCTTAGCCTTCCAAAAGACAGCGCAAATTGACGGAAATGAGGTAGATTTTTACGGGAACTACCTGAAGAAACGTGGACTAGATAACATCCAGGTCCTAAAGCAAGAATCTACCACTTTCCTGATACTTGCAGCTTGCGAAGGATGACTGCGTGAATTTACAAGATGTAACAGACAAAGATTAAACCTATGGGTCTTAAACGTCGTCAGTTCTTGGCGCTGACTGGTTCTCTGGGGGGGCTAGGTTTGGCAATGGTTGTCCAAAAAGCGCTCACAGGAGCGGCTTTTTCTGGCAACTCGACTCCGGCTTATTCCGAACCTAAGTTGACCTCTGCCCCCATTAAGGCTGCGAAGGCGATCGCTCCCAAGGGCTTATTTGCGCCAGTTCGGGGAGATGTTCGCATTGCTGTGATCAGCGATTTGAATAGTGCTTATGGCTCCACCGACTACGAGCCAGAGGTAGACCAGGCAATTGCCCTGATTCCCGATTGGCAACCCGATATCGTCCTGGGCGGTGGAGATATGGTGGCTGGACAGTCACCTTCGCTGACCCAGTCAGAGATTCAGGCGATGTGGGCAGGGTTCGATCGTCACATCGCTGCGCCGCTGCGACAGGCAGGGTTGCCCTTTGGTTTTACGATTGGCAACCACGATGCCTCTGGAGCCTTGGCAGTCAGCGGTAAATTTTTATTTTCTAATGATCGGGAATTAGCCGCCGCCTACTGGAACGATGCCAAACATGACCCCGGACTCCAGTTTGTCGATCGCGCTCAATTTCCCTTCTACTACACCTTTCAACACAACGATATTTTCTACCTGGTGTGGGATGCTTCCACGTCTCAAATCCCGGCGGCACAGATTGCTTGGGCAGAAAAAAGCCTTGCCAGTGCCGCTGCTCAATCTGCCAAAATGCGCATCGCGATCGGGCATCTCCCGCTATACGCCGTTGCGGTGGGGCGCGACGAGTTGGGCGAAATTCTGGCAAATGCTGATCATCTTCGGGCAATGCTGGAACGCTACCAGGTACATACCTACATCAGTGGACATCACCATGCCTACTACCCTGCCCATCGCGGTAAGCTAGAATTGTTGCATTCTGGTATTTTGGGCAGTGGACCGCGACCGCTTCTCAACAGTAACCTGCCCCCCTTTAAAGCCCTCACCATTATTGATGTCAGTTTGGCAGACCAGTCCACTCGCTACACCACTTACAACATGAATACCTTGCAAGTGGTCGATCAAAAAATCTTACCCCGCTTAATTGTGGGTCCGAATGGTCGTGTGGTGCGGCGCGATGTGCCAGAATCTGAGCTAACTGCGAGTGAGCAGGCAATGACCTACACACCCAGTAGTTGAGTTCGTGATCCGAGTCTATACGCAGCCTCAACAAGGGCAAAACTGGTTGGTTCGGTATCGTGGGCGATCGCCTCTGTTTGTTTGCGTTCTAGGCTTTACCGCAACCGGCTTAATCCCAGGCATTTCTGCTGCTGGAGCGACCCCTCACGATCGCCAGTCCACCGCGATCGCTGATGCCGAGTTTTTGATCAACGGTCCCCAACCCCAGCCTGCCTATCCCCTCCCTCCCTTGCATGTCGGGGCTTCGCCAACCCTGATTTCTCGTGCCATCACTCAGGCACAAACCATCCCTGTACACCTCTTCAACGCCGGATTGCCCCATCCCCCGCCAGTACCCTACATTGACCTGGAGGGCAGCCCTGCTGGCTGTCTCAGTCAGGGACGAGCGCTGTCCCTGCAGACGGTGAAACATCTACTGGAGCAAGGATTGCACTGGGGACAAAAACTCGCTGCACAAGTGCCCGCTGGCTACTTGGTGATTGGAGAATGCGTGGTCGGAGGGACAACCACTGCTTTAGCGGTGTTAACAGGGCTGGGGGTTGATGCTAGAGACAAAGTGAATAGTAGCCACCCCACCTGTAATCATCAGCAGAAGTGGCAATTGGTTCAAGCCGGACTGGCGAAAGCAAGCGAACTAGAACGAGATCTAAAAAATAACCCCCTGGCGCTGGTGGCTGCGGTGGGCGATCCGATGCAAATTGCGATCGCCGGAATGGCGATCGCCGCGAGCCGTAGCAGTGGGGTTTTGCTGGCAGGGGGAACCCAAATGCTGGCAATTTACGCCCTATTGCGTACGATCGCCCAAACTTATGATTTGCCCTGGCAACCGACCAACATTGCGATTGGAACAACACGCTGGGTGGCAGAAGACGCGACTGGGGATACCGTTGGGCTAGCAACCGTTGTGGGAAAAGTACCCTTAATGGCAACGCAATTAAGCTTTGCAAACTCACGCCATGCCCAACTGAGGGCTTATGAGCAAGGCTATGTGAAAGAGGGGGTAGGGGCAGGAGGCTGTGCGATCGCAGCGCACCTTTATCAAAATTGGGGACAAGCGGAATTGCTCACCCACATTGATGCTTTGGCAACAAACTATTTGAACCTCAATTTCTAACGGCTAAAAAAATTACCGTAGGAAAACATTAAAGTAGTCTAAAATTCTGAATGAAATTGTCTGTCCCTTGCCTAGTAAACTATTAGGCTTGTTCAAACCATTCTGTTCAAAATCTTCTACTTTTCTTCAGGTTTTAATGAATGCGATGAGACAGCAGCTGTTCTTCTAGGGCTGCAATGCGATTATAGGCTGCTGTCAGTTGAGCCGTAAGTCGCCGAATCTGAATTTCAGGGGCTAATTCGCGTTCACTACTTTGAGAATTGACATCCAAGTTATTGCTATCGACCAACACATCTTTGTGCTCCATCACACTGTCCATCGCTCCGGAGCTATAAAAAGAATAACGACTATTCATGGTGTTGGAAATCAGGCGATCGCTGCCTTTTTCTGGGTTACGGCTCAACTCAGTCAAAACCTCGGAAACTCTTTGGCTGAGGTCTTCAATGACCTGATACAGGGCATCTACTTTGGTATGTAAGGTTGCGACTTCTTTTTGCAAGGTATCCATTCAACGTCCTGATTGCCCTAACTGATCACCTAACATCTTAAGGAGTCAATGATAAAAGCTCAGTTTACTTATGATTCATTTAACTTTTGGGCTTCTATTCAATCTAAATGCATTGTTTGATACAAATAGGGTGTCCGATACCCATCGATTATGAGCATCAATTTTACATTCACTTGCTACGTAAATTTATCAGGTCAACATGTGACAAATTCATTGATTCCAAAAGGTGAATTATTTTTTAATCGATTTCTATTTGAACCGGATTGATTAAAACCTTGCTGAATATAGAGAGAATGTTGTACTAAAAATTTCTTTCTGTTAGGGGGTTCCTCTCTCTTCTTCTCAGAATTTGAGAGGGATCTTTGCGATTCGAATGGGAAGGTTATCCAATGAAGCAAACCCTTGCTCATCCCTCTTTCTACAAAACAGGACAGAGCTCCGTTTTGTTCATTTGGAAGTGCGCGGTCAGAGATAATATTTCCGATATCTTGCCAGGGTTCTCTTTAAGATCCTAATTTCATCGCATCCACAAATAGGCTATAAGTCACACCGATTTTGAGCGCATTGATCACTTCTCCCAGGGTCGATCGCGCAACCTGACGATTGCCATAAGTAAATCGACTAACCAACTCGATGAATATCACCATTAAACCCGCACTGATAATATCCCAGTCTGCGCGGGCACCTGTAGTTGTTGAGATGGCTGTTCCCAAAAAGTTACCCATTAAGAGCATAATCACTAAGACCGAGATCTTGCGCCAGGGATTCGTCAGCCAACGGTCGAACTGTCCGGTAATAACCTCTACCAAAGTATTGAGTCGGGTATTCTGCATACAGATCGATTCCTTGAAGCTAAATTTATTGCTCAATAAATTTTAATTGGTTGACAAATTTCATCAGGAAAAAGTGGTCATTCACTCAAAGATTGTTATTACTAGAGATAGAAGGTATGGGTGACAGATTATGACGTGGGGTAAGTTAAGTCGAAATATTCGGTCAAGAGTATACCCCGCAGTTACGATCTCGTCCGCTGCTTTTTTACTCTTGGTCGGGGCTGGGTTACTCCTGGGTTGGTTACAGATTGAGATCGCACCCAACAAACCAGAGTCGGGTTCGATCGGCAATAATGAGCCACTCCCCATTCAGTTACCGCAAGGCACAGTTGATCCGGCAGCGACCAGTACGGTTGTGTCTCCTGCTGCCAAAGTCGTTCCCTCGCCTATTCTTAAGTCTAATCAACCTGCAACCCTGTCAGATGCTGTGACTGTGGCTGGTCGTTTGGGTGCCCTCCGTGTGAGCAACCAGACCCAGCACCCGGTGCGGGTCGCTTTACTGTCAAAGCAACCGCAGACCCGTGGGATGGTTGCTGCCAAAGCGCTCAAACCTGACTACAGTCCGCCAGCTCATTGGGATTTTGCTCCAGAAGAAGGGGCAAAGCGGGGGTTATTGCTGTCTTTGCCCCATGTTGACCTCAAACTCCAACCAGGAGATGTCCTGGTTGCGTTTGCTGAAGATGGATCGCGTCTCTATTGGGGACCTTATGTGGTGGGTGAAACGATCGCGCCAATTTGGGATAGCCAAACCGCAGAGTGGCAGTTAATTTTGCAGTAGGTTGCAATATATGATGCAGGGTTTACACACTGACAATGCCCGACCACTGCACTTTTTTCAGTCGATCGCGGCGATAAGAGAAAAAGTGTTCAGGTTGTTGGTAGGTGCAATGCGGTGCAATCGCGATTTGCTCTGGTGCAATGCCTAATTGTTCGAGTTGCAAGACGTTGATCCGGCGCACATCCAAACGCACGCGCCCTGTTTGCGGATCAGGCAGCACAGGAGAATCAGAGATCTGGTGCAGTACCGCCACACTCTGGTCTAAATTATGGCTATCTAACGCTGCGATCGTCGCCCCTACTTCTACCGCCACCTGGGTGGAAACTTGATAGACTTCCCCTGCGATCGCGGGACCCAAAGCCACCTTCAAGTCTGCCAGTTGACTCCCCTGTGCCTGAAGCCGCGCGATCGCCTGGGGCACAATCTTCAGGGCAGTGCCTCGCCAACCAGCATGAACTGCTGCTACCTGTCCTGTGCGCGTATCTGCAATCAAGGCGGGGGTACAATCGGCGGTGCAGACCCACACCGCCTGTTCCGCTTGTTCGGTGAGTAAGCCATCGGCGGCAGGAAACTCATCTGTTGGGAATGGCTCCACCCGATCGGCAAAGGCTTCAACTTCGGAAGAAGACAATACTGTATTGCCGTGCACCTGTTTCACCCGGTAAGTTTCAGCCTGGGGTTGCAAGGCGTGAACCAGTTCGGCTGGCGGTTGGGGAGAAAACTGTTGGGTAAAAAAGCCGTGAGGGAAGGAGTCCAGCAGGCTACAAGTCAGATAGGGTAAATTGTTCCAGGTTTGCCAGTTCCAGGTATGCATAGAAAGTTCCAAATAATTGAGCGTCTTAATCAGTAGGTAGCCCTAATTAACTGGAAGAAAGGGGTTTGGGGGCTGCGCCCCCCAGGCAGGGGAGGTTGCCCCTCTACCCCCCAAAAACATCTTCAATTTAATTTAGCCCAGCTACTTAGCGAACCATTTAAGAGGCTTAAGAAAACCTAAAGTCTATGCTAACGTAACGGCAAGCTGGCGATAGCAATCTCGATCGACTCAAAAAATTGTGTCAATCACCCGATGAGGGCAATCTAAAACCTCCGGTTTCATCAGTCTGAGTTATGGATCAGGATTCTAAAGTTGGGATTAAACTATAGCGGAACTCTTGCCCCCTAAAAAACGACTAGAATTGCGAACTGGAAGAGATTATTGATTTTCATAAACCCCGTTTAGTTTTTCGTAACATTTTTACGGCTCTAACACTCAAGCATCACCGTCTAACGGTCATACATACGAAGGATAAGGGAATGACTCGATCGCTCAGTGCTGCACAATCCTCTTTGCTTTCCTGGCAACGTTCTTTGCTCATCTCTGGCATTGGGTGTCTTGCTGGGATCGGGCTTTTAGGGAATAGCTTGCAGCCAGCGCAGGCAACTCAACCGTCTGGAGCTGTGACCGTAATTTCTGAACCCTCGACCCCTGCTGCCCAGGCGGCAACGACTGAATCGTTGGGTATTGCCGCACCAGAGACCGTTCCAATTTTGCCCGAAACGACTGTCCCTGCGACCCCAGTTCCCACCGCACCTGCGACTGAAGAGTTGCCCCTGGTGAATCTAAATCGACCCGCTCCTCAATCCACCAGCACCTACGACAGTCCCACTCAGGTCATTCTGACTGAGCGATCGTCCGGATGCCAGACGGTGCTGCGACAAGGGCAGGCGGTTCCAGGCGATCTGTGTGGTCGTGAGCAAGCCGCTCAGGCCGCCCGCAATCACCAACCTCAAAATTGGAGCATCGCCACACCCAGCAGAGTGAGCGTTGCTAGCCCCAGCAGTCAAAACTCTACTTCCTGGCAAGCGTATTACAAACTCACTGCTCGTCCCCAAGGGCGCCTTGGCAATGGCAACCTCAATTTGCTCTTTCCATTGCCCATTCCCGCCATTATTACCTCTGCCTTTGGTTGGCGGGTGCATCCCATCAGCGGAGCGATGCGTTTTCACAGCGGTACAGACCTGGGTGCCCCCCTCGGTACACCTGTGCTAGCAGCCTACACCGGACAGGTCGCCCTTGCCGATTTTCTGGGGGGATACGGTCTCACGGTTGCGCTAGAACACCAAAAAGGCAAGGAACAAACTCTCTATGCTCACCTGTCTGAAATCTTTGTTAAGCCAGGAGAATGGGTACAACAGGGAACTGTAATCGGACGGGTTGGCAGCACCGGCAACTCTACAGGTCCGCACCTCCACTTCGAGTTTCGCCAGTTGACTGACGACGGCTGGGTTGCCCTTGACCCAGGCGTGCAATTGGAATTTGCTCTGGCTCAACTGATCAAGACGCTAGAAGTCGCTCAAGCTGGTTCGGGAAAGTCGAAGAGCTAGGTGATGGAAAGAGGAGAACATAAGCCTAGTCCTTTGGGGCGTAAGTTAGGCAACGATTCTGAGGGGGGCAGGAGGCAGGAGGCAGAACGGTAGGCGATTTCTGCCATGTTCTGCTAGTCTGAAGTCCCCCTTTTGAAGTTACGGTGTACACACCAGGGGGATCTGCAACGCTTTGCTACAGACGCAGCACTTGTGCCTACACGGTAGCTTTTTGAAGGGAGCTTTAGGGGGATCATCCATTCGGTCTGTTTGCTCAATCTGTGTCAAAGCTTGAAACTTGCCAAAATTCAGGCAAAAGCAGAAAAAATGTAAAAATTGGCAGAATCGAAATGTTTACAGGATTGATACAAGGGTTAGGCAAGCTGCGATCGCTCAATGAAAACCAATTGGAGATCACCTGTGTTGCTGGAGCGATCGACCAGATTTTGTCGGATTTGGCAATGGGCGATAGCGTTGCAGTGGATGGTGTTTGCCTGACTGTTGTAGACATTCTCCATCAAGGCTTCATTGCGGATGCTTCCCCTGAAACCCTCTGTCGTAGCACACTGGGACAGTTAGCAGCAGACTATGTCAATCTAGAAACCTCATTGCGGGTTGGTAGCAAACTCGGTGGACATTTTGTTACAGGTCATGTCGATGGCACAGGTTGCCTACAATCTGCGACCCAAACTGCGACTTCCTGGGAACTGGTTTTTGCCGTCAAAAGTCCACAAATTTCCCGCTACATCATTCCTAAAGGCAGCATTGCTGTCAATGGAGTCAGCCTGACCATTTCTGAGTGCGATTCAGACGGAACTGAATTTACGGTTGCCGTCATTCCGCATACCTACATCGAGACCAATTTGCAATTTCTGCGATCGGGGAGTTGGGTTAACCTGGAAGGCGATATTTTAGGCAAATACGTCGAGAAATTTCTCCGCCTTGATCCAAAAAGAAGTAGTGGCATGTCGCGATCGAGCCAACCTCTAGAACAAATCTCGCCTGATTTTTTGGCTGAGCATGGGTATTGGTGAGGCGGTAGGAGTCAGGGGTCAGGAGACGGGAGATTCTCTACTCCTTTAATCGGTTCGGCGTTGCTCAACAACGGCATGAAAATGATGCAGAATGATTTGAAACTTCGTTCCAAATCATTCTGCTTTTCAGCAACGTCATCGGTTCAGATGAGGGATTAATTCACGCCCAGCGGTTGGTTCACTTTCACATCGACTTTTTTGTCAAATGTCAGCGCTCCGTCCGTTAGATCGATCAAAATCGTGTCGCCTTCCACAAAGGTGTTTTCCAACAGTTTGGTGGCGATCGGATTTTGCAACTCGCGTTGAATCGCCCGCTTCAGCGGACGTGCTCCATAGACCGGATCGTAACCCACCTGGGCGATGTGATCCTGTGCGGTTGCTGTCATCTCCAGCGTAATCTTTTGGTCTGCTAGCATTGCCTGAATTCGCTTCAGTTGCAGCCCCACAATTTGCGCCAGTTCTTTGCGCGTCAGCGTATGGAAAATTACCGTATCGTCGATCCGGTTGAGTAACTCTGGGCGGAAGTGCTTGCGCAGGGCTAGCATCACCCGGTTAAACATCTCGTCGTAGCGTGTATCATCGCCAGAGATATCGAGAATGTGGTCGCTGCCGATGTTACTGGTCATCACGATCACTGTATTGCAAAAGTCTA
Organism: Scytolyngbya sp. HA4215-MV1; assembly: GCA_019359045.1. Taxonomy (GTDB): domain Bacteria; phylum Cyanobacteriota; class Cyanobacteriia; order Leptolyngbyales; family Leptolyngbyaceae; genus Scytolyngbya. The sequence continues at coordinate 199,227 of JAHHIA010000004.1, forward strand.
CCGTTCTACCTTGCGAATCGGTAATGCGTCCGTCATCCAGCACCTGCAACAAGATGTTGAATACATCGGGATGGGCTTTTTCCACCTCATCCAATAACACCACCGCGTAAGGTTTGCGGCGCACCGCTTCCGAAAGCTGTCCGCCTTCTTCGTAGCCCACATAGCCGGGAGGCGCACCGATCAACCGCGCGACCGAATGCTTTTCCATGTATTCCGACATATCAATGCGGATCAGGGCATCGTCGGCATCAAACAAAAACTGTGCCAGTGCACGAGCCAGCTCGGTTTTACCCACCCCCGTGGGTCCCAAGAACAGGAAGGAGCCGATCGGGCGACCGGGATCTTTCATGCCCGATCGGGCGCGACGAATTGCCGCCGACACGGCTTCTACCGCTTCTTCTTGCCCAATCACTCGCTCATGCAAGTGCTGCTCCAGTTGCAGCAGTTTTTGCCGCTCTGACTCCAGTAACCGATTCACCGGAATGCCCGTCCACTTGGCGACAATTTCCGCAATGTCGGCTTCACTCACCTGTTCTCGTAGCAGTGTTGCGCCGCGCGCCTGGATATCCAGCAGTTGAGTTTCCTTGGCTTCCAGGTCGCGTTGCAACCCTTCCAGCTTGCCATACTTCAGTTGGGCAGCGGTGTTCAGGTCATAGGCACGTTCTGCCTGCTCAATTTGCAACCGCAGATGTTCTTCTTCTTCCTTGAGCTTGTTAATTGCTTCCAGGACATGCTTTTCTGATTCCCATTGAGAACTGAGCTGTTGCTGCTTTTGGCGCAGTTCGTCAATTTCCTGCTCAATTCGCTCCAGCCGTTCCTGGGAAGCGCGATAAGCACCTGCTACTACACTGGAACGTTGCCCTTCGCCTTCCAGTGACAGCTTTTCCATTTCGAGTTGCATCAGCCGCCGATCGATCTGCTCCAGTTCAACGGGCTTGGACGTGATTTCCATCTTGAGCTTGGCGGCAGCTTCGTCCACCAGGTCGATCGCCTTGTCGGGTAAGAAGCGATCAGAAATGTAGCGCGAAGACAGGGTTGCCGCTGCTACCAATGCAGAGTCGGTAATTTTCACCCCATGGTGGACTTCATAGCGCTCTTTCAACCCTCGCAAAATCGAGATTGTGTTTTCTACACTGGGTTGATCGACATACACTTGCTGGAAGCGTCGCTCCAGGGCAGCATCTTTTTCAATATATTTGCGGTACTCATCCACGGTGGTTGCCCCGATACAACGCAGTTCGCCCCGCGCCAGCATCGGCTTCAGTAGGTTGCCTGCATCCATCGTGCCCTGGGTAGCGCCTGCCCCCACCACGGTATGCAACTCGTCGATGAACAAAACAATTTGGCCATCGGAATGGGTCACTTCTCGCAACACTGCCCGCAGCCGATCTTCAAATTCGCCCCGGTATTTGGCTCCGGCAACCAGCGATCCCATATCCAGGGAGATCAGTTTGCGGTTTTTCAGGGATTCGGGGACGTCCCCGTTGACGATACGTTGTGCCAAGCCTTCAGCGATCGCGGTTTTGCCCACGCCTGGCTCACCAATTAACACCGGATTGTTCTTGGTGCGCCGTGATAGTACCTGCACCACCCGCCGGATTTCTTCATCGCGCCCAATGACCGGATCAATCTTGCCTGCTTTTGCCTGTTCCGTTAAGTCGCGCCCATACTTATCCAGCGCTTCGTACCGGGACTCCGGACTTTGATCCGTCACTTTCTGACTGCCTCGTACCTCGCGAATGGTGGCATCTAGCTTGGCAGTTTCCAGATTGAAGTTGCGAAACAACCGCAAGCCCAAGCGGGGATCATTGCCCAGGGACAACAGAATATGTTCAACCGAGATGAAGCCATCCTGCCAGTTTTCGCGCGTCTCCTCAGCCCGATCGAGCAACAAATCCAGATTGCGTCCCAAATAAAGCTGATCGGCAGCAGGCACTTTCGGTTGTCGTCGCGCAAAATCATCCACCTGTTGCCAAAACCGCTGAGCATCCACCCCTGCTTTGCCCAAAATCTTATTTGCCAGCCCATCCTGTTGTTCCAGCAAGGAAACCAGCAGATGTTCTACCTCTAACTGTTGATGTTTATAGCGACGAGCCACATCCTGCGCCTGGACGATCGCTTCCCATGCCTTGTCGGTGAACTTATTCGGGTCCGTGGGCTGCATATTCGGTAGAACTTCTTTAGAAATTAAGGGACATCTCAAGATTTTTAGTATAGTCCTTAATAAAACTCAAAAGCTGTTCAAAAGGCAGTCTCAAATTAAAGTTGAGACTGCTTAAAAGGATGTTTAACAGTCCTATCGCAAGTCGCAACAGACACAATCAGCCTCTAAATCCCCCTGCAAAAGGGAGACTTTGAGGCTGATTGATACTGCCTGGTTAACTCACCAGAGCTAATACGTGCATCAGCGTTCGATTTAATTGCACCCAGCCATTGATTACTTTCGTAGAATGTTGCATGGCTGCGGGCTAGCAGAACCTGGCAGCAATTCCCCACCATCCTATCTCCTGCCTCCTGCCTCCTGCCCTTCTACAACAAAGCCTTAAATAGAGCCTTGCAGAGCTTGGCGAAGTTTGAGTAAGCCTTGTCGGGATCGAGTTTTGACCGTTCCTAAAGGAAGATTCAACCGTTTTGCAATTTCTGACTGGCTCAGCCCTTCGTAGTAGGCAATTTCTAGAACTTGTCGTTCGGTTTCGGAGATTTGCATCAATGCTGCCTGAACGATTTGCGATCGTTCTTGCAGGGATGCCTGTTCTAAGGGATAGGCTGAGCCTGCTTCGCTTTGCACGACTCCTTGCCAGCGACGCATGAAGCGATATTGGACCCCCCGCGATCGCAATTTGTCGATCGATCGAGAGCGGGTCATGGTGGTTAAAAAACTGCCCAGGGAACCCCGACTGGGGTTGTATTTATCTTGTCGCCAAAGCTTTAGAAAGATCTCTTGGGTGATGTCTTCTGCCTCTTCGGAGTTGCCTAGAATTTTGAACGCTAAACTGAAAACCAATCTGGCGTAGCGATCGTAGAGCACTCTCAGGGCACTTGCCTGCCCGGATCGCAGTGCATTGAATAAGTCAATATCTGATAGAGCATCCGTTGCCTTCGGTTCCTGTGCAGAAGAATCTGAGTCCATTGTGTTTCTAGAACAATGCTGAGATTAGGACGGCAGCATACATTAAATTTCGGCATGACTGCATCCATCATCAGTTGACTTTTTTGAATACGAAGATTTTTCTGAAATGGATTTGTGTCGGATTGCGTGTTGGCTGATGCCTGTGAAAAGCAGAAGCTTGTCGCGGGAGCTTCTCGCCGATCGCGCGGCTGGCTACGATCGCACTGCCAGTTTTCCCAGAGAAGATTTTGAAGGCTTGTTTAAGGCGGGTCTACATGCACCTACTATCCCAATAGAGTGTGGTGGTCTAGGGTTAGGACACCACAGCGATCGTATTTTGTCATCCATCGGTCAGGAAATTCTGGGGCAATCTTGCGATCGCGCCTTTTTCAGGTCCGGGACAACACTGACATAATTTCTCCTAGTGGAGACACCCTCGTCTGCGGATGAACCTTACGGATTGGGACGACTTCGTTGCGAATTATATCGTTGAAAGATTGCTTTTTTGCGAGTTCCTATCGTATCTCCCGATTGTAGATCCAGATCTAAATCATCTAGCATGGCTAATTCCTCTGCTAGCTGGGGAGACCCAGGGGCTGCTTGAGTCATCGCTTTAGCCTCTTGTAAGCTCACTCGTGCGCCTGCCAAGTCTCCCTGATCCATGCATTTAACTGCTTCCAGACGGGCACGGGCTGCCATTAAAATGGCGATCTGTTGCTGCACTTCGGTATGGGGAGGGAAATCACTCAATTGAGCAGGCGAAACAATCGGTAGATGCAGAGTGACTCGAAGAATCTGACGCTCTGGGATTTCTGGATTGTCCCATGCCAAGCGAAACTGGCAAAGGTCGGTCGATTGCCCCAGTGCCGGGATTTTTAGACGTACTACGATGGAGATGGGGTTGCCAATCACAAGGTTGGGAAGTTTGTATCGTCCGGTCGAAGTTTGGTCGAGATCGTTCAAAATATCGACGACTGTAACGCTTTCTAGAGGATTGATTCCCAAGCTGACTTTATGACCGATCGTGGTCATTAAGCCTTGCAATTCTGATTGAAAAATATTAGGCAGTTGTTCAGGCGAAGCAATGTGATAAAAGTTGCCATCACCGCTGCGTGCCATACTTTCTAGCAGGTCTTCGCTGTAGTCGTTACCAATTCCCATGGTGGTGGTGCTGACACCCCGTTGAGCAAGCCCATGCACATCGCTGGCGATCGTATCGGGATTGGTTTCTCCCACATTTGCCAATCCGTCTGACAACAGCAGGACTCGATTGACCTGGTCTGGTTTCAACTGTTGACTGACCTGAGTTCCTCCCTCAATCCAACCACCATGTAATGCGGTCGAGCCTCGGGTAGAGATCTGCTGAATTTTGCTGAGAATCTCTGGTTTAGCAGTCGCCAGGGTGCTTGGCACAATGGTTTCTATGCGGTCATCAAAGATGGTGATGCTGACCCGATCGGTGGGCAATAATTGTTCTACGGCGTAAGCAGCTGCTTGACGGGCATAGTTCATTTTGAAACCTGACATCGAGCCAGAACGATCGATGACTAAGCCTAAGTTTAGCGGTGGGCGGTCTAATCTAATCTGTAAGTCTGGCGGTAAAATTTTGACTAAAACATCGAGGGTGGTGGGTTCATTTTGCGCGATCGCACCGCGTAGAGGAATCAGTTCGATCTTGGGTAATTGCTGAGGTTGCGATGGGTTCATAATGAATGTCTCCGCTGAGTTTCTAGACTGAGCAAATGATGTGCGATGATGTGCAATAAATTTTGTTGTTCTTGATGGCTATTGGGATAGCTAAAATCTTCCCGGATATGGATTTCTAGTCCTGGTAAAATCTCCAGTCGTTGCCAGGAGGTTGAATCAGGGGGGGAGGTGTTTTCCAGGGGAAGGGATTTGGTGGCAGGGGCAGGCGCTGAGGGAGCCGACGATCGTTTCTGGACTTGTTCTAAAAATGCCAGAGCTGGGTTGGCGGTCTGAACGGTAAGCTGCACACCGCCTTGTAGGAGGGATTCCAAATCGGTGTTACTTTTAGACGATACGAGCCGAGTGATGGTTGTGGCGGTATATCCTTCCATCAATAAACGGCGAACGATGAGTAATTGCAATAAATGACGATATCCATACCGTACTTCTCGTCCTTGTTTAAGGGGTTTATCGAGTAGACCCTGAGTGGCGTAGTAGCGAACTAAACGGGGATTGACTTCTTCTTGGACTCTCGTAATGGCATCTTGAGTGGGCAAAAACTGCGGCAAATAATCATTGACGATATGAACGAATTCCTCCAACGACCACTGCGGATGCTGCTGTGCCCACTGCTGTAATGTTTTCATGTTTTCATTATATTGATGACAGTTTTGACTGTCAATATCGAATTTTGCTGTAACGTTTCTTTATTCTCTGGTGCCAAAGTGGTGGAAGTTATACCAATTTGATTTGTGTTTGCGACAGATCTAGATCCCCCCTAGCCCCCGCGCTTTAGCGAAGCCATGCCGACAGGCTATATGCGCCGCTGCGCTAGAAAAAAGGGGGGAAACCCAAGCCAGTCTTGAAGTCCCCCTTTTTAAGGGGGATTTAGGGGGATCTCCTAAGTGTCACATTCTCAATTTAAATTGGTATTAGCAAGTGTGAATATTTTCATGCAGGGATGAAGCGATATCGTGCGGTTACAGCGGTCGATCGAAACTGTGTGGCTGATTTCGAGGACTGCTGGATAATGAATGTCCTCCACCTGATATTGGGTATAGCGTTGGGGTTGGGCGTGGCATTGGGATAAACATTGTCGTTGGGATTTGTTAACTTCTGCTGGATTTTGTGTTGATCCGGCGTAGGGGCGCGGTATTCGGCAAATGATTTTTGGTTTTGTCAACCCTTTCCTGCCCATAGCTTGCTTCCCGTAGGGTATGCCACGCCCGGTTCGCGTGGGTCGGTTTGATCACTCTTTTCTGCCCGAAGGTCACGCCTGGTTCGGATGGATTGGGTCTATCGTTGGGGTTGGGCGTGGCATTGGGATAAACATTGTCGGTGGGATTTGTTAAATCGTTGTCCAATGCCGCGCCCCTACGGGGTTTGACATCTCGGACACAAAATCCATCAGAAGCGGGTTTTTTCTTCTCCTGGCACTATCTATATCGGGTTTTAGTCCCCTTACGGGGAAGAGGTAATGAAACGTGTGGCTGCTAACCGCGCTTGGTGTTCCTTTTCTGGTTTCAGTCCCCTTGCGGGGAAGTGGTGATGAAAGGTGAAAAGATTTTTGCTGAACCCAGCAACCTCTTGGTTGTTTCAGTCCCCTTGCGGGGAAGTGGTGATGAAAGATCGCTGGTTTTTGGTGCGTGAAGGTAGCGTTATAACCGTTTCAGTCCCCTTGCGGGGAAGTGGTGATGAAAGAAAGGAGAATTCCGGGAGACGGTTTCAGAAGTAATTCTGATTGGTTTCAGTCCCCTTGCGGGGAAGTGGTGATGAAAGGCAACTTCTTGTTAGTGACCTCATTAAATTACCAGCGGTTGTGTTTCAGTCCCCTTGCGGGGAAGTGGTGATGAAAGCCTTTTTACCCCAAATGGTTCAAGGTATACACTAGTTCAAAGTTTCAGTCCCCTTGCGGGGAAGTGGTGATGAAAGGTTGTCCAAGTTCAGAAATGCTAAACTGTGGAGTGAAACTGGTTTCAGTCCCCTTGCGGGGAAGTGGTGATGAAAGTTGGCTACGGTTACGGTTACGGTTACGGTTACAGTTTTTTGTTTCAGTCCCCTTGCGGGGAAGTGGTGATGAAAGGAGGGACTGATGCAGGCGGTTCGTGATAACCGTGGGCTGTTTCAGTCCCCTTGCGGGGAAGTGGTGATGAAAGTCATCGGACTCGAGAAGAGTATGAGGAGGATAAAAAACGTTTCAGTCCCCTTGCGGGGAAGTGGTGATGAAAGCGCCTCAACTAACAGAGGCAACTGTTTCTACGGTGTTTCAGTCCCCTTGCGGGGAAGTGGTGATGAAAGTTTCCTGGAACCAGCAACTTCAATGTGTCAGAGTATGGTAAGTTTCAGTCCCCTTGCGGGGAAGTGGTGATGAAAGTTATTACCGCAGGCTTTACCTTGCTCTTTCTTATTACTGTTTCAGTCCCCTTGCGGGGAAGTGGTGATGAAAGGGGAGCGTCTCAGGGTGGTCTCAACAATGAGAATCGTTTCAGTCCCCTTGCGGGGAAGTGGTGATGAAAGTTTCAGACCCAACAAATGCAGCATACCCAAGACTTGAGAGTTTCAGTCCCCTTGCGGGGAAGTGGTGATGAAAGACTTCTCATTTGTAAACTTTACCCCAGAAAGGACAATGACGTTTCAGTCCCCTTGCGGGGAAGTGGTGATGAAAGAACTCTGTGAGCTTTGGCTTCATTAATGTGGGAGGAGTTTCAGTCCCCTTGCGGGGAAGTGGTGATGAAAGCGTCGTACTATTGAACGTTTCGGTGGCGACCCAGAAGGGTTGCGTTTCAGTCCCCTTGCGGGGAAGTGGTGATGAAAGGCACAGTAAGGAGAAGTAGTATGCAGGGTGACTTTGGATCACGTTTCAGTCCCCTTGCGGGGAAGTGGTGATGAAAGGACATCTCCTTGCTGTGTGCCTATACGACTGCAAGTTTCAGTCCCCTTGCGGGGAAGTGGTGATGAAAGCCTCGGTGCCACTGCGGATACGAACGGGGAGGTGAATCCCTACGCAGTTTCAGTCCCCTTGCGGGGAAGTGGTGATGAAAGTACTTCTTCCAAGTTTTGGGGTGCATTGATTATCTTTGTTTGTTTCAGTCCCCTTGCGGGGAAGTGGTGATGAAAGGGTATTGGCGTATTTTCTTTCTCCGTGTCTCTGACCGGAGGAGTTTCAGTCCCCTTGCGGGGAAGTGGTGATGAAAGACTTCTGATATGAGTAGGTTACTGACTTTCCCTAAAGTGTTTCAGTCCCCTTGCGGGGAAGTGGTGATGAAAGGGTTGCCTTCTGAAAAGATTTCAGAGTGGGGCTTCCCAAGGGCGAATTTACACAGGTCTAATTTGCAATGAATTAGAGGAGGCTTAAGCACAGCTTGACTGAAAACGAGCTGACCAAAACTCTTGCCTGGTAAACCTTTTACAGAGGTCGACGAAGTTATGCGGTTTTCAAGGTTCGAGGGAGGGGTGTAAATCCCGCTCACTTCCCTATTATGCTTGAACCAATTAAAAAGTCAATAGAAAATTCTCTATTGACCTGTTTAGCTGGGAATCAAAGGGCTTTGTCCTTGTTTGTCCTGCTGTGTAGCGGTAGCAGGTTGTCTCAAACGATGTAGACGGCAGGTGGTGCTTGGGGCGGGGCGCTGCCCACCGTCAACGTTCGGGGGACTGCATCCACCGGAATCCAATAAAACCGCACGTTATCCTCAGCAGGCTTCACCTGACGTTTCACCTGCGTGTACAAGGTCTTCATTTCTTGCAATGAAAGGAAACACTCAAACACGCTCTCTTGCACTCGCCGACCATAACCTTCCAAGAAAGTGGCAAGGCGATCGCGGCGGCGATCGTCGGCAATGTCATACACCACAAGGACTAGCATCAGGCTTACTCTCTGGGGGTTGTCTTATACCAATTTCCAAAAATAGCGCTACAGATGAGCGTCTTCTGTAGGGGCGTACGGCCGTACGCCCCTACGAGGATATGTAAATGGAATTGAGAGAATTATTCTTACCGGGCTATTGGGTCGGGCGGATAAACGGCTGGTAGAGCTGAGAAGACTGCAAGCACTGTTTGTAATTCTGCACTTGTAGATCGCTCCTTCATAGCCGCGTAACTGGTTGAGATCAGATTTAAATGTAGGATGGGTTAGCGTTAGCGTAACCCATGCGGGAGTTGGGTTTCGTACCTCAACCCAACCTACGCAAGTGTTATATTCAATTGCACTCAGCTACTTTTAGACAGAATGGGTGTTGGGTCAGTGAAACAGAGGGGAGTAGATGAAGCAGATGGGAGATGGATTGGGGTGATAGAGTAACTCCATGTCTGGCGTTGTTTGGAGTCTGTCATGCTAGGGTCGATCGTCTGGTCTCCTTGCCCTGCCTGGATCGGGTGGCTTGCCCAAGCTTCACCCCCTCCCCCGGCGGCTCAGTCCGTGGATGCTGCCACCGTCGAATTGCTCAAAGGACAGTTTCAGTCGCTCACTACCAGCTTCAACATCTACGTTGGGTTGCTCAGCGCTGTCACCGTGCTCTTTGTCGGGGTAGCTGCCTGGTTGTTTAAGCGCACCCTGAGCGAAGCCAAACAGGAAGTGGATCAATTGGTCAAAGCAGAAGTGCGACGCACGATCGCTGAGAGCATCAAGAACCGGGTGGAGTATCTGGAGCAGATCCTGGAACGGGAGCAAGTTCCCAGTTTTGTCACAGTGGATTATGTGTTGCAAATGGCGGCAGGCACGTTGCCCAAAGAGTATCGCTTACTGAATGCCCGGTTTCCCCGCATCAAGCCGCGCAAGCTAGATAGCCGCAAGTTTACAGGCGATGTGGTGGTGCTGGATTTGGTCAACTATGTGCCAACGGGGAGTGAGTTGACCGAAGCGGAACTGGAACAGATTTTGCAAGAGACGATCGATAAGATGTCGCCAGAGTCGGTGCTGTCGGTTTATGTACGGGGACACTACAAGGCGATCGCAGCTTTGAGTCAGAAAGTGAATTACTATACAGCGACCAATATTCCCACTCAGTTGTTGGGCAATGTGATCAATTCTGCTTATGTTGCCTATACGCTCCGAGATGCAGAGGAATAGGCTGGGGCGATTGGGATGCCCCCCGGTCAATGACTCAGCCCCCCGCAATCTCGAAGATCGCGGGGGGCTTGGCAGGGCTGCTACAGTCCAAAATCGACTGTCTAAAGTCCAACCTCAATTGTGATTAATACTTGCCCCATTGGAGACAGCCATGTTTTGAGAAGAATTGCTGACCAAAGTCCCAGACGAAGCCGTTGCCGAGACTTGTTTTTTGACCCGGTTGTAACGACTGGGCGGTTTGCCGCCTGCCATCTCATATTCCTTACTATCTTTGCCATACATGGCAGCTACTGCACTGAGAATCCGCGACGATAGCGCGGAGACCGATGCCTCGATTTCAGAAAATTCAATGCGGGTGCGATCGGCTTCGGCAAGGGCAGCATTATGCGTCTGTAAGCGGCTATCAGAAGATTCGATCAAATCTGCATAATCTTTTAGCGTTAAGCCGTTGCCCAAGTCCAGGGTTGGATTAACCGATTGCAGCCCACGCAAGCGGGTTTGGGCTTTTTCTAAAATAGTAGAGCGACGTTTTTGATAAGCCATCGCGTAAAGTTCCTCCAGATGCTTGATGGATGACTGATGACTTGCTTAAGTTGCCCCAGCCGAGGTTGCTCTAAACTCCGTAATTTTTTGTAATCTGCTTGATTGCTTGCGCTGCGATCGCGTTTTTTCTGTAATTTCCCTTAGGATCACAGATTAATAGGACTTACGCAGAGAGATCCCCCAACCCCCTTAAAAAGGAGGCTTTCGGAGTTTCCCCCTTTTTAAGGCTATCGTGTACACACAAGTAATTAGTGATGTCGTTGAGTAGGTTGATCCCCCTAAATCTCCGCGCTGGCACGCCGCTGCGCTAGAAAAAAGGGGGACTTTGAAATCTGAAGCCCCCCTTTTCAAAGGGGGTTGGGGGGATCTCCAGGGTTTCGCCTTGAATCTGAGATTTGTGTGTACACCGTAGCTTTTTAAGGGGGGTTGGGGGGATCTCCAGGGGTTTCGCCTTGAATCTGAGATTTGTGTGTACACCGTAGCCTTTTTAAGGGGGTTGGGGGGATCTCCAGGGGTTTCGCCTTGAATCTGAGATTTGTGTGTACACCGTAGCCTTTCAAGAGGGGTTGGGGGGATCTCCAGGGGTTTCGCCTTGAATCTGAGATTTGTGTGTACACCGTAGCCTTTCAAGAGGGGTTGGGGGGATCTCCAGGGGTTTCGCCTTGAATCTGAGATTTGTGTGTACACCGTAGCTTTTTAAGGGGGCAAGGAGGGATCAGGGTTGTAAGCTTCAAGTGCGTAAGTCCTAATTAATTAAGATGTCATTCTCGGCGCAGGGGCGTGGCATTCAGTAAAACGTTTTCGCATTGCCCTAGAAACCTCAGCCGAATGCCGCGCCCCTACAGTAGAATTCGGTGTTATTGAATCCGTATTAAGGGGGATTTAGGGGGATCTCCTAAGTGTCACATTCTCAATTTAAATTGGTATAAGATATGGCTTTGTGAGCCTCAAAACTGGTTTTGAATGCCTGTTTCGGACACTCAGAAGCGATTTCGGACACCTCAGAAGCGATTTCGGACACCTCAGAAGCGATTTCAGACACCTCAAAAACCGTTTCGGACGCCTCAGAAGCGGTTTCAGACACCTCAGAAGCGATTGCAGACACCTCAAAAACGATTTCGGACACCTCAGAAGCGATTTCAGACACCCCAAAAACGATTTCGGACACCTCAAAAACGGTTTCAGATACCTCAAAAACCGTTTCGGACACCTCAACAATGATTTTGGATGCCTCAACAATGATTTCGGATGCCTTGAGAAGAAGCTGATGCAAGAGTGGATGCAAAAAAGCAATGCGATTTTAGATTTGATGCAAGATAATGAAGCGAAAGCTATTGGACCGCTTAGCTAGCTCCCAATTTTTGCCATGACACCTGTGACCGTTTTCTTCTCCTATTCCCATCGCGATGAGAAACTGCGCGATAAGCTGGCACTGCATTTGGCACTGTTGCAGAAGCAGGGCGTGATCCAGTCCTGGCACGATCGCAAAATCATGGCAGGGATGGAATGGGCACAGGCGATCGATGATAATCTCAACACTGCCGAAATCATTTTGCTGTTGGTCAGTGACAACTTTTTGGCATCAGACTATTGCTACGACATTGAGATGCAACGGGCAATGGAGCGCCATGCAGCCCAAGAAGCCCTGGTGGTGCCAATTATTCTCAAGCCTGTGGACTGGAGTGGGGCGCCCTTTGGTAAACTCCAGGCATTTCCCAAGGATGCCAAACCCGTGACCAAGTGGAGCAATCGGGATGAGGCGTTTATGAATATTGCTCAGGGGATTCGCACGGTGGCAAACACTCTGAGAGAACGCCCTCCAACGGTTTCAAAGGCTGCCCCAGTGACCGCTAAGTTGCAAATTCATGGCTGGAAACACCAAGCTGCTGATCAGCTACCAGATGTAGAACTGGATTGGACACCCTACTTTAATCTGGATGCCAGACCCCAACGCCAGGTGGCTGATCTCCAAACTTGGCATACGATTTTGCTGCCCCAACTGAAACAAGTCCGAGATCAATTAACAGGAGGACGAGCCAACCTAACTCTCGATATTCAAGGACTGTTACCCCTCTCTGCTGCTTTGATCATTGGCACTGTTTTTCAAGATGCGGCTGGCTATACACTGCAAACTACCCAACGCACAGTGGGAAACAATCAGATTTGGCGATCGAATGCCAGTCCTTCCAGTTTGAAATTTAAAGTTGTTGAAGAACACGGGACGCCAGGCGATGATCTGTTGATGATTTTTGCGATTAGCGGCTCATCTTGGGCAGAGATGGGCACTGTTTACACCCACTCCAAGGAACAATTTAACGCAATGATCTATGTTGAACCAGAAACGGGGACTGGAGAACAATCTTTGGGGTCAGATGCTGATGCGATCGCGCTTGCTCTTCATGCGAAAACATTGATTCAGCACTACCGGGATCAATACCAAGCGAAACGCATTCACTTAATTTTCTATACGCCAATGGGATTTTGCCTGTTTTTAGGCAGTCGCTTGAGATTAGTCGGGGATGTTATTCCTTATGAACGGGTTGCTTATGGTATCTATCAGCCCTCTGCTGAGCTGCAAACGGGGTGAGAGTAGCCATCCTTAGGGTGAGTCAAGCCCTGGTGTTGATTGCATAGAGTGTGTTAGGCAACACCGTAACGCACCCTTGATGTGTTTTGGTTTGTTACATCGTTGTCATTAAACGTAGGATGGGCAAAGGGCTGTGCCCGTGCCCATCGATAAGCAGATGATGGGCTAACGTCCGCGATAAGCTACAGGCTGACGTTCTGATTTTTCTTTGCTAAAGTAGACAAATTACTTTGCCGAAGACAATTTGTTCGATAATGACGATCTCACTGGATAACGATCAAAGCCCCAAACGCCATGCCCAATGCCTCTGACTACGCCGCCTTACAAGTTATCCACGAGGCGATCGCGATTCTCGCAACTTGGTCAGGAACCTCGTTCTCGCTGCCCCGATCTCAACCCATTGAGGCAGTTCAGTCATTTGTTGCATCAGCCAAGGAAATTCTGAATTGGTCTGACCAGGCTCCAGCAGCGCTACAAATTGTGTTTGACCGAATTCATCTGGAGCATGGGGCAACCCCTGCTTACAAATATCGTCCTGCCTGGGCACTGGAAAGGCAAGGAAATGAGCAAACGCCTCGCATTCCTTACCCCCAAACCTTGGAACAAGCGGAAACAGGCTTTGAGCAGTTACAGGCTGACATTCGGCAGGCGATCGCGCACCTGAATCCCGATAATTTGGCTCAATTGACCTTATTTTTAGAGAAATTTGGTTCTCACTTGAGTGTCGGTGACTCTGACATTGCTTTGATTGACCAGGCAAAATCGACTGCCGCGATCGCGGCGGCTCTTTCACAATCCTCTGATAAACAACTGGCACTGGTCGGCGGCGATTTGATGGGCGTGCAAAAGTTCATCTACACCATTTCGTCCGAAGGGGCGCTAAAATCCTTGCGGGCCCGCAGCTTTTACCTGGAATTGGCAACTGAAGAAGTGGTGCAGCAACTTTTGACCAGGCTCAACCTACCCCGCACCAATGTGATCTATGCCGGAGCCAGCAAGTTTTATTTGCTCGTTGCTGCGACGAATGGGTTAGCGGGAATCTTGCAGCAAATTCAAAAAGAGTTTAATGATTGGTTGTTGGAGACGTTTCAGCGCAAGGTGTTTCTGGCGATCGGGCACACGCCTTTTCCGATAGAGTCCCTACAACCTAATGCAAATGCTAAACAGCCTGCCCTGGCTGAAATTTGGCAAAAGGTCAATGACCAACTGACTGATCAAGCCTTTCGTAAGTTTGAACATCAGTTGGATCGGTTGCTGGTTCCCCAACGGAGCCATCAACCCTGCAAAGTTTGCCACCGGGATGATGTTGAAAGATTGACTCGTTTAAATCGTGAAGATCCCGGATCTGTAGAAGCCTGTACCATGTGTGCGCGAATGTTTCGGCTGGGCAGGCAGTTGCTCAGGGTTAACGCAATTGTACGATCGTCGCGGCGGAACCTGGCACCAAAACGGTTACGCTTCAAACTTAAATCTGGAACAATCTATCACTATTTATTTGATAATCCGCAGGAAGCACTTCAAATTGCTGATGACGATGATTTAATTTTGTTGGTTAATGATTGGGACATTTGTCACTATCAAACGTCACAGGTTACGCCTCTGTTATATGCCAACTACGCACAACCTAGCAAAGTAGACTTTGAGGAAAATGACCAGAAGAGACCTGGCACCATGCAGGCAGAAGAGTTTGCCAAAGAAGCAAAAGGGATTGAGCGAGTGGGCTATCTCCGAATGGATGTCGATCGCCTCAGCCAGATTTTTTCTAAAGGATTAGGGCAGGCATATACCTTGCCTCGGTTAGCTTGTTTGTCTCGCCAGATGACCTACTTCTTCAAGGTATATCTCAATAGCTTAGCTGCACATAGACAAAGCAACCTACCAGAAACCCATCAGGCGTTGATGCTTGATGCAAATCATCAGCCCCATCCACGTCCCAATCTATTGTTTATCTATGCTGGCGGTGATGATTTATTCGTCAGTGGTGCCTGGAATGAAGTGGTGGAATTTGCTTTTGATGTGTATCAGAGTTTCCGCGCCTACACTGGCAATCATCCCGACATCACCTTATCTGCGGGGATTTGCATTACTGGAGCCAAGTTCCCGCTCTATCAAGCCGCAGAGGAAGCCGGAGATGTTGAAAAAGCAGCGAAAGGCAATGGACGCGATAGCTTAGGGCTATTGAATGCAGCATTGAAATGGGATGAATGGTTGGGCAATTGGAATCTTGCTTCTCTGAATCTAAACGATCGTGCTTATCTAAATTCTGTGGTCGAACCTGCGCTGTTTGGGGTATTCCCTTTTATCAAACACCTCTACGGAGAAGTGGGACAAGGCTATACCCGCAGTTTTGTTCGTAACTTGCTCAATACTGCCCAGATGCAAGAAGAAAAAATTAAGGAAGCCAAGAAAAAGCAGCCCGATCAGGTGCAAGATATTCGATATTATTTGCACTTGCCCAAAGTTGCCTACACCCTTGCCCGACTGCCTGCCAGAATGCTAGATAATGCCGATTTTCGACAGTCCCTGATGAGTCCTTATAATGCGCCCTATTTTCGGGCGATCGCCACCTGGATCGAACTCCTCAACCGCAACTCCTAACCATGACCACCACGACCACCCCCACCAAACTGACCTTTGAAGAGTATCTTGCCTACGACGATGGTACCGATAACCGTTATGAACTGGAAGATGGAGCACTGATTCTAATGAATCCTCCCCCAGGTCGCCATGCCCTGATTATTTATTTTCTAATCAATACATTTATCGCTGAGATTACCAGACTTCAGCTATCCTGGGCAGCGATGCAATTGATTGGTGTCCGAACAGCACCCCGTCGCTCTCGTTTACCTGATATCTGCGTCGTCCCTGTTGAGGAAATTCGAGACAAACTTGATGTATCCGCAGTGATTGAGTCTGGCGCAATATTGGCAGTTGAGATTGTTAGCCCTGATTCTGTCAAACGAGACTACCGCTTTAAGCGGGCGGAGTATGCTTCTTTTGGTATTCCCGAATACTGGATTGTCGATCCGCTCTCCCAAAAAGTCACCCTCCTTTTGCTGGTCGAGGGACTTTACGAAGAAACGGTTTATCAAGGTGAAGACCCGGTTCAGTCTCAAATCTTTCCAGAATTGACGCTTAAAGTTAACCAAATCCTGCAACCTTAGCACTGTTTGGTGATCTCTACCTGCGTTGAGCTACTCAAAACAAAAGTATAACTTCCATCGTAAATTGCCAAAAACATGTTTGAACGACCCCAAAGACCTAATCATGAACCTGTGACACAATCTCAATCTGAAGACATTGCTGATCAAATGTCTAAAAAAATTAGTCAACTAGCAGGATTGTCTGACTATGGAACTCGTGAGTTAGTTGAGGAGACTCAAAAGCTTGGCAAAAAGCTTGCTGACAAGGGCCTTAAGACAACTCAAATTCGTAAATTTTTGGATGCTGTCAATCAAATTAAGGCAAAGCTAAAAGTAACTCAAAAACTAGAGGATATTGAAGAGATTAAGTCAGAACTTCCTCTACTTCGTGCAAAACTTGCCTATGCCGCTGCTCGCCAGCAGAAAAATAACGATCCTGGACCTGTTGAACCACTACGACAAGTTTTAGATGTGGCACTACAAAAAATACGCAAAGAGAGTGACTTCTTTTCAAAGGACTTTACGCGGCTTGGTCAGCTTATAGAATCAATCATTGCCTATCACAGATATGCGGGAGGAAAAGACTAATGACAGCTACAACAGATGAACAACCTCAAAAGTCCTTGTTTGGAAAGGTTCGGATTGAAAGCACTTTATTGGTTGAAACAGGTTTACATATTGGTGGTGGAAATGAAACACTTAACATTGGTGGATTAGATAAACCAATTGTTCGCGATCCGATCACTCGCTATCCTTACTTGCCAGGATCTTCGATTAAAGGAAAGTTACGTTCAATTCTGGAGCGAATCAAAAGCCGTCAATTGAACCGTCGAGGAAGTCGAGATACTTATCGATATGAAAGCGATGATCTGGTTAGTGGCATCACTGAAATTGATGGTAATCTTATCCCCTTTGAGGGAGCAAAAACCTGTCCTGTATCTCGCATTTTTGGCTCAACAGGTGCTAAATGTTGGGTCAAAACAGATGTTGCAAATCAAGAAAACTTGCTTGAGAAAGATGAACAAGGAAATATAAAGAATGATACAAAAACTATCAATCGTGAGCAATATGCCTGGATTAATGGGCGTAATTTTCCAGCACGCTTAATAGTACGAGATTGTCACTTGAAAGAATCTTCCATTCAGAAGCTCAAGCAGGTAGATACAGGGCTTTACATGACCGAGTGGAAGTTTGAAAACGGCATCGATCGCATTACCTCTGCCGCCAACCCCCGGCAAGTGGAGCGGGTTCCCGCTGGCTCAGAATTCAAGTTTGAGTTGGTCTACACCATTGAGAACGAAGACCAGGTGATTGAAGACTTGAAAAATCTGGCGATCGCTCTGGCAATTCTGGAAGACGATGCCCTGGGCGGTCACGGCTCGCGCGGCTACGGCAAAATCAAGTTCCAGCAGATTCAGTTTTTCTATCGCAGCCTTGCCCAATATCAAGGGATTGGCAGTGGCACCGTAGATTGGACGACCCCTCGTATCACATTTGCCGACACCACGGCACTGCTGGGTAGTTTTAGCGACATCCAGCAGCAGTTGTTGCCTGGAGGCAGCTAGCATGAGCCGTTGGCAACTGGTCAAACTCGATTTTGGACGCAATCCCGTTCACTTTGGTGAAGTGGGCATTGGCATGGAAGAATCGAGCGAACGGGCTTATTCCGATACGCTATTTAGCGCCTGGGTGAGTTCCTACGCGCGGCTATTCGGGGGTGAGGCTGTAGAGCAGTTATTTTCCCAATTTCCCCAACCAGAGCGATCGCCTCGGCTAGAACCACCCTTTCGCCTCAGTTCCACCTTCATCTATCACGGAGAGACCTACTATCTTCCACGTCCGATCAAACCTCCAAAAGGTTATCCAACCGAGAATCTAGCCTTCGCAAAAGAGTATAAAAAGTTGGACTATTTGCCTTTGAGTGTTTGGCAACGGTGGTATCAAGGAAAAGGTTTTACCAACTCAGATACAAACTCTGATCGAGCCGAACTTGAACTGAAGGTGAAACAGTCTAAAACGGGGGGAGCACTGGAGCGGGCACAAACCTTTGGCTATAGCAAAGCCTTTGAGTCACAGCGCATTCCCAAAGTCAGTCTCGATCGCACCACCCGTGCCAGCAATTTTTACCATGTGGGCTTTGTGCAATTTCAACCAGAGGCAGGGTTATATTTTCTGATTCACTTTCCCACGCCTGATCCGGCTCTCGAAACCCGACTGGCATCGGCACTCAGTCTGCTGGGTGAGGATGGGATTGGCGGAGAGCGATCGAGTGGGGCTGGACGCTTTACTGCAACCTGGCATGATCTCGATAAAAACTGGGGTAAGGTTGTAGGTTTTAAGCAACCCAATGCCTACAGCTTGATTAGTCTACTCTGGGAGTACCCCTTTGCCTCTGAGTATTTGCAAGGAGCCAGCTATGCCCTCCGAGAACGTAGCGGTTGGATTGTTTCGCCCGTGTCTGGTCAACAAGCGCGACGGCAGTCAGTGCAGATGTTTACCGAAGGATCTGTGTTTTCGCAACCCATCGGTGGGCTGTTAGCCAAGGTCACGCCAGAAAAGTTCAAAGCACACCCGATCTATCGCAGCGGGATTAGTCTCAGCCTCCCCATTCAACTCGCAGTACCATAGCAGTATTGGGTTCTGATCTCAGCCTTGGCAATTCTTGAAGCGATGTTTGTGAGGTTATATTATGTCATTTAGCCAATACCAAAATTTAGGCGAGACGATTCAAGCATTCCAGATTCGCTATACAGAAGCCAATTTTATTCAGGAAGTTGCCTTTCCCATCTCTGACTATTTTCGACAAGATTGGGACTTGATGCTTGAAGAAGGTGTTGTGGATAACTCAGAGTTTGCGATCTGCCAAAATCTCATTTATCCCGTTTTGAAGGAAGTCTGGAAAGCTTATCGCAGTAAATTTCTGCTATGGACTCAAAAATTTTTCAACTATAATGCCAGCCTATCTGGATTTCCTGAATATATCCTGGCACGGCGATCGCCCTTAGGCAAAGTTGTATTCGACAAGCCCTACTTTATTTTAGTCGAAGCCAAGCAAGATAACTTTGACGCTGGGTGGGGGCAATGTTTGGCGGAAATGATAGCAGCCCAGCAATTAAATGGTGAACTCAATATTACCGTCTACGGAATTGTTTCTAATGGGGATGTTTGGCAGTTTGGCAAACTAGAAGATAGCATTTTTACTCACAATAAAACTTTCTACACTATTCAAGCCCTGGAGCAATTATTTTCTGCGGTGAATTATCTCTTTCAGCAATGTGAAATCCAACTGGATCAGAAAATTCCTCTGTCTATCTGAGCAACATCCTCCTCACCAATTTCACCAACCCAACCTGCTCACCCCCGCGAACGCTATGATTGCCGCTTCTGAAATAACTCTGACCAAGCGCCAGATTCTAGATTCTGCGACGATTCAACTAACCAGTCCGATGTTGCACATTGGTTCCGAAGTGCAGCGGCTCAGTCCATTTGAATATGTGGCAACTCCTGAATTTGTCTATCAACCTAATGCAGAAGTATTAGCCCGATCGCTCTACAAACAAGGTCGCTTACCCGATTATCTAAACGCGATTAAGGAGAGGCGATCAATTCTGCCAATTCTGAAGCAAGCCTTTGGTGAAGAAGACTGGGCAAAAGCACAGGATGCTGATGGTCAGCCAATTTTCCCAAAAGTAACCCGCAGTTTGTGCTGGACGGATCATCAACGCATTACTGATCTCAGACCGATGATTCGCAATGGCTATGGACAACTCTACATTCCCGGTTCGTCAATTAAGGGAGCAATTCGCACGGCGATCGCCTATTACTTGCTGAAACATGCCGATCAGTTCCAAGTACCTAAGCAGAAACGAGTGAGCGCTATTGAACGTCAGCTTCAAGAGAAAATGGGTAGCCTCAAGCAAAAAGCAAAATTTGCTGATGATGCCCTGTTTATGGATGCCTTATTCAGTGATTTTCAGCTAGAGGGAGATCGCAGTCAGGTCAAAAATGGCCCCAATACTGATTTCATGCGGGCAGTTAAGGTCTCTGACTCGGAGCCATTGAGCGAGCGCAAAATTCCCCTAAAGAATGGGAAACATCGGTTTGAGAACTTATCGATCACGGCTGAAGTGCTGGTTTCGAGTCGTTATGCAGACTATCGTGCCAAATATCGCGCTTCTATTTATGCGGAGTTAGCCCGCAATGTGCAGACTACGTTTACGATCGCGCTCGATCGCCCTTTGCTGGAGCAGATGCAACATCAGCAAGGCATGAAAATTCCCTTTCATTCGATCGCCGAGCTGCTGCAAATTTGTCAGGCTTTTGCTCAAGACCAATGGGATGCAGAGCATGACTATTGGCAGGATGTGCAAAACAATCCCAATCAGCGCGATCAAAATGGCACGGTTCGCAATTTAGATTTTGCTGCAATGCGTGACTTCTATGAGGCAACCACCTGTCCCTATGGGCTGCGGTTGGGTTGGGGCAGCGGCATGAATGGGACAACGGTGGGGTTATTGCTGGACGAGCAACTGCGATCGCAAGTACGCGATACCTGTGGTATCAAGGCTCCCGGCTTTGAAGCACCCAAATCACGGCGAACGATCGTCAATTCCAAAGGAGAGATCCGGTTTGTACCGGGATGGATCAACTTCAAGGTGCTGTAAATAATGCTGATCCGCTCAACTTGGACTTTGCAGGTCACTGAACCGACAACGCTGCCTCGCACCTACGGGTTAGAGGTAGTCAAGTTTCTACACCAGCGGTTGGGAATAGAGATGGGAGCGGAGGCGATTCCTTCCACAACCTGTTCAGGAATATTGGGTTCGGTTACGGCAAGCGGCGATTTTGTGACGTTTCATCCAGAGGAGTTTTATCAACTGACGCTGTCTGGGTTGCAGGAGACGGCATCTAAGGCGATCGCGGCGCTGACTTTTCCCTCGGATGCGAATGCCAATCAAATATTGCAACTGTTAGGGGCAACCTTTTGGGTCAGCGATCGCGAAGACGAAGTAACTCACTACGATACGCTATACCATACGCGAGTTGCCGCAGAACCTGAACCCATCAAACGGTTCGATCTAAAGTTTATTACCCCTACATCCTTTGCTCAAAATCGTATTCATCTCCCCCTTCCCGTTCCTTCACTGATGTTTCGGAGTTGGCTAGAACGCTGGAATCACTTTGCTCCGGTGTATCTTGGCGGGGATGACCTCATTGGCTATCTTAGTGAAACGATCGCAGTCACCCGCCACCATATTCAGACGCGTCCGGTGATGATTCACAGTGGCAGGGTGACTGGATTTACGGGATCGGTTTCGCTGCAAAGTCTTACTTCTGCTGATCCATTGATTGCCAATGTCACAAACTTGCTGGTCGAGTATGCACAATTCTCTGGTACAGGGATGAAAACACGATTGGGGATGGGGCAAACTCAGTTAAATCAAACGGTTCAGCCCTCCTAATACCAATGATGCAAGTGCCCCCACCCATTACTCAACCAGCTAACAAATGGATGAATAGTGGCGAGGCGTATACACCCATTGAGTTCCTGCGCGCTGTTGCACGATGCGAGTTTGGCTGGAACCAATTAAAATCACCGTTCGCATGTCGGCATCATCGATCGTCAAATGGTCTAGCAGTTTCACAGTTACGGTTTGTCCAGGTCTACCCAGGTTGCGGGCAAAGACCACGGGAGTTTGAGGCGATCGCCACTGCAACAACAATTCTTTGGCTTTCTCCAATTGCCAGGTGCGTTGTTGGGAAACTGGATTGTAGAGCGCGATCGCAAAATCGGCTTGCGCTGCTGCGCTCAATCGTTGAGCAATCACATCCCAGGGTTTCAAAATATCCGAGAGGGAAATGGCACAAAAATCATGCCCAAGCGGCGCACCTACCTGGGCAGCGGCGGCTTGCATTGCCGAAATGCCCGGACAGACCCGGATTTCAATCTTTGCCCATTCGGGTTTAGCATCCCGCTCCAACACTTCAAACACTGCCGCCGCCATGGCGTAAATGCCTGGATCGCCAGAGGAGACGATCGCCACAGTGCCTCCTTTGGCGGCTAGATCGAGCGCCACACAGGCGCGATCGAGTTCCACCCGATTATCTGACTCGTGCCGCACGGTATGGGCTTTGCGCCAGGGTTCTGCCAGGTTGAGATAGGTTTTGTAACCGACCCAATCAGTCGCAGTTTGCAGAATCTTCTGGACTTCGGGTGACATCCAGTCAGCACTACCGGGACCCGTCCCCACGATCGCCAATTTCCCCGATGTGAACTGAGTCGTTGGTTCAGCTAATGATTGAACCAACGACTCAGCCGTAGTAGGGGGACGGGATCGAATGATGGACTGTTGAGTGGATGCTGCGATGTCAACCACCTGATATATCAAACACGCTGGACTGGGTTGGATTTCGGTCTGGGAATTGGAGACAATCTGAATTGTCAGGCTGCCTTCGGGTGAAAGCGGTAGGCGACTGCTTTCTAGCCAGGGCGCATGACCCATCAGTTTGACCGTTGCCCCTGCCAACAAATCGGCAAGAAAGGTCTTGGCATCATCGGGATTCAGTAAACGGTATTCTGGCGGCGGTGACAACAGGGCAGTACGAAATCGAATCTCTCCAGTTGTGGTAATGGCAGGCTCAACCTGTAACTCAGCCGCAATTTGCCGTGCCAGATGATTCACTCCTTGCAATCCCCCCAGCAAGGGCACCACGGCACTGCCATCTTCTGCGATCGCCAGCACGGGCGGTTCTTGCCATTTATTAGAAAGTAGTGGGGCGATCGTGCGAATCAAAATCCCCGCTGCACAAATCCCTACGATTGGAGTGCCTGCTTGAAATAACTGCCGCACTGTTTCGCCAAAATTGTCATAGGTCACGGTAGCAGACTGAGTGCGACTTGCTAGCCCATATATTTCAGCGTCTGGAAGCACCCCTTGGATTTGACGGGCAACGGGAACACTGGCTTCTCCCAAAATAACAATCGCAGGCGGATTCGTGGTACGGAGCATTGTGGTAGCAGTTCAATGACGATCGCGGTGATGGTTGATCAAGGATGTTCAAGATTCTGGTTCAATGGTAGGTTGAACAAATGCCTGATGGGCTGCCGAAGTCACGCCTGCTTGCAAAACTGCCAGGACCTGTTGCATATTCCCTTGCAGCATTGCTGACACATCCAGCCACAACCCTGGAAACACCTGACTGCAAATCACTCCTTGCGAATCTGGCAATAACGCAACGTAATCACCTTCCTGTAAGTGAAACCAGTCAATTTTTTCGTCATAGACTTGCCAAACGATATATTCTTGCGCGCCATTGCGCCGATATGCCCGCTTCTTATCGCCTAGATCAATGCTGACACTACTGGCGGCAATTTCTACCACCAATTCCGGTGCTCCTTCAAGATAACCGTCCTGGCTGAACCGAGCGCGCCCGCCCCGTTCTGGGCTAATCAGCAACACCCCATCGGGTTGAGGTTCGTTATCAATATCAAGCCGCACTGTTGGCTCAATCCCCATCAGTACCTGGGGGGTCGTCGCTTGGTAAACACCCAGCCAGGTAATCAAACGACCATGGGGTTCGGCATGAGGTTTAAAGCGCAATGGGGATGCCATGTAGACGACTCCTTCAATCAATTCGGCTTTTTTCACTTCTGGCATGGCGCAATAACGGCGCTCAAATTCGCGACGGGTCAAGCGATCGCCATTCTCCAGGGGCGGTAGAGTATGAGCGCGTACAAAGGGCGACATGCGAGATTCGGATTGTGAAGAAGTCATGGCAACAATATCAGAGCGGGAGAGAAGCGTGCTTCTATTATCAGCGGTTTTATTGAGGTTGCGTTTGGCTGGGGATGAGAATGAGTGACCAATAGGGGACTTCTGCCGGGTCAATTTCGGTAATCGGAACAATGCGCTGATTAGGCTGGGTTGCTCGTTCAATATAAAGCGCCCGATCAAGGAGTCCCAACTCCTCAAGAAGGGTTCGGATTTTGGCAAAATGTCTGCCCAGTTTAATAATCACCGCTGCATCCGCCACAGCCAAGCGATCGCGCAAGGTCTCAGCATCCAATGTGGCAGGCATAATGCTCAGCACATCATTCCGGAACGTGATCGGGGCACCCAGCATTGCCGCACTTGCCATGGTCGAAGAAATCCCCGGCACCACTTCTGTAGGAAATCGTCCTGCCAATCGCTGAAACAAATACATAAAGGAGCCGTACAACATCGGTTCACCCTCACAGAGCACCGCGACATCCCGCCCGGCAGTCAGGTGTTCGGCAATCTTTTCTGCAGCAAGATCGTAGTAGGGCTGCGACGATCGCTCCACACTAAACGGTAAGGGCATGGGAATTTCAATTTGTTCAGGACGAATAAAATCAGTTACGATCGCCCGTGCCAGTACTTTGCCATTTTCCATGGTGGGGTAAGCGATCACAGGCACCGAGGTCAGAATCCGGTGGGCTTTCAGGGTCAGTAGTTCCGGATCACCGGGACCAATCCCTAAGCCGTAGAGCCGACCTGGAGGAGGAACAAGTTGGGTTTCTGTCATGGTGGAGTCCTTGGGGGTGATGAGGAGTTACAATTCATTCTCGCTGGCTAAGGCATTGATCGCGGCGGCAGCGATCGCACTCCCGCCTCGCCGCCCGTGCAGGGTGATAAAGGGGACTCCCCGACTATCAGTTGCCAACTCTGCCTTGGACTCGGCAGCACCCACAAACCCTACTGGAAACCCGAGAATCAACGCTGGTTTGGGTGCTCCCTGATCCAACAATTCCAGTAACCGAAACAAGGCGGTGGGGGCATTGCCGATCGTCACGACGGCACCTACCATCCCCGCTTGCCACAGATCCAGCGCTGCTGCCGATCTCGTATTCCCAATGCGCTGAGCGATATCTGGCACTTCAGGATGATGCAGCGTACAAATAATCTCGTTATTTGCAGGTAATCGCTTGCGCGTAATGCCATTTGCCACCATTTGCGAATCACAGAAAATCGGTGCCCCGGCTGCCAGGGCTTGCCGTCCCGCCTGAACTGCACCGGGAGAAGCTGCCAGATCCTCCACAATATCAGTCATCCCACAAGCATGAATCAACCGCACAGCAACCTGGGCTAAATCATCAGGCAAGCGATCAAGATTAGCTTCTGCACGAATCATGGCAAAAGATTTGCGGTAGATATCGTCGCCGTTGCGGATGTAATCCATAGAGAAAGGGGTAGTGGAAGGAGTGAATAGGGACGAAGGCTGTCTAATTGCATTCTCTCTTTACCTTCGCCTTTTGGGTTTTGACAGTTTAATGGTTTGATCATTGCTTGATTGAATTGCGATTAATAAATTCATCTAATGATTCATCAGAACTGTATCGATAGTTTTTATATTGATTCAGGAGTTGCTCGATTAAAGATGGGACGTCTGCTGCTGGAATGCTATGGAATTGTGGCAGTGATGATTGGGAATGAGTTCCCAAATAGATGTGATAACCTTCAATCATTTCATTGGGTCGTTCGATCGTTGTACCCAATAGCGTGATTTCCGCAGGGCTAGGCTGAGCACAAGACTTTGGACATCCGGTCAAATGAATATTGACGGGACGATCCAGCGTTACTTGTCGGGTGAGATAGTCCGCTAATGCTAGTGCATGAGGTTGGGTTTGGGTGACAGCAGCAGCACAGCCCGGTTTGCCCGCACAGGCGACGATCGCCGCATCAACGCGATTGACAGAAATCGGCAATCCCAAAGATGCTAGCTTTTGCAATTGATCAGACACTTGCTCGTTAGGGATATTGGGTAGCAACACCGTTTGCCAGGGGGTCAGGCAAATCTGACCGGGCTCAACAGTTTCTGCCAGTTGCGCTAACCCTAGGAGTTGGGCGATCGTCAATTGCCCCAACCGTACTCCTGTGCCGATATAAGACAAACCGGTTTGTCGTTGTGGATGCACGCCCAAATGACCATAGGGTTGAGTGGGCAGGGGCTTTCGCACCTCCGTGACTCGCCGTAGAGGCTGTTCGAGGCGATCGCTGACCCGATCCAGATAGGTTTCCAGACCCCACTCTTGGAGTAGATGCTTCATGCGGGGCTTTTTAGCGGCGGTCGGATGCGAACAAACATAGTCGAGGTAAACCCTCATCAACACCGCAACGATCGAGACACACTCATCCGGCGCAATCAAGATCGGTGTATCCCACAACTGTTTATCGCCTCCCAGCGCTAAGCGGAAATACACCTTTTCCCTCGGTGTTCGTTGTTGCCTATTTTCTGGCACATTGGCTAAAACCGCTGAAAGCTGTATCTCGTTATAGCGGTGCTCCCAGGCAAGGGGAGCACGGGTGCCAATACCCACGGCGCCGCCCCCATCGATGCCAATGCTCAATTTGGCAGGGAGTTGAGCCAGTTCTGCATGGTGTTGAATGTAAGTATCTAATGCCTGTACCAGAGGACGAGTGTCTATCCATTCTTGAGGATCAATCCCTGCGGTTGGACTGCTCATCAAGTTGCGGAGATGATCAACCTCAGGATTTTGGGCTGCTAAGCCAACCTGTTGTAGAGCTTGAAATGCTTCCAAGGTAGGCGATGTCTGAACTGAGCGAATTTGCAGATTCGCCCGATTGGTGACTTGAATGGTTTCACAACCCCATTGTTCGGCAAGTGTTGCGATGTGTCGTGCCTGCTGAGGATTGAGCCATCCACCCGGCGTCCGGATCCGAATCAAAAAACCGTCTCGCGCCGGAGTCCCATAAAATAACCCAGGACAAACATTTGCTTCAGTCAGCCAATTCATCACTTTCTCCTTCTCCGTGCAACGCAGAGAATTAACAGCCCCATGCCCTTGAGCACATGTCTGAGGTTGGCATTCTGACTCAGCCAATCTTGGAAGAGCGATTAGAAAATTGGACTTAAAATCGATCGCGATTTTTCTCCTCAGTTCTAAGATTTTCCTCTTCGATCGCATTACAGTTGCGGCACAGTACCGGGATCGCACCGGACTTTCCCAACGCCAGGTCAATGTAGCGTATCACACTGGAGGCGCAGAACCTTCATTTTCAAATCTTTCTTAAGACGCTAAAGCTTTCACCTGTGGGGGCAAATTGGTGATCTGATACCAATTTGATTTGTGTTTGCGACAGATCTAGATCCCCCTTAGCCCCCGCGCTTTAGCGAAGCCATGCCGACAGGCTATATGCGCCGCTGCGCTAGAAAAAAGGGGGGAAACCCAAGCCAGTCTTGAAGTCCCCCTTTCTAAGGGGGATTTAGGGGGATCTCCTAAGTGTCATATTCTCAATTTAAATTGGTATGAGATTCGAACTCAGAACCAACGGCTGAAGAGTCCGATGACCAGAGTTTTCTAAGCTTTATCAATCAGGACTCGGCGCATCAATTGCGAAGCTTGCCTAAAAATTTAGACCAAATCGACGCACCTTTGGACAACGCTTAATTGGCAGCACAGCACCATTCTTGCAATACTTCTTGGCGTCTTTTATCGGCTCAGCCGCGAGGGATGATTGCAATTAATGAATTACCCGTGGAGCGATGAGATTACGATCGCCTCCTGCACTTGAACCAGTTGCTAGAACCGGATCATGCGGTAGAGAATCGAGCGGCTGCCCGGGAGCGATCCCTATCGCGTCTGTCTGCAAATCCGATGCCGCAAAAGATTGAAGCGGATCATAGCCAAGCTGCTGGGTAATCCGCGTTCTCGCTAATGCCCGGTACTCCCAAAAATGTTCACCAGCCGCACATAAGCCTAAATACATATCGAGCATCTGCGGCTTCTTCAGCAGAATAATCAAGAGTTGCTGCCAAAATTGTCCGCGAATTTCAGAACGACGTATGCCTTGATGCCAAATGAGTTGGGCAATTAACCGTAACCCCTTATGTAAGGGAAATTGCATGGCTTGCTTACGATGTTTTGGCGATCGAATCTTGAGGCATTGCTGCAAACATCGTCTGAGATAGCTCTGCGGCTCGTACAGCCGCCAAAACCCTTGAACATACTCCCTGGCAATTTCAGTAATGGGACGCGTCGGTACAAAGTTCATCAAGGTATTTTGGTCGCCTGTGGGATGGCTGTTGCTTTCAATCAACCGCTGTTCCTTTTGCAGTCGTTCCCAGAGTGCTGTGTTAGGCAATGCCTGAAGAATACCCAGCATGGGTTGAGGAATACTGGTTTGTTCAATAAAGGATTGAATGCGATCGCCTGCGCCCGATCTCTCTCCATCAAAACCGAGGATGAACCCAGCGTAGATCAACAACCCCGCCTCATTGATTTTGCGACAGGCGTCTACCAGAGGATTGCGCATATTTTGCAGTTTGCGAGTCACCTGGAGACTATCCTGGTCAGGCGTTTCGATACCGAGAAAGACAGCATAAAAACCTGCCTCCGCCATCAACTGAAGCATCTCGTCATCCTCTGCCAAATTGACAGAAGCTTCTGTAATAAAACTGAAAGGATAATTGTGCTGCTGCATCCAGGGAGTTAGCTCTCGCAGAAAGCGTTTGACGTTCCGCTGATTGCCAATAAAATTGTCGTCTACGATGAAGAGAGAGCCACGCCAACCGAGGTCATAAAGGGTTTGCAGCTCCGCTAGAGCTTGATTAGGTTCCTTGGTGCGGGGCTTGCGACCGTAGAGAGAAATAATGTCACAAAATTCGCAGTTGAAGGGACACCCGCGCGAAAACTGGATTGCCATCATTAAGTAGGCGTCTTGCTGGAGCAAATCAAAGCGCGGCATTGGGCTATGGGTGACATCCGGTTTCTCCGGGGAACGGAAGATCCCCTGGGTTTCACCCTGGCTGAGTGCTGCCAGAAACAACGGCACTGTCATTTCCCCTTCATCCAAAATCAGAAAATGGGCGCCAGCATCCAGAGCATCCTGAGGAACCGAAGTTGGGTACGGCCCGCCTACAGCGACTTTCTTTCCTAACTGGACAGCTTTCCGAATCAGGTCTTGAAAATCTGCTTTTTGGACCAGCATGGCAGAGAGGATGACCAGATCACACCACTGCCAATCTGCCTCGGTTTCACAGCCAACATTGCGATCGCGGAAGCGAATCTCCCACTCTTGTGGTAACAGGGCTGCCACTGTGATAATTCCCAAAGGCGGAATCACTGCCTTAAGACCTGCAATTTCCATGAAGCGATCGTAAGACCAAAAGGACTGAGGAAATTGAGGGTAGAGCAGTAGTGCTTTCATAATTCCCTTGGATAACTTAAGTTGAGTCTGATACGTAGGCAGCCAGGTCCAATCAACCAGTCTTTACGCTGAGCGATCGCCCCACGCTCTTTAGATACGCCCAGGCAGGCATCACTTCATAGCAATGCCGACAATGCCAGAACAAGCCACCCAATCGCATATGACGGAGCAGAGTGTAACCGCAGCATGGACAGGTGTGTTGGCTGGTCGTGCTTTGATCTAGCACGATCGTTGTGAACGAGCTGGTACTTCGGCTCAGTGGGGAAGTTGAGCTTACTGGATTAATAATTAAAGCAATCATCTCAAACAAACTTACTATGTATTGAGGATAGTAAGTCAAATTACGCTCAATTCTCATCTATCTTAAGAATTATCCTGCAACTACGTAGCGTTTTGTAAAAATCGCAAAATTATATACTTAAGCCTTAAGAAGAAGTCATTGCAATTGTCATTATTTTATAGTCAATTGAGCCACAGTAAGTAGAAACCTGTAATTGAATTGAACCTACTTTTTTGGGGTTGGGGTTGCGCCCCAACCCCATTTTTTACAGCTCATTCAAGCTACCTACTGGATAGAGATATCAAGGAACCGAGGTATTCATTGGTACCGACTAACAGAGTCTAGGTCGAAGAGTTGGATAATATAGAGGTAATCGATATTAGGTGAACGACGGTTCAGGAGCGAATGGTTTGGGAGTGAATAGTTTGGGAGGGTTTTCTGGATTGAGTATTCTACCGAACGACACCCAACTTCAGGAGCTCTTGAGGAGACGCCAGCAAGTCAATTCCCACAAAGAAAATCTTACCTTCGGGATTGAGCAGGAATCGCCATGCCAGGTTGATGCCAACACTATCGCTGAACCAGGGAGTTTGCACTTTTCCCGCCACTTTAATTTGGGTGAATCCACCTTCGGCTGGCTCCGAAATCCCTTCCGCTGGTAGCAGCTTTAGTCCATAACATTCTTCGCGCATGTACGCGAGAATGTTTTCCTGACCAACGATCGGCTCCTGAAAAGGAGGTTTCAGGGCACCCTCTTCAGCAAATAAAGCCACAGCTGCCTGGAAGTCAAAAGCATTCATATGGTTCATGTAGCTTAGGACAGTTACATTCTTAATGCCTTTAATGTTGACCTTGGTTTGCAGTGCAGACTCTTGAGGTGGAACTACAGGCTCTTTGACTTTTGGCGTGTGCCCCGTTGGAGCATACCCCATATTGATGACTACATCCTGGAATACAGTAAGTTGCTGTCCGCCTTCGAGTTGACGCATGGCTTGGAACAAATCGGATGCCTTTTCAGACATCTGATAGCCGACTGGAATGGGAGCTACGATTCCCTGTTTCATCCAATCGCTTAACTGATACCAGAAGCCCAACTTCACATTGGTGCCAAATGACGAATAGGTTTGGCAAATAGGCGTATCTGTATGATTAACCAAATCACACATCACCTGGGTTTGCTCCAAAGCTGGCATTTGTTTGATTTGGGTAAGGACGTTGTCTGCGAAGGCCATATTGACAACCTGCATAGCAGCGGGAGTAATCGTAACGCCCATTTCGGTGTAGGTAAACCAAAGCAACGCCAACTGATCTTCCGCACTGAGCTGATTGAATGATTTCACAGTCTCTGGAACTGCTTCAGCAACTTGAGTGTCAGGAAAAATGACGCGAGCCGAATTAAGAGTAAACGACATAATCAAAGCCTCCAAAAAAGTGGGAGTTTAGAAACATAAAAATAGATAAGTGGATGGGTTGATTGAAATCCGGGATGGGTTAGCGTTAGCGAAGCGATGCCAAAAGACCGTTAGCGTAACCCATGCGGAAATTGGGTTGAGGCATGCAACCAACCTTATATTTAATTGCACCTAGCTACTTATCACAATTGGATACATTGGGGCATGGATGAAGTGCTCATAGCCTTAACAGAGGAGTAGGCAGAACCCACTCCTCTGACAAGAACTCAAAATAGCAATCTTGGACGACTTGTGAGAGTCAAATCTATTGGAGGAGAGTTCCAGGAACCCCTCTCTCTCAATTCAACCAGATTCGCTATGGAGTGATAAAATCCAACCGCATTCGCTATTTAAGCGTTTGCTTACGCAGGCATCAAAACAGCATCAATGATATGGATGACACCGTTGTCAGCTGCCACATCAGCAGTTGTGACCATGGAATTGTTCACCTTAACGCCGTGAGAGGCATCGATTTTTACATCTGATCCTTCAACGGTTGTCGCTGACTTCAGCTTCGTAACATCTGCCGCCATCACCTTGCCTGAGACAACGTGGTAGGTCAGAATTTTCTTGAGTTGGGGAATGTCTTTGAGTAGTCCATCCACCGTGCCTGCTGGCAATTTGGCAAATGCCTCATCCGTGGGTGCAAACACTGTGAATGGTCCCGTCCCTTTAAGGGTATCGACCAAGCCAGCAGCTTTGACGGCAGCAACCAGGGTGCTGAAAGAACCAGCCTTAACGGCAGTATCAACAATATCAGCCATGTATTTCACCTAGTTTGTGTCATTTGTTAACTTCGTCGTTTGTTAACGATTATCTGCTAACACTCACTAGTATAACGGATTACCGTTTGACAATACGTTTAATTAATTAATTAAATTACGTAGTATTCTCAATAGAGCTTCTATCAATTAAAGACTGGCAGAATGCCAGTCTTTATCAGTGAGTTTCTATTTCATTGTCAGTAGCAGTGATTGAGCAATAAAATTCTCTAAGATATTGTTTTAACCAAGTCCTAGTCAAACAAACCATCTACGGTTTGTCGAAACGCAATCAAGGCATGAGTCGTCTGAAAGGGTTTGAGTTCTTTGAGCAGTTGCTCACAGGTCTCTGAATCAACAATAGTGGTGATCTCGATGTTGGTGTTATAGCCAGCCATATCACCCATGCGTCGTCCATGGCTTCCGGCGCCCTGCGCCGGAATAAGCGTATAGCCAGACACACCGATTTGTGTCAGCAGTTGAATTAGACGATCCTGTAGAACCGCTTCACCAATAATCGTGACGAGAATACCCTGAGTTAAAGAAGAAGACATAAGATACTCCAAGTTGAGTTAGAACATTGAATGAGTCGGACATCCGTGGTGCTTCTGTGGCTTGTGTCAGAGAGTCAGGATGGTGATTTCCGATGCTCTCCGACACATCCCTCGTCTTAAATGACGGCGTTGCTGATTCTAGGTATGAATTTGGAGTTGTGTGAATTGAAACTTCTTCCAATTCACACTGCGATTCAGCACCACTTAAATGACTGGCATCGCCTGAACCTGGCTGAGTAACTGATGAAGTTTCTCGCCTTCGATCGCTTCGGTTTCCAAAAGTTGCATTGTGATGGTTTCCATCAAATCCCGGTTGTGTTTGATCGTCTCCAATGCTTGTTGGTGGGCAGCTTCGACAATTTCTTTGACCTCACGATCGATTGCCTGGGCAGTTTCCTCACTCATAGAACGACGGGCATTGGGCATCCCATCATTCAAAAACATTGGTCGTGTACCTTGCTGGTATGCTACTGGACCGAGGATTTTGCTCATGCCGAAGGTTGTCACCATTTGCTCAGCTAAGTCAGTAGCTCGTTGCAAATCATTGGATGCACCAGTGGTAATGCTGTTAAACACAATTTCTTCCGCCGATCGTCCCCCCAGTAACGTAGCAATCTGTCCCCGCAATTCTGCTTCATCCATCAAAAATCGATCTTCTGTGGGCAATTGCAGGGTATACCCCAGGGCTGCCATCCCACGGGAGACAATGGAGATTTTTTCGATCCGACCACTCCCCGGCATCAGTTGACCGACCAGAGCATGACCAACTTCGTGATAGGCAACGATTTTCTTTTCCTTCTCGTTGAGGACGCGGCTTTTCTTTTCCAGTCCAGCCACCACCCGCTCGATCGCCTCGGCGAAGTCTGTCTGCGCTACTGCCTGTCGCCCGTTACGCGCTGCCAACAGCGCCGCTTCATTCACCAAGTTTGCTAGGTCTGCTCCGGCAAAGCCAGGGGTCCGGGTCGCGATCGCCCTCAAATCTACATCCTCACCCAACTTCACTTTCTGGGCATGGATTTTGAGAATCGCTTCTCGTCCAGACAAAGCTGGGCGATCGACCAACACTTGTCGATCAAACCGTCCCGGTCGCAGAAGCGCAGGATCGAGGATTTCAGGACGATTGGTGGCTGCCAACACAATCACAGTAGCATCTTCCACTGCAAAGCCGTCCATCTCAGACAGTAACTGGTTCAGCGTCTGTTCCCGCTCATCATTGCCGCCGTAGAAGCCGCTAGTACTGCGCGATTTACCGATCGCATCTAGCTCATCGATAAACACAATACAGGGAGCCTGCTTCTTGGCTTGCTCAAACAGATCTCGCACTCGAGAAGACCCCACACCGACAAACATTTCCACAAACTCAGAACCAGAAATACTGAAAAACGGAACTCCTGCTTCTCCGGCAACCGCCTTTGCCAATAGGGTTTTCCCTGTCCCTGGTGGACCCACCAGCAGCACACCCTTGGGAATTCGCGCCCCAATCTGGGTATAACGTCCTGGCGTTTTGAGGAAATCCACAATCTCAACTAATTCAGCCTTGGCTTCTTCCACACCTGCCACATCCGTAAAAGTGGTCTTGGCGGATTCTCCTTCAACATAGACCTTGGCTTTACTTTTGCCGATCGAGAGCATTCCCTGAGCGCCACCACCACCGCGACGCGCAAAAAACTGCCAAATCCCCACAAAAATTAGCGGGGGAATCACCCAGCCCAATAAACTTGTTAGCCAACCATTCTTGGGCGGTGGAGCCGCCGCAAATTCAACACCCTTTTCTTCGAGCAACTTGGGCAAACCTAAATCAAAGATAGGGGTGGTTGAGAACACTTGCCCAACCTGGTCACCGCTGGTTTTTAGCTGGAATTGAATTTGATTTTGTCCCACTTGCACACGTGCAACATCGCCTTCTTCCACCTGGTGAATAAACAGGCTGTAAGGAACACCGGGAATCTGAGAACCTAATACCAAAGGCAATATGAAATTGGCAATTAGAAGTCCCGCTCCTAGTGCCAAAAAAATATTACTAATTAAACGAGAACGGGGAGGAGTCGGTTGGTCTTTAATTGGCATAATGATTACCCATTTTTTCTAAAGTTTCTTCTGGACGTAGAGATGCAGAGTAGAGCGCTCAAAGGATTGCATCATGCCTTTGCAAAAATGCACTAATGCTTGCAAAACAAAGGTACGAGCGTCAAATCGATGATCATTTTGTAGGGAGATCGATCGGGTTTTACATTGTCATCGGCATATGGATAGACATGGGTTGGCGACTCATCGAGTTGAAAAGCAGCAATCAACGAATGTTTTTGGAGGATAGGCATTGCCCACAAAATCCTGTTCTATCAATTTTTCACTCTTTGGCAAACAGTTTCCGTCGTTAGGTTGGCGGCATCAAGCCGTTCCCTAGTTGCTTTATCCTGGCTCATTAGCTCCCAGCCTTTACCAGCGATCGAATCAGATTCTCTTTCACCATTAATTGGCGAGTAATTTCTAAGAAGCTTGTGCGTAATTCTTCCGTAGAAGCTTGATTGGCGAGGTGGGTATAGCGAGCCAGTATAAACTGCTGTTCAAGTGTTAATTCAAAGTCGTGAGCGGTAAGTTTGGGTAGCATGGATCATGTCCTTATTTGAGGATTCCAAAACGATTGAGCGAATGTTCTCGTAGGCATTTTTTCCTTTATCGCGATCGTTACCTGAGCATGACAATCAGTTCTGAGTGTTGTAGCCTAACCAGTTTATAAGCTTGAGAAAAATAAGAGCTTTGCAGAAAGGCGATTCTAATGAACTGTAAATCTTCAAGGATGTCTCATCTCCGTTACTAAGTAGCTGGGCTAAATTAAATTGAAGATGTTTTTGGGGGTAGAGGGGGTAAAACCCCCTGCCTGGGGGCGCAGCCCCAAAGCCCTTTCTTGCAATTAATTAGGGCTACCTACTTAGCGTGGCAGAACGCTGTTTCATTTTTGGGTTGATTCGGTTGACTACGACATGAAAAGTAATCGTATTCAATTTCTACATTTCAGTGCCAAACGAGAAACGGTGAACGATCGTCCATCAAGAGCTATTGTTTTGAGAGCATCCCACTTCTGCAATCCTCACCCTAAATCCCCGTGCTCTAGCGAAGCCATGCCGATAGGCTATACGCAGCACTGCTCTAGAAAAAAGGAAGACTAGACTTTGGGGCGTAAGTTAGGCAACCATTCTGAGGGAGTTATATGTACACCGTGGCTTTTTAAGGTAGGGAGAATCTCAAAGAATCTAATCTCTGACCTGAGATTTGTATATACACCGTGGCCCAGAGCGGGAGAAGACTTTGAATGGATAAACGCCTTGCTCAGGAAAGCTGGAACCGAGGTGTTTGCACCCTCCATAAAAGTTGAACTCCCATCGATTCACTGAATTGGAAAAAATGGGAGATCCAAACAGGCTAGAAATGATTAACTTCGAAAAACCTGGTCGGAAAAGCATTCAAGATTATCCGATCGCAGCATAGGTTCCGTCGATCGGATAGTTGGCAGTTTTCCAAGCAGTTAAGCCACCTACGAGTTCAGCAACATGCTGATATCCGGCATCACGCAGTTCAGACGCGGCTTCAGCAGTCTGCTCATCCGTCTCACCATAAACATAGATGTCACGAACCAGCTCAAGGCTAGCACGGGCACGGGCAACCAGTTCATTTAGGGGCATCACGATCGCTCCCATAATGTGACCCGTATTGAAAGCGTTTCTATCTCTCACATCAACAATGGTTAGGGCAGGTTCGCCCCAATCCAGTCGATCTTTCAAGGCACCCACGCAGGATCTATCCTGTATCGCTTTAGGGACGACAATCGATCGCAAAAACTTAGCCATTATTTCACCAAAAGCGAGTGGTTAGTGCTGGCTGAGCTAACCACAAGAGATGGTTAACCCAATCAGCTGAATGAGTGAGTGGGTTGATTTACAACACATTCCAGAAGTGAAGGATGCCCTGACCCGAAAATAGTTCGATCAGGAGAACAGACGCGAAACCAAGCATTGCAAAACGACCATTCCAAGTCTCAGCTTGGGGAGTAAATCCCCAAATCCAAGCATTGCGATCGATAGAAGTGGGAAATCTTTTGGTAGAACTTGTCATGAGAGTAACTCCAAGTTTTGGGGTGATAGGAATTGATTGAAGCGTGAAGCATGAGCATGACTTGCCAGTTTAAAGCGAAGCAAAGTCTGAACCCAATCTCCATTCCTGTTTCAAAATCTGCTGAAACATGATTTTCTGAAGCATCATGAGCTTGTACTGTTCGATGAGGAATTCTTGCGCTTGTTCGCGGGACATCAGCTTTACCTGGTCTGCAAAGCCTCTAAGATTGAATTCCTGCTCTAAAGTCAGTTCGTCCATCTCGTCCATAGCATCTCCAATGACCCAATTTGGGTAAATAATGTGAGCCTGACAATCAACTAATCGTCTTGAAACTTTGTTCTGAAGTGGATAGGGCTTGTTCCATTGGTTGCGTAGGCTCTAGGTTGTCATTACTAGGAACAGCTCTAGGCATCACCTGTTACACCATGTAAACTAATATAACAAAATATTGAGGATAATTACCTAAGATACCCAATTAGGGTAAAGAAGTTTTTTCAGAGTCGATAGAGGTTGATAGTCCGTCAGGATAGAGTTGAGGGGTGACTCAAATCTACAAAAACCATTTTTGCGATGTTTTGGGGATTTTTAAACTCTCAAAACAGTCTTGACAGACCACTAGTACTTTGGGGTGTAAGTTAAGCAACTATTTTGAGGGAGTTAGGAGTCATTCCTATCCCACGGGCTTCTGGAATGACCGATCGCGGCGCAGTGATTTCAACCAGCTTGCACTAGAGACCGTAGATTCTAGGCATTGCTTTATGGAAAGAAGTCATCCCCTCTCCTCGAGGTCTGCTCTGATTAAAGGAAGGGGTAGACATAAGGCGATCGTGCTAACGCAAGCAAACAAAACCAGTAGTTTAACTGGCAACGCAGCATCAATATTGGAAGCACTCATATTGAAATTTTCCTGAATATTTAGAGATGACTCTTTCACTCTGACAAAGCCATGTTCCATTTGTTGGGTTATTTGATTGATTAAAAAAATCCCACCTACTTATCTTAAATAAGTGGTGGGCGTCTAAAATAATCGAGAGGTCACATTTACCGAGGAAAAACAAGGCCAAAAGACATCAGCAAAATTCTATTTTGTATTGTCCGAGAGTAGCTCTGCTATCTTGCCAATAGGCACTTCAAAGCTTGTTTTATGCTTGGCAAAGAGTCCTTTTGGTTTTTTGGATTCTCTGTTGCCTTTTTGTTTCTTTGACATCACGCTTCTCCAGTTATTTTAAAACATTAACCGCAGATGATGCTATTTTTAACGGCGTTATTCAGATGAATGGCACCGTTAAGTAGATAGCCTGAATAAGTTCCCGGATAGGTTAGCGTTAGCGTAACCTATGCGGGCGTTGGGTTTCATGCCTCAACCAAACCTACACTTGTCTCTAACTTGATGGAAACCCTCTACTTAATCAGCAACAGATTGTTGATTCAGACCCCAAAGAAATTGGCAGATTCCAAGTAATCATTGTGCATTCTGCCATCTGGCATTTTTGCTCCTTGAAAATTGGCTCCACTGAGATTAGCCCCTCTCAAGGTCGTCCAATTAAAATTAGCGTTGCTGAGATCTGAATTGCTCAAATCTGCCCCGTTCAGATTTGCTCCAGTAAAGTCAACTCCACTCAAATTTGCTTGGATAAAATTCAGACCTTGCAAATCTTGCAATCTGAAATTTCTTTCCCCATCTGCATATCGTTTCAAAACTTCATTGGCATCCATATTGGTGCCTCGCAACGTGTAGCGTTGTCGCTGTTTATATGCTTTCATTGTAGTTCATAATTCATGACCTAACTATGAATGGATTCAGAAGCATCAACCCATACTTTCATTTCAGTTAAGGTAATCGGTCCAAACTGGGTTGCCAGGGCAACATCTGCAGCATCTCGACCATAGGCGATCGCAATCCGATTCCCGCGTGGCTCTGGCTGGGTTGCATCAAAAGTATACCAGCGCCCCCCGACAAAGGCTTCAAACCAAGCGTGGAGATCCATGGGCTTTAGTTGGTAGAGATAACCAACCACCATACGGGTTGGAATGGTCAAACTCCGACATAATCCAATGCCTAGATGGACAAAATCACGGCATACGCCCATGCGGGTTTTTACCGTTTCCAGCGCGGATGTAGAAGCATTACTGGTGTCGTAGCGATACTCGATGTGAGTATGAATCCAACTCCGAATAGCTTCTACTTGATCGTAGGCAGACGCAATATCACCGATAATTTCGTTTGCTAAATGACCTAGCAAATCTGATTGGCAATAGCGGCTGGGTAAGAGGAACTGGAGGGTATAATCCGGTAATTCTTGAACGGGTACGAAGGCTGCACCTGGCTCAATATCAATGGCATCTGATGTCTCAACCGTGGCGGTGGTATGTACCTGAAACGTCCCTTGAGGGGTAATCAAACGTTGACATAGATTGCCGTAGCTGTCGATATATTCGACCCCTGAGACCGTTGGCTCAAACCGATATTCTTCTCGCACAACCCACTGCCCCAATCCACTGCGGGGTCGTAGCATCAAAATCAGTGGGGAAGGGGCGATCGCTTCAAACAAAAGATGACAGCCTACATTCAACTGCATAAGCCCCTCAATCCTCACAAAAGCGTTTATCTAGGGAGTATCGTTATTCTAGCGAATACCCTGTTGAACACTTCAGTTAAACACACTTGGATCAGGCTATATAGCTAAGATATTTGGATTAGGAAAGGCTAGTTCTACCTCAGTTTGTCTTGTCCTGGCGTAGGGGCTTAGCATTTGGCTAAAAATCGATGCAATCTTGCAAAGAATATTGCCCGAATGCTAAGCCCTTAAAGGATTTGAGAGATCTAACATAAAATCCGCCAGAATGAGAGGAAGGCAGGGATCAAGGATGCTTTCCTACAAAAGGGTGGTGTCAGGAAATTATATTTTCTCAATCCATTAAAGGTTCTTCCTCATCTTCTAAGATTGCTATGTCCGGTTCTAGAAATTCATCCAAATCTTCTGATACTTTTTGATCAAGTAATTCATCAGTTTCACCCGAATGAAGCCTACCTGTTCTTTCTAACCAGCCTAAAAGCGATTCTCTCGGTGATAGGGGAACAACTTTGATGGGTTGGTTTCGCGGCTCTTCAGTGAGAGCAGGGTTATAGCATACCGACTTTGCCATAATATTTTCCTCTTTGAAAGAAAAGCTAAAAATTGAATTTGTTCGATCGGCTAGGTACAATCAATCGATGCAACTGTTTTAGGAAAGAAGATGCAGCTGATTGACTGACAAAACTCCTCAAATCCTGATTCTTGCGTAGGTTGGGTTGGCGTGAGCGTAACCCAACGCAACCGCTGTTGGTGTTGGGTTGAACAACGTGAAACCCAACCTACAAAAAAGATTTGTCAGTCAATCAGGAAGATGCAGTCACACCGATCGTCAACTCAACGGTTGAT
This sequence comes from Scytolyngbya sp. HA4215-MV1, assembly GCA_019359045.1. Lineage (GTDB taxonomy): Bacteria > Cyanobacteriota > Cyanobacteriia > Leptolyngbyales > Leptolyngbyaceae > Scytolyngbya. The sequence continues at coordinate 239,131 of JAHHIA010000004.1, forward strand.
TTTTAGATTGTCACGCTCGTGCAGAACAAAAGCCCGATGTTCTAAATGAAAGAGAACCGAATAGTGAATCGGAGGGTTTTCCCTGGGGTCTGGGTGTAGCTCATGGGAATCCTCGCATAGACTTAGACACCCCCGATCATAGTCTACTTTAAGCATCAACGCATTGAGACAGCAAGTGTCTAAGCACTCAAGTTCTTGTGTGCTATAACTTACAGTCATTGAAAATTAAATTATTTAGGCAATTGACTAAAAAGAAGTAAAAATGAGTTTTACACCGAATTAGATCCTGCCAGTATCATCTCTTTCACTTTACGTGATGAGTAGTCTAGTAACTCCGCTTCAATTTCTTTCCGTATTATCTGACGATATTCCAGAAAGTGCTCAATATGGGCACAACTAGTGAGATAGTGAGTGAATACGCCTGGGTTTTTTTGCATGATGGTAAATAGCTGTTTCCAGAATTGCCAGCGGGTACTGCGCTTGATGCCTTGCCGCCAGCAAATGATGATTAGCGCCCGAACTTCCATCAGTTCCAGCATTTGAGGCTTCTTTCTTTTATGAGGAATGGGTGTCATCGTCAAATAATGACGGAAAACCCGTGCCAAATAGCGATCGGGTTCATACAGTTGCCAGAAGCACTGGACATATTCCCGCGCAATTTCCTCTAAAGGGCGGGTGGGGATAAAGTTCATCAGAGTGGTTTGTTTTCCGCTCACGGCTGTCTCTTCGGTTCGCAAGCGTCCTTCCTGCTCTAGCCTTTGCCAGAGCGCAGTTCCAGGTAGGGCTTGCAACATGCCGAAGAGGGCTTGGGGAATCGCCGTGGCTTCAACAAAGTCAATGATGCGATCGCCCGCACCGGATTTTTCGCCATCAAACCCGATGATGAACCCTGCCATCACCCGCAATCCCGCCCGGTTAATAATTTGAACCGACTCTTTCAGTGAGTTGCGGGTATTTTGAAATTTTTGTGTCAGGGAAAGGCTATCCGTGTCTGGTGTTTCAATGCCTAAAAAGACCGCCCGAAAGTTTGCCGCAATCATCAGATCTAGTAATTCCTGATCCTGGGCTAAATCAACCGAAGCTTCCGTTGAGAGATTGAAAGGATAGTCGTATTTTGCCATCCAGGGAACCAGTTCGCGTAACATGAGCTTGGCGTTGCGTTTGTTACCAATGAAGTTATCGTCTACGATAAAGACCGATCGTCGCCAACCGAGATCATAGAGTCTTTGTAACTCTGCTAGCAGTTGAGCGGGTGTCTTGGTGCGGGGTTTGCGTCCATACAGCACAATGATGTCGCAGAATTCACACTGATAAGGGCATCCACGTGAGAATTGCACCGACATATCGCTGTAAGCGTTGAGATTCAGCAGATCAAATCGAGGAATGGGTGTAGTGGTAACGTCTGGCTTTTCACCATGGGCGCGCAAGATGCCTGAGGTCTTTCCTTGCGCCAGGGCTTCTACCAGCAGGGGGAGGGTGACTTCACCTTCATCTAATACCAAAAAATCTGCCCCTGCCGCTTGTGCCGCTTCAGGCACCGAAGTGACATAGGGTCCACCAACCGCAACGCGTTTACCCCGTTGCTTTGCCGCTTTAATCAAGCACAACATATCGTCTTTTTGCACGATCATGCCCGAAATAATCACCAAGTCAGCCCAGTCCCAATCGGCTTCACGCTCATAGCCAACATTGCGATCGACTAAGCGAAACTCCCAGGTTTGAGGCAGGATTGCAGCAACCGTAATCAAACTCAAAGGGGGAAGCGAAACTTTGCGCCCAATTAGTTCCAGGACTTTGTCAAACGACCAAAATGATTTGGGAAAGAGAGGATAAAGGAATAAAACTCGCATGATACTTCATTTCGTTGATTGAACTGCTGCGGCATCGCTTGCATCTAATCTGGCGGAGATCGCTTCTAAAATAGCGGCTTCTGCTTCCTCGATCGCTGCCATTGCTATGACAATACCGCTGGCAGCATAGTCTTCTGCTTGATCTGCACGACGATTGAGTTCTTCAATTTCCCGCTTCGTTTTCCATTCTTCAACTTTGGACTTAATTTCTGCTTGCTTTTCTTCTGCTTGCTTTTTCAGCTTTTCTCTGTACAAATTCAAGCCTTGCTGCTTCGTTTCTAACCTAGCTTTCACCTCTTTCAATTTGGATTCAATGCTTGTCTGAGTCTCTTGAGAAGCCGATTCTAGGGTGATCTTGACGGAGGACAGGCGATCATCAATATCGTTTAATTTATCTCGAAGGCTGTTGGTGAAATTGTCGATCTGCTGACTCATTGGTTTGTTCCTGTTTTTTTTGAAAACCACTTAACTTAAAGACTTTAACAATGAGTCTTTGCTGGATCCAAATTCTCGTGGACATGCAGGGATTTACAGTCAATTTTGCTCGATTGTGTGCTATTAATTAGGCAAGAATAGACTTCTAGATAGGACTCTAGTGGCGATTCAAATAAAATACGTTCCTTAGAAAAAACGATCCGCTCAAATTGACATTTTGCCCCCCGCATTGCTCGAATAATTTGGGTGTTATCTGTGTGATTGATGTAATAGCAAAGAGCCTGATTTGATTCTTTAGCAGGGGATTCGGCAGTTAAGAGAGAAAGCAAATAAGTCATCTTTTTTCGGCTCAATAGAGTAGTGCGAGATGAGTCATCATTTTCTAATTTCAAACATCATGCCATAAGCCTGTTTGAAATGATGTTGATGCAAATGTTTGAATTGTGTGAGTTGTTTCAGAATGTATTAAGACTTCACGTCTAGCTCAAGCGATATTTACATTCAGTCGTAGCTTGTAGAAGCATAGTTTTGTAGGGTAGATGCTGTCTCAAATCAGGCTGCACGCAAATCCGCTTCGAGAAGCACCACCATCGTTTCTGCTCCGACTCTGCCAAAGTCAGGCTCTTGCCCCAGTGACATTTTGATCAGATAAATCCAGCTGCCAGCTTCAGGTCGGTAGCTCTGCACAATCCCTTCTCCACCGACAAAGCTGACTTGTTGAGCCGGGTGAAAACTGGGTGCTTTAATTAGGGTTGAAATCATACAAATCTCTCCAATTCAACGGTTGGTATTTTTCACTAAAGCAGAAAGCATCGAGTATACTCTGTACCTTTATAGGTAAAGCAGAAAAGCATTTACTATAACTTTCGAGTGTTCTATGCAAATTTGTATAAGTTACCGTTTATTCAAACAGGGATTCAAACATAAGTTTTAATCATAGTGTTCATTGTCTAACATATCCTACGCCTCACAAAAGGTATCTTCAATGGGAACCTGGAGCATTCTCAAGACTGAATAGGTTGGTGAAGCATTTGTTTCACAGCTTTGACACAGAGGCTGTAAGTAAGTAGTTGTAGTCAAATGTAGGATAGGCAAAGGGCTATACCCCTGCCCATCTCTAGGCTGATCGATGGGCACGCGATGCTTTGCCCATCCTACGTAGTTTTATATTTAATGGCGCCTTCCTGTTTAGAGGCATGACTTTAAATCCTCACTCTAGTTGTCTATCCAGCTGTTATCGATATTCAACTTCATCATCAAATTTTGACTGGGTGAGACCATGGACGGATGGGTCAGGTTGCAGACCTCACTCACAAAACGATCCAGGTCAAGGGGTTTGAGTAAATAGGCTTCTACTTTTTCGGTCAACTGTTGAGCCAGGATTTCTGAAGAGCAGGTGGAAGTAACTAAGATGGGGATCGGTTTGCCACTATGTCGGGACAGGTATCTGGCTTGCTGAATCAATGAGTGAACGCTTTCACCTAAAAATCTAAGCTCACAGATCAAAATATCCGGAATGAACTGATTCAGGAGATCCAATGCATCTTTGATTGAACTGGTCGTCGTTACTTTTGCACCATAGCTGGCAAATAAAACAGCATAGAGATCTCCACTGTCGCGATCGTTGTCTGCAACAAGAATCTGTACATCTTGCAGAATTCCAGGACTAGTCAGGATCTCAGTTGGCATCATAATTGATAGCCCTATTGAAATGAAGATTTCAATGGAAAAGAGCGATCGGGAGCGTATGACACTTACCCCAGTGCTAGTATGCTTTGACAGTAACAATGGCAATGTCAGTAAAGCCTTCTCGAATCAGCATGGCAGAATCAAACATTGAAACACGAGGGCATTGAAGTCTACCGTTCATCGCTTGATTGCAATCAAGCAGACTGGATTGCAATTGTGTCTTGGGGGAAAGCTTTTCTGGTGCGTTGTTTTGATGGGAAGGTTAAAGCAGCGATTGAATCATTTGAATCATTCATTTCTTGCATTTTGATTATTAAATTCAGACAGTATCGTGCGCTGCCCTTACTCTGTGCCACGACCGTTTGATCTAACGGATGATTTGGTTGACCACGAAACAAATCGTAATAAAATTTAAAAAATAGAGCCTTATAGCCACATGAAGGGTTTTATTTGTGGTTGGTTAGGTGGCTTTAGCGGCGGCTTAAAAAGCAATTTTGCAAGTAGCGATAGATGTGATCCCCTTAAATCCCCCTTCAAAAGGCTAGGGTGTATACACAAATCTCAGATTCAAGGCGAAACCACGGAGATCCCCTCAAACCCCCTTAAAAAAGGGGCTTTAGATTCAAAGTCCCCCTTTTTTCTAGCGCAGCGGTGCGTATAGCCCTGTCGGCATGGCTTCGCTAAAGTACGGGGATTTAGGGAGATCAGGCAAGATTTTAGCGTCTGACCTGAGATGCATATACACTGTAGCCCTCACTGGGAGCGGGATTTAGCATGAGTGCCAAAAGTGAGATGCCCCCAAGGATTTAGAGAATGTTTTCAAAGTCCTTTCGTAAGTAGCAACAGACACGATCCCCCTAAATCCCCCTTAAAAAGGGGGACTTTGAGGCTGATCTCCCCTTTTTTCTAGCGCAGTGGTGCGTATAGCCCTGTCGGCATGGCTTCGCTAAAGCACGGGGGCTAGGGGGGATCTCTGAAGGCTCAACATCACAGCGAGCACCTTTTCAAACACCCTTTTAGGATGAGGGCAATTCATATCGTCATGCCGCAGCGCAGAGATTGCACGCCCCAAATTACATCTTCTCGAGTTCGATGCCTCGAGTTTCCTGGATGAAAAAGGCAACGAAAAAGATGGAGATGGCGGCTGAAAGAGTATAAAGACCATAAGTTGTCCCCAGTCCCAAATATTGCAAGAGGGGGGGGAAGGTTGTAGAAACGACAAAATTTGCTACCCACTGCGCAGCGGCAGCGATCGACAGGGCTAATGTCCGAATCTTATTATTAAACATTTCGCCCAAAAGCACCCAAACCACTGGTCCCCAAGAGAAGCCAAAGCAAAATACATAGAGATTGGCAGCCAAAAGTGCAAGGATGCCTGCCGAACCGACCAGTTGTGGATTGCCTGCAGCATCCATGGCGGCATTGCTAAAAATAGTCGTTAATATCCCTAACGTGACCGTCATGCCGATCGACCCAATCAGCAGTAAGGGCTTACGTCCAAACCTATCGACAAAAATAATGGCAATCAACGTGGTTATGATATTAACCGCCCCTGTAATGACAGTAAGTTTGAGAGAATCTTGTTCAGAAAAACCAACCGCTCGCCACAAAACGCTGCTGTAATAGAAAATTACGTTGATGCCAACGAATTGCTGCAAGAGGGATAGGCTGACTCCGATCCAAACAATTGGCAATAGCCCGCCGTTTTTCCTCAACAAGTCAGAGAAGTTGGGCTTCCGCTCTTGAAATACGGTTTGCCGGATCTCTTCGATTTTTGCCAAGATATTGCCATCCAAAATCTTGGCAAGTACTGTTGAGGCTTCTTGCTCTCGCCCTTGAGCCACTAAATAGCGAGGAGATTCAGGAATTGTCAACACAGCCATGCCATAGAGTACGGCTGGAAAAGCTGCCGTTAAAAACATCCAGCGCCAAGCTGTAATACCAAACAAAAAAGGGCGCTCTGCTGAACCTGCCGATACGGCAATAAAGTAGTCACTCAGTAAGGCAATGAAGATACCCAAGACGATCGCCATCTGCTGGAGCGATCCAAGTCTGCCCCGCATCTGAGCAGGCGAACATTCTGCAATATAAGCGGGTGCAATGACACTGGCAATGCCTACCGCAATGCCGCCCAAGAGCCGCCAAAAGGTAAAGTCCCAAATGCTAGCGGAAAATCCGGAGCCGATCGCGCTAATGGTAAATAGCCCTGATGCCACCACCATTGCCTTAACTCGACCGTAGCGATCAGCAATTTGCCCTGCGCAAAAGGCTCCTACCGCAGAGCCTAGCAACGCCAGAGATACGGCAAGTCCCGTTAACCAGCTACTGGCATTAAATGCTTTTGTGAGTGCTACCACTGCGCCATTCACGACTGCCGTATCAAACCCAAACAAAAAGCCACCCAACGCTGCAGCCCCAGAAATTAAGATAACGTAGTACGTACCCGCCTTACGAATTGTCGTAGACATCTTTCCCTTCCTATCTACTAAAGCAAAATCTAAAGTTCTAGACTGCCGACCTCGCAAACAGTCGATGTCTAGTCACCGGCAACACATTTTAGAAATGACATGACCAGATTGTTGCTAGTGCATGCTTGGCAATGCAGCAGCAAAGTTTGGTGCCAGGGCTCATATCTGCGTTAGATGCAGTCGCGTCTGTCACTGAGTAGGTCGCTATCCTACTGGATGCAGCGATCGCGGCAACCCAGTCTTTTGCCAATCTTCGCGACAAGCAGCAAGAGACATTTTGGGTATTGGCTCAGCCAAGCTCTCTCATATTCCAAAAATATGTCTAGCGCATCAGCGATGTAATCAGTACAAAGAGGGAGTTCAATCCATGATGGTAGGGTCGCAATCACAGCCCTGATTAATTGTTAAAAAAGGGCGTTGCTGAATCGTCTGAATGCCACGCCCCTACGCCGAGAATTACACCTTCATTAATCTGTGATCCTTAAAGGTTTCGTATAAGATTTGCAAAATACTGTTACAGACGACCATTTCTAGCCGGAGCCTTAGAGGGTGTTTGAAAAGGTGGTAGCTGTGATGTTGAGCCCTCAGAGATCCCCCCTAGCCCCCTTAAAAAGGGGGGAAGGTGCCTTAAAGTCCCCCTTTTTAAGGGGGATTTAGGGGGATCGTATTTCTTGCTACTTGTGAAAGGACTTTTAAAACATCCTCTTAGAAAATGCCTTTCGATAGCGCATTTTACAAGTGTTTGATTGGTTGTCTGAATTGGTTGATTAAGACACATCTTGTATGAGAAGGTGTGATATCTAAACACTTTTCAACTCATCCAATTTCCTCGATGGGTGTTGCTTCTCAGGCATATTTAATCTCCTTGCCATTCTCGCTCTTCCAGTTCCTTTTGAGGCAGGAGCAACGTAGCTTCAATTTCTTGTCGGATTACTGCTGTGACTTCACAGTTACTGTTCAAGCAATCGATCAGGAGTTGATTGGCATCGTAGTAGCGCTGTAGGACTTGCTGTTGCTCAGCGCTAAACTGCCAGGAATGATTAATATTCCGATAATGGGAGATCGTTTCCTGCAACTGTTTGATCCAGACAGAATAGTTTTTCTGCCACCAATCCTGAATCCGCTCTCGGTTTTGGCTCGACGATGGTAATTGGTCTCTCAATTGTTGCAAAGACTTATAGAATCCAGCATCCAGAACTATCATCAGAATGTTATTCAGCGCTGTGCTACAAGCATTGGTATGAGCAAAGTCTTGACCGTCATCGACGGTGCACTCTAGCAATAATTTTTCCAACGCTGCATCTAAAAACATGCCTTGATCGAGTGTGCAAGCTAATGCAAAGTGAGCAGCCGTATTCGGATTGGTCGCAAGGGCAAGGTAAAACGATCGCTTGGTCGCCACTTTGAGTGCATCTGGAATCTGCTGAGATTTTTGGCTTGCCCATCGCAAAAAATCTTGCAAATAGGGGTCTTGCGCGACTAACTCATCAATCTGTTGCTTCATCAATTGCACCAGCGAATCGGCACTGCGCAACATGGCAGCCGTTAACAGGAAAACTTCCCGCCAGTGGGGATCAGTAATGTGGCTGACCAACCCCCCTAGCGCTTGCTCTAATGCCCGCAGGTTATGACTAGCAACAATTTTTCGAGCGGTGAAGTATTCCTGAAAGACCAGGTAGGAGAACGAAAAAATTCCTCGTGCTCGTTCGATCAGGAGTCCATGCTGCGCCTCGATCGCATGCAACATCGACTCACTTTCGAGCTGCAACTCCTCTGCTTCCAGAGGCGCACCAGGCATATTCCGCAGATAGTCCTCAATGTATCGCTCGATCGTACGTTGCTCAAAAAAGTACTGCCCTTGCTCAAAAGTCACAGCGGCCAACTGACTCAACAACCTTAGTTTTTGGGGCAATAAAAACCCTCGGTAAACCTCATCCCGCTCAACCCCTTTTGCTTCATCCCATTGACCCAGCAACAGATCAAGCCCTTGCTTATAAAACTCAGGTCGTTTGGTCGGAAATTTTCCTTGACTATGAAATACCCAGCAAGCCAAATGTAGAAATAGCGGTGTGACTACCAATTGGCGAAACTGCCAGTTTTCTGGTAAATCCAACTTCTGAATAAACTGAGTTGCCTGATTTTGTCCCGATTGCGCGGTTGTTTTGGTCAACGCCACAAACCACTTTTGGGCAAAGGTGGCAACTTGCAGTTGAGTGAAGGGGGCAATTTCTACATCAGTGAAGCCTCGCAACCGCAACTTTTGCGCGGCGGTACGGCAAGAGACCACAAATCGATTTTTGTAGTATTTATCTGAGAATTTGCGAATTTCTTTGAGAACTGCAGCAATGTCTCGGTTCAGGACTTCATCCAGGCCATCCATTAATAGCAGAATCTTGCCCGCTTGCAATAGGGTTTCCGGGATAGACGAATCGGAATTGCCAGCAGTGAGCAATGCTTGATGAATGTAGTTGAGCAGGCTAAATTCCTGCTGGCGTCTGGATTCTTCTGCAAAATCTCTTAACGAAATAAAAATTGGCACCTGGTCGGCAGAAAACCCGCCTCGATTACACTGAATCGCTAGATGTTGCAGAAAGGTAGTTTTGCCAACGCCAGGTTTACCTAATACCCTCAACTTGGAGTAGGTTTGCACGGCTTGTCTGCCTGGTATTTGGCTCTGTTCAATCACTCCCAAGCCAACGCGATCGAACTCAGCCGGTTCTAGTTTTTGCAGATCAGCAATCTCAAACCATTGTTGACTAGCAATTTCCTCCAAAATATTGACATCCACATAGATGTCATCAATGTTAACCGGATGATTGACATCCAATAGGTGCAAGACACCACACTGGTTTTGAATCGTATCCCAATATTGCGATCGCACCTGTTGCACTAATCTATCCAGATCGGGCGGGGCAATCTCAGCAGATTCTCCAGGTTCAAAAAATTCTGCGGGTGGATGATCTGCAACCGCTCGCCAATCTAAATCCAAGATAGAACAAATCGCCAGGAAAATCTGCCGTTCAACTGGTTGCCCGGTGAAAAAGCGCCAAATCGGTTGGCGAGTCTTTAAGTTTACTTCCCCTGCTAGATTTTCCTGCGTCCATCCCTTGAGGGTAAATGCTCGTTTAGCCTGTTGAATGCCAGACAGGGATGCCCGCAGCGATCGCTTGACCATAAAATAGATGACTCATATTAAAACCGGGAATTCAACTTTTTATAAACAACCCACGGTTGTTAGACTTTTCTATGTTAACGCTTTTCACCCTTGCCAAATCACACAAAGTCCAAAGAAGCTGCTCTAAACAGCTTCAGGTTGAAATTAAATCAAACAGTTTTGTATATTCTCGCTTTCAGGTTCGTTCACGATTGCATTTAGCGATCGGGCTACGTTCGATTTGCAAACCTTGTAAGGAATATAGATTCAATAACACCGAATTTCTACTGTACGGGCGCGGCATTCGGCTGAGGTTTCTAGGGCAAGGCGAGAACGTTTTACCGAATGCCACGCCCCTACGCCGAGAATTACACCTTCATTAATCTGTGATCCTAAGCAATTCAACGGGGATGGGCACTTGCCCATCATTTCTCAAACTCAGGTTCAGCTTGAGGACTTCTTTGCGAAGAGGGCAACTTTCACGGTCATTTCATCCACTGCAAGTATCGTTAGATTAGGAAATGCCATCCAGGATTATTCAAGGAGTTGGATGATGAATTACAAAGGCAGTTGTCACTGTGGGCAAATCTCTTTTGAAGTGGAAGGGATTTGTGAGCAAGCACTGGAATGCAATTGTTCCCATTGCAGCCGTAAAGGATATTTACTGTGGTTCGTACCCCGATCGCAATTTAAGCTTTTGACTCCGGAACAAACGCTTGCCACGTATACGTTTAATCGTCACGCGATCCAGCATCATTTTTGTCCACGGTGCGGCTGTGCACCTTTTGCGACAGGCTCTGATCCCAACAGTGGCGAAGTCGCCGCAGTGAATGTCCGTTGCCTGGAGAATGTGGCGTTGGATGAGATCGCGCGAAAGCCTGTGGATGGTCGGTCTTTCTAAGACAGCGGGTTAACGTGATCTGATGCCCCGATCAGCCAGCCGATCTCGGACGAGATTCACCACTTCACCGATTTGGGCACCCTGGCAGATCATCCCCCAGCAGTAACCGTGCCAGACTCGGCAATGCTTCTCCATAGGTAGGATGAATGTGCACCGATCGCTCTAACAACGGCCAGGTTGCTCCGGCTTCCATCAAATCCAGAAAAACATGCACCAGTTCAGCCGTTTCGTAGCCGACCAGGGTGGCTCCCAAGATTTTGTCAGTATCGCGATCGATCACCATGCGGTAGAACCCCAGCTCGTGTCCCCATTCGATCGCCCGGGCAATTTGGCTCATGGGTAAGGTGACGGCGCGGGCATTGATGCCTTGCTTCTGTGCTTGTTCTAAGGTCATGCCCACCCGTCCCACCTGGGGTTCCGTGTAGACGGCATAGCCCAAAACGCGATCGTTGCGCGTCCGTTGTTCTCCACACAAAATGGCTTTTAAGCGGCGATAGTCCTCCCACGACACATGGGTAAAGGCAGGTTGTTTTGCTACATCTGCGATCGCAAAGACGCCCGCACAAGTCGTGCGAAACTGATTATCAATTTTGACAAACCCCTTTTCATCTAGCTCAATGCCACTGGCGGCAGCGTTGAGTGTGCCCGTGTTGGGTTTCCGTCCCACTGCAACCAGCAAGGCCTCTCCTTGTAACAGTTCACCATTGCTCAAGTTCAGTTGAAATACGCCATTCTGGTGGGTGACCTGATTCACATTTACCCCAAAGTGCAGCAGGATTCCATCCTGCTGAAACGCTTCGGCTAAGACTTCGCTGACAGCGGCTTCTTCGCGATCGAGCAGGCGATCGCCCCGCACCATCAAGTGAGTTTGGCTACCCAGACGTGCCAGTCCCTGTCCCAATTCCAGCCCAATATAGCCAGCTCCAATCACGAGCAACCGAGGGGGTAAGGCGCTCAAGTCAAACAAGTTGCGGTTCGTTAAATAGGGAGTGTCGGCCAGACCGGGAATGTCAGGAATAAGCGAAGAGGTGCCCGTGTTGATGATGACCTGGGGCGCTTGGAGCGTAATCTCTCCCCCCTGAATCGTTCGTTCACCCACAAAGGACGCTTCTGCACAGATGATTTTGACGCCTGCATCTTCCAACCGCTTTTGAATGCCCTGGTTAAACTGAGCGCGAATGCCACGGACTCGTTCCATCACCGCAGAAAAGTCTACGGTTACCTCTGAATGAATGCCTATCTTCTTTGCCAGACGCGCCCGACCTGCCGCATGAGCTGCTGCCAGCAATGCTTTAGAAGGCGTGCAACCATAGTTAATGCAACTACCACCCAAAGCATCCCGCTCAAACAAGACGACCTGGCGACCTGCTTTGGCAAAATCGATCGCTAAGGGAATTCCCCCCTGTCCACTCCCGATAACAATCACATCTGCTGTTTCCATCCGGATTGATCTCCTGGAAAAGAGTTTGCTTGGGTTACCCTGTCACATTTCAAGTGAAAAATCCTCTATCGATTGGGGGGTTATTTGTGCCAAGCCTACCCATGATGAATTACACGGCTGCATCATGAATTCGTTTGGAAAATTGGTTCAGAACTGTGCCTTATGGCTCCAATGAAATCAGCCGCTTTTTTGCCAGAACTGTGCCTTGCACTTCATCGGACTGCACATCAGCACCTGGAGCAACTTCCCTGCCTCGGAATTCATCAAAACCAGGGTCATGAAACAATTGGCGAATTAATTTAACTCCGGCAATTAGCTTTTTCACGTCAGATTGACTTTGCAGATGGTTCATCCGAATCCTGGGTGTATCTTCAGGATTGGTTGAACGCAATCGAACACTGCCAATGTTTTGAGGATGGGTCAGTGTGACGAGACCTGTAAAGCCCGAACTAACGTGGGCATAGCCTGGAGGGGCAAATGTCGTAGCTTGTGCCACTGCCCCCTCAGGCGCTGAATCCGCCGTCAATCATCAAGCTGGCACCAGTGATGTACCCTGCCTCAGGACTTGCCAGATAAGCGACCATACCTGCAACCTCCTCGACCGTGCCGTAGCGAGACACTGCAATGTGCTTTTTGAGCATCTCAGCAAACTCGCCCTCTGGAGGATTCATCTCTGTGGCGATCGGTCCGGGCTGCACGTTGTTGATGGTGATGCCGCGCGGACCGAGATCTCGCGATAGCCCTTGTACCAGCCCTTGCAGAGCTGATTTGCTCATGGCATAAACACCGCCACCGACAAAAGGCATCCGTTCGGCGTTAGTGCTACCAATATTAATAATGCGTCCGCCAGCTGACATGTGCTTGGCGGCAGCTTGGGTTGCCACAAATACGGCCCGCACGTTAACGGCAAACGTACGATCGAAGTCTTCTAGCTTAAAATCGTCGAGCGGTCCAACTGCTAACACTCCCGCGTTATTGACGAGGATATCGATGCCACCTAATTCAGTTACTGTACGCTCCACAGCGGCGACGATCGCACTGGCATCAGCACTGTCAGCTTGGATCGCCAGCGCCTGACTACCGAGTGACTGTGCTGCCAGTACAACTTGGTTGGCGCGATCGGGTGAGTTGGCATAGGTGAAGGCAACATCAGCCCCTTCCTGGGCTAAGCGCTGGACGATGGCGGCTCCGATACCGCGACTGCCGCCCGTAATGAGGGCGCGTTTATTTTTGAGGACAGGGTTCTGGCTCATATCAAATATCTCCTTCAATGGACACAGCTTGTATTGTACGTTCCTCTAAAGTCCGAGATCCAACCTGCATGCTATTTATGCCAATAATGATTGGCACTATTCTTCAGTGCCCGCCACATTTAGACCAGGCAAGTTGTTGAAGATAGGACGCAAATTAAGTTGAACTTAATGGGTAGGTTGAGCGATCGTAAGCTTCACTCGGCAAAACGGACATTGCTGAAAAGCAGGATGATTTGGAACGAGGTTTCGAATCATTCAGCGTCATTTTCATCCCGTTGTTGAGCAACGCCGTAAAACGAATACGATGCTGGTAGATGGGTGTGACTTATCTCAATGAAACCGAACTGGAGCTTATTCGTCTGAAAACTTCTGCTAAGTTGTGGCTTAACTTGTAATCTTGACTGGTGCAACCCAATAGCGTGCCCCAAACTTTAAAGGTATTCAGTGCCTTTTCCATCCAATTCAGCCGTCAGAGATTAAGAGACAACCCATGAGCCAGCAAGAGAACATTGCCACAACCCAGCGGCTTGGAGAAGCCATTAACAGTGGCAACTTAAATGCATTACATGAAGTGTTTTCACCCACTATCATCGATCGCGATCCCGATCCCAACCAGGGAGCAGGACCCGAAGGTTTCATTCGCTTCTTTACAGGATTCCGGGCTGCCTTCCCAGATCTGAGCATCCGTGTAGAACAATTGGTCGCAGATGACGACAATGTGGCGATCGCTTACACCATTACAGGCACCCATCAAGGAGAGTTTTTGGGGATTCCGCCAACGGGTCAGCCGATTAAAGCCAGAGGTGTTCAGATTGCCCGCTTCGAGCAGGGGCTGATTGTTGAGCGATGGGGTGGCTCCGACCAACTCGGCATCCTACAGCAATTGGGTATTAACCCGATCGCCGCTGGGTGAACTGAAAACTGAGGATTTTTCTAGCAGATTCAATAGCGGTTGCTGTGGGATATTAGCCTCAGTAGCAATGCTCAATCCGAGGCTCAGTATGACATTGCATCGCTGGTGGGGGCAGGCACTGTCTTGGCGCTGTCTCCAAGGCTTTTATCGGTGCAGATCTCCTGTCGCTCTATGCAAGCCAACCTGACCGTGGATGTCGATGCCGCCTGTCAAATGCTAGAATACCTGGAACGATTTGTGACGTTAGATAAAATCGCCGATCGCCTTTTGGCTGAGGAATTACAGCGATCGCAGCAGTCATTTGGCCACTTGTTACAGACAATTAACGCCAAGTCCAATTTTGAAGGAACCATGCCAGCCTACACACCTGGAGAAACCGCATGGATGAAATGATTATCGAAACACTGGAAGAAAAGCTCCGACAAGCCATGCTGGCGGGCGATGTCTCGCAACTGGATGAATTAATTGCTGATGACCTGGTGTTTACACTGCACACAGGTTTAGTGATCAACAAGCAAGATGATTTGGAAGCCCATCGAGCTGGCATCCAAAAATTTACAAAGATTGAGCTGGACGATCGACAAATCCGTCATTACGGCGATTGTGCAGTGGTGACGCTGAAAGCAGACCTGGCGGGGCTGTTTCATGGGCAAGCTTACTCAGCGACCTATCGCTTTACTCGTATTTGGGTCAAGCGCCAGAACCGTTGGCAAATCGCAGCAGGGCATGTCAGCCAAGTCAGTGATGCCCCGCTATTCTAAGGCTCCTAAGGCTTTCAGTGTGGCTTGTTGTGCCGTCGTTAAGCCTTGTGCACCCCGAATGTTCATGCCTTCGTATAGACGATCGGCTCTTAGAGTTTTGAGGCACTCGCCCGTTTTTACATCCCACCACTTAATGGTTTCATCATGGCTGCTACTGACCAGGGTTTGGCTATCGGGATGAAAGTGCACTGAGTAGACAGTGCGATCGTGTCCCCGCAGAGTATTGAGACAGCATCCACTCCGTACACTCCATAATCGGACGGTGGCGTCAAAGCTCCCGCTTGCTAAGAGTTCGCCATCGGGACTGAAGCTGATTGAACAAACCCCACTGTTTTCATTTTGCAGCACCTGGAGGCATCGACCTGCTTGCACATCCCAGAGCCGAATGAGCGCATCAAATCCGCCACTTGCCAAGCATTGACCATTGGGACTGAAGTCTACTGCCCAGACGCCACCTGTGTGTCCCTGCAAAACCTGAATGCACTGCCCTGTTTTGATCTCCCATACCTTCACAAGACAGTCTAAGCCGCTACTCGCCAGAATCGGAGCAGTAGCACTAAAGCAAATTGCCCAAACTCCACTGGTATGTCCGCGTAAGATGTTGAGACACTGCCCCGTTCTGGCATCCCACAACCGAATGGTATGATCATCACTCCCACTGGCTAAAATTGACTCATCGGGATCACGGATATTCCTAGCCATCTTCCCTTTGCCACGGGTCAAATTGGGAGCACAGCGCACCGTTCGCACCGCAGCAGTATGCCCCCGCAAGACATTGACACACGCTCCTGTTTTGAGATGCCACAGCCGCACTGAACCATCATGACTGCCACTGGCGATCATTTGACCACTGCTTCTGAGCGCCCTAGCGCTCTGGCGATCGTGTTCAGAGATAAGCCCATGCGCTCACTCAATTCTTCTAGCGTAAAGCGATCCCCAGCATTTTCATTGAACTCAGCCTGGTTTTTGGCAGTTTGTAGCTTCTCTCATCCCTGTGCCGTTAGGACAACTCCTCGAGAGCGTCTAGTCTTTTGCTGAAGCATGAGAGTTACCTAAACCAGGACGAAGCCTAACAACGGGGGTTAGAAACTAAAATGCAGTAAATCAGGAGGCTTCACCTACCTTCGTTAATCTATTGACTAGGTAAAAAAAATCCTTGGCTATATTGATGGAAATCAGCCTGATCTGTACTCTGCCTGTAGTTAGAGATTGTATTTCCGTCGTTGCTGATTCTGGCTACGAATTTGGAATTGTATGAATTGGCACAAAGTTTCAAATCATCCTGCTTTTCAGCAGCGCCAAAATAGGATTCTAAATTTTGGCGTCATAGTATTAGGCAGCTTCCACAATACTGTGGGGCTGCCTCAGTTCATCCTGATTGATTAACAAATCTCAAAATCAATTGCCCGAACTGCCCTTACTCTGGGCGTGTGTTTATCTCCTGTACCTCAGCGAGGGAGGGATATAGTTACCGGGGGTGTTGTATATAGTGGGTTCTGGAGTCGTAGTCTGAGAACCTGGATTGTTTGCACCCACTGGATAGACCCCTCTGCCCGGAGTCCGTGTCCCTGCTGGGTAAGTGCTCCCTGGTGTGATCGTGCCCGGAACGGTTGCCCCTGGGACGGTGGTGCCCGGAACGATCGCCCCTGATGGATAGGTCACTGCCCCTGGAACGATCGTGCCTGATGGGGTGGTTGTGCCCGGTACCGTTGTCCCGGGTACAATGGTTGCCCCTGGGGTAATCGTGTTGGGTGGATAGGTGATTGTGCCAGAAGGTGTGCTGCCGGGTGTCGTGGTTGTGCCGGGAGCATAAATGCTTGGCGTACTCGTGTTAGATGGAGAAAGGGTGCCCGGCGTTGTTGTACTGGAGGGAGTCGTTGTACCTGGAGTCGTTGTACCTGGAGTTGTTGTACCCGGGGTCGTTGTGCCTGGAACGTAGATGCCTGTCCCCGGAGCACCGGAGCTCGGAGTGATGCTGCCTGGCGTGATTGTGCTTGGCGTGATCGTACTTGGGGTGATGATGCCTGGTGTTGTTGAGCCAGGAACGGGATAGGTGCTAGGGGTCGTTGTCGAGGGAGGATAGATCACAACACCAGGATTGGTTCCAGTGCCAGAATTAGTTGTACCGGGTGTAACGGTTCCCCCTGAGGTTGTATTAGGGGTCGTCATACTACCGGAGGAGCTTTGGGCAAACAGTTGTCCAGTCGTTGAGGCGATCGATTGGGACAAGACGGATTGGGAGGAAAGAATCAATAAGGATGAATATCCTAAAAAGGTACTGACACTTGCGAATCCGAGTTTGCTCATCAGCCTGCTTGTTTTATGTCCACCTTGAATCATCATTTGTCTCCCGTATTTTTCAAGAAATCAGCAGTTTGACCTTGCAATCCATTCAGTCCATTTCTAAAGATGAGCCATCGAAGCATTGCCCAGGCATGAAACGTTCGATTGTTCTGACATTCACGCGTTGCTATGCCAAATCATTCGTAGGGGCATCATTCTCTCCATGCCAAAGAGAATCACTCCATCTCGTCAGTGCCTAGTCATAATCTTGCTTCGATCGCGCGGAAAGCAACGTGTTTTTTGGGTGGCTATCTTTTAACTCTAGTGCTTATCAACGATTGGCTGGTCTGCCAGAGGGAGAGAGTAGGGATAGACCAGAAGGAGGATCTGAAATAACTTTCGGTGTTTGTCCGTTTTCTCATACAGAAGAATGATGGCTTGCAACCAATTCTGATCTAAGGTTAAGAGCGGCCTCGACCGATCGTCAGTCAAACGAGTGTTGCTGAAAAGCAGGCTGATTGGGAACGAAGTTTCAAATCATTCAGCATCACTTTCATGCTGTTGTTGAGCAACGCCGTCAAACGGGCAGTCAATTGGAAAGACCGAATTGCTGGTTTAATTGCTAACTGCCAATCTGCAACTGCCAATCGTTTAACCATTGGAAAAAATAACCTATGGCAACTCCCATTTACCAAACGATCATTCTTGGTGGCGGTTTTACTGGGCTGTTTACGGCGCTCCATCTCAGCCATCAGCACTACCCTCGCTCCGTCATTTTGATTGATCAGAACGATCGCTTTTGCTTTAAACCACTGCTCTATGAATATTTCAGTGGCGAGATGGATATGGCACAGGTGGTGCCTCAGTATGAGGAACTGTTACAACAGAGCGGTGTCATTTTTGTCCAAGGCAGTGTCCAGTCGATCGATTTGACACAACAGCAGGTGCAGTTGGTTAGCGGAGATCACTATAGTTATAGCCATCTGGTTCTGGCGTTGGGCAGTGTTACCGGGTATTTTGGCGTCGAAGGTGCAAAGGAGAATGCGCTGTCATTTCGGACAGAGGCGGACGCGATCGTCCTAGATCGTCGTCTAAGAGATTGCCTCCAGCAAGCCATCCATTTGCCTGATTTAGAGGAGCGTCGTCCGTTGCTGACGGTAGTGGTCGTGGGCGGGGGACCGTCTGGGGTCGAGATGGCAGCAACCCTGGCTGACTTTGTGCCTCAGTGGTATGCGGCAATGGGCGGTCGGGCGGAAGAGGTGCGAGTTGTACTGATGAACCATGGGCAACTGCTGGAAGGTGATGTCAACCACCAGCTTCGGACAGCAGCAGAGCAAGCGTTGCAAGAACGAGCCGTGCCTGTAGAGGTGATGATTGGTGCCAAAGTCACTGCTGTTCATCCCGATCGTGTGGCGTATCAGCGCAACGACCAAGCAGAAATTCTGAAAGCTGGCACGATCATTTGGACCGCCGGTATCATGCCGCATCCATTAATTCGATCGCTGCCGATTGCAGACGAGGAGCGAGATCACCAGGGACGGTTGAGTGTTACACCAACGCTGCAATTGCCCAGCTTTCCGGAAGTCTTTGCGGGGGGAGATTGCGTAGTCGATTCACAACCAGAATCCGAGCAGGAGGACGACGCTGAGCCAGCAGAACACCAATCGGCTCAACCCAAGCCAGCACAACCCAAACCTTTACCACCGACGGCTCAGGTCGCTTATCAACAGGGATCTGCGATCGCCCATAATTTAAACGCCTTAGCCTTGGGCTATACCCTGAAGCCCGTCAGAGTAAAGCTACGCGGCACGCTACTGAAACTGGGGTTGAATAACAGTGCTGCCAATCTCTTCAATACGATCGAGGTGACGGGTGAAGCGGGTCATCTCATTCGCCAGGGAACCTATCTAGAGTTATTGCCCACCCCCATTCATAACTTTAAAGCAACCACAGAATGGCTGAAGGATGAGGTGATTGAACGCTACCACCCTAATAGTCTGAAGCAGGTTGTTAAAGCGGCTGGCGTGGTAGGCGGCGTAGTGCTAGGAGCCGAAATTGCTCGACGAATAGCCCGATCTTTATCAGACGATCGCTAGAATCTGTAGACATCTGTCTTAAGTATCTATCTAAAGAGATAGATACCTTTCAATCGGGTTTCATTATTCTAATCAATCAGAGCTTATACCAATTCTCTAAAGTCTGGTTACAAACTCTCGTAGGGGCGTACACCCCTACAGACGGTCATCTGTAGCGCTATCTTTTGGAACTGGTATTACTATTCTAACTAACGAAAATCACTCGCCTTTGCGATCAAATTAATACAAGTAAAAAATGTCTTCTCTATCGCTCAATCCTCAGGGGCTTCCTTACCCTGATCCCATTCATCCCATCATGGTTCATTTTGTCATTGCGATGGTGTTTTTTGCGTTTGTCTGTGATGTGCTGGGCTACTTGACTCACAGACCACGTTTGTTTGAAGTAAGTTTTTGGAATTTAATGGTCGCTACAATTTCTATCTTTCTGGCAGTACTTTTTGGTCAGTTTGAAGCAGGTTTAGCACAGCCCTATGCCGCTGCTCAATCAACTCTCAGTTTCCACACAATCGTAGGCTGGTTATTGGCAGCATTGGTTGTCGGAATGACGGCTTGGCGTTTTGCGATGCGTCATCAAAATCCCTTAAAACTTTCTCCTGCTTATTTAGGCGTAAGCACTTTTTTGAGTTGTCTGGTGTTCTTTCAAATGATGTTAGGTAGTCAATTAGTTTGGGTGTATGGATTGCATGTAGAAGCGGTGGTAGAAGCCACTAGACAGGGAATTTTGAAATGATTGTCTTACTCATCGATTTACCCGGATTGCAACTGGGTGAGAATGAGTTGCCCTACTCGATTCCCATCCATCCTCAGTTTGTTCATTTGACATTGGGATTAGTCATCATTGCGATTGCCTTCGACCTGGCTGGAACGCTCTTTCCCCTGGGAAGACCTCTATTCAAATTTCTGACACTGCCGGCAATTCGGGCTGGCTTTTATGAAGTCGGTTGGTACAATCTTTTAGCAGCGACGATCGTTACTTTTTTTACCGTTACTGCTGGCTTTTTCGAGCTGATGTTAGCGACTCCTCCCACCGATCGGGTCAGCGTTTGGGGGTTAGATGCCAACTCAACGATGCTACTGCATGGGTTGGGAGGCATTTTGCTATTAGCAGTGATTGTAGGAATGACAGTATGGCGAGGATTTCAACGCTATCGCTGGCGTAAAGACTGCTCCAGAGAAGTGCAGTGGAGTTACTTACTGCTTGGGATGGTTCTGTTAGGGGCGCTGTACCTACATGGGACGCTAGGAGCACAGCTAGGCAATGAGTTTGGTATTCATAACACCGCAGTTCATTTATTGAGACAGGGAAAAAATCCCAACATTGTATTGGCAGGACATTCGCAAGAATAGTTCAAAAGGACTGTATTAACATTTAGCCCGCTAAGGCGTGAAATGATCAATTTTAACCACTTCCTTGCTGATGATCCCTTACCTGCTCCCACAACGGGGCACTCCCCTATCCACGTTACGCCTGATCCCTTAATTGATCACGGTGGGCAGCTCACCATTTATATTGGCACTGCCCTGCTCATTTTGGGTTTGGCAGCGACCGTTGGATTTTTTAGTCGTCGGGTTGAACATGCTCTGATTACTGCATTTGTCCTTAGTCTATGCCTAGGCGTCTTTTTTGCTTTGACCCGGTGAACCTACAATATTCCCTGGCTCCCGTGTTTCAGATTGATGAATTCTGGCATTGGGAAATCTCTCTCTCCGAGTAGAGGGATAATTGACGGCTTTCTCCTACAATCTATCCGAACTGAAGTCGATCGCGCTGTCAGCCAACATCGTACTGATATGAAATGTTAAAGGTTCTCGAATATTGTCTACTGGTTATTCTGATTGCTGGGGCTGTTGTCATCAGTCATTGGATGGGTCAGCAAGCCTATACCTGGATGCCGCCCCAAGCAACCGCAGAAGCGCAGCGAGTAGATCACTTATTTAGCTTTTTGGTTGCAGTGGGTACGTTTATTTTTCTGGGCATGGTGGGCATGATGCTTTACTCTGCCCTGTTTTTTCGAGCTAAACCGGATGATTACAGTGAAGGGCATCCCGCTAGAGGCAGTGCCAAATTGGAATGCGATCGGTTGAATCAGTGGCAAACTCAAACTCTGCTTTGAGGCAGGAGGGCGACTCATGACCGATTCTGCGATCGTTTCTGACCCCATAAACAGCCCCAAATCAACTCAAACAGAGGCGATCGTCTGGCAAGACTATTGTCGCTTTAGCACCGATCACAAAGTGATTGGGGTGCAATATATCCTCACAACCTTCATCTTTTTTCTGATCGGTGGATTGCTCGCGATGTTGGTACGGGCAGAATTGATGACGCCTGAGCTAAATCTAGTCGATCGTCCCCTTTACAAGGCGCTCTTCACCTTGCATGGAACCGTGATGATCTTCCTGTGGATTATTCCGTTTAATGCAGGGTTGTCGAACTACCTGGTGCCTTTGATGATTGGGGCGCGAGATATGGCATTTCCGTTGCTCAATGCCATTTCGTTTTGGCTGATTCCTCCCGCTGGAATTTTGCTGATCTTCAGTTTTTTGTTGCCCAATGGTCCGGCTCAGGCGGGTTGGTGGTCTTACCCACCCGTAAGTTTACAAGCCCCGTCTGGTCAACTGATTTGGATTATCAGTTTAATTTTGTTGGGCATTTCTTCCATTTTGGGTGCCGTCAATTTTGTCACAACGATCGTCTGGTTGCGAGCACCGGGGATGACTTTTTTTCGGATGCCAGTTTTTGTCTGGTCGGTTCTCAGTATCCAACTCTTGCAACTGATTAACCTGCCATCGCTCACCGGAGCATTGATTTTGCTGATGTTCGACGTTGCCTTTGGCACCAGCATCTTCAACCCTGCTTCACAGGGCGATCCCGTATTTTACCAGCATTTGTTTTGGTTCTATTCCCATCCCGCCGTTTACATTATGGCGCTGCCTGCCTTTGGCATTTTTGCCGAGGTTTTGCCTGCCTTTTCTCGCAATCCGCTGTTTGGATATCGCTCTTTGGCGATCGCCTCTTTAGGCATCGCTGTGGTCAGCATTTTTGTCTGGGTGCACCATATGTTTGCTGGTGCCACGCCCGATTGGATGCTGATTACCTTCGCGATCACTTCTATGTTGGTTGCCGTACCGACCGGGGTAAAAGCTTTTGGTTGGACTGCCACAATTTGGCGAGGTAAGTTGCATTTAGATACGCCGATGCTGTTTGCAGTGGCAGGAGCTGCCATGTTTATTTTTGGTGGCATTACAGGAGTGATGTTGGCTGCCAACTCCTTTGATTTACATGTCAATAACACTACTTTTTACATTTTGACGGACTTTCATGGATTGCATGTACTGAGTGGTGTGATCTTACAAGTGATTATGCTAGTGCGATCGTTCACTCCCAATCCCTACAACCACGGACATTTTGGCGTCAGTTCAACCACCTTATTCTGGCACTTTGTCGATGGTATCTGGGTGATCCTGTTTTCATTACTCTATATCTGGTAAAGAAGATGGCGACTGGGTCTTCACACAAAACAATCTTTGCTGCCATTGCCGCTAATTTGGCGATCGCGATTACCAAATTCATTGCGGCTTCCATCACTGGCAGTTCAGCGATGCTTTCCGAAGGCATTCATTCCATCGTAGATACGGGAAATGAATTCGTGTTGCTCTATGGCATTCAAAGGAGCCAGCGTCCTCCTGATGAGAACCATCCCTTTGGGCATGGGCAAGAACTTTATTTTTGGACTCTAGTCGTTGCGATTTTAATTTTTTCTATCGGAGGGGGCATGTCTTTCTACGAAGGCATCATTCATCTCACTCACCCCCATCCGATGGAAAATCCAGCCTGGAACTATGCTGTATTGGGATTTGCCATGGTGCTTGAAGGATTTTCCTGGACGGTGGCACTGAAGGAATTTTTGCCTTCAGTGGGAAACCGCAGCCTCTGGCAAGCGATTCACGCCAGCAAAGACCCAACCATCTTTACCGTGTTGTTTGAGGATTCGGCTGCTCTGTTGGGCTTGCTGGTGGCATTTCTAGGGGTGCTATTCGGAAACCTGCTGCATAATCCTTATCTGGATGGGATTGCTTCAGTTGTGATTGGTCTGATTTTGGCAATTGTTGCTGTGATTTTGGCACGTGAAAGCAGAGGATTATTGGTCGGTGAAGGGGTGGATACGGCAACGGTCAAACAATTGAGATCGCTGGTTCTGGCAGATTCTACGGTCTCTGGAGTCTTACAACTGCTGACTCTTCATTTCGGACCCCACGAAGTGCTATTGAATATTGAAATCCAATTCCATCGCAATTTGTCTGCTGAGGAAGTTGCCCAGGCAATCGATCGGTTGGAATCCACAATCCGTAGGCATCATCCCGATATTCGTAACATCTTCGTTGAGGCGAAGTCGTTAACAGGTCGTAAGAATCCCCCCTGATATTGCCCCCGATTCTCCCCCAAGGTTGGGGCAATGGCAGCAGAAAGGCGCTACCGTATGAACAAATTCTGCCCATGGAATAGTCGAGCTATCGTAATTGACAACTCAAATCTTTAGGAGAAAAATCAGATCTTATGCAGAAAGACAGCGAGGAAGAGGCTCCACCCCCTAAAGATAAAAGTAGCCTGTGGCATCATTTGACTCACGGTGCCCCGCTGGCGGTGATGCTGGCAATGATTCTGTATATTCTCTACCAGTTATTACCTGTACTGAAACTGATTGCCGTTGCCATATTGCTCGCAGTCATTTTAAGAACCCTGCTGCGATGGCTACAAAAGTTGGTAAAGCAACGTTGGATCGCTGTCCTGATTCTAGTTGGCTTGATCGGCGGATTTGGCGTTTTCATGATCACGTTTATCTTCCCTAATCTGCTCCAGGAAACTCAACAGTTGTTGGTGGCTTTTCCAGGTTATCTCAATTCGTTAATCAATCTCTCTGTCAGGCTGCATAGTAGGTTTAGCTTTGTGCCTGATCTTTCTCAAGGTTTAGCGCAGTTTCGGAATTTTACTGATCAGTTCTTGTTGTCATTTCCACTGTTGATCCGGCAAACGTTTGGAGCGACGATCGAATTGGTTGCAATGGTGATCCTCGCACTCTATATGGCATATGACCCAGCTAGTTTAATTTCTGGTATTTTCCGTTTAGTCCCACGTCGGCATCATCAACGATTTAACCGATTGCTTAAAGCAACGGGAGTGAGATTACGCGGTTGGATCTTTGGCACAGGCATTGCCATGCTGTTTTTAGGAGTCGGCACCACGATCGGACTGTGGGCCTTGGGCATTCCGCTGGCACTCTCGTTTGGTGTGATTGCCGGTCTGCTCGAAGTCATTCCTTACTTTGGCTCGATCGCGGGAACCTTTTTGCCCGCGATCGTAGCGCTGACTCTTTCGCCATTGAAATTTCTATTGGTTTTGGTCTTGTTTTTGATATTAAATCAGATCGATGCTCATCTGGTACAACCTTTAGTCATGGGTCAGCAGGTCAATCTACACCCAGTGGTGGTGCTTCTGACCTTTTTGGTGATGGGTAAATTGTTAGGGTTTATTGGTCTGCTTTTGGCGGTTCCTGCTGCTGCGGTACTCGTTACCCTAACTGATGAATTCGTTCCGAAAGGCATTCCCGCCGACGTAACTCCTGATTAGGGCATTCCCTCAAGCGTTGGGGACGATCGATAGTTGGTGAGCAATCCCGAAACGCCAAAAGACATTGCCTGGGTCGATATAACCTTGTAT
The DNA here is from genome assembly GCA_019359045.1 of Scytolyngbya sp. HA4215-MV1. GTDB lineage: Bacteria > Cyanobacteriota > Cyanobacteriia > Leptolyngbyales > Leptolyngbyaceae > Scytolyngbya. Next base: position 264,091 of record JAHHIA010000004.1, read on the forward strand.
TCGGATTTTGCCAAAGGTTGTTAGACAATGCCAACAAAAGTTTCGGTGAATTCGGGTCAAATTGTGATTAATGATGGTTCAATATTTTTAGTCACTGATGCCAATGGGTGGATTGATGATAGGGTCGCCCAAGGCTTTTTTGTTGCCGATACCCGATTGCTTTTGTGGAATATCAAACTCGCTCAACTATGGGCTTGCAGAACCAGGGTTGGAAGGATTCGGGCGATGCCATTATCTATCCTGATGGCACTCAAGTTGAACCGCCGATCGCGCTTTGTGAAGTGCAGGCTTATGTCTACAATGCTTGGAAGGATGCTGCCAAAATTTATCATATTTTGGGAGAGCCGGAACAGGCGAAAACCCTCCAACAAAAAGCAGACAACCTGTATCAACGCTTTAACGATCGCTTCTGGATGGAGGAGGAAGGCTTTTACTGTCTCGGTTTAGATAGTCAAAAACAGCAAATTCGTTCGATCACCTCCAATCCCGGACATTTGTTATGGTCAGGGATTGTGCCCCCCGATCGAGCCGATCGTCTAGTGAGGCGACTGTTTCAACCCGATCTCTGGTGTGGTTGGGGCATTCGGACACTGTCCAGTAAAAATCCGGCTTACAACCCGATTAGTTATCAGTTGGGCAGTGTATGGCCCCACGATAACTCAGCGATCGCGATGGGCTTGAAACAATACGGCTATCACAACGAAGCCAACCAGATTGCGGAGGGTATTTTTGCCGCTGCTAGCTACTTTGAAGCTGGACGAATGCCAGAGTTGTTTGGTGGCATTGAACGCCAGCCAGAGCGGTTTCCTGTCCCCTATCCCGATGCCAATGTGCCGCAAGCCTGGGCTGCCAGATCAATCTTTTTGCTGATCCGTGCCATGTTGGGGTTGGAAGCGAATGCATCAGCGCGATCGCTCACCGTTCAACTTACTCTACCGGACTGGTTGCCCGATCTGGAACTCGTCAATTTAAGGGTTGGAGATGCAACGGTGACGCTGCGTTTCTGGCGGGTGGGAGAACAAACCCAATGGCAAGTTATCCATCTGGAGGGTGAGTTGAGGGTATCTACCCACGATCGATAGCAAGATAGATGCAAGCTCCTGATAGCCCTAACTCATCATGACGACTTGAGGGAATTGAGTAAAATTTACTGGTTCGACCTTAGTTTGTGTTGATCTGGCATAGGGGCTTAGCATTCGGCTAAAAATCGATGCGATCTTGCAAAGAATATTGCCCGAATGCTAAGCCCTTACAGGATTTCAGAGATCTAACATAAAATCCGTCAGAATCAGAAAATTCAATTGTCTAGACGATTGATTATTCAATGAATAGGTAATTGATTGGTTGAGAGTGTGAGTGATGATCTATGATTCATGCCCCCATTTGTAAGGGCAGCCGTTGACTATGCGATAGACGATCGTGCTGATAGGAAGTAAAATTTGACCTATGACGACAATTCCTATCTCGCCACAGCGTACTCCGTGCCGAAACCGCAATTCCAGGCAGGCATTATTGATGCAGCCTCGTAAAATCAGGGTTCGCGGACATCGAATCCCCATTAGGCTGGCTCAGTTTCAGGGGTAGATGGTTTTGCAATTTTGCTGCCTCAGGTAAATGCTGATGAATACCCGCTCTTACCTTCAGTCCAGTTCCAATCAGAATGCACCTCTGACTGCTCAGATTCAACAGCGCCCCTGGCACAACCCTCAAGATGAGGCAGTTCAAGCGGTGGAGTCCCCCAAAGGGGCAATTGCCGATTTTTCCCATGTGGATCTGTTTTCCCATGCGCCTGTGCGGGGTACGATTCAAGCCAAGCTGACGGTGGGTGAACCCAATGATGTGTATGAGCAGGAAGAGAATTGGGTTGCTGAGCCTGTTATGAGCATCGCTCCTCCAGCGACACCTCATCTCCAGCGACAAGAGGAGGGAGGATTGAAAATTAGCTCCCTGCTTCAGCGCCAAGCAAATAATGACCTGCAAAGGCAGTCTCTGGTAAGTACCCTTAGACCGTTCATCCAGCGGCAGACCGCAGAAGAGAATGCAGAAGCGCTTCAGATGAAGTGTGATGCCTGTGCTACGGGTGAAGAAACTTTGCAGCGACAAGGGATAGGGACTCCATCTGTGGGGCAGAGGCTGGAATCTCCGCTGAGCCAAACCCAGGGAATCGGCAGTTTCCGCCTACCCGATATCAAGGTGCCCTCAGCATCAAAAACGGTACCTAATCTGCAAAAACAAGATGATCCGCCTGTCCTCCCGGGTTTCTCGCAGGGAGAAGGAGATACCTGTGGTGCAGCCTCCTTAGTCACTGCATTGATGATTTGGGATCAGGAAAACTACAATCCGACAGTTCCCAATTTAAGAGTTGTAACTGTCTGTAACCTGGTGCTGTCTTACATGTCTCAGTTTCGGCAGAAAACAATCCAAGCCTGGAAAAATCTGAAGGTCATTTCTGATCCAGAGGCATTTTTCAATCTACAAGTTGCAGCTTTAACCCAGTTGCGTGAAGATGCACGCCAAACTGGAGCCAAACTCAATGAAGCTCAGTATTTACAAATTACTCGTAGCCTCTATTTTCTACATGTCAAAGGGAAAGGGGGACTTACATCGGAACAAATTCACAATATCCGGCAGTTAATCGGTCTTACCAGTTCCAAATCTGAAACGCCTAAAACCTTTGATGACCTCTTTTCAAATTCGATTGTGCAGGGATTAAAACCGGGACAAATTGCTCAAGTAACCTGGGCAACTCAAGGCGATAATGCAGGAGAACAGGGTAGGGAACATGCCTTTCTAATCGGACGCCTGAAAAACGGTAAATACTTTCTCTCTGAATCAAGGCACCAATCCACCTACCAAATTGCAAGCCGACACTATTGAAGCTCTAAAGAGTATCACCAAATTTGGTGCCAAGATTTTTACAGGGGAACTATCTAATGGGCTCCAGGGAAGTTGGGCATCAGTAACGCTCCTAGAAGATCGAGTCTGGTGTAAAGCCTCTGCTATTGTTCCCTTTGGCACCTTCCTGGCAGAAGTGGATGAGGGTTTATTTACCGTTGGCGATAAGATTACATCCAGTTCCTTTGTAACTAGAGTTTATAGCTTATCTGAGGCTAAAACTGCAGATGTAGGTAGTAATGGGGCTTTGATTGTTGAGAGTCCTGTTGGTGTTTTTAATGTTTACCAAACTAGTTTGGTAAGTGATTCGAACTTGAAAGTGAACGACATTGACCGTGATGATTCAAAAGATGGATTTCTGGTTAAGAATAAAAGCTTTGAGCATACATGGTTAAGGCTTTGCAGTGAGAATGCCTGCAAAGTAGACCTTTTGCAGGTGTATTAAGTCATCTCTCGGTGCGATCGCCCCTCTCTCTTGTCGGCAGCCTCCCTTAAAATCAATCTTCTCTTGACCCAAATCCGGCACCTGGGAATGCACTATCTCGAAGGTCAAGCGATCGCTAAAGTAGAGAGGGGCGATCGCTTTGGCGGAGAGTACGATCGCCGATTTTGTAGGGTGGGCATTTTGATAAAGAATTGATACCACAACACAGGTATCGGCAATGCCCACCCTACTCCCCTGGCGCTTTCACGGTATTGGGCGCTGGTCTATCGTTGACTACAAGCAGCATCCCTACAAAGAGAGTTCGAGTAAACCACCACCACGTCCATCAGCGAAGGAATTAGCTAAACTTGGATAGTTTTGAAAATCCTACTACCATAGAATTAGACCAAAGTTGGTGGGCGATCGTCTCAAGTTCTGAGAGAATAAATAGCATCATTTATCAGGTTCACTTGGTTTTGGTTCACAGAGTTGATTCAGGTTTGGTTACAGATAGTTGTGCAACCTTACTGCCTCAGGTAGACACCGATGGATATGCGCTCCCGCTTTCAGTGCAGCCCTAATCCGGCTGCTCATTTGTCCGCCAGGATCCAGCCACGACCCTGGAGTGAGCCTGAAGCTGAGAGATCGCCTGCGATTGAACAACCGCAAGGAGCCATTGCCGATTTTTCCCATGTGGATTTGTTTTCCCATGCCCCGGTGCGGGGACCGATTCAAACCAAGCTGACGGTGGGTGAACCCAACGATCCGTATGAGCAGGAAGCCGATCGGGTTGCTGAGCAAATGATGAGCATGACTCCTCCAGCAGCCCCCAACCTCCAGCGCCAACCAGAAGCAGACGCATTAGAAGCGCAAGAACCGTCAACGCAACGGCAGGAAGAACCCGTTGAAGAACTTCAGACAAAAACAGAGATTACGGCGCTCCAACGTCAAGCAGTAGCAGACGAACTACAAGCCCGGTTCATCCAGCGACAGGGAGATGAAATTGCCAGTGGGGATACTTCACCAGATTTGGAAGCTGCCATTAATAGTGCGCGGGGTAGTGGAGGGCCTTTGGAAGCTGGTCTGCAACGATCGATGGGACAAGCAATGGGCGCAGATTTTAGTGGGGTGCGGGTGCATACCAATGCTCAAGCAGATCAGTTGAACCAGTCGATTCAGGCGAAGGCGTTTACAACCGGGCAGGATGTGTTCTTTCGGCAGGGGTCGTATGAGCCGGGGAGTCGTGGGGGGCAGGAGTTGATTGCCCATGAGTTAACTCATGTGGCGCAACAAAGCGGAAGAGAGGTGAGAAGAACCCCCATAGAGTCATTGATCCAGGCTGCCCCAGGACGGATTCACTCATCATCTCTAGCTCCTTATCTATACGATCCTGACAAGAATGAATCATTTGACCTTGGAGAAGGACAAATGATTCCACCTGTAGGCACATTTGTCGAGTACGAACTTAAAGGGACAGAAGCTTTCATAACAAAAGTGCATACTATCGCAACCACGGCTCAAATTATTACTGATGTTGCTAAGAGCATGGGAATTAAAGATCCCACCCTTCTCTCATTACTTCTAGATTTTGATGCTGATCAGATAAAAAGTAGCGCTTCAATACGAGGTCAGTTAGCTAAATATCTAAAGGATTGGAAATCCTTTACAGCTTGTTACAGTACTGCTGACAGTCTGTTCAAGCTTTTGATGATTGGACCACCACTTGATCGCCCTCCAGCTACTATATCGGAGACGCTTAAGTCATTGCTATCTACCATGAAAGCATTCGCCAGTGATGGCGGCATATTTAAGATCCGCTGTGGTATCCATGGTTTTGTGATAATGATTAGAGGAGGCAAGGCAGAGTTGCTCCAAAGCTTTGCAGGTCCTTCTGGCGAGATGCTTGCATCCAGTATCACTGCAAATAAAACATTTAGCTATCCTGATATTGAGAAATGGCTCACTCAAATGGTTTCAGACGATCCAGAAGAACGTGCCTCTTCTCAAACAATCCTTTTCGGAGGCACAGTAACGGATGATTGGCCCCCATCTGAATTTAATTGGTCTAGTGCACCCCTAAAACAACCAGAAGATATAGCTGATGCTGTCGCCAACAGAATCGAGGAAAACCTTAAGGCAAGCGGCGGTATCCTGAAGAGGCAATAGCGAGATCGCTTCTCTCTAAGGACAAATCAGTCTGAGTGTTTTTCTATCGCACAAAGTGTTTTTATTGGTGGTATTAAATCGTTTCCCTGATCGAGCCATCGCTTTTACTGGTAGATTAAAAGCAAGGCAAACGCAAGCATCATCATCAAATTCAATATTTGTAGAACGGATCACTGTTTAGCGGGAGTGTTTTCTTGACGACCTTGCTGCATCCGACGGCGACCATTCACCCCAAAGCAGAACTGCATCCTACTGTAAAGGTAGAAGCTCATGCTGTCATTGGGGCAAACGTGAAAATTGGGCCCGAAACGATTATTGGACCGAATGTTGTCTTAGATGGCTGGACGGAGATTGGAGCACATAATCATATCTTTCCGGGAGCAGTGATCGGCGTAGAACCGCAAGACTCGATCCCTAACGACTCGCATGGTTTGGTGAAGATTGGCGACCATAATCAAATTCGAGAATACGTCACGATTAGTCGAGCAAGACAAGCTGGGGAAGCCACGCTGATTGGCGATCACAATATGCTGATGACTTATACGCATGTTGCTCCTAGTTGCGTAATTGAAGATCGGGTCGTGATTGCCAATATGGTCATTTTAGGTGAACACGTCCATGTGGAGTCGCGGGCGTTTATCAGTGGCATTGGTGAGGTTTTTCCCTTTGTGCGTGTGGGACGCTTGGTCATGGTGGCGTTTATACATCAGATTACTCATGACGTGCCGCCTTATATGTTAGTTGAAGGGCAGCCAGCACAGGTGCGATCGCTTAACCGTGTAGGGCTAAAGCGGGCAGGGTTAGCAGCTGCAAACGAGGGAAAGGTTCTTCAAAGTTTGCGAACTGCGTTTAAGCTACTGTATCGGTCAGGTTTTTCGATCGAGCAGTCGCTGGAACAAATCGATTTATTGCCAGAAAACGAGCACTTGATGCACTTACGGGAGTTTTTACATCATTCGCAATCGCAGGGACGATGCGGACTGATTTCCGGCAAAGAATCAACCCTGGATAACTAACGTAAACGGTATAGTGCGATCGTCCCTCTGCCGTGGGATGTTTTAGCGACAACACCAGTAGCTGGATACAATCGCTATAAATTAATGCAGCCCGCATCCGCCCAAAATGCTTCAGAAATTGCCTGACATTGTCCTGCCGCAGTATTTTGTAGCCATAGGGTAAAAGCACCTGCCCCCAACCCCTGCTGCGGAAACATGCGGTAGCAAGGGATATCGGTCAGGTGCGATCGAAAAGCCGCCAGATGTGGCACCACCACCGCGCGAAACTGGGGAAACCGTTGTAAAAACCAACTTGCCACCTGTTCGTTTTCTTCTGGGGAATAGGTACAGGTGGTATAAGCTAGATAACCCTGCGGTGCCACCAATTGCGCTGCATTTGCCAGAATCCGTTTTTGGCGCTTGGCATTACCGTTAATCGTGACGGGATGAAAGCAACCCGGGGCTTTGCCACCTTTTGCCAGCAGCGATTGTCCCGTACAAGGTGCATCCACCAGCACCAGGGGCATGGTTTGGGGAATGGTCGCTGCCAAGCTTTGTGCCTCTTGTCGCAGCACGATCGCCGGACTCACCCGACAGCGTTTCAGATTGGCAAGTAGTTGAGCCGTACGCTTGCCAATCACTTCATTACTGAGCAACAGTTTGGGACGTAATGCCACCCAAGCAAAGATGCTTTTGCCGCCGGGTGAAGCACATAGATCGACCACGCGATCGACCACGGGAACCGCTGTCCGATCGTCCGATGCAGCTAACATCAATATTGGGGAAATTGCAAAAACCGAAGAAAAATCTAAACAATAAAAAGCGCCCTTTTCATGCAATGGATGTTGACCAGGCTTTTGTCCAGGTAGGAGGCGATCTACAAATGTCGGTTGCCATGGCACCGGTAATTCCAGCGTAAATGGTAAAGTATCAGGTTTGTCGTTGCACCAGAGAATGCAGGGCGCAAAAGGATGGGGATGCAGCAAATAATGAATAAACGCATTGCGATCGTCTGCATCTGCAAACAAACGCTGACTCAGTTTCAACAACAAATTGGATGGCTTTTCCATGTAGGCTTAAACTGCCTTACTGGAATGAATACGCTCCGCCCAAAAAGCACTCTCTGGCAGCGTCAAAATGATGCGATTGTAGGACTCATTTCGTAACTCCAAAGTCAAGTAATTTTTGTCGTCATTGACATACCAAAAATCTTTACCTTGCCTTGTGTAATAGGTGCCTGCTTTAATGACACCGGGTAAAAAGGTGCCGGGAGCACGAATTTCTGCCCAGTTGCTTTGGGGTTCTTCAGTGGTGGCGCGAATGATGTGCGTCAGCGGAATGACGAATTGTTGAGTCAGCGTAAATGCCCAGAGTTGTTCATACCATTCCAGGGAGATCGTAAGGTGGGTAGGGGTTAGGGCAAGGTTCATAGGACAAGCCTTGATTAGGAGACAATGAAAGTGTTGAAGGTTGAGACTCAATTGATCCCTGAGAAAACAATTCTATTTTAAATTGTGGATTTGAGATTGTGGAACCCTTCACCGATCAGCTTTTCAGACTATCTTCTATCCTGGGTGTTGTATGAGTTGGTTTTTACTGATCTCAAGCAGGCTTCTATCCAAAATTCAAAATTCCAAATCATTCGGTAGAGATGGTTTCTGGAACTCGCTGAAATGATTGGCAGGCTTTGATCAGGAGCGCTGCACTGGCAGTGCTAGAAAGATTGGCGATATCGATCTCATAAATCGGTACTTTGCGTTTTTGCAGATCGTAGTGATAGCTTTTGTCGTAATAGTCCAAGACAATTTCGATCGCGGCAGCCAAGTTGTCTTGTTGAATCAACTCAATCGCGGCTTGCGTCCGTTCTCCACCTAAGCGCTTGCGTAACCGTTCCGTTGCGGTGATGAGTTCGGCACGATCGGCAGCGCCATATCCATCTAACAACAAAGCAATGCGTTCTTGCCGAGATCGATTCACTTGCAACACTGGAGCCACCATCATCTGCCAAAACAACTCATCGGGAATACGACAGGCGCCCACCATCCGACTTTCGGCTTCTACCCAAATTAGGCGATCGCATCCGAATGTAGACCATTGCATTGCCAAGCGATTCTCAAAGTGTTCGGTCGTGGGCTGGGGCGGTAAACCCAGATTGCCATAACTACTGCCGCGATGGTTTGCCAGCGCTTCCAGATCTAAAATCGGTTCCCCTTTCGCTGCTAGAGAGTGCAGAATATCCGTTTTGCCGGTACCTGTCATTCCACCTAACGTGAGAATCGGCTTGGTGCAAGCCAACGTCGTACGCACCCATTGGCGAAATCCTTTGTAGCCCTGCGCCAGAACAGAGACTTGAAACCCAGCCGTTTCCATCAGCCACGCCATACTGCCGCTCCGCATTCCTCCTCGCCAGCAGTGAATCCGTAGTCTACGATCGGGCGCCAATTGCTTTGCCTGAATCACAAATTGAGCCAGTTTCGGTCCTACGATCGTCAACCCCAACTCAACTGCCGCATCCCGCCCCTGATGCTTATAGCAAGTTCCCACTTCCGCCCGTTCCTCATTGCTAAACAAAGGAAAACTCATCGCGCCGGGAATATGCCCCTGTTGAAATTCAGCCGGACTCCGCACATCCAGGATGACCCCAGAGGCAGTGAGAAAGTCGGTGGTTGTGAGGACGTTGGGCACGGGGGGATGGGGGGATGGGGAAGAGAGTGGATGGGGGAGAGTGGATGGTGAAGGGAGTGAAAATCAAAATTTCTTCACTTCTTGACTCCACTACTGCTTCATTCCCGATCGCTACAATAAGGACAACTCATGCCTACTTGATACTGAGGCGATTGCTTATCTGCGTCAGAAATCGGATGTCCGCAAGCACGACACATCTCATACGTGCCTTCTTCTAGCCCATGCTGCACAGCAATTCGCTGGTCAAAGACAAAACATTCTCCCTGCCACAGACTCTCTTCGGGCGGGATTTCTTCTAGATATTTCAGAATGCCGTCTTTTAAGTGATAGACCTGCTCAAATCCTTGTTGGAGTAGGAGCGCAGAGGCTTTTTCGCAACGGATACCGCCCGTGCAAAATAAAGCAACTTTTTTATGTCGTTGGGGGTCAAGTCGATCGCGGACATAGGCTGGAAACTGGCGAAATGAGTCAGTTTGAGGATTGAGTGCTCGTTTGAAGGAGCCGATCGCCACTTCATAATGATTGCGCGTATCTACTACCACCACTTCTGGATCGGAAATCAGTGCATTCCACGCCTGGGGACTGACATAAGTGCCCACTCGATCGCCCGGATTGACCTCCGGCATTCCCAATGTGACAATTTCGTTTTTCAATCGCACCTTTAAGCGATCGAAGGGCATTGTACTTGCCATCGATTCTTTATGCGCCAAATCTGCCAGACGATCATCTGTTCGTAGAAATGCCAACACCGCATCTACGGCTGTACGAGAGCCTGCGATCGTCCCATTAATGCCCTCTTCTGCCAACAAAATTGTGCCTTTAAGCGCCACACTCTGGCAGTAGGTCAGTAAGGACTGCTGCTTTTCAGCAAAATCAGACCATCGCACAAATTTATAAAACGTCGCAATGACCACAGACATCTCAACATCCAACGCATCTCAAGATCTCTATTGTGCGACAAGGCATTGCTGTTTGGACGATCGACTGTATTTTGCAGGTGTTTTTGGGGCGTTGGCAAGCTTTGTTCAGTAAAGCTTGCCAACATCCGTTTAGCGCAGGTTCAATTGATCGCTTAAAACGTAAAAGAAGTCCGAATCACACCGATCACGGCATCCGGATTGCGGCTGTCGTGGTTGGGAGCCGTGAGCCATAGCACCCCAGGGGTAATCGAGATAAACTCATTCACCTGAAAACGGTAGAATGCCTCCAGATGGAAGCCGACATCCCGGTCTTCTCGTTGTCCATTGGGTAACCCGATCGCTTGGGCAACTCGGTCGTTGCTGGTATCGACGACCCGGGGTTGCATCCCAAAGACAAAGCCCCCTAAATTACCTTGCTTAAAGAGATCCGGCATCGCTAATGTGACCGCATAGTTCAGCACCTGCACATCGCCTTTATTGCCCGTGGCAATGCCATCCCCCAAAACTCCCAGCACTCGCGCATTTGCCAACCCCAACCAACCGCCAATCTGCAACCGAGGATTGACTTTGTAATTCACGATGAATCCATAGTGGTTGGCAGAAACCCGATCGTCCGCATTCACCACACCAGCGGTTCGTGCCAGGTTAAAGTTACCCGTGCTCACCTTTGCCGCATTGCTCCCCGCCAGGGTATCAATGCCAAACTGGGGGGTGTAGCTATTCATATACAAAAAGCCCGCGGTCAGCTTACCCGCATAAACGGTGAGCTGACTGAATGCCAGATAGCCGCCGTTCAAAATCCCGGAAGTGGCAGTCGGGCTGGCAGGGTTCCCCAACCCCGTGACATCCTGCCCGATATAGCCTGCGGCAACAGTCAGCCAATCGGCTACTTTGAAGTCGAACCCGGCACCTGCCCGGTTGCCCATGGGGTAATAGACCGGGTTCGAGTTGGCAAAATTAGAAATGGAACCGGTGGCAAAGTCACTGAAAGGAGAAATGGGGTCAGCCCCCAGAAAGGTCGGATCGGTGACACCTGCTGAAATGTGAAGATTGAGGCGATCGCCGATCGGAAAATCGTAGCCCAAAAAATTGAGCCGGAAGGAACTATCGTTTTCGCCCTCTGAAGCAGGCGAAGGTAAAAACCGAGCTTCGTCTGAAAACGCTGTCGGAAAGGTAGAGGCATAGGGTTGGGGCGCACCAAATCCGCCTGTGGCGTTGTCAATGGTTGGGTTGCCCGCATTAAAAAGACGGAAGTTGGCAGCTTGTAAGCGGGTTCGCAATCGATCTTTGCCCGTGAAGCTGGTATCCAGATTCAGCCGCACCCGATAGCTGACGGTTGGTTGGTTGGCATCTCCGGCGGCATCGCCAAACCCATCTCCTAAATAGGTAATCACTTCACCACTGAGCTTGGTGGTGGTCGAAAACTGGTTTTTCTCCAGTTCTGCTGTCCGTTCATCGACTGTGCTGATGCGACTTCGCAAGGTTGAAAGTTCAGCAGAAAATTCTTCTTGCAGCTTTTTCAGAATTTCGATTTCCGCTTGCGTCAAAAAGGGTTCTTTGAGATCAACGGCAATACGCTCATTCAGGCGATCTAGGCAGGCACTGAGACCCGCCGCAAACTCATTGCGGCTGAGGGCGTGATTGCCCTGAAAAGTACTATCTGGATACCCAACCAGACAGCCATATTTTTCCACCAGCGATCTCAAAGCCTCAAATGCCCAGTCCGTCGGTTGCACATCAGATAACTGGGAAAGTGAAGTGACCTGATCCATGCCACTGTCGCTGATCGGGTCTGTTTCGGACAAAGCTGCTCCCATAACTGGAATTTCTGCAACTTGCGCGATCGGCTTTTGCGGATGCGATGGAGCTTGCTCGAATATCGGCGGCGGGACTGCTAAGTTGGGAGGCGAGGGCACAGATGAAATCGTCTGCCCAGACCGGGGAACCGTTGCCAGAGCCACTTGTGCCAGTAACCCGTGACTCAAGATTGCCAGATTCACACCGAACACCTGCCAGAATACCTTGGACATACCTTGCCTCACACCAAAAAAATGATCTACTACCTTAATACATCGAAAAGAAAAAATAAGGAGAGAGAAAGGATTGGGAGTCAAGATTTTCAAATATCGTGATCAATTGTTGCTCGACTGCTCCGGCCCTACCTCCTCGGATAGACAGTCGCTATAGTAGTGTTGTTACCATTTTGGTAACGGGGGTGTTTCATCGATCGCCCATCGTTTCAGAGTTTCTGGAATCTTCACGACTATGACCCAGTTTTTGCGATCGCGCCTAGTTGCTATCCTTTTGTCAGGAACATTTGGATTCATGACTGCTTGTGGCGACCGCTCTGTGGTTCGTTCTGTTAATGACCCTCACTCTGCACAGGCAATTTCTACTGCCTCACCTACGCCTGCTGCCAAAATATCTCCCGTTGCCAAACTTAAGTCTTTGCCATCTAGGCAACCCCCACCAGCCGCCAACTTACCGGATACCTTTAAACTGGCTTTGGATAAGGCTGCCAGTGCCAAAAGTATTAGTCAGTCAGCTCAATCGCCCGATGACTGGGCATTGGTTGCTAGTCGTTGGCAGCAGGCGATCGGGTTGTTGAAAAAAGTCCCTGCCAATAGTCCCAACCGCAAGCTTGCCAAAGCCCGATTGACAGAATACCAGCAAAAACTGGCGTATGCCCGTAAACAAGCGCAGATGAAAGATGAGGTCGGAGGAAGTTCGGGCATTTTAATTGATCCGGTTGCGGATGGAGCAGGGTCGATCGCGTCAGATATCCCCCTCTCTAGCCCCAACCGCAGTGGCGTCTACCGCGCCACAATCAAATATCGTCGCGGGGGAATTCCCGTCATTAATGTGACGTTTAACGGTCGCTACTCCTTTGACATGATGGTGGATACAGGAGCCAGCGGCACCATGATCACCCAAGAAATGGCATCCATCATGGGCGTCGAAGTCGTGGGACAAGTGCCCATCGGGACAGCGGCTGGCAAAGCGATGGCTTCAGTCGGCTATGTCCAGTCGATCGCAGTCGGGGGGGCTCTGATCAAAAATGTGCCTGTGACGATCGGACCTTTAGACCTTGGGCTACTCGGTCATGACTTCTTTGGCGATTGTGATATCAACATTAAACGGGATGTCGTTGAATTCCGGAACTGCGCCGCATAGATGGGGGTATCACCGTCAAACCATCTGAGAGCAGTCGTCTTGGCTCTTTGCACGAAAGTCCATCGATGGGAACCGTTCGATGATAAGCTGAACAATGGCAATGAAATTTAAGAATTTTTCTAGCATTCGCAATACCTGAGTCATAGATAGGCGCGAGCATGGTCACCACCAAAGAAAAGACAAACATCGGCTACATTTCCCAAATCATTGGTCCAGTTCTGGACGTCAGATTTTCCGCTGGCAATATGCCAAAGATCTACAACGCCCTAAAAATTGAGGGCACGAATGAAGCCGGGCAGCAAGTTTCCGTTACCTGCGAAGTGCAACAACTCCTGGGCGACAATCAGGTTCGTGCCGTTGCCATGAGTACAACCGATGGTTTGATTCGTGGCATGGAAGTGGTTGATACGGGTGCCCCGATCAGCGTGCCAGTGGGTCCTGCTACCTTGGGTCGGATTTTTAATGTGCTGGGCGAACCGGTCGATAATCGGGGTGCCGTTGACACCAAAGATACGCTGCCGATTCACCGTCCCGCTCCCAAACTAACTGACTTGGAAACCAAGCCTTCAGTGTTTGAAACCGGCATCAAAGTGGTTGATCTGCTGACTCCTTACCGTCGGGGTGGCAAGATTGGTCTGTTTGGTGGAGCGGGTGTGGGCAAAACCGTGATCATGATGGAATTGATCAACAATATTGCTACCCAGCACGGGGGGGTGTCGGTGTTTGGTGGTGTGGGCGAGCGCACCCGCGAAGGCAACGACCTCTACAACGAAATGATGGAATCTGGCGTAATCAACAAAGACAATCTGGGCGAGTCCAAGATTGCGCTGGTTTATGGTCAGATGAACGAACCCCCCGGAGCCAGAATGCGGGTGGGTTTGTCTGCTTTGACCATGGCAGAATATTTCCGCGATGTGAACAAGCAAGACGTGCTCTTGTTTATCGACAACATTTTCCGATTTGTACAAGCAGGTTCTGAAGTGTCTGCACTGTTGGGACGGATGCCTTCTGCAGTAGGATATCAGCCGACTTTGGGAACGGACGTCGGTGACCTGCAAGAGCGGATTACCTCTACGACCGAAGGATCAATCACTTCGATTCAAGCGGTTTATGTTCCGGCGGATGACTTGACTGACCCTGCCCCTGCCACCACCTTTGCTCACCTGGATGGCACTACGGTGTTGTCTCGGGGTCTGGCATCCAAAGGGATTTACCCAGCAGTAGACCCGTTGGATTCAACTTCGACCATGCTGCAACCCAGCATTGTTGGAACTGAGCACTATCAAACCGCACGGGCAGTCCAGTCTACCCTCCAGCGCTACAAGGAATTGCAAGATATTATCGCGATTCTAGGTCTGGATGAATTGTCTGAAGACGATCGTCTGATTGTGGCACGCGCTCGGAAAGTTGAGCGTTTCTTGTCTCAACCTTTCTTTGTGGCAGAAGTGTTTACGGGTTCTCCCGGAAAGTACGTCCCCCTGAGTGAAACCATCAAGGGTTTCAAGATGATTCTGTCGGGCGAACTAGATGAATTGCCTGAGCAGGCATTCTACATGGTTGGCAATATTGACGAAGCTGTTGCGAAAGGCGAGAAGCTAAAAGCAAGCGGCAAGTAAGCCAGGGTGAGATCTGGGTTTTGAGTTTTAAGTGGGTTATCCCTACTTAAAACTCAAAGCTTAAAATTCAAAACTTGCCCCTCTTGCTGACCTTTTGGAGAATATTTATGGCTTTAACGGTTCGTGTAATCGCACCCGACAAAACAGTTTGGGATTCTGCTGCGGATGAAGTAATCCTCCCCAGCACTACTGGGCAATTGGGCATCTTGACGGGACACGCCCCTCTGCTCACCGCACTGGACACGGGCGTGATGCGGGTTCGTCCAGATGGCAAGAATTGGGTGGCGATCGCGCTACTCGGTGGGTTTGCTGAAGTAGAAAACAACGAAGTGACGATTTTGGTCAATGGGGCAGAACGCGGCGATAGTATCGATCGCGATGAAGCTCGTACCATCTATACAGAAGCTGAAGAACGTCTGAAGCTGGCTCAAAGTGCTTCCCGGCAAGAGCAAATTCAAGCGACTCAGGCATTTAAGCGTGCCCGTGCTCGTTATCAGGCTGCGGGTGGCATGGTCTAGCGCCACATTTCTGGCAACACTGCTCCTCAAGGAGATGGAATCGAACAAGAGTGGTTTAAAGGAAAGGTGTCGTGGGTCTTTTAGGCAGCTTTGCACAGTAAAGCTGCCTAAAACGCTAATCATGTTTCTATAACAGAATCTGCTGAAGCTGGCTTGTCGCTTCACCATTCAGCAGAATGATTAGTCAAAGAATTTGTCCTAGATAAGATAGGTTATTTCGCTGGACTGAGAAGTAGGATTCCTTTGGGAAAACCCGCCTGGCTCAATGCGCCTCAATCAACTTCAATGAACTTCTTCAAATCTTCTAGTTTTTGACAATTTTCACGATCGTTGATTGCTTAAATTGAGGCAAGCCAGCATCTTCCATCAGATTTGCCCAATCTTCACTGGTGGCTGGGTCATTAGGGCGTTGATAGCGTTGCAGTGCCAAGGCAGTCAGTAGATCCTGCCAGATTCCCTGTTCGGCAAGCAAGGCCAAACGATCGCGGCGGGTAGAAACGAGCAATTTCACCCGCTCCACCCAACTGCCTACCGTGACAATTTTGGACGGCTCGTCGGGATTGCAGGTCACCTCCACCCGCCA
Organism: Scytolyngbya sp. HA4215-MV1; assembly: GCA_019359045.1. Taxonomy (GTDB): domain Bacteria; phylum Cyanobacteriota; class Cyanobacteriia; order Leptolyngbyales; family Leptolyngbyaceae; genus Scytolyngbya. Next base: position 280,067 of record JAHHIA010000004.1, read on the forward strand.
GAAATATTTACGTCCCACTTGTAATTCGGGTGCAGCATTGGGCAACATCACTCCCACCACCCCTGCTTGACCTGTTAACTCAAAATCAAACCGATATAACTCGCTGTTGGATTCACTCTTGAGAATAAATTCGGCAGTACTGGGAGGCAGGGTGGGTAAATGCACAAAAAAGATAGGGTGAGCCGCGGTTGTTTTATCTACTGTCGCTTTATCCTCAGGTACTTTTTCCTGGGCTTGAGGTTGTGGCACGATCGCAGTCAACGTCTTTTGGTCACCACACCCCCCTCGACTGTACCCTCCAATCCGATAGCGCGATGGACGTACTCCCACGCGAAAGTTCAATCGCCGTCGGGACAATCGCGCAACCAAACTCCCCTGCGGTGACTGTGCCATTGCTGGGATGACCCCATCCATTGCAGCAATCGTCCCAACCAAAACTGCAATCGACGTTGCATAAAGGCTTTTGGATAACCACATGGATGGAACCTCAATAGAGTGTCAAGAGAATAAATTTAGCTCGTCTTCTATTTATAGAAGATAAAGTCGGCTAAAAGGTTCGCTACTGAATGATCTGGACGATCGGGGTTTGCTTGAACTGAGGCAATCCAGCATCGTTCATTAATGTTGTCCAATCTGCTGCTGCGTTCGCATCGTTCGGTTGCCGATAGCGCTGGATCGCCAGCGGAGTTACAACATCTTGCCAAATTCCTTGCTCTGCTAGAGCAACCAGTCGCTCACTGCCTGCACTGGTTGAAACTTTGACTCGTTCTATCCAACTTCCTAAAACAATATTTTGATCTGTTTGATCATCGGAATTACAAGCAATGGAGACCTGCCAGAGATACTTTTGTCCCACTTTCAAAGCCGGAACAGAACTGGGTAATACCACACCTACAATTCCCGGTTTGCCCTTCAGTTTAAATTTGACGCTATAGAGCTGAGTGTTTCCTAGTTCATCTTGCAGTGTAAATTGGGCGGTCGTTACAGGCAGGATGGGTACATAGAAGAAAAAGGTGGGACGATCAGTCACCGTTTTATCGATCACTGCCAACCGATCTTCATTTTGAAAAGAAGTTTCTTGGGTTTGAGGCGGTGGAATCAGAGCCATTAACTGCTTTTCATCATTTTTGGTACAACTTAGGGCTGCGCGGCTATACCCCCCGACCCTTCGATGGGAGGGGCGCACACCCACCCGAAAACTCAGTCGTCTGCGGCGTGCCGATCGTGCTATCAACGAGGGCTGGGATAAAACTGCCGTAGCAAATTCTGCCAAATCCACAGCAACGATCGCACCCAACAGCAAAACGATCGATATCCCTTTCCAACTTTTGGAGAACCACATAATGAGACCTCAATTCATTCACGATAGGCATGCTATGCACGAGAGGCTTGTTCGCTTTTCTGGGCACCCATTCAATCACTCAAAAGCCACTAACTAACCCAAAAGTCATGTCAGATTGTCCCAACCTGGTTTCTGATATTTCTCTCGAGAGCAAGATTCTCAACCCAGATAACGATTTAGTTTCTGTACGCTCAAGTTCTCCGTACCCAACTTGAGGCTACACAGCCCGCTTAATTCAAGCTTTCAATCTAGTAGTGCAAAATAACAACGACAGACTCGACGAAACGGCTTACGCCGAAGTCCGCTACTCAAAACCTGTATCTGTAATACCTGCTAGACGGTTTTCCGCCGTAATTGGCTCCATTCCAAATATCGGAACAACATCCCTGCGATTCAAGATCTTACAAACCGAGAACTGATGAACCGAAACACTTACATCCCAATCAAATTGCCTCTTTCCAAAGCTATCAAAATCTTGGTGATCTGGGCTTAATTTTTGACAATTTGTACGATCGCAACTTGTTTGAATTGTGGCAACCCCGCATCTTCCATTAAAGATGCCCAATCTTCAGCTGCTGCCTCATCGTTGGGTTGCCGATACCGCTGCCATGCCAACACAGCAACCGTATCTTGCCAGATTCCCTGTTCTGCCAACGCAGCAACCTTATCTCCACTGGCGGTGTTGGCTACCTGCACTCGTTCGACCCAACTACCCACAATGATGTTGCTGGTAGTGTCATCCGGATCACAAGCAACGGACACTTGCCAGAGATATTTTTGTCCTACTTGTAAAGGCGGCGCTGAGTCGGGTAGCGCCACCCCAACGATTCCGGGTTGCCCCGTCAGATCAAATTTGACATTGTACAGTTGCTTCGCACCGGATTCGTCTTGCAAGGTAAATTGAGCCGTAGTCGGAGATAGAGCTGGCAAATTGAAGAAAAAAGTAGGATGGCCACTGGCGGTCTTATCGACCGCTGCTTTTTCCTGAGAAACACCTTCTTGAGACTGCGGTGGCGGAATGAGTGCGGTTAATACTTGGTGATTTCCACAGGCACCCGATCGACTAAAGCCCCCAATCCGATGGCGAGAGGCACGAACTCCTACCCGAAAACCCAGTCGTCTACGAGCCGATCGTGCGACCAGCGTTCCCTGACTTGACAGGGCAACCGCAGGCTCAGCCAAATCGACCGCAACGACGAGCATGCCGAGCAAAAAAGCCATCGATGCTGCTTTGATACCTGTGAATAACCGCATAAAAAGCCTCCCAATAAGTTGTTTGAGATCAGGGGGCTGTCTCCCCCTATCACTCCCAAAACGAGCGCATTCACAAACCCTGATGCCCCCTTGATCAAAGATCCGCGCGATCGGTCTCTTTAATTTGTCGGGGATACTAATTCTTCAGTGATACTAATCGGAATTACGCATTTCTGAGGATGCTTCACAAAAACTTGTTGTTGAAGTATCCCGACGATCTCAATCTCTAGTTTGGGAGCGTTCTGGTTCGGTTGCCCCAAACGCTTCCATCTTAAGACAAAAAATAAGGAGATAAAGATGTGAGTTATCTAGAAGTGACAACCTGAAGGATTACCTCTAGCACAACTTGCTTTTATCATTCTCTTCTTTTATCATTCTCTTTCCGAAGCGGGTAACGCGATTCGAACGCGCGACATTCACCTTGGCAAGGTGACGCTCTACCACTGAGCTATACCCGCAAATCCATCAGCCCTTAAAATCAGACTTTTATTAGGTTCTCAAAATAGTGGACGACTGTCAACTATTTAAGCCAAAAATTAAGGACTTTTTTCGCCATCGGCTTCAGCTACTTGACGATCAGGTGCAGAAAATTCAGGTGCGATCGCCGATTTCACCGCAGCAGGCAAGGTCTGATGAACCGCTGCATTGGGAGGATACGCTGCTGCCGCACTGCCTCGAATTTGATGCATCAAACTGGCCATTTCCAGGGCACTCATGGCAAAGTCCCACCCTTTATTGCTCTTGATACCAGCTCTTTCGAGTGCCTGCTGCATGTTATCAACTGTCAGCACTCCAAAAACAACAGGCACCCCAGTTTGAAACCCAGCCGCAGCAATGCCTTTAGAAACTTCAGCTGCAACATAGTCAAAATGGGGTGTGTTCCCTCGGATGACCGCACCCAGACAAATCACCGCATCATAACGATTGGTCAGCGCCAGTTGGCGAGCCACCAATGGAATTTCAAAACAGCCAGGAACCCAGACATAATCAACCTGATGTCCCTGAGGATCAGTATCAATGCCGTGACGCTTAAGGCAGTCTTGACAACCTTCTAGAAGCTTGCTGGTGACCAGGTCATTAAATCGACCAATCACCAGCGCAAATCGAAAAGGTTCCGCCTGGGTGAAACGACCTTCAAAAACTGCCATTACAACCTACAAATATTAAGACCCTTTTCCTCTCGAAAATCGATTTTGAGTGGATGTTGTTATACAACCGGAACAATCCGCCAATGTTGGCTAGACGACCAGATAGTTCAGCACACCCACTAAAATCACCAACCCTGCCCAGGCTGCGGAACCCAGAAAAAGTAACTGCTTAGATTGATCCCAGTTTTGGGGGGATGCATAAGCCACAGGCACACCAACAACCATCGCAAATGACAGAATCACCAGCGCAGCTAGAGCAATTTGGAACAAAATTGTAAACATTTCCGCTTCTCCCAATACAGCAATGGACTAGTAGTGTGCAGCACAGTATTTGCTGAGTTTAACCAGCCCTGACTTGACCCTATCAGATTTTGATCACAAGTAGAACAATCAGTTGCCACTGAGTTTTCTCCAGTTGTCTGATCGCCCACCAATACGGCTGCGATCGATGTTTCAAATCTCGATTTGCTTCATTTTTCGCAGGCTGCGTCATGATGATACGAGAAAAGATCGCAAACCGAACCAACCGTCATGGATCAAGCCCCTTCAGATGTGTTGATTTTAGAACCAGGCCAACTGCCCCCATCCGGAACGCTTTTGCCTCCTCGCACACCGCGATGGCACGATACCCTAGCTTACATTGCGAATCCAGATCAGTTCTGTCGCACTCATTTGGCGCAATACGGTCCCATTTTTAGAACAGGTGTGTTTGGTGGGACAACGGTTTTTTTAGGGTCATCTCGTGCCATTCAGATGGTGTTCAATGGTGATACTCGGTACACCGAAATTGGTTTACCAGCCACCACAATGGCGATGTTTGGGGAATATAGTCTATTTCAGCGCCCCGACTTGCATCGTCAGCGAAAGAGTGCCTTACGACCTGCTTTTACAGGCACGATGCTGGCGGGTTACCTACCCCATCTGCATCGTGTGATCGAGCAACATTTGCAAACCTGGAATACGACATCGCCCATTGCCTTAGTTCCTCTGGTCGAGCAGGTTTGTTTTGATGCCTTGGTTCCGCTGTTGTTGGGTATCCGGCTGGATCAAGATGAGACGATCGCCGTGGCAAGCTTGCCAATTCGCTCTAAAGCAGATCTCAAGCGCCTCTACAAAACTTTTTTTGATGGGTTTTATGGTCTGGTCAAATGGCGATCGCCGCTGACTGCCTTTGGTCGGGGGCAGCAAGCGCGATCGCGTCTGCTCGAATTTATGCGATCGGTGATTCAACAACGGCGTACTGCCCCAAACCCACTTGAGCCAACCGCAGACTTCTTGTCCATGATGTTGGCAAATCAGCAAAACGATCCCACCGGAATTTTTAGCAACGCCTTGATTGAAAACCAATGCCTGTTGCAGCTCTGGGCATCCCATTACGAAATCACTGGCTTAGTCGCTTCCTGGATTTACCAATTAGGGCAACATCCTGAATGGATAGAAGCACTCAGAGCCGAACAGTCCTGCGTACTGGCACCCTTGTCCAACTTATCGCAAGTCTCTTCAGAACACTTGAGGGCTATGACCACTCTGGAAGCCACCATCAAAGAAACCTTAAGGCTTTTGCCACCGACCTCCACTGCCAATCGGCGCTTAACCTGTTCGATTGTACTCGATGGCACCCTTTACCCCAAAGGGTGGACGCTAATTGCAGAACCCCGGATCGCGCATCGCCAAGCCGCCTACTTTGCTAACCCCGATCGATTTGATCCAGAGCGCTTCTTGCCCCCTCGCAACGAAGGCAAAATGTATGAGTTTATCCCTTTTGGGGGCGGAGTTCATGCTTGCCTGGGAGCACAACTCGCCATGACGATGACGAAGGTGTTTGTTATACACCTGCTACACCAATTTGACTGGACGTTGCTCGGTGAAGCCCAGTTTGTCCAATTCCCCCTGAAGATAATCCGGAACAATTATCAGATCCAGTTAAAGTCAACTATCCGGCATCATCCGACATCAGTCACTTAAAAGCCCCTTGACTTCATGAAGCAACGTGCTGCCTCATGCCTTTTACCCACCAAATATCGGCATTTTCACGGATTTAGTCAGTCAAAATTTTAAAGAAAATAGAACTAATCCTAAAGTTCTTAACTTTATTTAACGAATTAGAATTTTTAGCTTTTATCCCGATCTGGTTAGTTTCCTTTCGTTTGCTAGAACCATCCTTTTTTCAACCTAATTTGTTCTGATTCTCATTTTATAATGTTGTCCCAATCTCGCCCCCCCTCATTTGTGCAGACCTCTACTTCGATGCCTCCCGAAATTCTAGAAAACCGATCGCAGTACAAGTCCTGCCATATCTTTGTGCCCGATCAAGAAAACCGCCTGCCTGCAGTGTTGGTGAGGGAACAGTATTACAGCTTCTTCAAAATAGTCAAAGACCGCTACCAGGCGATCGAAATAAGTGCACGTCTCTTGCAACGAGGCGACAAAACCGTCATTACCACAACAGCCAAAGGTTATGCAGTCTGGGTCCTGGAGCCTGAAGCTCAACCCCATGCACCTGTCACGCCATCAGTTTCTTCATCTACTGCCCCATCGATTCCAGTCAAATCTAGACTTAAGATTTTAGACTCTCGTGAACAATATCACCCTTGTCACGTGCGTGTCCCCGATTTAGAACAGCGACTAGCAGCAGTTTTAGTCGATGGCAGTTACTACAGTTTGCTCAAAGTCGCCAAAGACGAAGCGCAAGCCATGGAACTGGCGACCCGCCTAGTAAACCGGGGCAACGACACTGTGGTGATTAAAAACTTTAAGGGTTACACCGTTTGGGTGGTGGAACCGGAGGCTTATCCTGACCCAACTCCCGGTCGGGCTTAAGCAGGGTTGCAGAAACCATTCGTCAGTCATGGCGTATCCAAACAAAAGGGGCAATGAATATTCATTGCCCCTTTTACTGATTCGTTAAATTCCAGGCAAGACCTCCGAGGTCTTTAAAGCTTCAGAGGTCTTGGGCAACAGTAGAAAAATAATATTCCTACACCTTAAGGAGCCAGGGCGCTGCCCCGTAGGAGGCTTCCGATCGTTTTCGCTGTGATCTTCAATTGTGTGAGCGGATTTGCTGGCACCACAGTTTTATAGAGGTAACTGTCAAAAGTGAGCTTCTGTACATCGATGTCAGAGCACATTTCGACAAATGCCTCACGGGTTGCGTCCGATCGATAGAAGACGCGTTGCAGCAAGTCGAGAACCAAGTAGGTTGCACCGTACTGCTTATCCCAGCGCTTCAGATACACTTTGAGATCGGCTTCGGTGGGGATGCGTTCCCCTTTGTTAGAAAACTCCACAATCGTTTCAGCACACATCCGCGCTGACTTTGCAGCAAAATAGATCCCCTCACCCGAAGACTTGGTGACCGTCCCCGCCGCATCTCCTACCAGCGCAACACGACCTACGACTCGACGGGGTCTGGGATGTTCGGGAATAGGATGGGCTTCGACCCGAATAATCTTGCCACCCCGCAGTCTAGCCGCAGCCCGAGCACGAATTCCTGCCTGGAGCTGCTTGATTCTTGCCTGGTTGGGCTTCATGGTGCCAGTGCCCACTGCCACGTGGTCGTATTTGGGGAATACCCAGGCGTAAAAATCGGGCGAGACATCGTCTCCCACATACATTTCCGCGAGGTCTTCGTAGTACGCCATCTTGTCGTCTGGCAGACGGATGCGCTCTTGGAAGGCGATCGCGTAGTTGTAGTCGCCTGCGTCGATCGCTTTGGCAACTCGTGAGTTTGCTCCATCTGCCCCAATTACCAAATCCACTTGTAGGGTTTGGTTTTCTCCTTCCAAACTACCACTGGAGTGATCGGCATAGTGCAGGGTATAAGCACCTTTGTCACCTGTCGGAATCTCCAGTTTATAGAGCGTTCCATTGATCACTTTGGCACCTAGCTTAGCCGCACGATCGCGCATGAAGCCGTCTAATACTTCCCGACGACACATGCCAATATATTCATCATCTTTGAGCGTGCTGCCAATACTGACCTCGATGTTAGAGGGTGAGATCATCTTCATCTTGCGCACCCGACGATCAATAATTTCGGGCGGCAAATCAAACTCACTCACCATACACAGCGGGATGGCACCACCGCAGGGCTTGACGTTATCTAACTTGCGTTCAATTAAGTAGGTTTCAATACCAGCTTTTGCCAGGACCTCAGCGGCAGATGAACCCGCCGGACCTCCACCAACAACAGCAACCCGTAGTGCCAAAGGTCTTCTCCTAAAATCTTTAAAGCTACGCAATGCATCGTATCACGGAGTTCCGGCTCTCCCGCCGCAGAAGCCTGGGATTGCCCAAAGTTGCAACAGACGTTAACAACCAGGCGTTCAAATCCTTAACATCCTGAAATAAAATCTGAGCACGAAAACTGCCAATCTCTAATTAGAAGAGGTGTCAGGGATTAGCGTTCCATGTTATAAAAACTACAGTAAGTACATCAGCAAACCGGGTTTTTAAGAAAATCGGGTTGAGATGCTTAAAAAACTTGCAATTTTTTGAACTGCCAGGCATCTTTAACAATTACTGGCTTGAGATCGTTCACTGCTTAACAAAATTCCGTCTTAAAATTTTTTGTTTTTTTCCTTCACATCCCATCCTTCCAAGGTTGCCAACAGTGAGTATTATTATTGACAATGTCTCGAAACAGTTTGGTGGTTTTCAGGCAGTCGATCGGGTCAACCTGGAAGTGCAGTTTGGTTCACTCGTAGCACTTTTGGGACCTTCCGGCTCCGGCAAATCGACCTTACTGCGACTGATTGCGGGACTAGAAATGCCCGATGAAGGCAAAATTTTGCTCACAGGCGAGGATGCGACCCATCAACGCGTCCAGGATCGGGGCATTGGGTTTGTGTTCCAGCACTATGCTCTATTTAAACACCTGACGGTTCGACAGAACATCGCTTTTGGGTTAGAAATTCGCAAAGCCGCTCAGACAAAAGTCAAAAACCGGGTCGAGGAGTTGCTAGACCTGGTGCAATTGCGGGGATTGGGCGATCGCTATCCTTCTCAGCTATCGGGGGGACAGCGGCAGCGAGTGGCGCTGGCGCGAGCACTGGCAGTAGAACCGAAAGTGCTTTTGCTGGACGAACCCTTCGGGGCTTTAGATGCCAAAGTTCGTAAAGACCTGCGAGCCTGGCTACGCCGCTTGCATGATGAGGTGCATGTCACCACTGTGTTTGTTACCCACGATCAGGAAGAAGCCATGGAAGTGGCCGATGAAATTGTGGTGATGAATAAGGGACGGGTTGAACAGGTCGGTACACCTAAAGAGGTTTATGATCATCCGGCAACTGCCTTTGTGATGAGCTTTATTGGACCTGTGAACGTCTTGCCCAGCAGTTCTCGGTTATTTCAGGGCAACGGTATCGAGTCTGTCCATCCGGAAGTCTTTTTGCGTCCTCATGATGTATTGGTGCAAACTCAACCCAATGGCAGCACTGCCCCTGCCAGAGTCAGCCGTCTGCTGCATCTAGGTTGGGAAGTGCAGGCAGAGCTGACCCTGGATGATGGGCAGGTGGTCAACGCTCACTTGACCCGTGAGAAATTTGACGAGTTGCAGCTGGAACCGCAACAACGCGTGTACGTGAAGCCCAAAGAGGCAAAGTCTTTCCCGATTTACTACTCAATTTAAGTCGATCGTCAAGGCCTACAGATTGCGTGAATCGAGCTGGGTTCAATCGTTTTGGGCTGAACGATCGGGCTTGAAAGATTTGGTATCGCGATCGCTGCCTGGTAATATTTCATCCAGATTCAACTTTTCGATCACAGTTTCACCGGGCGAATTTGCCTCATCCTTGCGACTGGCAGAAACTTGGCTTTGCCACTCACGTCGTTGTTGTTGCATTTCAGCCAAGTTTTCATCCGGGGCAGATTGAGAGAGTCCTGGCGTTTCGATCGGAGTGTTTTCCAATGCTGCAAACGCCGCCGTAGGGTAAATACACAGCACAGCGAGCAAACTCAACATCACGATAGAAAGCTGTTTTGCAATCGCGCGAAGGGATTGAAAAATACGACGTGTCATAAAGAATCACCTTGAAATGACGTGGATATTGGCAAGTTCAGCCCATTGCTCCATTACCATTGGGCTGGTTTGGAATCGCCCGATAGCGTGGATTCAGCTTTCCTGCAATATTCAAAGCGTATGCAAAGACTCCTTTTTTCTCGTCTTTCGTAAGACTGAAAAGTAGAAAAGGTTCCCTTTCGAGAACCTTCTGAACTAATTTATTGACGAACCAATGCTGATCTTCTCGCTTAACTGAAAAGAGCAGCTTACTATCCTAAGCCCATGGTTGAAAGCCCAACAACATGACTCAACCATGAGCCTACGTAAGTAGACTAAACACGCAGAGCAATCATCTTTTCGACTGCTTCTACAATTTGCTGGGGCTGCACGATCGTCAGATTTTCTAATGTCCCGTTGTAAGGGGTGGGGATATCTTGGGACGAGAGCCGCAAAACAGGTGCATCCAGTTCATCAAATAGGCGATCGTTGATCGAAGCAACAATTTCTGCACCAATGCCTCCGGTTCGCATACATTCCTCCACCACAATCACCTTATGGGTTTTGCGGATCGAAGTACCGATCGTCTCAAAGTCCAGCGGTTTGAGCGATAACAAATCAATGACTTCCGGGTCATATCCGTCTTTTTCCAGCGTTTTCGCTGCCTGCATCACATGATGTCGCATCCGCGAATAGGTGAGAATGGTAACATCTTTACCGGAGCGCACCACTTCAGCCTTATCGAGCGGTAACAAATATTCTCCATCAGGCAAATTCTCTTTGAGGTTGTAGAGCAGCACATGCTCAAAGAATAAAACTGGATTGTCATCCCGAATGGCAGATTTCAGCAACCCTTTGGCGTTATAGGGAGTTGAGCAGGCAACAATCTTGAGCCCGGGAACTGCCTGAAAGTAGGCTTCTAGCCGCTGAGAGTGTTCTGCCCCCAATTGCCGACCTACACCGCCTGGACCGCGGATCACCATCGGAATTTTGTAGTTTCCCCCCGATGTATAGCGCAGCATACCCGCATTATTGGCAATTTGGTTGAATGCCAACAACAGGAAGCCCATATTCATGCCTTCGATGATAGGACGTAGCCCGGTCATCGCTGCACCCACTGCCATGCCGGTAAAGCTATTTTCGGCGATCGGGGTATCCAGCAGTCGCAGCTCGCCGTATTTTTGATACAGGTCTTTCGTAACTTTATAGGACCCCCCATAGTGACCGACATCTTCCCCCATGACAAGAACGTGGGGATCACGTGCCATTTCTTCGTCAATGGCTTCTCGAAGGGCATTGAAAAGAAGCGTTTCTGCCATCTAGTTCCTCTAAGGTGCGGCGAATCGTGCAGCAAATCAACAGCAAACCCCATTCTAGGGCATCCGGTTCAACCTCAAAAGCCAAACCTCTGAATACTTGCGACAGCAAATGCTTAGAGAAGCTTTCTCCAAAGATTAGCAACTTTTCAAGCGATCAGCTATCAGAATCCCAAATTTCCATTGCAGCTGAAAGGTTAGAGCAGACGCCTGAAGTTTGGGAAGCATTGCGTAAAGGACATTGAAGCCATCATCACCAAGCTGAAATTGTCTACCGTAAGCTACACATAAAACTGTCCTAGCGGAGGACACAGCAGCCTGAAAACACTTATGGCTGACAAATTTAGGATTCTCTGTGGCAATGTCGCTGCTCAAGATAACTGTCCCGATCGTCCCAGCAAGCGGTTGAGCCATGATCTCAGCGTTCTCAACACATACCGATCCAGGCGTTTCGAGAGCTTGCTAAAGCGATAGTAGAACAGAATGTCCACCACTTCTTCAAGGGTGAAGGGTTCTAAATAATTAATGACGCGATCGACCATTTCATCGGGGTCTTCCAGATATTTCTGTCTGCCCAAACGCTCGCACAGGTTCCACTTTGTCCGAAAAATTTGCAGCATTTCGTCCTGGTAAGGTTGAAAATTGGCGGTGCTCCCGGCGGGCTGACCTAGGTATTGTTGAATATATCGGCAGGCAATTTCGGCACTCTGCATCCCGAACCGAATGCCTTCTCCTCCCAGAAAATTAACAGTGGAAACGGCATCCCCGATCGCAATCACATTGCCGTCGCCATAAATATCTTGCAGCCCACTACTGTATTTCAGGGTTGAACCATGAACATCCAAAATTTTGTAATCACTCACATTCAGGTAATCCCGAATAATCAGTTCAATATAATACTTCAGCGATTTCGTCTGTTTCACCGACTGGTGTTCCAGGTTGAGAAATCCGGCTCCCACCTTTAATTGGTTAGGTTCCATGGGAAAAATCCAGGAATAGCCTCTTGGCATCCACTGATGTCCCACAAAGAAGGTGAGGGCTTGGGCATGAGGAGTGTAGTGGGCATCATCCACCTCAATCAAAAATTCAGAACCCGTGCCTTCCAGAAATTCGGGTTTAGCTTGGGGTCGATCTGCATAAATCACCGATCGGGCTGGACCCGTTGCATCCACCAGCACTTTGGCTTGCACCGTTTTGATCTCACCGGTTGCGCGCGATTTCAACTGCACCTGGATTTGTCCGTTTTGCTGGCTGTAACCAACAAAGCGATGGCCTAACCAAACCTCGCCACCCTGACGTTGAACCTCATCTGCCAAAAATTGCCGTAACCGAGCAAAATCTAGCACCACTCCCAAAGGTTTTTCGGTTTGCCAGGTGCCCTGTTGGTTGGAAGACACGACGACTAACCGATTCCAAAAGCTTCCTACGATTTCTAGAGGAAGATGATAGCGATCGAGGGTTTCCAGGGGGGTTCCTGCACTAGAAAATGCATTGATTTGAAAATCCCCGTGCTGTTCAGCCAACAAAACGGTACGTCCACCCTGGGCTAACGATCTAGCACAATGCCCACCAGCCGGACCACCTCCCACCACCACCACATCAAAAACTGGCAACCGTTGATCCATGAACGTTTTAAGCTCCTGCGAAAAATATAGGGATTTGCCTGCACCACAGACAGGACAAGCGTCTGAAAGGTCAAGCTGACGTGGGGCAATGATGCCATCCACATCATTACCGTATCTCACGATCCCTTGCCAACTCTAGTTTTTCCCCGCGTGCTAAATCAAAACAAGAATGTAGGGTTGTATGAAGTGAAACCACGTTCCAATTCATACCGAGATTCAGCTACAGGTTTTCTCATTGAGGATAACCACGGGAGGCATAACCTCAATCGGGCAAGGAGTAGCGCAGCATCCAATTGCAAGGATGGTTCAACTGCTCCCAATGCCCCTGAAGGATTAACTCAAAAGCAGAACGAGTTCGGATAAAAGCTTTGATGACATAGTGCCCGGGAGGGGCTTGGACTCCACTCTTGCGAATGCCCCGATAAAAGATATGTTCATCTTTCTCGAACCCTGTTCCTTGAATGGTCAATTGTCCCGCATGTCCCGGACGGAAGCGATCGGGTAAAACAAAAATGCCAAAGACATGATGTGCTCCTCGCCAAGGCTTCACAACTACTTTGGCAGCATGGATTTGCAAAATGTTGCGATCGACTGCACTATTACCAACATCGCAGCAGAGTCTTGGCTGGGGAGTTAAAACACAAATCAGGAGCAAAATTGTGGCGAGTAACAATGGGGGAGCGATCACCAATCCCCAAAAGCACCTTTTAACTTTCACACCCTTGAAGGAATCACGATTAAGCAGTCACCGATGCTTTAGGTCGAGCGAAAATCATTCTGCCTGCCGACGTTTGGAGCGCGCTGGTAACGACCACTTGCAGTTCCCCACCGACATAGCTCCGTCCATCCTCAACCACCACCATCGTGCCATCTTCCAGATAACCGATCCCCTGAGCTGGCTCTTTGCCTTCTTTTAAGATCTTCAAATCCAAACTATCGCCCGGTAGATAGGTGGGCCGTACCGATTGAGCCAAATCGTTGACATTCAGTACAATCACTTTTTGCAAGCTGGCAACTTTGTTCAAATTGTAATCATTGGTCAACAAAGTGCCATTGATATCTTGAGCTAACCGCACCAGTTTGGCATCCACCGTTGCAACGTCTTCATAATCGGCAGGATGAATCACAAGACGCTCTGGGTAGGCAGTTTTCATGCGATTCAGAATATCTAACCCTCGCCGCCCTCGCACTCGTTTCTGGTCATTGGACGCATCGGCAACTTGTTGCAATTCTTGTAAAACAAACTGGGGAACCAAAATTTGCCCCTCCAGAAACCCCGTTTCTAGCAGCTGTTCCACTCGCCCATCAATGACACAACTAGTATCCAAAATTTTTGTAGCCGCAGGCTTGAGGGTGCCTTCGGCAACAAGCATGGTTTCAACAGTATGGGGGTTGATCAACCGCAGTAATGCCCGACCATGGGCATCTGCCAAAGATACACCAGAAACGGAGAACATGACGCTGCCCAAAACAGCCGCCAGCGGTTTAATAAAGTTAAACTCTTGGGGGATGGGCAACAGAAAAATGGGGGCAAGCATTAAGTTTGCCACTAACAGCCCTAGCACCAGACCCACAGCCCGGCTGAGCAAGATATCGGCAGGCATAGCACGAACCTGCACTTCCAGACGACGATAGGTAGTTTGTGCAACTAGCCCGATCACACCCCCAATCAATGCACCAAAACCCGCAGAGACCCAACGCAGTCCATCTTGGTTGGTGACTTGTTCTTGCACACTGAGTGGTAGCGCTTCAACGCTGTGGAAGCCGATTCCCCCGCCTGCTAGGATGAATGAAAAAATGATAAGTACGTCAAGCATGATTCCAGGCTCTTTGGGGAGTACACCCAACCCTGCCTAGGGATGGGAGCGTGTCAGGTTGGCAATCTTTTGAGACTTGCGTCTCGATCGCTCCGCTCAAGCAATGAATAAAAAGAAAAAAACGGATAATGAAAAACAAGGTTACTGAACTGACACAGCTTCATTATACCTGTGGGGCTTGAACTGCCTCAGGAATCAGCTATTTTCTGCATTAGAATTCGGCGTGGCTGTTGGTAGAAAATCAACGCATCGTTTCAATCAGTTACTTTGTTAAGGGGCTTGCGCCCTCTTTGTTGGAGTAAGTCCTTGCCCAATTTCCCGGTGCCTCAGTCTGCCTACCTCCACATTCCCTTTTGTCGGCGGCGCTGCTACTATTGCGATTTTCCGATCGCAGTCGTGGGCGATCGATCGCTGCTTGCGCCCGGTCAACCGTTACAGGGCAATAATTCTGGCACGATCGCTCAGTATGTTGAAATGCTATGTCGAGAGATTCAGCTTGCTCCGGTGTCAGGACAACCCTTAGAGACCGTTTTTTTGGGGGGTGGTACCCCATCTCTGCTCTCTGTCAGCCAACTCAGCCATATTCTAGACAGGCTGCATGAACGCTTGGGGATTGCTGCAACGGCTGAGATTTCGATGGAGATGGACCCAGGCACATTTGATCTGGCTCAACTTCAGGGCTATCGAGCCGCGGGCGTCAATCGAGTCAGTCTAGGAATTCAGGCATTTCAGCCCGAATTGTTGCAGGTCTGTGGCAGATCGCACACTGTTGAGGATATTCAGATTGCTCTAGAGCTGATTCACCAGGTTGAAGTTCCCAGTTTCGGTCTGGATCTGATTTCGGGTCTGCCTCACCAGACCCTGCAACAATGGCAAGACTCACTAGAACAGGCGATCGTTCTAAATCCGCATCACCTTTCTTGTTATGACCTGACGATCGAGTCCATGACCCCCTTTGGTCGTCAGTACAAACCCGGGCAACACCCTCTGCCCTCCGACGAAACCGCAGCCCAAATGTATCGTCTGGCGCAACAGAGCCTCACAACCGCAGGCTACGAACATTACGAAATCTCTAACTACGCCCAACCCGGCTACCAATGTCGCCACAACCGCGTCTATTGGGAAAATCGTCCCTTCTATGGTTTTGGTATGGGTGCCACCAGCTATCTCCAAGAAGAACGCTTCGCTCGTCCGCGTAAAACCCGAGAATACTATACCTGGGTGGAGGCAATATATCGTCGAGAAAGTGATGCAGAAGGGAGAGAAAAGGGTGAAGCTTTTTCTCTTGACTCTGATGCTGCAACCCTGCACTCTGCTAGTACGTCAGATGCCTTACTCGACACCCTCATGCTGGGGCTACGCCTCGCGGAAGGATTAAGTCGCAGGGATTTAGCCGAAAATTTTGGGACGGCGATCGTTGAAAAAATTTGTCGATGTTTAGCTCCTTATGAGCCAAAAGGCTGGCTGGAGATCGGTTCCGACCGCATTCGCCTAATTGATCCGGAAGGTTTTTTGTTTTCGAACGTAATCTTAATTGATTTATTTGAGGAATTTGGAGAAGGTTGAGCACAAATTTTCTCGGTGCTGACTGTCATTAAATAATGCCTAAAAAATTACGGTTGGAGGAATTTCAATTCTCCAACCGTGAATAATCTACGATTTTGTCTCTAAAAAGTGCACAAAATCCAGTTTTGACCACCGTTTAGGACGCGAGCGCAACCTCTACCAGTTGCTGCAATTCGCCTTTCTGGTAAAGCTCGATCAAAATATCCGAGCCACCAATAAATTGCCCATTGATATACACCTGGGGAATGGTGGGCCAATTGGAATATTCCTTGATCCCCTGACGGATTTCGTAGTCATCTAAAACATCGATCGTCTCGTAGGGAACCCCTAGCGTATTTAAAATTTGAACCGCATTGTTCGAGAAGCCACACTGAGGCATCAATTTATTGCCCTTCATAAAAACTAGAATCTTGTTCTGTTGAACCAAGGTATCAATCCGTTCTTTCAGTTCTGGAGTCATAGCCTTTGTCGGTTACTTTGCGAAATGGGTGGGAAGTGTATGCCAAAAATTCAAGCTCGAAACGAAACATAGATCAACGAAACAGCTAACTTGTCGTTGCCGCCCAAGTTTCAGGCGTATAGGTTTTCAGTGCTAAGGCATGAATCGCTTCACTCGACATCGCCTGTCGCACCGCACCATAAACCATTTGGTGTTGCTGAACCAGCCCCTTTCCGGCAAATGCTGAAGAGACCACAGTGACCTGGTAATGATCCCCTCCCCCAGTCAGATCTTGCACTTGCACTTTCGCGTCAGGTAGTTCAGCCTTGATCATTGCTTCAACTTGATCGGGGCTAATCATTCTGATTCCTCTTATTATTACTATGCCAACGTTTTCAGAGATCGGGTGAATGCCTTCGAGATTCCTCAGGTTATTTTTAGCTTTTAGCGGGGAGCCGCAGAGGTGGGCTGCCCATCGCGAGGACGAGGGAAGGGAGATTCAACAAATCCCAACTCAAATAGTTGCTGATAAGCTTTCTTGCCCAGGTCGCGCGTGGGTTGTTGGCTGCGGATAATTTGCACCAGCAAAGGAACTGCTAATTCAGGTTGGTTTTGTGCTCGATGCACCAATGCCAATTGATAAGTTGCTTGATCCCGCATCTGAGCAGTTTCGAGCGCTTTGCGTCGCTGGGAATCCGCAATGCGATTATCGATCCCAGAGAAGCTTCCGGCGAGATCTTGATAAAAGTTGGAAAGTTGATTAAAAACCTGGCGGGCTTCCTGAAGCTTCTTCATCGCCAGATCATATTTCTGAGCTGAAACTGCATCACTCGCTTCAGTCATCAGCCGCTGTCCCCCCGGGATGCTGAGAAGATTGCCATCTTGTGAGACGGGACGTAAGACATTGGGATCATTGGGATCAATTGGTTTGGGCTGAGTGGAGTCCTCTGGCGCAACAGTGGGGGTTTGAGCCGTGACAAACCTCAGCGGGGTCAGGGTTGCCAAAATTGCCAGGGATAAAGAACCGGCAAAGCGAATCAGGCGAACAGTTCCAGAGGTTTCCATGAGAGACTCGGTGAAAAATTTAGGACAAACTTGACATTTCGCGATTTTACCATTACCAGCCCGTTACGTGGTGTAGATCGCTGAAGCAGAGATTAGAAAGGCATTTGAGAATAGAGAGAGCCTCTGGGATCACCATGTCAATTGGACTTGGGGATCAATTTCCCTTGGTTATGGCTAAAGGGTTTACTTGAATTTTGCATTTGTTCGAGTTGCCCCATTCTCGAAATCTAAAGTCATTCACTCAAACTTGAGCGGATAAGGCAGACTGTAGATAATTCTTTTGACAAGCTGCTGGGGCGATCTCAGAGGTCGAGCACATTGACGCCTCCACCCAAATTTTGTTCATCAGCTTGTCCGTCAGGTTCCTGAAAGCTTCCGTTTACTAAGCGTTGCTGAATCAATGTATGAATTTTAGAGTTGTATGGATTGAAACTTTGTTCCAAATTCATACTGCTATTCAGCAACACCGTTTGCTAAGTAGTCCGCCCCTGATTAATTGCAAGAAAGGGGTTTGGGGGAGTCCTCCAACCCAACACCTCTTCAATTAATGACAGCCATCCACTTAGCTGCCTTGAGACTGATGTATTTGGACAGGTGTATTTGGCAGGTGTATTGCAATGACTGGCGCAGCAAGTTTCCCTAATCATTCTCAGGACAATCTTCAAGGTAGCGGAATGCCAGAGTCTAGCCGGGGCAACATTCTCCAGCGAGGGGGGGAGGAATTGCTTCTGGAAAAAGTCGCCGATCGCTTCGTGGTTCGTCCAGCTGCAGAAGGATCGCTCTCAACCCTGGGGCAACAAATCTCGGCTCAAATGATTGAGCAGGTACCGCGTTCTAACTTGACTGAGTTTGTTGTCAATCCAGCGCAACGGGATCAGGCAATGCAGCAGGCGCGGCAATCTCCCGCAGTGAGCTTTGTCAGCCATGTGTATGAGTTGAAAAATGCACCAGGGACACGGGTCTATTTGACGGATCAGATAACCATTCAGTTTGCCAACCAGGTGACAGGCGACACGATCGCGGCGATCGCCCAGGAAGTGGGATTAGAGCAGATGCGGGCGGTGACTGGCATCCCCAATACCTTTATTTTTCGTATTACAACACAGGCGATCGAAAATCCCATCAAGCTGACCAATCGCCTGATGCAGCGATCGGACGTGCTCACTGCCGAACCCAATATTGTCGTTAAGGCAAAATCCCAGTACCAACCTCGTGACCCCCTGTATCCCAAGCAGTGGCATCTTAACCACAATGGTGGTTCTCAGCTTGCTGCTGGGTCTCATGTCTTTGCTGAGCAAGCCTGGGATATTACCCGTGGCAACCGAGCGGTGGTGGTGGCTGTGATGGACGATTCCGTCGATCTTAACCATCCAGATTTTCAGGGAAAAGGCAAAATTGTTGCCCCCAGAGATTTTCACGATCGTGACTTTTTGCCGCTCCCCGGACTACCTGACGATAACCACGGCACTGCCTGCGCGGGCGTTGCTGTTGCAGAAGAGAACGGGGTGGGGGCGGTTGGCGTTGCTCCGGGCTGTGCTCTGATGCCAATTCGCACCAGTGGCTACCTGGAAGATGATGTTATTGAGGAACTTTTTGAGTGGGCAATCCAAAAAGGTGCTTGGGTGATCTCCTGTAGTTGGGGACCGGCTTCGATTTACTTTCCCCTCTCTCTCCGACAACGAGCCGCTTTGACTCATGCTGCCACCGCAGGACGTAACGGCAAAGGCTGCGTCATTGTCTTTGCCGCGGGAAATTCTAACCGCCCAACCAATGGCACAGTCAACGAACAAGGGTGGCCCAACAATGCCCTGCAAGGTCTCACTCAATGGCTGGGTGGATTTACCGTCCACCCCGATGTCATCACAGTGTCTGCTTGCACAAGTCTGAGCAAAAAAGCCGCTTATAGTAACTGGGGGGCGGAAGTTTCTGTCTGTGCGCCTAGCAACAACGCTCCTCCCGGCGCATGGTTAGAATCCACTGGGTTTATTGCAACTGCGCCTCAAATCACGGTTCCCTTACCTGGGTTAGGGATTTTTACCACCGATCGCCTCGGCAGTGAAGGGTATGACGCTAGTAACTTCACCTCAGATTTTGGCGGTACTTCTAGCGCCTGTCCGTTGGTCGCTGGGGTGGCTGCACTGGTGCTTTCTGCTAACCCCGACCTCACCGCCCCGCAAGTCAAACGAATCTTGCAAGACAGTGCTGACAAAATCATCGATCCCAATCCTGACCCCCAACTGGGTCTTAGAAAGGGTTCCTATGAATCAGATGGGCACTCCGACTGGTTCGGTTATGGCAAAGTCAATGCGTTCAAAGCCGTACAGGCAGCCCAGCGGATGAGACAACAGCCGGCTGCCGCAGTGCGACAAATCTCAGCACAAAGCAACACAGCCCTGGCAATTCCAGATGACAATCCACAAGGCATCACCAGTACAATACAAATCTCTGAAGCTGCCGCTGCGCGGGATATTCAAGTATCTATCAATCTTGAACACACTTACCTGGGGGATATTGAAATTAGTCTAATCGCCCCATCCGGCAAGGAAGTCTTATTACAAAGTCGTAATCTGGGACGCAAAACGAACCTGCAATTCACCTATGTGCCCCAAACCACCCCCAGTCTAAAAAATCTTCTGAATCAACCCACTCAAGGACGCTGGCAGTTACGAATTGTCGATCGGGCGCCCAGTGATACTGGAACTTTGAAAAGCTGGCAGTTGACCTTGGGTGTGTAGGGCAATTACGACGCGTATCTCATCGCACGTTCTTCGCCAGCCATGCGTTTGAGGCTGGATTCTAGATCAAACGTGAGCTTTTGAGCACTGCACTTAGGGGTACCAGAGTCGTATTTAGCCACTTCTAAAGGCGTGCCGATATCGATTTTGACTCGGCTACGCCAGGGCACAAAAGGATCGCTGTAGGTGAGGTGAATTGGTACGATCTGAGTGCCTAAATCCGGGTGGTTGGCTTCTGCTTGGAGCGCGAGACGAGCAAGTCCTGGCTTGAGGCGATGCATCTGGTTGTCCCGATAGATTCCTCCTTCAGGAAAAATAACAAGGGCTTCACCGTTTTGTAGCAATTCGACCCCATACCGCAGACTGGCAATTCCGGGTTGCCGAGTGTCGATTGGGAAGCCGCCCATATGACTAATCAACCAGCCCTGAAGCCCCCGCACTTCATTTGCTGAGACCATGAAACGCAAATCTCGTCCCGTGACTTCTCGTCCTGCTGCATAGGGGATCAATAGCGCATCCCACCGAGATCGGTGGGTCGGTGCCAAAATCACAGGTCCCGATCGCGGCAGATTTTCTTGTCCTGTGATCGTAATGTGTTTGAAGTAGAAAGGCATGACCACCCTGCGTCCCAAAGGATAAGCCATAGAGAGCATCCAGGGAGAAAATTGTGCCCCCATTTTTGGAGTTTTAGCAGTCGATGGCACCAGAGACGATTCAGAAGCATGAAACGGGGACATGGCATTCAGAGAGAGCATGTTGACAGCAGTAGATGACTAAAATTTTTGAAAGGAGGCTGCAATGGGGTATTGAACGCATATTTTGCGTCACCTTTAAACCGTAGAGGGTTTTCTGCTTCTCGTCTGACCAAAAAAGGACAGTTTTCAGGGTGTCCATCGTTGCTTGTCTCGTCGCTGGGCAAACCATGCCTGCAACTGTTCTCGACAGGCACGTTCTAAAATTCCTCCCAGAACGGGCAAGCGATGGTTAGAGCCGGGACTATCGGGTAAATTCATCACGGTTCGCACCGCTCCTGCTTTGGGATCGTCTGCGCCATAAACTAATAAACCGAGCCGTGCCAAAACGATCGCCCCTGCACACATGGGACAAGGTTCTAAGGTGACATAGAGGGTGCATTGGTTGAGGTGCCAGGTTTTCAACCGCTGCCCCGCCGCCCGCAGAGCCAAAACTTCCGCATGGGCAGTGGGATCGCTCTCCCGCTCTCGCCGATTTTCCGCCTCAGCAACCACACACCCATCCTGATCCACGACGATTGCCCCAACTGGCACATCTCCTTCTTTTCCTGCTTGTTCAGCCAAGTGCAGCGCCCGCTCCATCCAGCGACGATGGTTGAGGTAGGTGGGATCAGTGAGCGGAGCCGGAGGACTCATGTCCACTCCTATGCCATTGATTGCGCTAACAGTCCATCCAACTGCCCTTTTTGGTCAAGGGTATAAAGGTCATCACATCCTCCAACAGGTTGCTGATTGATAAAAATCTGGGGCACTGATCGCCGTCCATTAGCACGGTCTGCCATTTTGGCTCTAGCGGCTTCATCGCCATCAATTTTGTATTCGGTATAATTGACTCCTTTCCACCAGAGCAAGAGTTTGGCTCGAATACAAAAGGGACAAGTCTGCCAGGTGTAAATCTCGACATTGGCTTTGACTCGGTCTGGGTAGCGCCCCAGCAAAGGATTGATAAATTCACGGATCATAGGAACCTCCGAAGCGTTATGGATGCGATCGTCCGTGGAGAATGGATGCAAAAACTGAATAGTCAACAATTACACTTCAACTAAGAGGGTGAGAGAAATTTTTTACCAGCATTTCTCCGGAAACGCACTCTGATTTTGACCCATGATTGAGGACTAAGATATTCAGCTGATTTTTTTAGCGTAACGGATATCGGTGGATTGGGAAAACCTGGCGGAGTCATCCCTTGATGGAAGATTGCAACTCTGAGACAGATGAGGTGAAGCAAGCGCGCTTAAACAGGGGTAGCAATCAGAAACCCGATCGACAGTCGGCAACCAGGAATTAGAAGGGGCTTCTGAGTCCGACAAGCGAGAATGAATCATTCTCAAGCAAAATAAAAATGCCTAAGCCAATGAAAACAAAGGGAATCAGAGCATCGCCATAGCGGACTAAGAAATGGGCAATGCCTGGAAACTGAGCGAGACGCAAAGCGATGTAGCACCAGACTCCAACCATGATAAAAAATAAGGCAAGAATGATCCCCAAACTGGCAAGATTGTTGCTAGCAAAGAGCGGCACGTAAATGCCAATGTTGTCTCCCCCATTCGCAAAGGTGACGGCTGCCACCCCATAAGTTTTGGCTCCCAATAAACTAGACAGTGAGAGCTTTGGACTCAGGGCTTGAGTTTGCTCGGTAACAGAAATGATCTGAGTTTTTTTTTCCTCATGATCTGGACGGCAAAGCTGGTAGAGACCGATCGCGATCGGCACCATTCCCAGCAATCCAATCCAGGGTTGAGGGAGTAACCTTCCCCCAAAAAAGCCCGGGAGGCTGGCTAAGATAATGACTAAAAAGCCTAAATACTGCCCAGTCACAATATGTCTACGCCGAAACTGATCATCAACCTGGCGAAAAAATAGCATCAGCACCAAAATATCGTCCAGATTTGTTGCGACAAAGGCACTGATGCTTGAAATTACTGTGGTCAGAAGCCAATTCATCTCGATCGGATAGCGTCAGTTCATGAGTTTTCTGAATCATAAGTCAAGTTATCAATCGCTTCGTTAAGCCTTATGTAACTCTTGTGTCGTCTTGTATTTTCTCAATCCACTGATTTCCAGATTCGCTAAGGTGAAACTTGAAAAGATTTTTAGTGCAGGGGTATTATGTCTCCTCTCTTGTTACGCCACCTCTGGTCCTTGATTGAGGCAACCCAAGCCAGTACCTTGTTGAATTTGGACGATGCCAACTTGGTGCAATGGCTCCTGCGTCAGTTAGACAGTCAACGATCGCTCAATCATCAAGAAGCTGATCTCTTGAATCATTACATTCGCTCTAAGTTGTCTCTTATTCGCGATTTGGCACAAGAACGGCGCACAGCACATTACTTTTAAGTAGATAGCTAATTAATTGTAAGAAAGGGGCTTGGGGGCTGTGCCCCCAGGCAGGGAGTTTTATCCCCTCCACCCCCAAGAACATCTTCAAATTAATTTAGCCCAGCGACTTAGAAGTTTTGGCTGTTGATTCTTAAGGTGCAGCGATTTGTGATGCAGGTTGGATTGATGCTGAGAGTTGAGGGTTTGCTATCAGAGACTGGTAGCTAAGGATGCGTGAGTCTCAAAAAATTCCAACAAAATTTTCTGATGAGGTTTACCAAGCGGACGAACCTGATTTGCTCGTTCGGAGTAGCGATCGCCGCGACGAATATCTTCCAGACTAAATAAGCCCATATCCCACCCTTCTGAGAGTTGTAGGGCATCCATTTCTACGGTCAGTGGCGCATAAAAAACATGGCGAATAATTGGGTCGTCCCGATAGGAATTGAATAAGGTCAGATGCGGTGGACTGTAGTGAATTTCTTCTAGCAACTCTCGCTCCATGGCGACTTCTGGCGATTCTCCAGGTTCCAGATGCCCACCAAATAACCCCCAATAGCCAGGGTAAAGAATGCCCGGAATGTTATCGCGTAATTGCAATAATAATTGCCCTTGGCGGTAGAGAATCGCGATCGCCACAGCCACACGATCGTCGGTAATTGGCGCAGATTGATGGGACATTCGGTTCAGGTAGATAATACGACGCTACACTCTGAAACGGTAAAGTTTGGACATAGACGTCCATTAAGGCAGGGATCGATCAGGGCTACAATCGCCAACCGATCGTCAGTTTAGGAAGTGGGCTGCGGTTCTAGCTGCTCGATTAATTCCAGATAAAGCGAACCCTGGTCTTTCCCGTTCAACGGAATTTTTTTGTAGCGCACCAATCCTTTGATCAAAACCTCTTCTCCAGAGGTGGGGATCGCTGCTTTAGTCAATACCCAAATCATGCCTGTCGTATCCTGAAGTTGATAGACCTGTTCTCCCAGCAGGGGCACCCGACTGATGACTTTACCTTTGAGATAGACTGTCGTATCGATCGGGCGTTTTTTTTGCAACTCCAATACTGTTGTCAGGTCTCCAGTCAATGGATGACTCATCAAACTCAGGCGCGACTGAGCCAGATTTAAGCATCCCGGCATCACCACCAGCCCGGTTAGTACGAGCAAAATCTTAAAACTATGAATAGAAAATCGTTGCATAGGACTGAAACCACGAAGGAATCTAACGCTGTGGTAGCATAAGCAGGCTGATTCAGTTCAAAAATGGATCAGCTTTCTAGACTTAGGCATTAAGGTGGGTGCTGCAATGTCCTCCCAAATTGCTCAGCTACTTGACGGTAAAACGCTTGCCCAAAAGATGCAAGCAGAACTGACTCAGCAGGTGCAAGCTTGGACAAGCCAAGGATACCGCCCTCCGGGGTTGGCAGTGCTGATGGTGGGAGATAATCCTGCCAGTGCAGCTTATGTCAGAAACAAAGAACGGGCTTGCGAGCGGGTTGGGATTGCTTCCTTTGGTCAACATTTTCCAGCCACGATCGGTCAATCGGACTTAGAGCAAGCCATCCAGGCACTTAACCAGGACGATCAGGTCGATGGCATTCTCGTACAATTACCCTTGCCCCATCATCTGGATGCGGTGACGGCACTAAACTTGATTGATCCCAGTAAAGATGCAGACGGATTGCACCCCATGAACCTGGGACGGTTGGTTCGGGGTGAACCAGGAATTCGCAGCTGTACTCCAGCTGGAGTGATGCGGTTGCTGCAAGAGTATCAAATTGATCTCAAAGGCAAACAATCGGTGGTGATTGGGCGGAGTGTGCTGGTGGGCAAACCCCTGATGCTGATGTTGCTAGAAGCAGACGCAACTGTGACGATCGCCCATTCTCGTTCCCAAGATTTGGGTGCGATTTCCCGCACGGCAGACATCCTAATCGCTGCTGTCGGTCGTCCCGAAATGGTCACTGCTGAGATGGTTAAACCGGGTGCAGTAGTCATTGATGTTGGGATTAACCGCATCACCGATTACGAAGGTAATAATCGTTTGGTCGGCGATGTCAACTTTGCCTCGGTACAATCCGTCGCTGGATTTATCACCCCTGTTCCCGGTGGCATTGGTGTGATGACGGTGACGATGCTGTTACAAAATACGGTGTGGAGTTATCAGCAGAATTTTCTGAATGCGCTGTCTGTCCCCTCAGCCTCGTAGAATAATTGGATAGAAGGTAAGCGGAACCAAAATCTGATAAGCTTTTATTCCCAGTTGAGTCTTTGCAATTTCTGCATGATGATCCTTGGAGTTAAGGTTGCAAAAGATTAAAACTCAGCTTTCGGAGTGTATTAACGAGTACTCTGCTGGTGTTGGCGCAGCCATTTCCAATGGGTACAGAGTGGTGAAGGAGTACCTGAGATGATTAGTAACCAGGAGCAGGGGACGATCGCTAGTAGTGAAATGAAGGCATCTCAACCCGACTTAAAATTCGATTTGTCAGCTTATCTGGCATCCCGCAAAGCTCAGGTAGAGGCAGCATTGGAGCGATCGATGCCGATTGTCTATCCTGAAAAAATTTACGAGTCGATGCGCTATTCACTGATGGCGGGAGGAAAACGCCTACGTCCAATTTTGTGTCTTGCTGCCTGTGAGCTAGCGGGAGGAACATCCGACATCGCCATGCCAACTGCCTGCGCGCTGGAAATGGTTCACACCATGTCTTTAATTCATGATGACCTACCAGCCATGGATAATGACGACTACCGCCGGGGCAAACTTACAAACCACAAGGTCTATGGGGAGGACATCGCTATCCTGGCAGGGGATGGTTTATTGGCTTATGCTTTCGAGTACATTGTCACTTGCACACACAATGTGTTACCCAAAAATCTGCTCGAAGTGGTTGCGCGGCTGGGACGTGCCGTGGGGGCAGCAGGGTTAGTCGGTGGACAAGTTGTCGATCTGGAATCGGAAGGCAAAACTGATGTTGCCCTGGAAACTCTAAATTTTATCCATACCCATAAAACGGCAGCCCTCCTGGAGGCAAGTGTAGTTTGTGGGGCAGTGCTTGCAGATGCGCCTGAAGCCGATCGTCAACGTCTGGTTCGCTATTCTCAAGATATTGGGCTGGCATTCCAAATCGTGGATGATGTTTTGGATATCACTGCAACCCAAGAAGCGCTCGGCAAAACTGTTGGCAAAGACTTGCAAGCCAAAAAGGTGACCTATCCCAGTATTTGGGGAATTGAAGAATCCAAACGACAGGCACGACAATTGGTCGAAAAAGCCAAATCTGAGCTGTCCGTTTTTGGAGAAGCTGCCCGCCCCTTGCAAGCGATCGCTGATTTCATCACTGCTCGCACTTATTAAGCGCTGGTTCATTAGTTTGCTTGAGTTCAGTTGGGCAAACTTTCCCTTCGCACCATTCAACGTTTTAACAATTCTCACTCAGATGCAACCAACATGCAGGACTTTGGGGCAATCCTAGATAACCGGGTACTGTTCGTAGCCTTGATGGCATGTTTTTTTGCACAGGGATTAAAACTTGTCATTGATCTGGTGAAAAATCAGAAACTGAATGTGCATGTTCTGGTAGAAACGGGCGGAATGCCGAGTGCACACTCGGCACTGGTGGCAGCATTAGCTACTGAGGTGGGACAAACCGCAGGCTGGAGCAGTAACCAGTTTGCGATCGCTGCCATTTTCGCCTTCATTGTCATGTACGATGCCGCCGGAGTCCGCCAGGCAGCCGGCAAGCAAGCTCGTATTCTCAACCAGATCATCGACCAGTTTTCTCAAGAAGATTATCAATGGACAGAAGATCGATTGAAGGAACTCCTGGGGCATACTCCTGTTCAGGTAATTGTTGGCTCAATTTTAGGAATTACGATTTCCTGGCTAGCAGAACTGGCATATTAATTTCTCTTTACACTTAAGAACATCAAAAAAATTACGGCAAAGTGGGTGCATCAATTTTTATGGAAGCTGTTAACATAGCTCGTTATGGTTATGGTTCCATTTCCGAGTTTGGCTCTTCCTTACACCGTCACGGTCGATCGCGCCTATGCCTTCCCAAGAGTTTTCTAACACGCTGACTGATCCTCTCTCTGCCCACGTAGGTCACGCTCCCCAGTCCCAACCCTATCAAGCAGAAAGTGTTGATGCTCCAGAAGTTTTGCCAGATTCGAGTTCGACTCTGGTAGAAACCTATGCAGACAGCTTAATGGATGAGTTATTTGGCGACGTAGAGCAAATCTTGCAAAGGGGCGTCAAGTTGCCCGCCGAACCCGTGAGAGCTGAGCCTCCTACCTCATCAACCTTCAACATTCCCCAACTCGTTTTTTCATCCTCGTTACTCTCTCGCCCAAACGACCCAGAAGCCATCTCAGAAGCCCCCATTGTGGTTCCTGACAGCGTGGTTGATAAACATCGCAAATCTCAACGATCGCTGGATCGGTTGTTATTAGTAGCCGGATTCGCGTCTATTTTATTAACGGCTTTAGCATGGGCGGTTTTGCAGCAACGCGCTACCCCCCCCAGCACCACTCCAGTGGCGACAGCGCTTGCCCCTCAACAGCAGGCAGACAGCCAGTTTATGAATTATTTGCAACGATCGCTGGATACCCTCAGCCAACGCAAAAGTAGCCCTTCGCCCACGGGTGTTGCTGCTGTGCCACCCGGTACCCTACCAAAAGTGGATGTCAAGGGTAGCCCCGTCCCTGCTACCAATTCTGCAAAACCGACAGCATCTCCACAGCGGATTTACATTCCTATCTTTGGCAGTCCTAAAAACATGGGCAATGGTGCTGCTCCTGCATCGGTTGTCGTAGTGCCTGCCAACCCAAATCAAACCCAACCTCTGACTCCGGCTGAGCCGCTGGTACAGCGAACTTTAGTTGGAGTGTTAGAACTGGGCGATCGCTCCGCTGCTCTGTTTGAGCTAAACGGTGTCACCCAGCGCTATCAGGTAGGCGAAAGTATTGGTAGTAGCGGTTGGACCTTGGTGGACATTTCTAAAAATCAGGCAGTGATTCGTCGCAATGGCGAAGTTCGCTCAATTTTTGTAGGGCAAAAGCTCTAAGGTGATGTCATCCCTTTGATGGAACTCGAGATCTCCCTGATTCTGACGGATTTTGTGTTGGATCTCTGAAATTCTGTAAGGGCTTAGCATACCCTGCGGGAAGCAAGCTTCGGGCAATATTCTTTGCAAGATTGCATAGATTTTTAGCCGAATGCCAAGCCCCTAAGTCAGGTCAACACAAACTGAGGTAGAACCAGGGATTTCCTCAGGAAAATTTTCTAAATTTGTATCCCTGGAAGAATTGACTGTTTTAAAAAAATTATCTGGCAGAGTGAGAAGGGAATTTTAGGTTGCAGATTGCAGATTCGAGAGCGCAAACTGTAAGCAGGCATCTTCAATCTCAAGTTTGCAATCTCAAATCCAGGAGTTTCCACCATGGGCTTATTCGACGATCTCAGCCGTTTTCTTGAAACCCGGTTAGAGGAATTTCTACGTAACAATCCCCAGCTGGAACTACAAGCGATCGAAGAAAAATTACGCGATCAGGAGCAAGAAGCCCTGAACTTGATGACAGACCTGCACTTGCGCGAACAAAAGATGCAGGAAGAGATCCTGGCCTTGGCACAAGAGGTACAACGCTGGCACATTCGTGTAGACAAAGCAAAAGCTGCCGGACGGTTCGATTTACTAGAGCCCGCCCAGGAGCGCGAAGCTGCATTGTTGCGGGAAGGCAATCAGCGCTGGGGGCAAATGGAGATGGTGCGCGAACGGATTAAGCAAACGGAAGAGTTGCAGCGCAAAATCCAGATACGGCGGCAAGAAGTTCAGGTTAAAGCTGCGCAGGCGCAAGCTGCTCGCGCCAGTGCTAAAGTCGAACAACAATGGCAAACTACGGGATGGAATCAGAGCAATAGTTATATCCACAGTGCTGCTGACCCCTTAGAAAAGCAATTTCGCCAGTGGGAAATGGATGAAGAATTGGACGATCTGAAACGTAATTTGGGGCGCTAAATATAAGTGAGCAAAGTACAAAGGCATTGATTGAGGATAACAACACTGGAATGCGCTACCAAATTACGCACACGATCGCTTATCAATACAGCACATCGGTGCGATTGCAGCCTCACCTTGTACGATTACGCCCCCGATCAGATAGCAGCCAAACACTCCACAACTTTTCCCTCAGTCTCTCGCCTACGCCGATCGGGCGTTCCGAACTTATTGAACTTGATGGTAATAGTATTCTCAAGGTGTGGTTTGCGCCTCAACCTGTCCAGCAGTTGGAAGTCAAAGCCAT
Source organism: Scytolyngbya sp. HA4215-MV1 (assembly GCA_019359045.1). Lineage (GTDB taxonomy): Bacteria > Cyanobacteriota > Cyanobacteriia > Leptolyngbyales > Leptolyngbyaceae > Scytolyngbya. The sequence goes on from JAHHIA010000004.1 coordinate 309,754, forward strand.
CTCTCAGGTAGAAACCTATCGTACCAATCCATTCGACTATTTGATGGAAAGTTGGGCGTTGCACTTGCCGATCGACTATCCAATGTCCCAGTCGCAAGCACTTCAGCCTTATCTGGGTGATGCCTGGGTAAATGGTTCCGATCCAGTCGTGGCGCAGTTGGCGCAAGAGGTCTATGCTGCTGTTTCAGGCAAAACCGACTTGTTTTTAATGGAACTCAATCAGCGCATTTATCAACATTGCAACTATATGACTCGTGAGACCGGCGATCCCTTGCTACCCGGAATCACCTGGAGCCAAAAACTGGGTTCCTGTCGCGACTTCGCCGTTCTGTTTATGGCAACCTGTCGGGCAGTGGGGATTGCCGCTCGATTTGTCAGCGGTTACGAAGAAGGTGATCCCGATGCGCCAGAACGGCATCTCCACGCCTGGGCAGAAGCTTACCTGCCGGGTGCTGGATGGCGTGGGTTTGACCCAACTCACGGGTTAGCAGTGAGCGATCGCCATATTGCCTTAGCGGCTAGCCCGATCTCGCGTGCCGCTGCTCCCTTTGTCGGGTCATTTCAAGGCAATGATGTACAAACAACCATGAGCTATTCCCTATCTATTCAATTGCTTGCCAATGAACCCTAAATTTGCGCTCCCAATGGTCAGAGTCAATCCCAAAAAACTTTTAGGAAAAATCATTGCGATCGCATGGTTGGGATCTGTGATCGGCTGTTCTCCCGCGGCGCAAAATTCCACAGAAGTGCCCTCACCATCAACCCAAAATTCGCCTGTTCCAACCACTTCTGTTAGCACTTCTACCCAACCTCAAGCTTCACCCTCGCCACTGACAATTCCTGACGAAAAATTTAATGCTCAACTCAATAACGTCAAAGACACAGTGTTAAAAGATCAGTATTTGGCTGCCCTCAAAGCCTTTGCTGATATTCCCAAAGAAAGACCGGAATACCAGGCAATCGTGGCGAAAATGCTGCATCATCAAGATCGCGTTTTCGAGATGTTGAGTGATTGTGAGAGCGAAGATCCGGCCGTGATTCAGCGCTCTGAGTTTTATAAAATTTCTGACCAACAATTTATTTTTCAAAGAGTCTGTTTTCTGGCTGCTTACAACGTGAGCTATGCCTTCTTCCTATACACCGAAACTCCAACGGATGCTCAGGTAAAACCCCTCAAAATTACCACGTATCGCCAAGACGAAAATACCAAAGAAATCTCCAAAGAAGATTCTCATCTTTTTGCCGGACTTGCCAAGTATGACGAGAAAAATCAGGAACTTTCACTCATCAGCAAATATCGTGGCATTGGCGATTGTGGCATTTCAGGCAAATACCAATTTCAAAATAATGAATTGGTGCTGCAAGAATTTTTAGCCGACTTTGAATGCGACGGCAAAATTGAATTCAACAAAGTTTATCCTCAGTGAAGCAAGTCGGAGATCGCTGTCTTTATAAGGTAAAGTCCTGTTCAAACTGACTGCGAGTTATAGGCTGGCTGAGTTCTAAACCTTCGCCACCTAATACCCCCAGCGGTTTACCCTCCACCGAGATCCAGACTTTGGCTTTGGGGTCAATGCTGGTTACCGTGTAGGTTATCTGCGCCACCCTACCGGTCATCGAAGCGCTGCCTCCGCCTGCCTTAAAGTCCGAAGACAAATCGATATGAATCCCATCAGAAGCCACCTGCAGACTCCGCAGTTTGGTTGCTTTAGGAATAGTGCTGATCAAATTGGGCTGGTTGGAACCTGCCAGCAATTGGGTCAAGGTAGCTTGTAAGACGGCATCTGGCTGATCTACCACTTTCAGCTTGACACGAGCAGGAGCCAATGTCATGTGGCGGTTGGCATCCTTGAGCCAGTAGATTTCAACCGTGCGTTCGATCGTCACCGTTGAGGCAGATGACTGGGATGTGCCAGCAGTGGGAGCAGAAGGCTGTACCGCAGGCGAGTGTAAGGTCTGAGCAGAGGGGTTGGTTGGCACAGCGGACTGTTGGGTGGGGGCTGCTTGCCAAACCCACCAGGCAGTCGCACTTCCGGTTGCCAGCACCAGCCCCGACAACCCAACCAAAATACCCAGCGGAACCCGACGAGTCGATTTGCGATCTTCCATATCTATGCCCTCCATAAAAATAAGCTGAATGTGAGGGGCTACCCATCACTACAAGAGTGACAAAGGCTTTTCAGCAGAACTAGGAGATTTTGAATTGTAAATTTGAATGGGGCAGTCGTTCGTGACTGTCAAAAGCGATTTGCGTTTAGTTGACAAAACTCAAAGCTTTCCTTTTTACCACTTCCCTTTTTCCCCTTTAATCCTTTATTCTCCCTCTCTTCCTATGGCTCAATCCGAGTAAAAGCAGCTAGATTCAACTGATCAGTCGTCAATTCCAGTTGCAAAATTCGTGCCAGAATTTTTCCCTTGGCCCATCGATTGAGATCGAGGCGATCGCTCACCCCCTGCGCGATCGATTTCACCAATCTTGCGGGCACTTTTTCGCCATTCACTTCCACGATCGGTTCCACCAAAACAATGTATCTGCCCCGCTCCAATTTCAGGGTTGCCTCTGTGAGAATCATGAGGCGATCGGGATAGCCCCGTTCTTGTAATTCGACTTGTAACCGCAGTCGATTGTTGCCAAGAAAATCGACGGTGGGGTTAATTAGGTTATAGCGTTTAATCCCTTCCGCATCTGTTCCTTTAAGTAAATCGATGCCCAATTTGCGAAATCGCTTGGCAATGATGGGCGATCGCAAAGCTTGATTAATATCTGCTTCGGTCAGTGCAACCTTGATAGCTGCTTGTAACGGTTGCTTTAGCCGAAATTTACCCTTACGAATCCGCTGTGCATCGAGAGCGATCGGGTCAGTTTCTACTTCCAACAACGCAATTCGCATCTCCTTTTCGGGAAACAGTCCCCGTCCAGCAATTCGGACATGCTCAATCCGACCATTCAACAATTGATAACTGGGGGTATTATCAATGCGAATCTGGAGTTGCTCAACCCCTTTCAGTTGCTTGCGAATCGCGCTTTCAGCGACATGGTCAGTAATGAATCCAGCAGGGGAGATTAAACCAATGAGAGTTGAGAAGAGGATGGTAAAAAATTCCATACATCTGGGGGGAGACTAACCCCAGTTATAGACTGCCCTGCCCGTTTTTGGTTGCAATATCGCAGACTGGGGCTGCCAACTTTTCAGTCTACCCAGGGTGGTCAATTAACCAGAGCGATCGCAGCAACCAGACGAAATCCTGCAATTTGGTTGATTTCCATCAGTGCCTGTTTCATTTCATCGGCTACCGAATTTGTCAAACGGGTTTCAAATGCTGTCAGGATGCTTTCTTTGGTGTGATTTTTCACCGCAATGATGAAGGGAAAGCCAAATTTGTCTTTATATGCCTGGTTCAGGGCATGAAAGCGATCGTACTCAACCGGACTGAGTCGGTCTAAGCCGACCCCTGCCTGCTCTTGGACTGAAGCTTCCGCCATTTTGGCTTTGCTACCCAGGTCAGGATGTGCCTGAATTAACGCCAGTTGCTCATCTCGGCTCAGTGCTTGGACGATACGCACCATTTTTTGATGGAGATCTTCTCGATCTGTAAAGGGACGATCGTGCCAGGCTTGCTCGGCGATCGCAGGCGTATCCTCGAACACAGCTCCTAAGGCAGCAACAAATTCTTCCTGACTCATCTGGTTGATGTGGGCGATCGAGTACGGCATCGTAATTGTTAGATATCGCAGTGGAATGACGAAGAATCTATCAAAAATCTTTGAAGGTAACAGAATTCTTGAAAAGTTGGTTTACAATTCCTGAAGTCTAGCTGCCAATTTGTTTATTACCGATACCAGTATGGATGTCAAATTAGTTCTTGTGGTCTTGACCGGCATTTTCACAGTTGCCTGCCTGTTTTTCGGCACTCGCAACGGTTTCTATGATTCTGACAATTATCACGGGAATGGCTCGGCTCACTAAAAGGACTTCTACCCCTTGCCGAGGGTTTTAACTCAAAAAATGCCCGCCACGAAATAGCGATTGCCAGATCGCATCCTCACCCCCTACAAGGCATTCCATTTCTCGTTCCAGAAAGTCGTCCCAGTTTTTGAGATAATCCTGAAGGTAGGCATTGAACTATTTTTTCTCACTGCCCAAAGCTTCATGAAAGTCGGGATATTCTTTGCTGGATGCTGGAGATCGAGTTGGAATCGGTTTAGCCTTGACAGGGGCGCTGTACAGACGTGATCGATCTGGAATGTTTACCCTATGCTGTGGGTCATGCGGATGAAGGGGTCTGTCTGCTGGTTCGGATGGGGCCTTATCGCATTCTTTTGGATTGTGGATTGCGCGATACTTCACTCCTCAAGCCCCAGCGATCGCACCTGGCACTCCCCGCCGACCTGGTTTTATGTAGCCATGCTCACCCGGATCATGCCAGAGGCTTACTGGATCTGCATCGTCAGTACCCTCAGCTACCCATCTATGCGAGTGAGGTGACCTCTCAACTGCTGCCCTTAAACTGGCTGCACACCGCAGAGGCACCTTTGCCGCTCTTTTGCCATGCTTTACCCTGGCGCACTCCCGTTGAATTTCAAGATGGTCTAAGTGCTGAGCTATTCCCATCCGGGCATTTACCAGGGGCAGCGGTGATTGCCTTAACCTATCTGCCTCCGCGTCAACTGGGAGAAAAAACATCCCGTTCCTATCGAATTCTTTATACAGGTGATTTTTTTCTATCCAATTCTCGCCTGGTTGAAGGGTTACCCCTAGAAGAGCTACGGGCATTGCAACCAGATGTATTGATCGTTGAGGGAACCTACGGCACTGCCCGACATCCCCATCGTCGCCAGCAAGAAAATCTCCTGGCAGAACGGATTAACCGAGCGATCGCGGAAGGTTTTTCGGTATTGTTGCCGACTTCAGCCATGGGGCTGGGACAAGAATTGTTGATGTTACTGCGCAGTCATCATCACTTTACAGGACGCGATCTGGATATTTGGGTCGATGGCGCTGTCGCCACTGCCTGTGACGTTTACCTGGAACTGTTGCCCCATTTACCGACCGCAGTGCAAAACTTTGCCCGTCACCAACCCCTGTTCTGGGACGAACGGGTACGTCCGCGAGTCAGGCACCTACCGCCAGCGCAGCGGAGTCAGGTTGGGCAAGCCCCTTGCATTGTGCTGACCGATCTCAACGCCGATTTGAGAGAATATTGCCATCCCGATAGTGGACCCTGGTTAGTGTTGTTGCCTCAACAACCAGGGCGATCGGAAATTGAACAGCGCGTCTTGAGTGGGGCGGCGGCATCTCTGGCCCCCCCCTCCGCACTTCCCCAAATCGAGACTTATCTTCTTGCTCAACATTCGGACGGACCTGGGATTACCCAGCTCATCCACAATTTGCGCCCTCAGCATGTGGTCTTTGTACATGGGTCGCCGACTTATTTGGCAGATCTGACAGGGCTAGAAGAACTGCACAACCGCTATCACTTACACTGTCCTTCTGCGGGGAGCCAGGTTGAGTTGCCGATCGGCGAAACCTTCTTGCAGCCTGCCGCGCCCGAAACTCACTATGAAGGCGAGTTAAGCGAGCTGGATACAGTAGTCACTATCACCCTGTCAGATGCCATCATGTCCGATCCGCGCTGGCAAAACTTAGCAGACACCGGCTTGGTTGAAGCTCGCTGGCAGGGGCAAGAGCTGGTGATTCGTGGCTTACCTCAACGAGAATTGCTCCGACAGCGAGGCGACCTTGCCATCTCAACGACCACTGCCTGTTGCGGCAACTGCCGCCATAATCGCGGACAGCGCTGCTGGAATGCCGATTCTCCACTTTACAATTTCAAAGTTACACCGGATGGCTACTGTCCCGCATTTGAATTTTCTCAAAGTTTGACAGAGGAGTCGGCGATCGATGCCGATGAAATGGAGTGATCTGGCGAGTTAGTAATAATCGCGCTTCGATTCAGGCTGTTCAAAACTCGAAGGATCGTAAATATAGCGAGTGACCTCTTCTTCCAGCCGATGAATCAAATAAGGCTCCAGCGTGTTGCTATGGCGCAGAGCCGCCAAGTAGCCATCTAAATAAAGGCGTAAGTCATCGAACTGATACCCCCGATTCCACAGTTCTACCAGGGCATCGGTCAGCTTTTGGTAGCAGCGGATAGTTTGAGTGTCCTGCAACATGAGATGGGTTCGACGAAAACGACAGATCGTTATCTTGATTCTAGACTTAATTGTAAGGCTTCATGTTGTTAAATGCTACTTTGCTTCGCTTCTCATTGGCTCATAAAACTTGATTAACTTTTTAAAACTTCTTGGAAATGCCTGTGCTCCCTTGACAGCAGGAAGACTGTAACATAACCGATTCATTTTTCTGGGGTTCGTCAGAATCGAAGTAGCCTTAGTTACAGACCTATGACATCTGCTCTGATAACTTAATTCCACTAACAGAAGGGAAGCAAGCCTCCGTGGGATCTGTTTCTGTCCAAATCGTCGAAGGAAATCCGCACCTCCGATCGCTGCTAGGTTGGCATTTGCAGCAGGCTGGATATACCGTTTATCAGTCGGCGGATCTTCATCAAGCCAGGGATGTTTTTCAAAATCGCCAGCCAACCCTGGTCATCCTGGATTCTGAGTTACCAGATGGAGATGGGATTGATTTTTGTCGCTGGCTACAGCAGCAACACCAAGTGTTGATCTTGATGTTGTCGGCGCGCAATTCTGAGGCAGACATTGTTGAAGGACTGCGGGCTGGAGCAGATGACTACCTGACCAAGCCCTTTGGCATTCAAGAATTTTTGGCGCGGGTCGCAGCGCTGACTCGACGCAGCCGTACGTCGATTCCACCTGCCCATCTGGACTATGGCGATCTCAAAATTGACCTGGTGCAAAGACGGGTGCGGTTTAAGGGCGCGTTTATTGAACTTACCCCTCAGGAATTTAGTCTGCTGTTTGTGTTGGCGCAGGCAGGAGGGATGCCATTGAGTCGATCGGAATTGTTACAGCGTGCCTGGCCCGATTCGATCGACAATCCCCGCACGGTGGATACTCATGTGCTGTCACTGCGGAAGAAAATTGAAACTGATCCCCGACAACCTGGATTAATTCAAACAGTCCGTAATGTAGGGTATCGCTTAAGTATGGAAATTCTCAGTCATGGTTCGTCGGATTCTCAAACTGAGTTTGTCAATCGCAAGAAAACGACCAATCCAGCCCCACAGCGCATGGCAATGAAGTAGTCCGAATTTTACATTGCCAGTTGGTTGACATGATCCAGCATCTGTAATCCATGGATCAAAGATGCGCCGCCTCGAATGGCAGTTGCCACATGCACGGCTTCCGTCATTTGCTCCAGGTCAGAACCTTGCTGAAGCGATTCCTTACTATACGCATCAATGCAATAGGGACATTGCACTGTATGGGCAACTGCCAGCGCAATCAATGCTTTTTCTCGCTTGGAAAGGGCACCGTCTTCAAACACTGCCTGATAGTAGGCAAAGAACTTATTGGCGAGTTCGGGGTTGCCTTCGCCAATGTTCCCAAAATGGGGCAAATGTTCGGGTTTGTAGTACTGATCCATGGGGTTGAGTGATTGCATGGGGCAGGGGTTCGGATCTCCGGCTTCTGTTAACAGTTCATGTTCAAGTCGTTCAACCGTAATCAAAAGCCGGGGATCTAAGTAGCTGGGCTAAATTAAATTGAAGATGTTTTTGGGGGTGGAGGGGGTAAAACCCCCTGCCTGGGGGCGCAGCCCCCAAACCCCTTTCTTACAATTAATTTAGGGCTACCTACTTAATGCTGAGGCGTGCAGCCGAATCAGTGGCTTTGTTCGGGTTTCATCACGATGATGCCGTAGGCATTTGGAGAGAGATATTTCTGAGCTGCTGCTTGCAAAGTTTCCTCACTTAACGATCGAATATGGATGGGATAATTTAGCGCGGGCGCTAAATCACCCACCAGAGAGTGATAGTAGCCATATAAACCTGAGCGATCGCTGGGCGTTTCATTACCAAAGATGAAATGATTGGCAACTTGGGTGCGAACCCGGGCAATTTCACTGGCACTCACGGGCTCAGTTTGCATCCTGGTAATGTGTTGAACGATCGTCGCTTCTACGGCGGGTAAATGTTCGATCGACAAGCGAGCGGAGACCGAAAATACGCCCTGGTGTTGATATGTCATATTGCTGGCGGAAATTTGAGTCACCAGCCCTTTCTCTTCACGCAAATCTTGCACCAGGCGTGCCGTTCTACCATGTCCTAAAATACTTGCCAGCACATCGAGTGCATAAGTTTGGTCGAGATCCATCAGTCCTGGCACTCGCCAGGTCATGACTAGGCGCGCCTGCTGCAATGTGGGATCGACAAACTCCCGCCGCACGATTTCCTGAAAGGGTTGCTCTGGGTGCAGGGTGGGTAGATGCTTGGATATATAATTTCCAGACTCAACACCGGGACTGCGATGGCTCTCAGCCTGGGCAAACCCATGCTCTAAGATCTCAATCATTTGCTCAACGGGCAGATTTCCGACTACTGCAGCGGTCATCTGGCTAGGCTGATACCAGGCGGCATGAAAATCTCGCATTTGTTGCGGTACCAATTGCTCGATCACCTGGGTGGGACCTAATACTGGGCGACGATAGGGCAATTGCTCGAAGGTGGTTTCAGTAGTGCGTTGAAAGGTGCGACGGCGGGGATTATCTTCCGATCGTCGAATTTCCTCCAACACGACCAACCGTTCTCGCTCAAAGCTTTGATCGGGGATGCTGGCATTGAGTAATACTTCGATTTGTAGCGGTGCCAGATCTGCAAAGTCTTTGGGGGCAGAGGTGATGTAGTAGTGGGTATAGTCCTGACTGGTGGCGGCATTGGTAACTGCACCCCGCGCTTCTATCAGGCGCTCGAATTCACCACTTTCCAATTGTGAAGTTCCCTTGAAGATCATATGCTCCAGGAAATGTGCCATCCCATTGATGTCATCCGGCTCTTTGGCAGAACCAACATTGAGCCAAAGATTGAGATTCACTGCTTCGACGGGCATTTGCTCAGCGACGATCGTTAAGCCATTGGATAGGCGATGGAGCGTGGGAGCATTGAGAGGTAGGGCAGAAGAAGCCTTGAGCAAGGTTGAAGTCATGCAAATTCATCAGGACGCTTCATACATCTTAGTCTTTGTCGAGTGTCCATTAACCAATTACTGAGATTTTGCGGGATTTTGGTGGATTTGCCAGTAAAACTTTCGATCGATGGGGAACGTAGTCAAGAATGGTGTTGGCACTGTAGATGCTTGATCAACTTATCTCGATCGCTCGAATCGCTTCGGCAGGAGCGGTGCCTTCCAGCACTGCCTGAATGCCGGGAAGATATTGATCCATGGTTAAAACGTTGGTGTAAACCAGTTGTTTGATGAGGGCAGGAGTGAGGCGATCGCCTTCTACATCAATGCTGGTTTTGTAGCGAATTTCGCCATCATTGAAGTCGAGTTCAAAGTTGCCAATGATCATGCCGTAGTTGGCGTGGGCAAGAAATTCACTAACAGGTTGTCTTTTATCTTCTGGTGTTTTAATTGCAGCAACAGAGTAAAAAACAAATTGCTGCTTCTCCTCTCTAGCTTGGGCATAACAAGTCCAAGCCCCGTTTTTACCCTGAAAGGCTAGTTGTAGGTAAGACTCCCCTTGAGGCTTACTAAATGACCAGTCATCTTGGGTAAAGAAGTGAATGACCTGTTCAAGGAGAGGCTGCTTCGTTACAGCAGCCTGCCAATCTTTTTTTAGTTGATGTTCGATCTCCTGAATTAACTGAGAGAATGGTTCTAAATTTATGTTGGAGAATTCTGCTAAAAGATGATTGATGCTTTGGGAGAAATCAGAGACTAATTTCTCAGATACAGCAGATACGTTATGTTCACTCCAATCTTTGAAGAATTGAAATAAAGCATCAGAAGCTGGATCTTCTGATTCACTTGCTTGAGCCAACGCTGATGGGCTTAAGTAATCCCAGAGAGTACGATAGCCTACCTCTCCAAATTCTTGGGACTGTGTGGCTGAAAGCAATAACCAACTTTCAGTACATACCAACGGATGATCAGGTTGCTCTTGACTCAGCTTAATCAAATAAGATGCGGCTTCACTAGCATCCGTTGCCTGTTCTATTAATTGAGATAGGAGATCATTCTTTAAAGCAATTGTGATGTGAATATCTGTTTCGGGTTTAAAGAAGCAATCTACAGTGAAAACCCGAATTTCTGGATTAAAATTAAATAGCGCTTCAGTATTAATGTGCTGGAAAAGGTCTGAGCCAACCTTAAACATTAAATGACATTCAATGATTCTATTGTCTAATTTTATTAGCGCCAGTTGCACTATGTAGAAGAATAATGAAGATTGAGAGCGATCATATATAGATATCGACTCATTGACTTGCAAACGCTGGGTTTGTAGATCCATAACAACCATTAAACCCCAAGAATTGTTTAAATTAACTATCAACAAAACCAAAGTTTCAATTCTTTGGACAAGGACTTAATATATCCTCAAATACTAAATATTCGACAGTCACCTGTGAGCCAAAGATAGTAACTTCTTCTGGAAAAAATAAGTCAGGAACAGTCTCACTAATTTCCGCGTAAGTTAAACGTATGAAGCCAAGTTCCAATAATGATTTGCATATTTCATCATCAAAATTGTATTGTGACTTACTATAAGCTTGTCCAGAAAACCCGTCTAGATCAGGAAGTATTCGATCTTCATCTTTATTTATAACTATAAACTCATGTTGAAGATAAAAAACTTTAATCAGCTTTGAAATAAGAAGAACGCTTGAAAAGCTAGCCTCAAACTCACCTTTCACAACTTTTTTGAAATGAAATTTCCACTTTGCAGAAGGATATATATCAGGTTTTTTATACTCGACAATTTTTATACCATTATCCTCAATAACGGTATGCAATTTCTTAGGTAAAGTAAGAATTTGACTGCATTTTTCAAGAAAAAAATCACAGTCATTCTCTTTATAAATTCGATTGATAATCTCCTTGACCACTCTATTCATTGGGGATACCTCTTTGTTAATTCAGTTTCAAGTTATGACCTCCACTGCGGTCAGCAGGATCCGTCTGCACATCGGCAAAATTGAATTCGCCCTGGTGAATGCCGTCTGCATTACACTTCTCGAATGTTCCATGCTGAGTATCTACTCCATATAAATCTCCAGTTGCTGGATCTCTATAGACTGTGCGGTTATTGATTCTACTTAGTCGCGTATCTTTTTCAAACCCTTTTTGCGAAGCAATTTTACCTGCTTGTTCTTCAACGCGTGCTACCCGCTCACTAGGACTGAGTTTCTTGATCTCCTCAATAAATGCCTGATTATCAAACTTACTTTCCGGCTTGAACTCCTTTTCGATCTCGCCCTTAAGTTCCTCAGCTTTTGTCCTCAGATCGTCAAATTCATCTCGGAATTTGTCGGCTTCATTCTTTGCCAAGCCCTCGATGTCTGGATCCCCTTTTGCATCCTCTATTCCTGCCTCTTTCACTTTTTCAGACAGAGCTTTTAGTTCAGCATCAAGTTCCTTCAGTTGATTATTGAATTTATCGTTATTCAAAAGCTTCCTAAGCTGTTCAGCCTGTGCTAGATCCTCTCGTTTTCCACTCCTGCGTAGTTCCTCTATCTGCTTGCTTAACTTTTCCTTTTCGCCTTTCAGTGACTTATTAACTTCTTTGAGAGATTCTTGTGCAGCAGACTCGGTTTTGGATAATTGCTCCAGTTTAGTCTCCAAGGTCTCATTCTCACGAGCTTTCTTGCGGATCTCGGCTAAATCCTGCTCGACCTTTTCAAACTCGATGATCTTTTCCTCTAGATGCTTTTCAGCTTCGGTCAGTTCTTGCTTGGCCTTCTCAAATTCGGCTTTCTGTGCTTCAGGATCTTGTATTCCTTCAAGCTTTTTCTTAGACTGCTCAAACCTTTCCTTGGCTTGCTTAACCCCTTGGTCTGCCGTATTGATCCTTTCTTCAAACTTTTCCTTCGGATTGGCATTGATTTCCTCCCGATACTTTGCATTGAGGCGATCGCACGGAGATGCACAGACGAGACACTCGCCATCCTCAGTAATCTTAACTTTGCGCTCACCATCAAGACTGGGCCTTTCAGATTGAAAGTCTGACCCAGGGTTGGCTTCGGGAGTATCTCCCTTAACTTCGGGTACTTCTGCCTTACCTTCTGGAACATCTCCCTTGACTTCCGGAGCATTCACTTTGACTCCAGCTTCAGAGCCTTCTGCACCTTTGAATAGCCCTTTCACCCCTGCAACTAACTCAGAAGCAATTTCGCTAGCTAGCTCGCCCAGAACCACAAAAACTCCTGTAATTCCCAGCGTCAAGCTACTATTGGCAATTCGTTCATAGGCACTATCCTGCTTGCTTTCCGGTCCAAAAGCGAGGTCGTAAACAGCTTTGGCAATTACGGCTGTTTCGGTCGCTACCATTGCTATCAGTAATCCTTCTCCAACCTCTCCAGCAAAGGCAAGCCCTGCTCCAGCCCCTGGAAGCGCACCTGCACCACCAAAGAAAGCGCCAATAATTGCGCCTACTAAAATGGAGGCGATCGTAAACCAACCGTAGAACAATCCAATAACGCTATTCAGTTTTTGTTGTAGCGATAGGAACTGATCGATCGCGGTACTAATATTTCCACTGGTCAGACTCTTAAGAATCTCCCCTGGAAGATGAATTAACTCTCCAACATCTTTTTTAAGCGGGCTTTTTTCGTTGAAGGGCCAAATCAAGTTCCAAACCATTTGTTTGATTTCGCCCCACCAGTTTGCCTTCAGGTGTTGTAGAGCTGGTTCCAATTTGCTCCAAATTCCCTTTAAGTGCTTTTGCAGAGGCTTACTGACCTTCTGCATGGCAGTTTCAATGGCTTCACGGGTTTTATCAGGAATCTGGTCAACTAGCTCTTGCAACTTCACTTTTGCAGCTGCTTCAAACGCGGCTTCGCTCTCTTGGAGCTTCTTCCAACCATTCAGGAATATGCCATGTTTGCCAAGGAAAATGTCATACAGAAACTTGAAGAGAGATTGTTTATAGCAATCAGGAATGAGCTTCCAGGCGTTGTAAGCCAGAATAGCCGGAATCATGGCAGGATTGGCGATCGCCAACCCGATGGACAACAGCAACTCTTTGTAAGGTCCAACAACATTCTTGATCTTAGTGAATACTTCTTGCACTCCTTGAACAGCAGCCTGGAAAGTATTCTGTGCCCAAGTAACAGCTTGCTTGATATCATTCGCCAAGGTCTGTACTACACCTTGTGCCACGCTTAATATAGGCACGCCAGTAATGGAACTGAGTAGTCCAACAACTGCCTGACCAATTTCAGTAATGTGATGGACAAAACCTGTCGCAGTTTCCTGTACTCCGTGAGCAAATCCCTGGAGCGATTCCAGAAGTTGGGGGAGAATTGTGTTGCCCATCTCTTCACGGGCATGTTTCACAATGTCTTTGTCGCTACGATGTGCCCATAACCACTGGGCTGCTTGGATCAGTTGTGGACCATATTTAATGGCTCCTGCCAGCAACCCGACGGGTGAGAATGCCAGTAATACCATTCCCACCTTTTTCAACGGCTCTATCACAGGTGCCAGCGTTGCCTGAATTTTTGTCCAGGCTTCTGCTGCTTTTGTCTTCAGCCAACTTAAAACGCCACCTGCTCCATCACTGATAATGCCTAATTTTTCCTTCACCCAGTCCCAGGCAGCACCAAGCGCGCTTCTAACCGGAGCGCCCCATTCCCAAATCGTCGTTGCCAGGTTTGTGATACCTGTAACAACACTCCCTGCGATTTGCATAACTTTGTCGATCGCCGGGGAAATAATTGCATCATTAATTTTCTTAAAAACACTACCGACTTTGGCAAAGGCTGCCTGGATCTCCTTCATGACGGGGCTATTCATGAAAGCATGCCCCATCTCTTGTAACGACCCTAGTATTTGATTGAAAGCGGCACAGGAAGCAGCATCTCCTTTTGCAGCTCCCTTGATGGTTTCAAATACATTGGTAAAACTACCTTTCAATCCAGCAATGACATTGCCGATATTGACACCCGATGCAACACCGGAGACCCAGCTTTTAACCCCTTCTTTGATTTTTTCCGTCAATAACCCCAACGGTCCCTGGCGCATCAGATCAGCTAAACCGGGGGCAACTCTGGCAACTAGCGCAGCAAAAGCATCCTTGCCCATTGAAGCTGCTTGTCCAGCCTTATCCCCGACCCATTGGGCACCTGCACCTGCGGCATTCTTGACATCATCCCAACCAAATTTCTGAACTGCTTTATTGTCCTGGGTATAGGGAGTAATATTTTCAGAAATTTGCTTACGTTGAATCGTTTTCTCAGCCTCTTCCTCTGCTTCGCAGGCAGCACACTTAATCTGCATGTTAGGAACTGCATCTTTGTTGCCCTGCGGCTTTACCTGTAAGGTCGAAGTAGAAGTTGCAGATAATGAAACAGCCGAATCTAGTTTGGTATGCAATCTTTCCTTATTCGCCAAGGAATGATGGTCTAGTTTCTGTTCAGAGTATTCAGTGACATAGTCCGCGCACTTCAACTGAAGCGCAGGCGACTGAGTATTCTGCTTGGCTGCTATCTGGTTATCTCGATTGTTAATGGGGTGAGATAGCTCTATTTTTGCCTGCAACAGACTATCAGAAACAGGATTCAGTTTTGGCTGGAGTGATAGTTTGGGTGATTTGCGATCGGTATCGAGTTTCTGTCGTAAAGTTTTAGCTCCCATCTGCTGCACCACATGGGTCAACTCATGGGCAGTTAACTCATTATTTCCAGGAGACTTGCCTGCCCCAAAGTAAACATCACTCCCATGAGTGAATGCCTGCGCCCCTACCTCCCGATTCATCTGCACTGCATCGCCGCCTGTATGCACCCGCACCTGACTAAAATCAGCGCCAAAGCGCGGCTCCATAAACGATCTCACTCCATCCGGTAACGGGCTGCCGTTCCCCTTACTCGCATTTAGCCGACTTTCCAGAGCAGGAGATGCAGATGCAGATCGATCGCCCAATCTCTGCACTGTCTCCTCTTGCTCACACGCCTCACACTTAGGCTGCAGCGTCTCTTCCTCGTCTTCTACCTGGCGCTGCACCAGGGGAGTAATCGTATCTGCGATCGGCTTTGTTTGAATCGCACCCTCAGCTTCTGCCTCCTCTGCAATATCTGAGTCTGTTTGGCGCTGTACTGAGAAAGCAGGAGCGGGCATTGTCATGACCTGGTCAGCCACGCGATCGGCTTCCTGCTCGTAGGGGTTATTAGGACGCCCGATCGTCAGTTTTGCCTGTATCCCCTTCCACTTCGGTGGATCAGGAGGTGTTTGTCCAGCCGCATACAAACTGACACGACTCCAATCGATTTCTGCCCTCTTGGGTTCTGGTTCGGCTGAGGTGTCCGCAGGCGGCGCCGGTTTGGGCGAAGCGATCGGCTCCGCACTCCAGGTCTCATGAGGGCGACGGGGAAACGGATTGGTCGGTGACGAAGCAATTTCCTGCCCCGGATAGGTCACCTCAAAGGGTCGCGGTGTGAAAGGATTGCTTTTGGGCGTACCAGCTTTGGGTTGCGAACCAGAGCCTTGAGTTTCGTGAGCGTGCATAGCAAAGCCAACCTGGACTCATATTTCAAGGGAATAGGAGTGAGGTAGATGAGATAGATATCGATGTTCGCGAAGACTTCCCCAGGAGGCGGTGAGAAAATGTAGATTTATTCTCTCTAAAATTATAGACGATCGACTACTCGACTTTGGTCAACTACTTCACGATTTGTACGATTTAAAGGGGGCAGACTTTGCTCCTAGACTTGCCTGAATCAGCGAATCACTAGGGATGAATTCTCGGTGATCCATTGAATGACTTGTTGCCCCAGCCGGGTATTTTCGAGCCGATCGATTTCTCGAATTCCCGTGGGGCTAGTCACATTGACCTCTGTCAAGTAACCCCCAATGACATCAATTCCAACAAAGATTAAGCCATCCTGACGCAAGGTTGGCGCTAACTGAACGCAGATTTGCCGCTCTCTTTCTGTGATTTCGGTTTGGGCAACACGCCCGCCCACTGCCATATTGCCACGAAATTCTTTGCCTGTAGGAATGCGATTGACTGCCCCGATCGGTTCGCCATTGAGCAAAACAATCCGTTTGTCGCCAGCTTTTGCCTCGGGTAGGTAAGTTTGCACCATAACGGGCAATTGCCCTTGCAAAGTACTAATTTCTACCAAAGAGTTAAAGTTGCGATCGTCGGGGTCGAGAAACAAAATCCCTTCCCCCGCTTTGCCACCCAGGGGTTTTAAGACGGCTGCGCCTTGTTGCTCAAGAAATTGGCGAATTACCTGCTTGTCTTGGCTGACGATCGTGGTGGGAATTGCCTCTGTAAACTGAAGCGCATACATTTTTTCATTAGCGGCTCGAATTCCTTTCGGGGAATTAATCACGCGGGTTTTGGTTGGATCAACATAATCCAGAATGTAGGTCGCATAGAGATAAGCGGTGGTGACTGGCGGATCGGTGCGCATAAAAACCGCATCCATTTCCTCGAGCGGAGTCAAGCGCCCTGAACTGGAGGTTGACCCAATGCCATCTGCCAACGAAAACCAAGGATCTGCGGCAACCCAACGATCGGCTTGCAACTGAATTGGGGTGAGCTTCACAGGTTGCAACAGTGCCCAGGCTTTCCCCCCAATCACACTGAGCTGATTGAGTTGGGTAATCCAAACTTCATGCCCTAATTCTTGGGCAGCTTCCATCATCGCCACACTGGTGTCATGGCAGGGATCAAGGCGTTGAATTGGATCAATGATAAAAGCAAATTTCACAAAGAGAAGTCCTTCAGGGATAGCCGATCGCGAAGCATGAAACCAACGAGAATTAGCTTGTCTGCAAGAGGGGGTCTAGCTTTTTCATGCTATCTAGGGCGTAAAGATCGTCACAACCACCCACATGGTAATCATTAATAAAAATTTGAGGCAGCGATCGTCGTCCCTTGGCGCGTTGAGCCATTTCAGTGCGGGCAGATTCGTCCCCATCAATGGCGTATTCAGTAAACGCGACTCCCTTATCTTTGAGTAAGGCTTTTGCCCGAATACAAAAAGGACAGCTTCTCCAGGTGTAAATCTCAACTTTGGTAGCCATGCAAGTCCTCAAATAATGCAATATTTCTTATTTTATAGCCGTTTGCAGAAACCCGTCTTGCGGCGGCGGGTGGCTCAAGTTCTGTTTTCGGCACTGTGGGGTTGGCGATTGGTGCGGCGTTCTTGCAAAGAAACCACTTCGGCGGTGGTACTTTCGCGACCGACTCGAATCAAAAGTCCCGCAGCTAAGAGGCTGGCAATCATTGAGCTACCGCCCGCGCTAAACAGAGGCAGCGGCAAGCCAGTGGTTGGCAGCGCACCACTCACGACCCCTAGATTGAGCAGCGATTGCCCAACCATCAACACCATGATGCCGATCGCCACTAACCGATGCACCGCGTTACGAGCTTTGAGTGCCACCATCAACGCTAGGGTGGCATACGCCAGCAACAGTAATAGCAAGACAATGCTGCCAACATAGCCAAACTCTTCTCCAAAGACGGCAAAGATGAAGTCGGTATATTGAATCGGCAAATAGAATAACTTCTGCTGAGATAACCCAAATCCGGTGCCCCAAATTCCTCCGGACCCCAATGCCAATAAGCTTTGAATTAATTGATAGCCATCTCCGGTGGGGTCTGCCCAGGGATTCCAAAACGACAGCACCCGTCGTCGCTGGTACTCGTTGAAGGCAAAACTGATCCCTGCCAGCAACAGCCCCCCGATCGCCGTTGCTCCCAAATAGAGATAGGGAATGCCAGCCGCCAGGGCAATCAGCCAAAGGGTCATACCGCACAGGGCAGCCGTACTCAGGTTGGGCTGTTTCAAAATTGCCAGCAACACGACTGAAAAGATCCCCACCCAGGTACAGCGAGTTGCCCAAGAGAGCCGTTGCCATTGCCCAAAAATCCGGGCACTTTGCAAGATGAGAAAGGGTTTGATCAGTTCTGAAGGCTGCACGGGCATAGAGCCGATCGCCAACCAACGCGTTGCCCCATTAACCGTCGTCCCCATACCGGGGATCAGGGTCACCATAATTAACCCCAAGAACACCAGGGTAATCCAATCGGCTAGCCCCAAAATATAGCGAATTGGAACATGAACCATCAGGTTGAAAAGCATTAAGCCCACCCCTGCCCAGATCAACTGACGCTTGACGTAGTAAAGACCATCGCCATAGTCAGCATCCGCGATCGGGTAAGAAGCCGAAAACAACACCACCAACCCCAAAAACAACCATAAAAACGTGAGCCAACGCAACAACCGGGCTTCTAAAGCCCAATCCTGGACATGGGGTTCTAAAAAGGGGATTAAATAGCGCAGGTTCACAGGTGCTCAGGGGAAAGGGGTTTACCGAAGCTTGCAACAATCTAAAACACGACCTCTAGCAGGTCGCTATTGTAATGCAATCTTTTCTGAAAGGCACGTTCATTTTGTTGGGAATCTGAAACGAGCAATGCTTAGCCAAATCCACACTTAATAAAAAAAGAGGTCAAAACGACCTCCTTTGAGACTCTTCAACATCTAGCACTCAATGAGTAAACAGGATCAACCGCATTAAAGACTTTGACAAGCTTCCGCGTAACCCCTATAAAATTTTTCAAAGGGATCAACATTCCCCAATCACGATTCGAGGACTAGAGCAACCCAGTATTGACGCCAGGTTTGCCAGTTGCCAACTCAACCTTGACAATCTTGCCGCCCATCTTCATGATGCGCTGCTGCTCAGCAAACCAATTGCCAAAGGGAACCAGCTTGGTGAAATAGGTATTTTGCAGTTCCCGCTGAGTACGGGTACGGGTCTTGCTTGGAACACAAGCAGTAATTTTGAACATCCGCATAGTTGTGCTGTCTCCTGATGGGATTGGGAAAATTTTTTATCTGAAGTTCAGCCTATGCTCTGCGATCGCAGATGAGGCAACTATGAATATTTTCAGATAGCCTTTTGGTTTTCAAATCAAAATCTGGAAGTCTAGAGTCAATGTTAGACCGCTAAAGCCAAGCGCAGAAACTCCGATTAGCCTTCGGCAGGCTGACACTCACCCCAGACTTTCCAGATTTTCACAAAGCTTTGAGTTTTAAGCTTTCAACTTTGGGTTGAATCAACTCAAAATCGATCACTTTGAACTCACAACTTTGAACTAGCTCAAGCCAGAGCTGATGTAGTCGAGGTAAACACCCAGTTCTCTACCAGCATCAGTGCCGATCAAACTAGCAGCAACTTCTTTGATTGCTTGGATTGCTTGAACGGTGGAACCAACGGGTACACCCAAGGAGTTGTAGGTTTCTTTCAGACCGTTGAGAACGCGCTCATCCAGGATGGAAGGATCGCCAGCCAGCATTGCATAGGTTGCATAGCGGAGGTAGTAATCCAAGTCGCGGATGCAAGCAGCATAACGACGGCAGGTGTACATGTTGCCACCGGGACGGGTGACATCAGAGTACAACAGAGACTTAGCAACCGCTTCTTTGATGATGGTAGAAGCGTTCGCAGCGATGGTGCCGGCTGCGCGAACGCGCAGTTCACCTGTGCCGAAGTAAGCCTTCAGCTTATCCAGGGAGCTGGAGTCCAGATATTTACCCTGAACGTCAGAAGAATTGATAACAGAAGTAATTGCGTCTTGTGCCATGATCTTGATTCCTTAGAGTTGCGTAATCTTCAAATACTTAGCAATGGGCAGAAACAAGCATTACTGCAAGGCACCAATGAGGTAGTCGAAGTAAGCACCCGCTTCAGCAGCATCTTCACCCGAAAGGAGAGAGCTAGCGACGCTCTTCAGCCCGCGAACACCTTCGCCAACAGCACCGATGGGTACTCCGAGGGAAGTGTACATTTCACGCATACCAACCACACCGATTTCTTCGATCGGGGTGACATCACCAGAAACAACTCCGTAGGTCACTAGACGCAGGTAGTAGTCTAGATCGCGCAAGCAGGTTGCAGTCATCTCTTCGCCATAAGCGCTACCGCCAGGAGAAACGACGTCGGGGCGCTTTTGAAACATCTGATCGCCAGCTTGCTTCACAATGCGCTCACGAGAATCGCTCAGAGTTTGAGCAATCCGCAATCTCTTTTCACCAGAAGAAACAAAACCTTTGATCCGATCCAGTTCACCAGGGCTGAGATAGCGAGCCTCAGCGTCTGCGTTCACGATTGATTTCGTGACAATACTCATTGATGGATTCCTCCAAAAGAATGTAACCGAATGTGTTTAAACGGCTGTTGCGATCGATTCATTTAATCAAATCGCACTGAACCCTTGCGAACAAGCGTTCAGCAATCCGCTGAACTTTATTTTTGAGAATCTAGTGATCTTCTGAGCCATTCTGTGATATCTCAGAAGCGTCTTAGAACTTTAGATTCAGCGACCTTTCGGAAATATTTTCAGGCATTGCGTTCACACTCTAGGAGTAGTCGTAATAGTTTGTAATATTTCCCCTCATGTTTGGCAGGATGCATAAATCAGTCGATCGCGCTAGATCAAAAAGGAGGATTTTAAGACGTTTCCCTTCATGAGGGAGCCGAATGAGATAACGTCCGCCTCCCCAGCCAGATGACCTGAGATTCCCCAACCCTCAAATTGCATCGTGAGATTGGTGCAAAATCCAACCGTTCCCTTCTGGATCAAACGCGTAGATTTCTCTGCCGTGGGAAGCGAGCATGATCTCGCCTGGGGGTGGGTAGCCCAGATGCGTGAGACGCGCGATCGCTACTTCCAAGCACTCTACCTCCAGACACAAACTCATTTGAGGCAGCAGCGTCCCTCCCCCCTCATTGCCCCGATCTCTCCTTTCGCGTGTCCCCTGTGCCAGCAGCTCCGCCTCGCCTCGTTTCGGCTTAAAAATGCCCAGCCGCAAACCAGGCAACTGGAACTCAGCATAGACCTTGGCGATCGTCGTCGTGGGTGCTTGTTCAAAAAACTGGCAGTAGAACACTACCAGGCTGGAAAAATCTTTTGCTGCCAGTGTCATCAAAGCAGCCTTACAATGCACACCCATGAGCGACTCCTCATTGGAAAATGATGTCCAAGGAGACAGGCGAAATCGAGGACAAGCGCTAGAGTGGGGAAGAAAGTTTTTGAATTTCTACTCCCCTTACCCAGGAGGTTGCATGACCGCTACACTCTCTGCACCCCAATCGATCGCCGCTTGGCTTGGTGATGAAGCAGATGATTTGCTGACCTATCAGGCGAAAGTGTCCAAGGACTTACTCCATTTACCGGGACCTGATTTTGTAGACCGCATTTTTATGCAGAGCGATCGTTCGCCCCAGGTATTGCGGAGTCTGCAACAACTTTACTCCACTGGGCGGCTGGCGAACACAGGCTATTTGTCCATTCTGCCAGTCGATCAGGGAATCGAGCACTCGGCAGGCGCATCATTTGCTCCTAATCCCATTTATTTTGATAGTGAGAACATTCTCAAATTGGCGATCGCCGCGGGTTGCAATGCGGTAGCAACCACGTTGGGCGTGTTGGGCAGCGTTTCTCGCAAATATGCCCATCGGATTCCATTTATCGCCAAGCTCAATCACAATGAACTTTTGACGGCTCCCAATCAGTTTGACCAGGTGATGTTTGCTTCGGTGGAGCAAGCCTGGAATTTAGGCGCAGTGGCAGTGGGCGCGACAATTTACTTCGGCTCACCCGAATCGACTCGGCAAATTCAAGAAGTAAGTCAGGCGTTTGCACTGGCACACGAATATGGGATGGCGACCATTCTCTGGTGCTATTTACGCAACAGTGCTTTTAAGCAAGACAAAGATTATCATGTAGCTGCTGACCTGACCGGGCAGGCAAATCACTTAGGAGTGACGATCGAAGCCGATATCATAAAACAAAAGCTTCCAGAAAATAATCATGGTTATGCAGCTGTGGCGCAAGCACTGAGCAAAAGCTATGGCAAAACGGATAAGCGGATTTATTCTGACCTGGCCACTGACCACCCGATCGACCTGACTCGCTACCAGGTACTCAATTGCTACTGTGGACGAGCCGGACTGATTAATTCGGGTGGGGCAGCTAGCAAAAATGACTTTGCCGAGGCAGTCCGTACTGCCGTCATTAATAAGCGGGCTGGAGGTACGGGATTAATCTCTGGTCGCAAGACATTCCAGCGCCCCTTTGAAGAGGGGGTCAAGCTTTTCCACGCTATTCAAGATGTGTATTTGTCAGAAGAAGTGACGATTGCCTGACTTTACGGAAAGTTTTGAGTTTTGCGCTTTGGGTTTTGGGTTAGAATCCACAAGAACTCAGGCAAATTTTGAGTTTTGCAGGTTGAGTTATGAGTTAAATATCAATCAAAATTCATCAGCTTATAACGCTCCATCCACAACTCAAAATTCATTACTCATCATTCATCACTCATAACCGGTATGAAGTTGGCAGCAAGGGTGGGACAGGTTACGCCTTCGATTACGCTCGCGATCGCGGCGAAGGCAAAAGCGATGAAATTAGAAGGCATTGATGTGTGTAGCTTCAGTGCTGGAGAACCAGATTTTGATACCCCGGCACATATTAAAGCCGCCGCAGAAAAGGCTTTGGCAGACGGTAAAACGAAGTACGGGCCAGCCGCAGGAGAACCGGGGTTGCGACAAGCGATCGCCAATAAACTACAAAAAGAGAATGGGCTTTGCTATAGTGCCGAGAATGTCATCGTCACCAATGGCGGCAAACATTCGCTCTTCAATTTGATGATGGCGCTGATTGATGCCGGGGATGAGGTGATTATTCCAGCTCCTTACTGGCTCAGTTATCCCGAAATGGTTAAACTGGTGGGAGGAACTCCGGTCATTGTGGCGACCGATACCCAAGCAGGCTGCAAAATTACGCCCGATCAATTGCGGCAGGCACTTACCCCTCGAACCAAACTGTTGATTCTGAATTCACCCTCTAATCCCACTGGCATGGTCTATACGCCAGACGAAGTTCGCGCGCTGGCAGCAGTGGTCGTGGAGTCCGGAATCTGGGTCGTTTCGGATGAGATTTATGAAAAACTCTTATATGATGGCGCCCAACATCTGAGTATTGGGGCTGTAAGTGCAGCGGTATTTGATCGCACCATTATTAGTAATGGGTTTGCTAAAGCTTATTCAATGACAGGCTGGCGAATTGGTTATTTGGCAGGACCCGTGGACCTGATTAAAGCTGCGAGTACAGTGCAGGGACATAGTACCTCAAACGTTTGTACCTTTGCTCAGTATGGCGCGATCGCAGCGCTGGAAAGTTCCCAAGACTGTGTAGAGGAGATGCGCCGCGCTTTTGCTGATCGTCGTCAGGTTATGTTGGATGGTATCAACAGCATTCCGGGGGTATCGTGTCCCAAGCCGGATGGGGCGTTTTATTTGTTTCCCAATATTGCTAAGACGGGAATGAAATCACTAGAGTTTTGCGATGCGTTGTTAGAGTCGCAACAAGTCGCCGTTATCCCGGGTGTTGCCTTTGGGGCAGATGACCATATTCGACTGTCCTATGCCACCGATATGCCCACCATTGAAAAGGGCGTGGAACGTCTGGCGAAATTTGTCCACCAATTTGTTTAAAGAAAGTTATTCTTCATGGGGACGCAGGGTATGACGTCCCCCATAAAGCTAATCCCAGATCCGATTGCCGTTTTCATCCATCCGCGCCTGGCGGATGACGTCCGAAATTTCCTCAGCATCTTTAACGTGATGCAACGCTTTTTGAGTGCCGTCGGGTTCGTCCACCACAAAATAAGTAGGCACTACGATATGTTCACCCGTAATATCGGGGGCATCCACTGCAACTTGTTGGGCTTTTTCTTCTAAGGTTTTGGATTCATCAATGCGATCGCCCGGATTCGCCGTTAAGTTTCCTTCTCGTACGGCTTTTTTCTGAGCTTGCTTTTGTGCCGGATCAACATCTTCTGGCTGAGTTGGTTGATGGGTCACACGGCTGGGTTGGTCGCTGACATTTGTGGCATCCAATGAGTTTTGTATATCTTGACTCATGTCTAAAAAATCTCCTTTGACAGGTTTTCACATTGAAAATGAGAGAATCGCATATCTAGTCAGCCACCTAAAAACTCATCGAAGCAGCCTACTTTTTTTCACTCATTTAGGAATTGCTGAATCTTCAGTTCAGTTATGGGAAAAAAAGTAGGTTTGCCCAGAGAGATTTATGCTGAAGTTATTCTTTAATTCTCATTCCTAGACCCGCGATTGACCTCGCTCCCCAGGGAGAGATCGATTTCATTCTTCCTTATCAACCCTTGAGCAATGACTCTGCTCCATCAATCCAAATCTCGGTTCCAGCAATATGGCTAGCCGCATCCGAAGCTAGAAACAGGACCAGCTGCGCAACCTGCTCAGCACTACCCGGTTTTCCATCAGTAAGGGGGATATGCCCTTCCGGAAACTCTACAGGCTCTTGCACTTGCGCCAGGTCTTCGCGAGTGGTGTTGTCATCAATTTCAGTCGCAATTGCGCCAGGACAAATCACGTTCACTCGGACTTTATACCGTGCCAATTCCAGTGCCATCATCTTGGCAAAGGCAACTTGTGCCGCTTTGGAGCAGGCGTAGGCAGTGGCACCCGTATTGCTGAAAATGCGGGTGCCATTGACTGATGAGGTAATGATGACCGAGCCGCCCTGTCGTTTGAGATAAGGAGTGGCGGATTTGACGGTTAAAAAAGTTCCCCTCAAATTTACGGAAAGGGTTTTATCCCAGTCTTCTGCCGAGAGTTCTTCGATCGGTGCCCAAACACCGTTTATTCCGGCATTGGCGAAGACAATATCAATGTGTCCCCAGGCACGCACGATCTCCTGCATTGCTTGTTCCACCTGCTGGGGTTGGGAAATGTCCGCAATGGTTGAAATGGCTTCGCCTCCATTCGCTTGAATTTTGGCAACTGTTTCCCTACCCTCTTCAGGCGTGTGGTCGATCGCGCCAATTTTCGCTCCGGCTTGAGACAGCAACAGCGCTGCTGCCTGCCCAATGCCTGACCCTGCACCCGTCACAACGGCAACCTTTTCTGCCAACTGCATACCCAAACCTCGCAATCTCTCGGTTGTTACCTTTACTCCGAGTATCGAGCGAAGGGTTTGCAGTAACCTCTTACTAGAGACAGGTGAGAGGGCAACCGTTGGGAGGAATCCTTAGACGGGAGGGCGATCTGCCAAGCGGGTAGACCTTAGGAAAATTGCCCATAAGCGAAAGCCTGAGCAGGCAAAGCAATTTTTCGCAAACTTTTGTTACAAATTTATTGCTGCAAGTCCTTTTTTTTAAGAAATCCTTAATAAGAGATCGCGAATTTCTTTACACCTTGGGATGGCTGTTGTCGATCTTACTTGCGTTCCAAACACAATAAAGGAACACACTCATCAACCTTGAACCAACGCTTGCGTCCTGTTTTGACCTTGACGAACACTCGATTGGGCGTAAATCGAGGAGAAGGAATCACGGTTCCGTTCCGACCATTCGGCAGTTGAACAAGGGTACCCGGTAAAATTGACATCATGAGTGGCTTCCCTCTAGGCACGTAAAAAGATAGCAGGCATCACAATGGGTGAAAACCTGGCTGGATGTATGGCGACAGATTGTAAAGAAAATCTGAAGATGCTTAAAAGTCTATCTGGTCTGCCTGTCTGTTTTAAGCAATTAAATATTTCTTTACGAGCGATCGTTAGAGGGCATCTCTCCCTCTGATGATTTTGAATGGCATTGCAGCCCAAGCATGCTCTAGACAATCTCAAATCGTTAGAGGGTATCTCCCTCCATCGTGATTTTTAACAGCTTTTTAGGCACGATTTTTGGGGAGTGTGACGATTACCGTCGTGCCTCTCCCCGGCTGGCTTTGGATAGCAACCTCACCGTCATGCAGATCAACACATAATTTGACGATCGCCAACCCCAAGCCATGCCCAACAATTGCGCTCACGTTACTGCCCCGATTGAAGGCTTGAAACAAGGTTGTCTGCTCTGCCAACGCCATGCCAATTCCTTGATCTTTCACCTCAAATTGCAGATGAGACTCCGTTCCCATCAAGTGCACTTCTATATTGCCGCCTAAAGGAGAAAACTTAATCGCATTCGATAAGAGGTTGATCAAGATTTGCCGAAGCAGATGTTGATCACCCCGAAAATTGCGTGTATTGCCTGAGATTTTGAAAATCAATTCATGATGCACAGCCGAATCAACAGGAGTGCGATCGCTCAATAATTGCCGCTGTTCTTCAATAATGTCAGAAAAAAATTGTAGAACTTCAAACGGTAAAGGGGTAAATGCCGCTTTGCCCGATTCAAACGTTTCTAACACGAGTAATTCTTCGACTAGCAGAGACATTTGTCGGGCTTTCTCTTCAATTAGTTGTAAAAACCGTTGATATTTGGTGCTGTCTAATTGCTTGCCATGCTGTTTGAGCGTTGAGGCTGCTGCCAAAATCGAGGCGAGAGGCGCACGATATTCCCGAGAAACTGTGGCAACAAATTGAGTTTTAAACGCATTTAGCTGCCGTTCGGTCTCTAAAATTGCTAGGGCTTGAGTGAATTGCTCAGTTTGCTGAATCGCGATCGCCAAATGATCTGCCAACTGCTCTAGCATTTCAACTTCATCTGTCTGCCATTGGCGATGGCTTGCGCCTGGCTCAGCCACTAACAGACCCCATAGGCTTTTCACATCAGCTTCAGGAATATTGCCTACGAATTCGATTGCGCTCCCTTCCGCTTGACGAGAAGGAGGAACTACAAGCTGTGGCAGATGCCCAGTTAGGATAGGTGCAATGAGATAGGCGACCGGATCTGTTTGACGATCGCGCACAGTCAAAATGGTGGCTTGCTCCTGTTTTGAGGAAACAGTTCCGTTCCGATCAGCGAAATGACGTAAGCTTTGTGCAACCGAACTGGGTTCAAACCCATCAGACAAGCAGGTCAGAAATCCTTGCAGTGGCTCCGTTGAACAATTTGAGCCAACTTCATAACATTTCTGTAAATCGTCTGGAGAAAGCAGATTAAGTTGGCTAATTTCAGCGTTTGGCGCCAAGCGGTAAATGACCGTGCGATCGCAGTTCAATAACTGGTGAATTTCTGTTGCAGCGGTTTGCAAAACACGTTGCAAATCGAGAGATTCCCGAATCCGCAATGCAACCTGAGCTAAATCGTTTTTGCGCTGAGTCGGTGTCGCCTGGTAAAGGCAAGGTTGGGGAGAATGAGCCGACTTCTGCCTAGGCTTTTGCAAATGAGACTGTTGAATCACATTTCGCACTGTCACCTGCAAAATATCGGGCTGCAAATGCTGCTTAACCAAATAATCTTGGGCACCCCGTTTCATTGCTTGCACTGCCACGCTCTCATTTCCTTGCCCCGTTAGCATAATCACGGGCAATGGCTCATCCCATCCCTGATGCCTTAGCTCATCCAAAAACTCCAGCCCACTCATATCCGGCAAGGAAAAATCGAGCAGGATGGCATCACAACGTTTTTTCTGATAGAGTTCGAGACCGACTTCAGCCGAAGCAGCCTCTAGAATTTGATAAGACTGCTCAGGATCGCTTGAAAGATATTCCCGATAAATTTCCCGATCCTCTGCACAGTCGTCCGTTATCAGGAGCGTCCAGACAGTTGACATAGAAGGTTGGGGCAGGGATTGTCTACGTCAAGAATGCCACAAAATCCCATATCTAAATGGAAATCTAGTGAGAAATCTTTTAAGCACTCACCTTCAAACTGCCAGGGTCACCTGGGTTGCCGTGTAAAATAATGCCCCGTTGATTGAGATGTAAATGGCGAACAATTTTGTAAATGGTTTCGCTCTGGGCGGGTGCACCGGCTTTTTCGGCTAATTCCGCGATCGTCAAAGGAGCGGTTGCCTGTTGCAGAACCCTGACCACCTGCTTTTGCAGATCAAGAATCGCTGCCGCCGCTTTTTTGCCTGCTTCAACGCCCGGTTGGTGATAAGCGTTGATGTTCACTAAGAAGGCATAGAGACCCACTGCCCGTTCATAGAGGGCAATTAATGCACCCACCGTTTTAGGAGTGACTTCTGGAATGGTAACGGTGATCGAGTCTCGCTGGTTTTCGTAAAGCGCTTGCCGTGTGCCCTGTAGCAACCCTGACAGATAATCTCCAGCCGTGACCCCTGCTTCTACTTCCACCGACGCGCCCTGGCGATCGCGCAACACTTCAATAAACGTCAAGAAAAAGTTAGGCACTCCTTCCCGCAACTGCTGCACATAGGCATGTTGGTCAGTACTACCTTTGTTGCCGTAAACCGCAATACCCTGGTAGACCGTGGTGCCAGCAAGATCTTTTTCTTTACCCAGAGATTCCATGACCAGTTGTTGCAGATAACGGCTAAACAGTAACAGGCTATCTTTGTAGGGCAACACCACCATGTCTTTTTCACCCTTGCCATTGCCCGCGTAGTACCATGCCAGCGCCAGTAAAGCAGCAGGATTGCGCTTGATATCGGGAATGCGGGTAGCCGCATCCATCTCTGTGGCACCTGCCAACATGGCGCGGATATCGATACCCTGGAGCGCGGCATCGAGCAATCCCACCGCGGACAGTTCCGAGGTGCGTCCACCGACCCAGTCGAACATGGGGAAGGTGGCAAGCCAGCCCTCTGATTGCGCCACTTTATCCATTTGGCTACCAGGCATGGTGATGGCGATCGCCTGCCGGGAAAATTCCAATCCTCTGCTGGAAAAGGCTTTCTTGGCTTCGATCATGCCATTGCGGGTTTCTGGGGTGCCGCCCGATTTGGAAATGACAATGACTAACGTACTGGCAAGGCGATCGCCAATTCGGTTCAGGACGCGATCGATCCCCGCTGGATCGGTATTGTCAAAAAAGTGAATATTCAGCGGGGGAACATCTGGTGCCAGTGCCTCTGCCACAAATTGCGGTCCCAAAGCAGACCCACCAATCCCGATCGACAAGATATCGGTGAACTGAGTCGCTTGAGGCGGCAAAATTTCTTTGGTATGAATTTTTTGTGCAAACGCTTCGATCTGATCCAGCGTTTGCACAATTTCTTGCTGAAATTCTGGTTTGGGAGCCAGTTGGGGATTCCGTAGCCAATAATGTCCCACCATCCGATTCTCGTCCGGATTGGCGATCTCACCTGCTTCTAATGCAGACATGGACTGAAATGCCTGCTCAAACTTGGGTCGCAAGGTCTGAACGAGGGCATCATTAAACCGCATACGACTGATGTCTACATAAAAATTCAGCCCCTCGTGATAGTAGAGCCAGTCTTGATACCGTTGCCAGAGATCTTGGGCGCTCATTGCAAGCCTCAACTCGTCGCTGTTGCCACTGACCAGTGTATCGGTACAGGTCGGTGATACGAAAAGAAAAAATCAAAAAAATTTCTGCTGTTTGTCCTGGAAGAGATCGGTCAACGCCGAAGAGATTGGCACAAAACTGGTAGAAAAGTAGGCAAAATAGGGTAGCAATCAGGTAATCGTTCCAGGTTTGTGATCTCTTGTAAACGGCTCCAACCGAATCAAATGAACTCTGCTGTTGATTCTTCCATCGAATTTGCTGATGTTGACCATCCCTCGGTGATCGAGACCCACGATCTTCGCAAGGTATACCGGACGGGTTTTTGGCTCAATCAAAAAATTGCATCTCTCAAAAATTGCTCCCTCAGCATCTACCAGGGAGAAACCTTTGGCTTACTGGGACCCAATGGTGCCGGAAAAACCACATTGCTCAAAATTTTGTTGGGGATCACGCGCCCCACATCGGGGACGGGATCGCTATTGGGCAGACCGCTGGGCGATCGCTCCGTCAAGCAACGCATTGGCTATCTGCCCGAAAACCCCTACTTCTATGACTATTTGACGGGGTGGGAAATCCTGCACTTTACCGCTGGGTTATTCCAAATTCCACGATCGGTGCGGAAACAGAGGATTCCTGCCCTGTTTGACCTGGTAGGTCTGGCGCAATCTACTGCCAAAAAGAAACAACTGCGTCAATATTCCAAAGGCATGTTGCAGCGAGTGGGTCTCGCCCAAGCCCTGATCAATGATCCCGAAGTGGTGTTTCTAGATGAGCCCATGTCAGGACTTGATCCCATGGGACGCTATCAAATTCGAGAGATTATTCTCTCACTTAAGGGACAAGGTAGAACGATTTTCTTCAATAGCCATGTGCTCTCAGACGTGGAGATGATTTGCGATCGCATTGCCATCTTGGCAGACGGCGAACTAATCTGTAACGGTTCAGTGGAGTCACTCCTGGGCACCCCTGAGACCTACTCCATCAAAGGCAAAGGCGGTAGCCTGGATGTGCTCAAAAAACGAATGCTTAATCTGGAATTTCGCGACGGCTATTGGGTGGGGCACATCCAGGGCGATCCCTACGATTTACTCGCCAGCCTGCGACTTATGGGTGCCGAAATTGTCGGCGTGAACCTAGCGCGCCCCACCCTGGAGGAGTTTTTTATTCAGCAACTGCGCGATCGGGGAATTGTGTCGAGTCATTAGGGGGAGCAGGAGAGGGGGAGCTAGTATGCAGGAGCCAGAAGCCAGAAGGCAGGAGCCAAAAGAAAACTTTTCACCCCATCACTCCATCCCTCGTCACCCAACGACACACCCGCTCCGAGCCGGTAGCTCCACCGTCAAGCGGTCACTGTTCCAGGCCAGTTGGGCGGTGCCAAAAAGAACCTGACTCGGACGATCGCTCAATTCTGCTTGAGCAAGATGAAGGTCAATGCGAACTGCCTGAGTACTGCTGTTGATCAACACCAGCAAGCTTTCAGCGTCCAGTTGTCGCGCGAAGACATAGACCATCCCTTCGGCATAAAGGGTACGATAGCACCCGGTGCGAAGGCAGGGATAGGCATGGCGTAGTGCAATCAGTTGACGGTGATACTCCAGCAATTCTCGATCCCAGGCAGATTCGGTGGGAAATCCCCGTCGAGCATCGGGATCAATGCCACCGGGTAAGCCGACTTCGTCGCCGTAGTAAATGCTGGGAGCACCGGGGAAGGTGAGTAACAGGAGGGTGGATAACTCAACGCTGGCACGATCGCCCTGGGCAATGGTCAATAAACGTGCAGTGTCGTGGCTGGCGAGGAGATTCAGTTGCGTCAGTTGAATTTCCCAATCGTAAAGCGCCAGGAGTTCTTGAATCTTCTGAGCGTAGACCACGGCAGAGAGGGCAGGGTAAGGTTCGTAAGAGCGGCTCTCGACTTGTTGGAGATCGACCCGATCGTTGGCACAAAAGGCGATCGTGGGAGCCG
This sequence comes from Scytolyngbya sp. HA4215-MV1, assembly GCA_019359045.1. GTDB lineage: Bacteria > Cyanobacteriota > Cyanobacteriia > Leptolyngbyales > Leptolyngbyaceae > Scytolyngbya. The sequence continues at coordinate 341,078 of JAHHIA010000004.1, forward strand.
CAAACAGATAATTCATCACTCCATCAAATTGAGTACCATCGAGCCATTCGCGCGAATCGCGCCAAACTTCACCGACAATGTAGGCTTCGGGGTTTGCCGCTTTGACCCGATCGCGAAATTCTTGCCAAAACCCTGGCGTTTTGATCTCAAACGGCACATCCAATCGCCACCCATCAATGCCAAATTTAATCCAGTATTCGGCAATCTCCATGATGTATTCCCGCACTTCGGGATTGTCGTGGTTGAAGACGGGCAGGGCGCGGTTGCCAGCCCAGCCTTCGTAGTTGGCGGGGGCATCGCCAGTGTAAGGTGCTAGGGGCCAGTCGTGGATTTTGAACCAATTGAGCCAGGGAGAATGGGGGCCATTTTCCAGAATGTCATGAAAGAAGAAAAAGCCGCGACTGGCATGGTTAAATACGCCATCCAATACCACTTTGATATTGCGTTGATGGGCGGCACCCAGCAATTCGTGGAGCGCAGCATTACCGCCCAACATGGGATCGACTTGATAATAATCGTGGGTGTGGTAGCGGTGATTGCTGGCAGATTGGAAGATGGGGGTGAAGTAAATGGCGTTGATGCCCAAGTCCTGCAAGTAATCTAGTTTGTCAATCACGCCCCACAAGTCACCGCCTTTGTAGCCTTGAAGCGTGGGCATGGCGTCCCAGTCTTCCCAGGTGGCATTTTTCAGCAGTTTTTTATGGGGATGCTGACTGCGGGCGAAGCGATCGGGGAAGATTTGGTAGAAAACCGCATGTTTGACCCAATCCGGTGTTTGAATTTGCATGAGTGCTCCTGTGTCTCTTCTCTATAAAGAGGGTACAGAGCGTTTACAATTTTGGGGTCTATCCACAAGTTGAAAAACTGGTTAGCCAGTCTTTGAGGTAAGCAGCCAGGCAACCATATCGGTACGGCGTTGCTCAACAACGGGATGAAAATGATGCTGAATGATTTGAAACTTCGTTCCAAATCATCCTGCTTTTCAGCAACGCCCCATATAAGGGCGCTGCTTTGTGCCCTGCTAAGAGAGAAGAAGGTTCATTCTGAGATAGCAAGATGAACCCTCTCCTGATCTCAAGATGCATCAGACTTGATCCTGTCTCAGGCAAGTGGAATCAATCTGATTCACTGCCTTAGCCTCCCAGGCAAAGTTGAAGATGGGAGCCGCTTCTTCTTGCCGATCGCTGGTCAGCACTTTCCCCATTTCCACGGCTCGATCGCACTGTAAAGAATAAGTGAGATGATAGGCGGTTTCTTCCAGAATCGAAGGGGCCTTCCCGGGAGGGGGTTCAACCCATAAGGTTGTGTTTTGTCGATTGGTAACATACACCGTTTCTCCTGGCAATAGAGTAACTTTTTGTTCACACCGTGCCGACCACCAGGTGCCTTGAAACTTAATCTCTCCTGATTTGTGGGGAGCAATGGTTACCGTAATGATTGCTTCTCGCTCCATCAGGCTGAGTTCTTGTCCAGAAGGCGATTTTAAGGCACAGTGCTGAGTGGATTTGTTGCGATGACCAGACAGAAAAAAGCTGAAAAAATTGACCAGTTTGAACTTTTTCATTGTCCTTTTCTCCTAATAAATCTGCTGTGAATTCCTAAAGCAATTTGGGGCTACACGCCTCAGTCAGAGTTCATGATTCTCCAACTCAGCGATGCTGAATTCTTCAGACACTCCTCAAAATTGGGTATGAGAGACACAGATTGAATCAGACTGTTATTCAGGGAAACAAACACTCAAACTTTGGGTTCTGTTTAGCAGCGATCGATGCTATTGATTCGGGTTCGTTTTGTTCAGAGACGACCACAGCGATCGTGGGGCTTGAACAGTAGAACTTTAGAAATAGAGACGATCGTCGATTTGAGCCATCAGAACATGACTTGGAGCATCAATTTAGAAGCTCTGCGGTTAGAGCAGTGCCAAAACTCAACGGAACCAATTGGGCAGCAACTCAATCAATCAGGAGTGCTTAAATCACCAAAATAATTTTGCTTACATCAATCCCCATTCCTTTGGACATGATGTCTTCGCAGTCAGATTGACTCATCAATGCCATGGGAAACACAAGTGACGTTTTCAGGGGTTGAATGATCTTCAGGTGTTAGACAATCTTCAGGCTTGCAATGACATCGCTACAGCCAATGCGATTTTTGCCCGTCAGCATCAACTGGGTAACAAAAAACACGCTTTTGGGTTGCTGAATGACTGTCTTTATTCGGATAATATTGGGAAACATCTATCAATGCATCTGCTTTGTCTGTAGAGTTCAATTCGTTTTTGAGAAAGACGAATTGCAGACCTGTGCAAATGCCTCCCCTGTGTGTTCTGTCTACCGTCATCAGGGTGCTGCTCGTGTTTGAGGACGAACGATATTTCCCCATCTGTTTGCTGACGCGAGCCTTGTGGGAAATTGTCCTCGCGGTCATTAGCAGCCCTTGAAGTTTTAAGTAATGAGCCAAAATTTGTCTGAACAACCCAGGTGGAAGATTCTGGTAGCGGATGGGCAAGAAGTTTTTTTACGGGGAACTTTGAGCTTTCTCAAAACACAATACCCGCAGGCAGAGATCTGCACTGCCAGAACTGGAGAAGCAGTCTTAACAGAAATCCAACGATTTCAACCCGATCTGGTTGTCCTGGATGTGATCCTTCCAGAAAAAATAGGTGAACCAGCCCGGTCGGAAGCTGGCATTCAGTTACTCAAAATACTGATGCAAAAGTATCCAAATCTTCACTTGACAGTACAAAGCACTTGTATCAAATTGCTCATTCGGATCAGGGCAGAGATTGACGGTCATAAAGGTGGCTTTACAGCAGTTGATAAGAGTCTGTCTGGACAAGACCTGTTGACCCGTATTAACTGGGCACTGCAAGGACTAACCCACACAAAGGATTTGGGGACTGATCTGGAAATGAAGCCAGAGTGGTTAGAAGTGTTGAGATTGGCGTTTGTAGAAGAACTCACCAATCGAGCGATTGCACAACGCATGCAAGTGTCTGCAAGAACCGTTCAAATCTATTGGACAAAAATCCAAGAAGCTCTGGAGGTTTATCAAGAGAAGGGAAAAGACCTCAAGATTCAAACTGAAAATCGGGCGCGAAAAATTGGCTTAATTGATTGAGTAGAAATTTTGAAGAAAAGAGGACAGGACTTTGTAAACTTGGCTTCATCTTGCAAAATGACTTCCAACATGTTGATCAACCTATAACAGGGTTTGAATGGCGAGTGTCAAGATATTTTGTGGTGCGCTGATTTACGATCGCCATTCCTCAACCCGGTAGTGTTTCAAAAATACCAACAACATGTCTAGAACATAACCCCTTAACCCAGTAGCTGAAGTTTGGCAGACTGTCTTACACTTGAGAAAAGCCTGCTCAAGTTTGCTCAGTTCATTTGAGCATCGAGGAATTACGGGGACAAAAAACGCCTGGGGTTGAAATATCTACTCAACTTTGGCAATCAACCCCTTGAGCGGAGTTTCGAGTGACTCAAACAGTAGATTGCCATGAACACATTGATTTTGCTTGGATTCATCGTCGTTTACGGTGCCGGAGTTTGGAAGTTTTGGAGTGGGTTTCACCGAACCAACTTTAGTCAGGGGAAAATCTATTTGGGTTTGCTTTGGCCCGTCTTCCTGATCAGTAGTTCTTATCGCAAGAACTTTACCAAAGCGCTCAAAGGACAGTAAAAACCCCTTGATAGGCGAGTCGTCGCATACGCTGAATGGCTAAAAAGCAAAATTCTAATTCTCCAGACGCTGCCCGATCGGGTTATCAGATCCCTGGTAGCGCTGCTGGAAAGCAAATTGAAGCCTGGCAAACGCAGATGATTGCAGTCGCCGATCGCTTTAACCGTGAATATCGTGGTGAAGCCTTCGAGTTGCCAGAAGAAGTCGAGGCAATGCCGATTTTTCAGGAGCGTGTTGCTGGCACGCTGCAAGCCAAGACCTTCTCTCCCTTTTGGGACGTTGCCAAGCCACAAAAGAACCAACGGTGCCTAGATATTGGGTGTGGCGTGAGTTTTTTAATTTATCCCTGGCGCGATTGGGATGCGTTTTTCTACGGACAAGAAATCTGCGATTTTGCGCGAGAAAGTTTAAATGCGCGGGGACCGCAACTTAACTCCAAACTGTTTAAGGGTGTGGCAAAGGGGGCTGCTCACCAGTTGAACTACGAAGTGGGGCAGTTTGATTTGGCGATCGCCACTGGCTTCAGTTGCTATTACTCGATCGACTATTGGGAAGGGGTACTTGCCGAAGTAAAGCGGGTGCTGAAACCAGGCGGCATCTTTGTTTTCGATGCGATTGATTCCACTTTGCCCCTGGCAGAAAACTGGGCAATTTTGGAAACCTACTTGGGCACTGAGGTATTTTTGGAGCCACTCTCTGCTTGGGAAAAGCTCATCAAAGCAGCCGGGGGTAAGGTGGTGAAAAAGAAAACTGGGGAGTTATTTCAACTTTATCGAGTTGGGTTTTAATTTTTTTCTTGTGCGATCGCCGGCTAATTTACAATCCCCTGAATATCGCCACAGGCACTAAATTGCCTGAATCCACTCTTTCACTTCATACTCAGTCCAGACACCGTTTTGCCAATAGGGATCGGCTTCGATGAGCTGGCGCACAGTGACAGCGTCGTCTGCTTCGTAAATGCCAAAACACTGGGTCAGGTCTTTGGTGGGTCCGATCGTGATCAATACACCTGCGGCTTTTTGCTGAGCTAGTCCATCCAAATGCGCCTGCCGATAGGGAGTCCGTTTTTCTAGAACATCCTCGCAGTAGGTGCCCCACATTACATATTTAGCCATCGTAACTCACTCCTTCTTTTAGGAATTACAAACTCCGTAGCCTTGCCGATGTAACTGGGCAGGCTGAGCATTTGGGCAAAAACGGCTGCGATCGAGCGAAAATTTATGCGCCAAATGCGTAGCCCCGATGCAATCGGGGTCCTACTTTTTAACTTCTCAGATCGGCTCGGAACTTCTCCACCAGGGCTTCGCGCACTTTTTGGTGAACCGGTTCAATGTCGTCCTCGGTGAGGGTACGATCGCTGGCACGGTAGACCAGGCGAAAGGCAAGGCTGCGTTGTCCATCGGGGACAGAATCACCACGATATTCGTCAAACAGTTCCACCGAGTCCAATAAAGCACCGCCCGATTTTCTGATCAGGCGCTCAATCTCGGATACAGAAACTTGGGTGGGAATGTAGAAGGCAATGTCACGATCGGACGGTGGATAGGAGGAATAGGACTGGAATAACGGCACCAGGTATTCATCCTGATCCATGTGATTGAGCAACACATCCAGGTCTAGCTCGAAGGCATAGACTTCGTCTGGTAGCCCACGTTCCTGGCGCAATTGGGGATGCAGTTGCCCAAACGTACCCAAACGAATCCCTCGCAGCCACAGGGAGGCAGTCCGTCCAGGGTGGAGGCGCAAATCGCGACGATCGGGTTGATATTCCACCGGCAAACTCAGTCGTTGAAAGATACTATCTAACAAGCCTTTAGCCTCAAACCAGGACATGGGTTGCTCTTTGCCCCCTCGTTGCCATTTGCCCTGGGTGATATCACCACCAAAGATACCTGCCACCGAGTCAGCTTCACTGAGTCCATCTTCTTCTTGCCAGAAGATGCGACCAATCTCGAACCCACTTAATGCCCCATTTCCTTGCTCCAAATTGTATTGGAAGGCATCAATCAATCCATCGAGTAAGTTGGTGCGAAGGGCGGCATATTCATTAAATAGTGGATTACTCAGGTGAATCTGGCGACTTTCCCCCGGTTTAACCAGGGAATAGTGGCTGAGTTCGGTCAACCCGGCGGCTCTAAGGGCTTCTCGAAGTTTGCGGCTCAGCGCTTGCTCGATCGACAAATAGCCGGGTTCAGTCTTGTCGGGCAATGTGTCACAAAACTGGTTGTAGCCATAGACCCGCGCAATTTCTTCAATCAGGTCAATTTCGCGTTCCAGATCGCGGTAGCGGTACGGTGGGACATTCACTGTCCAGCCCTGGGTTTTCTTCGTGGGTTTTATTTCGCAACCCAGTGCTTTAAGAACCCGTTCGACTTCGATCGCTTGCAATTCTCTGAGTGAATCTTCAGCATTTTCGGTCGTAGCGTCCTGTTTAGCGGGTTCCGCAGGCGATTCCACCATCCCCAAAATCTGGTTCACTCGTTCCAGGCGCAACTCAATAGAGCGGGTGGGAGGGGATTGGGCAGATTGGGCGATCGCGGTTGCCTGCACCACAGGCACACCTCCCGCCAGTTCTGCCAGAAGTTGAATTGCCCGACGGCAGGCAACTGCCAATTCTGCCTGATTCACGCCCCGTTCGTAGCGGGCAGAGGCTTCGGTGCGTAGCCCTTGAGAGCGGGCAGAGCGCCGAATTGCGGCAGAGTCAAAGTACGCCGCTTCCAGTAAAAGGGTCTGGGTTTCGGCAACCACTTCAGTCTCTTCGCCACCCATGACTCCTGCCAGGGCAACGGGGTGGTTGTTAGCAGTGATCAGCAGGGTTTGTTCTTGCAGCGATCGGGTTTGCCCGTCCAAGGTTTTGAGCGATTCACCGGATTCGGCAAACCGCACGCCAATTTGCAGGGCAGACGCTTGGCTCACGGCGAGGAGCCGATCGCGATCGAAGGCATGTAAAGGCTGTCCCCACTCCAACAGCACGTAGTTTGTCACATCCACCACATTGTTAATCGGGCGGGTTCCGGCTGCCTGGAGGCGTTGCTGCAACCAGAGAGGCGAAGGGGCAACCTTCACCTGCTCGATTACCGTACCCATGTAAATTGGGCAGGCTTGCGGTTCAGAAATTTTGAGTGCCAGATCGGTTTTGCTGCTTGCAATCGCGGGGTCTTCAGCGATCGGTAAGCGCAGAGGCAAGCCAGTTAAGGCAGTAACTTCTCGCGCAATGCCCACCATACTCAAGGCATCGGCACGGTTGGCAGTCGAAGTCAGGTCTAGGATCACATCATCTAATCCCAGTAACGGACGCGCATCGCTACCTGGTCGCAGATTTGCCTGGTCAAAAATATGGATGCCACTGGATTCCTTGGTTAGCCCCAGTTCCGAAAGCGAGCAAATCATACCGAAAGATTCTACTCCGCGCAATTTGGCAGGGCGAATCTTGAGGTCAACTTTGGGTAAATAGGTGCCCAGGGTGGCAACTGGAACATAGAGGTCGGCGCGCACATTGGCAGCACCGCAGACGATCGTCGAAGGCGTATCCGCACCAATATCAACCTGGCAAACACTGAGCTTGTCCGCATTGGGGTGAGGTTGACGATCGATTACTTTGCCGACCACCACCCCATCCGCCCAGGTACGACGATCTTCAATGTCTTCCACTTCAAAACCTGCCATCGTCAGCATTTCTGCTAACGCTTCTGGTGGCATGGTGATGTCTACCAGTTCCCGCAGCCAGTTCAGGGAGATCCGCATTGCTCTGCTTTGTCAAATGGATATTCAGCTTGACTATTCTATCGCTCAGACTCCCCCTGCTACTGTTGTCCTCATGATTTTGCGCCAAATTTGAACTTTGATTGGGTAGACGGGAAGCGATCGTCCTCCCTCAACGCCTCCGCGACATTGCAGAAGATCAAAGCGCGATCGCACCGCGTCACAACTGGACAAAAGTCCCCTACGCAACCTTTACCCCAACTCCGATAATATCTAGGCAGGTTAGTCTAGTAATCCGTCAGGATAGATTTGAGGGGTCACTCAAATCTACAAAAACCATTTTTGAGATGTTTTGAGGGGCTGAAAACCCTCAAAACAGCCTTAATAGACCGCTAGAACCAGACGATGCAATAGAAACCGTGTTTATTGTGAGGTGATTGTCGATGAGTCAGCAACCCAAACCGCCCGCTCAAGCGCAACCTCGTTTTCAAGAAACGATTTCTCATCCTCCAGCCTCCAAAGACTCAGCTAGTCCGGTTCCGTCTGCTCAAGCGCAATCCCGGTTTCAAGAAACGCTTTCGACCCCTCAAACCGCTCAGAGTTCTGCCAGTGCGGTTCCCCTGGCTCGATCGCAGGAGCGCTTTCAAGAGACTGTTTCTAATCCGCAAGCGACCAAAGGCTCAGCCAGTGCTGTTCCACGCGCATCTTTGGATAGCACGGGAGCCGTTTCCTTTAGCGAAGTGGCTGGGCAACGAGTTTCGCCCAGAGCGCGGGATTATGTGCCTTCTAATCCTGGTTTGGGTTCTCCGCCGCCTGCCAAGGCTGCCGTTGCTGCGCCGCAACCGGCTACCAGTCTCGATCGTTCCCCGGTATCTCGATCTCTGATGAAGGAAGTTGCCCAGATGCCAGGGACTGAAGTCTCTCAGGTTAAGGAGAGCAGCAAAGTCCAGAGCACTGTGGATACTGCTGCATTGCCTGCAAAGACAAATTCTGCAAAGACAAATTCTGCGACAACCGCTTCTACGACACCCAGCGAAACCAGAGCGCCCTCTCCTCTGACCCGCTGGATCAAATCGGTGAGTCCGTTTATTTGGGCGATCGTGATTGCGATCGTGCTGATTCCCCTGGCAGGTCGTTTTGTCATTGCCAAGAGTTTTATTGCTCCTACTGCATCGATCGCCCCCCATCAGGAACTCACCGCTGCACTGCCGCCCAAACTCAACCGCCTCGATCAGGAGATCGTCAATGCTATCCAATCTGCCCACCAGAAGACCAGAGCCTATGCCGCCTCTGAACTCAATACCTGGGTGGGAGAACTGGAACCCAGAGTTGATAACTTTCTCGACTGGTACTTCGACTACTTCACTCAAAAACGGTTAGAAGTTTCAGCTCCTTTGGTATGGCTCAAAGCTGCCGCAGGCAAATTTATCGGTTTAGGCAAAGCCAGTCCCAGTGCAGCGGTGAATGCTCAGTTAACGAAGACTTTTCAAAAAGAATTTACTAAACGGGTTTTGGTGCCCCAAACCGCACAATTGCGGCTGGAAGTGATTACAACAGCCGCCGCAGAACATTTTGTGGCAGATCTAAGTCAGCAGATGACCGAGGTCAAGGGCAAATATCGCATTCCTCAAGGACAGTGGGAGCGTTATCTGGATACCATTGCCACGACGGTGAGTGATACTGAAGGCAACCTCTCAAATCTGTCGCTGAAGGCGCTGGTGGGGGGCACAGGCTATCTGGCGGCCAAGCCTTTTTTGCTGGCTTCGCTGGGCAAAGTGGGCAGCAAAATCAGCGCCAAATTTACGGCAAAGGCAACGGCAAAACTGGCAGCGAAAACGGGAACTTCCGTTGCTGCGGAGTTGGGCACCAGCCTGATTGACCCGATCGTGGGAGTGGGTATTTTGATTTGGGACTTGTGGGACTACCAACATACTGTGGCGATCGATCGTCCCTTGCTGCGCAGTAACATCGACAGCTATCTGAAAAGTATGCAGCGTTCTCTGCTAGATAATCCCGAAACAGGCATCATGGCAGCGATTAATCAGTTAGAAGCCAGTGTGGCGAAGTCGATGCCAAACCATTAAGGCGATCGGATTCACTGATGAATATCCGTGCCTACCTTCACGCTAAACTGAGGGCATCGGATTGGCCAGTAACCCCCAAAGGGACTTGAACCCAGGGGATTGCCGCCAATTCAGCCCTTCACCTGGTTGCTAGCCCAGCCATACCACCATGCGGGTTCCCCTCACCCATCGCAACACGATCGTCGTGCCCCTCCTCTTAGGCTTAAGCCTCAGCCACCTCGGTTGCACCGCCAGCCTACCTAACTCAACCGTTGTCGGCAAAGAACCCCCTCCTTCCCCCAGCCCCAGTGCCACCGCTACCGTCACGCCAAGCGATCGGGCAATGCCTCGGTATCAGCATATTTTCGTCATGGTTGAGGAAAACAAAGGTTACGGGCAAATCATCGGCAACCCCGACCTGCCCGTCATTAACCAACTCGCCAAAACCTATGGACTCGCCACCCGCTTCTATGGCGAAGTTCATCCCAGCGAAGCCAACTACATCGCCATGTTAGGAGGCAGCACCTTTGGCATTCACGACGACGACGCTTACTACTGTCAGGCAGGCAGCCAGGAACCGTTTTGCGGCAACGCTCAACAGCCCGGTTACGCCAACCACACCATTACCGCCAGAAGCCTGATTGACCAGCTTGAAGAAAAAGGACTCACCTGGAAAGGCTATTTTGAAGATCTCCCCGCCCCTGGTTCTAAAGTCGTCGTTGCGCCCGATCTCGCTCATGCCCTCTATGCCGTCAAACACAACGGGTTTCTCAACTTCAAGCGCGTGCAAGCCGACCCCAATCTGGCTCAAAAAATCGTTGGTTTAGATCAATTGGCGATCGATCTCAAAAGCGGCAAAGTCCCCAATTACAGCCATATCATCCTCAATCAGTGCCATGAAATGCATGGACTGAACCAGTGCAGAGAACTTCGCCCCTTGCTCAAAACCGCAGACCGCAAGGTGGGAGAGGTGGTTCAGTTAATTACCCAGTCCAAATCGTGGCAGTCGGCTGAGAATGTGGCGATCGTCCTCACCTGGGATGAAGACAATTCCCCTCCTTTAAAAACAGAGCCTCAAGGCTGTTGTGGCTTTGAGCCGCGCAGTGCCGCCAACTTTGGCGGCGGACATATCCCCACCCTGGTGATTACCAACCATGGACCGCGCGGTGTGGCAGACCCGACCCCCTACAATCACTATTCCCTGTTGAGAACTATTGAAGATGCTTTTGGCATTAATGAATATCTGAACTTTGCCAAAAATACCGCTCAGGGAGTTCAGCCGATGCTGCCCCTCTGGGCGGTGGGTCAAAAATAGGGCGCACTTATCACTCTACTGAACTACGCTGTACACTCAAATCTCATGTACACACGAGTAATCAGTGATGTCATTGAGTGGGTTGATCCCCCTAAATCCCCCTTAACAAGCTACCGTGTACACACAAGTAATCAGTGATGTCATTGAGTGGGTTGATCCCCCTAAATCCCCGCGCTGGCGCGCCGCTGCGCTAGAAAAAAGCGGGACTTTGAGTGCTGAAGCCCCCCTTGTTAAGGGGGGTTGGGGGGATCTCCAGGAGTTTCGCCTTGAATCTGAGATGTGTGTGTACACCGTAGCCTTAACAAGGGGGACTTTGAGTGCTGAAGCCCCCCCCTTGTTTCTGGCGAAGCGGCGCGCCAGTGTAGGGGTTGGGGGGATCTCCAGTGGTTTCGCCTTGAATCTGAGATTTGTGTGTACACCGTAGCTTTTTTCTGGTTCTCACTCAATTTGTGTTGATCCGCCGTAGGGGCGCGGCATTCGGCAAATGATTTTTGGTTTTGTCAACCCTTTCCCGCCCGTAGCTTGCTTCCCGTAGGGTATGCCACGCCCGGGTCGCGTGGGTCGGTTTGATCCACCCTTTCTCCGCCCGAAGGTCACGCCCGGTTTGGATGGATGGGTATATCGTTGGGGGTGGGCGTGGCATTGGGGTAAACATTTTTGGTGAGATTTGTTAAATCGTTGTCCAATGCCGTGCCCCTACAGGGTTTGACAGCTCGGACACAAAATCTATCAGAAGTTGGGCGTGGCATTGGGATAAACATTGTCGGTGAGATTTGTTAAATCGTTGTCCAATGCCGCGCCCCTACAGGGTTTGACAGCTCGGACACAAAATCTATCAGAAGCAGGCTTTTTTAAGGGGATTGGGGGGAACTCCAGTAGTTTTGCCTTAAATCTGAGGTTTGTGTGTACACCGTAGCCTTAATAAGGGAGATCGGGTCTATTGCTAATGGCTAACGAACTTCTAGAGCATTCTCTTAAGACGACTGTCTTTACTTCCGCAGTAGCGGATCTTACTTACATTCAAGTGGATCTTACTCCCATTCAAGTGGATCTTACTCCCGCAGAAGGGGTTCTTACTTCCGTTGAAATAGTTCTTACTTCCGCAGAAGCGGTTCTTACTTCCATTGAAGCGGATCTTACTTCCGCTTCAACTTTCGTTACAAACAAGCCATTTTTAGCGAATGCTTTACTGCCACAACCCCGATCGCCCCTCAGCACCAACATTACCTCTAGCGTTTAAAAACGGAAATCACTCTGGTTACACAAAAATTCGGCACAAATACGGGCAAATTTCAGCATTTTCTGAAAGCCCCCTGCAACATCCCGAAGTTTTGCTGAACCCCCTGCCCCGATCGACCTGCCATCCTGAGCCTATCCACTTCGTGTCATCAGGAGCACCGATTTATGACCCGCAAAAAACGCACTTCCCGCATTCTGGAAAAAGCCGAACTGCGTGCTGCCGGACTCAAAGCCATTGACCCTGCGCTCGACTTTGGCGATATCCGCACCGTTGGCAATCTCTCTAGCCAGATCGAACAACTCCGAACCAAGATTGAAACTTACAATACGGCGCTGGCGGTGATCGATTCCTCCAAAACTGAAATCGCTGCCTTAGAAAAAGCTCTCGGCGACCTCACTGACAAAATGCTGATTGGTGTTGCCTTTAAATATGGCAAAGACAGCCGCGAATATGAAATGGCGGGCGGTGTGCGAAAAAGTGTGCGGGTCTATCGCAGTACTGCCAGTCGCCTGAAGGCAGGCTCTGAAAGTGGCTCTGGAGCAACGGTTCAGACTGCATAGGTGAGTTTTAGTCAAACTGCACAGATGGCTCAGATCACCCAAAACCTCGGAGGTTTCGTAAAACCTCCGAGGTTTTTTAACAGGTAGGTTATTGATGCGGACGATCGTGCTTTTTGCGATCGGTGGATTTGCAGGAGGCGATCGTTTGAATCAAATCATCAATGGATATTAACTACTTTGTCCTCAGTAATAGCTGTGTGATTATTTAGACCCTTCTTTCAAAACATAATTTTTATTCCAAAATTCATAAAATATTATCCAAAATTCGTTGTTTTTTTTTAATTTTTTGTGGCACTCTGAAAAAAGGGGATGCATACTTGAATAATTGCGAGTATTGAAGGTTTAGGAAGATTGCCACTATGCCGCCAGTAAAAGCTAAAATCAAGGATTCCAAAAATACGAATAGCCAGCTTGTTGGTCGTTCAACTCGTCTCTTGCTTGCTTTATGGGGCACAGACGAACAAGTAATGCCTAAAGGTAAATTGACTGAGCGGCTTAAGCGCAAAGGTGAAAAGAGTGGCGATTATCAAGATGTGTTTGCTCAGTTAGAGGAAAAAGGTGCAATCTCGATCGTAAGCGGGAAGGTTGCGATTTTAGCTCAAGGTATTGAGCTATTAGGTCAATATTTGAAAGAATCTAATTTGGTCATCGAAGGAACGATCGTAGGAGCCTGGGTTGCAAAGGCTCTATCCAAGTGGATTCAAAAGGCAAAAATGACGACTGGTTCTGCATCTACAAATGGGAAATTATCTGTTGCTAAGATTAGTTCTTACGAGAGCTTTAAACCCGAAGCACTTGCTCTGTTTGAGAAGTTGGATAAAGGCTACAACTATGGCGGTCTAGTTCCAATTTGGCATCTGCGTCGTGAATTTGGCGATCTTGTAGAGCGATTGGAATTTAATGATTGGGTGATGAAAATGCAAGCCGATCAGTTGTTTTACTTGCAAAGTGGCGAAGCCATTGGAGCAACTGATGAACAGAAACAAGATTCAATTTCAAGTGAAATTCGGGGGCTATTGTTCTACGCTAGTCAACCAACTTGATTAACTGAATTAAATAAACGATGGTTTAGCAATAGCATAATTCATGCAGGCATTGGATTTCGTCTAATTCCACTTGCCTATTTAGAGCAGTTTGAAAGAATAGCAATAGCCTTAGGAAAGAGTAAGCAATGAGCGTTACCCAGGATTCGCATGCCCTTTTTGCAGCAGCACGTCAAAACAGCCCCAACCCCTTCTCTCTAGAGCATGTTATTTCAGCCAATGAAGTTTGGGGCGATGTGATGGCTGATTTAACTGATCTTAATCAGCATATTGATCAGAAAATTAATCAGGCAATTACTGAAGTTCGCCAAAAATTCTCTAGGAAGATTGGGATTACCATGAAGGGAGATCGGGGAACAGGTAAAAGTCATGTTATTCACCGAATTTGGAAAAATATTGAACGAGAGGGAGATGCTTTTTTTGCTTATCTACCTCCTTGTAAAAATCCAAGCCGTATTGATTCTCATGTACGAGTTAATCTATGTACAGATTTTGCCCGACAGAATGCGAGGGGTATAACACAGTGGCAAAAGTTTGCTGTCGCTATAATTTCCACCCTAAAGGGTACAGAGTTTGAGTCAGAATATCAACAATATATAGATCAGTGTGATGAACCAGATTATTTAAAGAAATTTATTCTTGAAAATGTTGGAAAGTCGAATCTGGAAAGCTTTTTTGATAATTTGACAGAAGCAATTCTTGAAAATCAGCCAGAACTAGACTTCAACTTTTTGAAGGCGGTCTTATTCACGCTCTTTAAAAACTCAAAACTAGCTCAAGTGGGTTTAGCTTGGTTAAAAGGGGATGACCATCCTAGCATTAAGCAAGCAGGCTTACCTGAATACACATCTGAACAGCAAGATGACAGAGCAGTCTGGGTGATAGAACAGATTTGTAAGTTAGGAGAAGTTGTTGCAAAACCCGTAGTAATTTGCTTTGATCAAGTAGATTGTTATGAAGCAAATACCGAGACAGGCGACAGCAAAGCACAGGTTGTAGCTAAGTGTATTGATCGTATTTATTTTCAGTGCAGTAATGTGATATTACTTTGCTGCGTTATTCCTGATACTGCCCGGGAAATCAGCCAAATGCAAAGCGGTATCCCTGACCGTGTTGGTCAATGGACAGTTAGTGCAAAACCTCCAACTGCTGATCAAATGGTGGAATTGGTCAAACTGAGATTAGCATGGTTTTATCGACATCATAATCTCAATCAAGATAATTATCCCAATCTCTATCCTTTTGATGAAAATGAATTGAGGCAAGTCGCTAATGAGGCAGCAGCAGCACGTCAACTCTTTAAGGAATGGTGCGCTAAAAGATTTGCAGAGGTCGAGATTGGTAACCACAATATTAGAGAACCTATCAAGACGAAAAAACAAGAGCTTCTTGATATTTATAACGAATTGCTTACAAAAGATGATGCTTTAAGCAAAAAAGATGATTCCTTAAATAAGGAAGATGAGCTAGCTTCAGTTATTACTTCTACAATCAAGATGCTTCCTGATCGAGTAGTAGAAGGTATAAAAATTGAGAAAATTGAGAAAATTAATGCTTCTTCTGCCCATGACTTGCACTTAATTATTTCTGGATATGATCCAAATCACGCAAAAAAAGTACGGATTGGCGTTAGAATTTGTGAAACGAAAACAGGTTTAACATTTAATGCGGTAATGAAGCGATTGCTTAATTATAAAAAGCATAAGCTTACTCGTGGTTGTCTTGTCCGTTCTACCCCTATTCCATTAAATTGGCGAAAGGGTAAAGAACTCGAACAGCAACTTCGAGAAAAGCAAAATGGTGAAGTTGTTGTTCTTAAAAAAGATGAAATAAAGCCTCTGGTTGCTATCGAAACGATCTATCGCCAATCAGCAGATTATGGTTTTGCTCAAGATGAATTAATTGAACTCATAAAAGAATTGGAATTAGTTGCTGAAAATCCCTTGATTCGTGAAATTTTAAGTGCTCCAGCAATAGCATGAGTATTGAAATATCTAAAGGGATTCAACTTTCTGCATTTGATGTTGAAATGCTAAATTTAGGGAAGTTGATTGCTATCCCATTTAAGCAATTTGTATCAGAAGGCCAGATATTTTGGTTATATCCAAGTCAGCAAATTCCCTTTGGGTTGACGGTTGAGCAATATTACCAACTTAACTACTTACCACTTGCCCAAAACCCGTTTAATAGTCTTACCTCGATTCAGATACAAACTTGGGGTAAATGTGAATATCATTGGCATATTCACCCAAACAAGCGACATCTTCTACCCAAAATCGCTCAGTCAACTATCTGGAACTTGAGCGCTCTGGAACACATTTTTGAACAAAATCAGGTTCTTAAACTTTTATTTCTGCGAGTATACCAATTATCTGAACCTTGTATTCTGAATGCACCTCCTCCGCCTGGTTCCTTTTTTTGGTCGCAACCGGAAGATAGAATAATTGCAGCTAGTGAAAAAGATGAGCCTATAGTTTCCGAAAGTAGTTTTCGGCAACGCAAAGCCTTAATCATGGATGGAGAAGCTTATCCCAATACGAGCTTAGAATCTCTACAATTCCAGCTATCGAGCTTAGAAGTGGGTCATCCTGTCGCAAAACAGCTCAATCATGAACTTAAGCAGCTCCTAGGCTGGAATAGCCATCATAAAACTGTATTGACCGCACCGGAATGGATTAATAAAATTGCTGCTTTAGGCAATCGAAGTAAAGAGGAAGATGAAGGTAAAAGCAGCTATCAAGCTGGAACAGATTTTGAAATTGTAGTACGTCAAAGCTTAGAATTTCTGGGCTTCAAAGTAGACTATACCCATCGAGGTGGTGCAGGTGGTATCGATATTTTTTGCTCTGAGCCTTATCCTTTAGTAGGAGAGTGTAAATCAGGTAAAAAAATTCCAAATGACACGGCTGTTCAACTCTTAAATCTTGGGACGTTGCGCCTTGAAAACAAAGAAGCTTTTAGTAAAGCCGCTAAATTAATCATTGGTCCTGGTGAACTAACCGATCAGTTAAAGAAAGCAGCGAAAGTACATGGTATGGCAATTCTTAACCCTGCGACTTTAGAGAAATTAGTTAAAGTTCATCATCAATATCCGATTGATCTCTTTAAGCTACGAGATTATCTAGTAGACGGACAAGCGGATGATGAGGTTATCCGATATATCAATCAACACCTCCAAAAAATCCAGTTAAGAGCATTTATTGTTCAACTCGTTAAGGATTTTCTAGAAAGCTCTTTAGATGCTGATGCTGATATCTCTCAGCTTCATGCAATTTACGTTTTCCGTAAACCTGCACAACCCTTAAAACGAGAAGAAATGTACGAGATTTTGGTAGAACTCTCTTCCCCACTAACAGCCTATTTAGGGCGTAGAAAGGGAAATGATGGCTCTGACCGTTTTTACTTTTTGCGTGATATGAAAAAATGATTTTATGAATCGACCTTGATCTCACTGCCACGTAAAGCAGCGATCGAGCATGAGGATTGTTCGAAAACCATGCTGGAACCTAGACCTCAGAGGTTTTGGGAAACCTCTGAGGTTGAGTTGGCAAATCGGCAGGTAGAGTAGAGTGAAATCAGCGGCTAAAGCAGGGGACGTTTCATGACAATTCAGGAACTAGAGACTCAACTGCTTAAACTTGATCCATACCCAACAACTCAATCCTCAAGTGCTTAATTGGAGCAGCGATCGAGCATGAACATTCGAGAGTATTTAATCGAAAAACGCAAAGATATTCTGGAAACGGCAGCCAAATATGGCGCTTATAACGTCCGCATCTTTGGCTCAGTCGCACGAGGGGACGCAGACGCAGAAAGCGATGTCGATTTTCTGGTAGAGATGGAGTCAGGACGCAGTTTACTAGATCTGGGTGGGCTGCTGATGGAATTGCAAGACTTATTGGGCTGTCCAGTTGATATTGTGACCGAACAAGGACTGCGCCAAAGAATCCGCGATCGAGTCCTGAATGAAGCCATCCCTCTATGAGAGACGATCAAGCCAACGAGTTACCAATCTTGCCTTCAATCTGGGCTTCCGCTTCCAGCGACCACGATCGCAACTGATGCAACATCTCCGGACTGGCATTTTGACCTGATGTCAGACCTCGCGACGCTCTATCTTGGAATCGAGTAGTCAAGAGAACTACTTATAAACGTCTCCACGAGATCCAATTGTGGTAATCACATAGGTTTGAGCGTCTTGATCTTCAATAAACAGCACTCGATATTTACCAATCCGTAAGCGGAGTTCAGGACGACCCTTGAGTGGTTTAATGTCAAGCGTTTCTGGTGCAGTGAGCAACGTATCTAACGCTTCAACAATTCGCAATTAATCTTCTGGTTGCATTCGTTCCAGATATTTCTGGGCAGGCTTCAAAACAAGATATTGCCAATCAGCGTGCCGATTCGCCAAGATTGCCTCCAAACAGCCTTTGCTTCAAGCCTGCCGCAGTGATCCCTCTATCCCGACCTGCCCAATACTCCTGCAAAGCCGCTTCACTGGCAGAAATTTCTTCAGCAGCAATCACTTCATCGGTGCCCTCTACTCTCACCGCCTGAGGCAAACTCACCGATAAAGCCTCCAGTAACCGTGCTTGATCTGCCAAAGGCAGGCGTTTCGCCAAACTGAGAACTTCTTCATAAGTGGGCATCGCTCTTACCCAAATTGCAACATTAACTCAATATACGCCAATCTTGCCCTCAATCTGGGCTTCCGCTTCCAGCGACAACGATCGCAACTGATGCAACACCGCCGGACTGGCATTTGCCCACATGCCCCGCTGATGCGCTTCCAGCAACCGCTCCGCCATATCTCGTAACGCCCAGGGATTCTTTTGCTGCACAAACGCCTGCACCTGCGGGTCGAGCAAATACGCCTCCGCCACGCCCTGATACATGTAATCGCCCACACATTGCGTCGTCGCATCATAGGCAAACAAATAATCGATCGTCGCTGCCATTTCAAACGCGCCCTTATAGCCATGGCGCATCGCCCCCGCAATCCACTTGGGATTAATCACCCGCGATCGATAGACCCGCGCGATTTCCTGTTGCAGCGATCGCACCTTGGGATTTTCTGGCAGCGCATGATCACCAAAATACACCGTCGGGTTTTGCCCCTGGAGCGATCGTACCGCCGCCGTTAGCCCGCCCTGAAACTGATAATAGTCATCCGAATCCAGCAAATCATGTTCGCGATTGTCCTGGTTTTGCAACACAATCTGCAGATCGCTCAACCGCCGCTCAAACACCTCCGGCTCCGAATGCCCCACCCCCTGAGCGCCATAGGCATAGCTGCTCCAGTTGAGATACGCCCGCGCCAGGTCATCGGAGGTCTGCCAGTTTTGCGACTCAATCAACCCCTGCAACCCCGCCCCATAGGCCCCCGGTTTCGAGCCAAACACCCGATAGCTCGATCGGCGTTGCGCCTGCTCCGGCGTTAGCCCTGCCTGCTGCCACTCCTGCGTTTCTTGCTGCACCTGCGCCGCCAGGGGATTGTCGGCAGCGGGTTCATCCAGCGCCGCCACCGCTGCCACTGCCTGACTAAACAAATCAATCAGATTGGGAAACGCATCGCGAAAGAATCCCGAAATCCGCAGCGTCACATCCACACGAGGACGACCCAACAGCGAAAGGGGCAACACCTCAAAATCAATCACCCGTCGCGAAGCCCCTTCCCAAATCGGTTGTACACCCAACAACGCCAGTGCTTCTGCCAGGTCATCGCCGCCCGTCCGCATGGTTGAGGTGCCCCAAATTGAGAGCGCCAGGGTTTTAGGATACTCACCCTGCTCCTGGGTATAGGTTTCAATCAGCACTTCTGCCGCCTTGCGTCCCACATCCCAGGCGCTTTCCGTTGGCACCGCCCGAATATCCACCGAATAGAAATTGCGCCCCGTCGGCAACACCTCTGGACGACCGCGGGTTGGCGCACCTGATGGCGCAGCGGGCACATAGCCTCCGGCTAAGCCATGTAGCAGATAGTGCATTTCCTGCTCCGTGCGTTGGAGATTGGGTAAGAGCCGATCGCGAATCCAGCTTAACTCTGCTTGTACCCGATCATGCTCTGGCGCGAGGGTATCGAG
The DNA here is from genome assembly GCA_019359045.1 of Scytolyngbya sp. HA4215-MV1. Lineage (GTDB taxonomy): Bacteria > Cyanobacteriota > Cyanobacteriia > Leptolyngbyales > Leptolyngbyaceae > Scytolyngbya. The sequence continues at coordinate 360,771 of JAHHIA010000004.1, forward strand.
GTCAATTTTGGGATGGATGAGTAATTGTTCAACCTGAATCGCTGCCTGTTGCTCAATTAAGTCAATGATGTCACCTGCCCGATATTCTTTCTGTTCTCCTTTGCCTCTCCGCTCTGTTACTTCGCGACAGTGTACACCTGAATGATCCGGGATGTCATTCAGTGTGGTTGATCCCCCCAACCCCCTTAAAAAGGGGGCTTCAGATTTCAAAGTCCCCCTTCTAAAGGGGGATTTAGGGGGATCGAATGCGGTGTTTCCAAACGTTTCAAATGGATAAACACAAGGTAGCCTGACGACCTGGGCTGGATCAACTGTCAACGGATCAAACTCCAACCCCCATGCCTGAGCGATCGCGCGGGTCAAGCCCATGCGTCCAGGCGAAGGATGACGGGCGATCGACACGATCAGGTCACGCAGTTGTCGTCCGATGGGGCATTGTCCAAACACATGCAAGCCATCCCGAATTTGGGATTCTTTAAGTTCACAGAGGTAACGATCGGCATTGGTAATCAGTTCCGTCAGTGCCGTTGCGGTAAGGGGTTCATCCGGTGCAGCGTTGGCGATCGTGCGAATTTCCTGGCTCAGATTTTCTTGTTGAATCAATGCCGTGATGCGATCGCGAATCACCGGAGAACGGGATGGGTCAAGGGTCAAGGCTTCGTAATATTCATCAATCAAGCCTTCCAGTTGCTGCAAGCCACCGTAGAGTTCGGCACGGGTCATGGGCGGCGTGAGGTGGTCGATGATCACCGCTTGCGATCGGCGTTTTGCCTGCGATCCCTCCCCCGGATCATTGACGATAAAGGGGTAGAGATGGGGCAATGCGCCCAAGGCGATTTCAGGATAGCAAGTTGCTGATAGCGCCAAACTTTTGCCGGGGAGCCATTCCAGGTTGCCATGCTTGCCGACATGGACGATCGCGTGCGTGCCAAACTCGGATCGCACCCAGTGATAAAACGCCAGATAGTCATGGGTGGGTTCTAGATCGGGCGCGTGATAGTTCAGGGCAGGATCGGTGTCATAGCCACGGGCAGGCTGAATGCCGACAAACACATTTCCCAGTTGAATGCCCGCGATCGCCAACGAGGCGGGAGCATCGCCCCAGCGTTGGCGAATTTGAGTCTGTACCATTTCCGGCAACGTGACAAACCAATCTTGATAAGCCGTGAGGTCAAGAGTTTGATGGGCAGAATTAATGCCGTGGGTTTCTGGATCATTGGTCATCCCGGCAGTGAGGCGTTGAATTAACTCATCATCGCTGGCAGGAAGATTGTCCACCTGATAGCCTGCCTGTTGCAGTGCCCGTAAAATTGCCACACAACTGGCAGGCGTATCTAGCCCCACTCCGTTGGCGAGGCGACCGTTGCGGGTGGGATAGTTTGCCAAAATCAGCGCTACTTTGCGGTGATGCAGGGGTTGTTGGCGCAGCTTCACCCAATTTGCCGCCAGTTCCGCCACAAATTGAATGCGATCGTCCACGGGTTGATAGGTCAACACGTCGGTTTCCAATGTCGCATTCCATCCCTGCACTGCCTTAAACGACACGGCACGACTGATAATGCGCCCATCCACTTCAGGCAACGCCACATTCATCGCTACATCGCGTGGCGACAAGCCTCGCCATTCCTGTTGCCATTGCGCCAAGCCACCGCCACTCAAAATCACCTGTAACACGGGCACATCCAACTGTTGCCACAGTTCAGGAAAGCGATCGGCAAACGTCGTCGAAGTTGGAGCCGCAGCGTTGCTCCCCCCCCATTCCCGATCGCCCACTTTTGCCAGGGAAAAGCTGGTGGTGTTGAGCAAAACTTGAATGCCTGCGGCGTCTTTGGGACGGAACTCCGCCAGTAAATCTGCCTGCACATCAGCATCACGCAACGAGGAGACAAACACGGGTACGGGACACAAGCCACGATCGCATAGGGCTTGACAGAGAGCATCGATCGGGGCAAGGTTCCCTGCTAAATAATGCGCTCGATAAAACACAATTCCCACTTGCGGTGCAGTTTGAAGTTCTGGTGCCAGTGGGAAAGCATAGCGCCCCACCGAAGGCACGGGCAGAGGAGGGACATAGGAATACTCGCTGGCGAGACCGTGATGGGCAATCCAACCTAGGGCGTGGATCATGTTCTCGACTCCGCCTTCTAGAAAATAGCGCCAGCCTTGATTGACGGTGGCGATCGGCAAGGTGGAATGGCTCATCAGCGTCGGATCGGGCTGGTTGTCGCCGGGGAGCACAATCAGGGTGGCTCCGGTTTGTTTCACGGTTTCTCGCACCACTTCTAAGCCGTAAGACCAATACGCCCGCCCACCTAATAAGCGCAGCACAATGACCTGGGCTTGCTCCAACACGGTTTCGGCATAGGTGTCGATCGACAATTGCTGCTGAAGCTGGAGCAAATTGACCACGCGGACTGCCGGGAAGGCGTTGGGTAGGTGCGGGATTGCCTGGGCGATCGCACTAATGTCGGTATCTGCGGCGGTGATGAGGACGATCGGGGCAGGGGTCTGCTCGACAAAGATCACACCATCGGTATCCGGTGTCCAGCCACCGGGAGTTGCTGCCAGTCTATGCATGGTTAATGTCCAATGGCGGATGCGAAGGAGTCTACAGCGGGTTCAAGATAAAGACAAGTGATCTGTCGTTATGCTACGTCCCGAACAGATGAACTCGCAACTGCTCAAGCAATGTTTGGATAGGTACTAAAAAGAGATGAACAAGCTGAAAGGGTTTCTTAAAATCATGCTGGCGATTTTTGTGATGACAGCAGGCGTGCTGCATTTTGCCACCCCTGATCCCTTTGTCAAAATCGTGCCTAGCTACCTACCCTCTCCGTTGATGCTGGTGTATGTCAGTGGCTTCTTTGAAATTCTGGGCGGTGTGGGGTTATTGATGCCACTCGTCAGCCAAGCCGCCGCCTGGGGACTAATTGCGTTATTTATTGCCGTATTTCCAGCCAACATTAATATGGCGGTGAATCAAATTCATCTCGATGGTATTCCGGATATTCCCTGGCTCTACTGGGCGAGACTGCCTCTTCAAGCAGTGCTGATCGCTTGGGCGTGGTGGTATACCCAACCATCGGTTCCGGTTCAGCAGTCATCCGGGCTGCCAAGTGAGGGTTGACCGGGAAATGGGTGCGAGTTTTGGGTTGGCTGTCACGGCTGGATAAAAGATCCTAGAACAGAGAGCGATTAAAAAAAACGGATGAGGAGCACTCATCCGTTTGGTCAATCAGATATCCAGAGAGTCTCAGACTTTCGCTGTTTCTTTCACTAACTTGTCCCAACCCAAATCTTTGAGTGAGTTATTCCGACGCAATGGGCGCGTCACCAGTTCCAGAATATCGCGGGCATTGGTAAAGCCATGGATTTGAGCAAAGGTAAACTCAACTGACCACTTGGTATTGATGCCGCGCGCTTCTAGGGGGTTGGCATGTGCCATGCCAGTGATTACCAGATCTGGCTTCAAGTCATAAATACGCTGGATCTGGTTGTAATTGTCGGGCTTCTCGACGATCGTCGGGGTTGCGACTCCCATTTCCCGGCAAGTCTGCTCCAGCAGCACCAATTCTGCTGCCTGATAGCGCTTGTCCATATAGGGAATGCCGATTTCGGGGCAAGACATGCCGCAGCGAATCAAAAAGCGTGCCAGTGAGATTTCCAGCAAATTATCTCCCATAAAGAAGACTGACTTGCCGCGAATCAGCTTCACATAGTCTTCCAAGCTTTCCCAGATTTGGGCTTCCCGTTCTGCCAAACCTTTGGGTTCAATCCCCAATACAGAGCAGATCTTCTCGATCCAGGCACGGGTGCCATCGGGTCCGATCGGGAAGGGAGCGCCAATCAATTTGCACTTGCGACGACGCATAAAAGTGGTGGCAGTCCGTGATAAAAACGGATTCACTCCTGCCACATAGTAGCCTTCTTCAACCGTGGGCAATTCGGTATAGCGCTTGGCAGGCAACCAACCAGACACCTTCACCCCCTGTTTTTTCAATTCCAGGGTGAGTTGGGTGACGACTGGATCGGGCATGGAGCCAAACAGTACTAGCGGTGTGTGGTCAACATACTCCGATTCCGATTCGGTCACTTCTTCTTTCTTGCGACCAAAGTTGAGCAGTTTGGAAATGGCGTTGCGTTCTTCTTTTTCCGATTCTGCTACCGGCGATTTACTTGGGCAACGGTTCACCATAGCTGCCAGCACGGTATCTTCACCCTGCGTGAAGGCATAATCCAGCCCGTTGGCGCGTGCCACCACGATCGGGATGCCGATTTCTGCTTCCAGCTTGGGAGCCAGCCCTTCCAGATCCATTTTGATGATTTCGGTCGTGCAGGTGCCGATCCAAACAATTACGCTGGGGTTGCGATCGCGTTTAATCTGCGAACACAACCGCTTCAGTTCTTCATAATCATTCAACTGGGCAGAGATATCCCCTTCTTCCAGTTCTGCCATGGCATAGCGTGGCTCAGCGAAGATCATCACCCCCATGGCATTTTGCAAAAAGTAGCCACAGGTCTTCGTGCCAATCACCAGAAAGAAACTATCTTCAATCTTCTGGTACAGCCATGCAACGCAGCTAATCGGGCAAAAGGTGTGATAATTTCCCGTTTCACAATCAAAGTTGATTGCCTGGGGTTGAGCATCAGCAAGCGTCATGGTAGTCCTCTACGGTGGGTGGTCAGTGAGTTGGTGGTAGCAGGGAATGGGGGTAGGAGGTGGGAGGTGGGAGGCAGAAGTTAGGAGCCAGGAGGTAGGAGGTAGGAGGCAGAAGGTAGGGATTGATCTCCACTTCTCTACCCCTTCACTTCTCTACCCCTCCACCTCTCTGCCTGGGACGAGAGCCTTCGCAGTCTTCGTCGATTTTGGTCGGTAGGCGACTGGCGGGATTGGGCAGTGGCAGTTCGCGGTTCGACTCTGGCAGCAATTTGACTGGGTTGGGTGAAGCAATGTCTTCGATCACTTGCATCTCTTGGTCGGGATTAAAGTTGAGTCCCAGTGCCATAACAATGCGATCGGGATTGTTGCTGAGATCCACAATCAGAGGCAAAAGCTGCGTGAGTCGGGGTTCTAAAACCGTGAGTGTTGCCAAAATAAAACCAGAAGAGGGGCGACGGTGACCATTACAATCGACCCAAACGCCTAAGCGAGCCAGCCACTCGCGATTTTCCTGGTAATAGGTCAGCCATTTTTCTCTAAGAAGTTGACGAAGTTGCTCGGTATTCACAGATCAAAAAGTTGCGAGGTCTGAGTTTCAAGTTTTAAGTTAACGAATCACTCATACCTTAAAACTCATCGCCCGTCTCTTTTCTTTAGACCATCATCAGATCCAGTTGTTCTTCTTCAGTTTTCTTCGGTTGCGTCGGGTTGAGGTAGAAGTCTGACAACAGGGAGAACAGTTCGCGATCGGGAGAATCGTTGGGGACGACACCTTCAGGTCTTGCCAAAATTTGGTCAGCAATGTTCAGGTAATAATCGCAGACATAGTTGAGTGATGGGTCAGACTCTGCCATCTCAAACAGGGTTTTGCCTTTGACACGTGAGACTCGAATGTCTTCAATCAGGGGCAAAATTTCGAGCACGGGCATGGGAACTGCCTCGATATACTTGTCGATCAGATCTCGCTTGGAGGTGCGATTGCCAATCAATCCACCCAGACGTAGCGGATGGGTGCGAGCTTTTTCGCGCACAGAAGCTGCAATCCGATTGGCTGCAAACAGAGCATCGAACCCATTGTCTGTGACGATCATGCAGTAGTCAGCGTAGTTCAGCGGTGCTGCGAAACCGCCACAAACCACGTCACCCAATACGTCAAACAAAATCACATCGTACTCATCGAAAGCATTGAGTTCTTTCAACAGTTTGACGGTTTCACCGACAACGTAGCCGCCGCAACCCGCTCCGGCAGGGGGACCCCCCGCTTCCACGCAATCGACCCCACCATAGCCCTTGTAGATCACATCTTCGGGCCAAACATCTTCGTAGTGATAGTCTTTTTCTTGCAGGGTGTCGATGATGGTTGGAATCAGGAATCCAGTCAGGGTAAAGGTGCTGTCGTGTTTGGGGTCGCAACCGATTTGCAACACTTTCTTCCCGCGGCGAGCCAGGGCAACTGAGATATTGCAACTGGTTGTGGACTTACCAATGCCACCTTTTCCGTATACTGCAAGTTTCACGCGAGTTATCTCCTATCGTCTTGAGTGAGTGCTTCCGGTCTAGAAATCAGCAGGTTAAATGCGAGTTCAGGGCGCAGTGGGTCTAACGAGCTTGTTTTAAGAAGCTTTTTAATAGTGTGGTTGCAAGCATTATTGTCGAATCTTCTTGCAAAGGAAAGGGGCTTCATAAATGAATGGGCTCGCTTGAGCTATCCTGAGGTTTCTGGAAGCTGATTTTCTGATTAGGCTCACTATAAACCCAACAGGAAACTTTTTTAGCGGATCCTACAGATTTTAACAAACTACTTTTATAAAAATAAGAACAAAAGACAAAAATTTGAAAAGGCTTGATTTGTGGTTTTTTCCAGCATTTTTGTCCAGGAAAATTGGGCAATCGGGCACGATCGTCCAGCACTGGAGAGGGATCAAGTTGCCCAAAATCTAGGTTGCAGCGTCTTTCAGCCGCTTACGATCGCGCAACGCTAGCGGCAATTTTCCGCTGCACCGTTCTCCATCAACGTTGCTTTGTTAAAAATAGTGAAACTTTGCCAACTCGACAGCCATGCAGTGGAAATTGCGGTTCTACTTCAGTTTGTGTTGACCTGACGTGGGGGCTTAGCATTCGGCTAAAAATCGATGCAATCTTGCCAAGAATATTGCCTAAATGCTAAGCCCTTCTAGGATTTGAGAGATCCAACACAAAATCCGTCAGAATCAGGAATCATTCAGGAAAAGGGACGATCGCTGTATTCCCCAAAATTGGTCAATGTACAATTGATTAACCATCTAGCAGTGGATATTGGCAGTAGCCTAGCCAAAGCACAGATTCTTTCGTGCTTTGACAGTTGCTCTCAGTAGCAGAGTGTCCTTCCACATTCCTCTCTCTCTATGGGTGCTTCCAACGCAGCGACCAATCCTTTCTACGATGCTTTTATTTCCTATGGTCGAGCGGATAGTAAGTCCTTCGCAACCCGGTTATACCAACGTTTGCTAGAACAGGGACTTAGTGTCTGGTTTGACCAAAACGATATTCCCTTAGGTGTAGATTTTCAGTCTCAAATTAATGATGGCTTAGAAAGAGCGGATAACTTTCTGTTTATCATCGCTCCCCACTCGATTAACTCCCCTTACTGCGGCAAGGAAATCAGCCTCGCCCTGCAGCGAAACAAGCGAATTATCCCGCTGCTGCATGTGGAACATATTAGCCGTGAGACCTGGCAAACCCGCAACCCCAAAGGGACAGATGAACAGTGGGCAGCCTATCAGACACAGGGATTGCATTCCAGCTTCGCCAATATGCATCCAGAGATTGGCAAAATTAACTGGGTCTACTTTCGCGAGGATGTGGATGACTTTGAGCAGGCATTCAGCGGACTGCTCAGCATTTTCCAGCGTCAACGCGACTATGTGCATCAACACACGGTTTTACTGGTGCGGGCGCTGGAGTGGGAACAAAATCAAAAGCAAACCCGGTATCTGTTAGTTGGAGAAGAGCGGCAACAGGCAGAACGTTGGCTCAAGCATCGGTTTCACGAAGAACAAGCACCCTGTGAACCCACTGTCTTGCACAGTGAATTCATCTGCGAGAGCATCAAGAATGCCAATAACTTGATGACTCAAGTCTTTCTCTCTTATGCCGACGCAAATCGCCCTTTGATGGAGCAAATTCGTAGTTTGCTGATGCGCGAGGGGATTACGGTGTGGACTAGCCAGACCGATATTCAAACCGGGGAAGCGTTTGAGGGGGCGATCGAACGCGGCATTGAGCAAACCGATACAATTATCTACCTGCTCTCACCTCAGTCGTTGCAATCGTCCTATTGTCAGCACGAGGTTGACTATGCCTTGGGTCTCCATAAACGGCTGATCCCCCTGCTGGTGCAACCGATCGACCTGGAGCAGGTGCCATCGTCCATCAAGTCATTGCAGTTTATTAACTTTACTGACAACGCCACGATCGCGGATACCCAGCAGGACCTGGATCAGTTACTGAAAGCATTAGGCGAGGATGCTGCCTATTATGAGGAACACAAGCTGCTGCTGACCAAAGCCCTGAAGTGGGAACGCCAGAGCCGCAACCCCACGATTTTGCTGCGGGGTTATAACTTACGTCGAGCAGAAGACTGGTTTAAGGGCGCTCAACACCGCGCTCAGCATCCACCCACTGCCTTACAAGAGGAGTTTATTACCGAGAGTTTGCGCCAACCTCCGGCAACCTCGTTAGATGTGTTTATTTCCTATTCGCGCGCCGATTCTGAGTTAGCCCGCCGACTGAACGATGAATTGCAAACTCGTGGTAAAACCACCTGGTTTGATCAGGAAAGTATTGCCTCAGGAGCAGACTTCCAGCAGGAAATTTATCGGGGCATTGAAAGCGCAGACAACTTTTTGTTTATTCTGTCGCCCCGATCGGTCAATTCCCCCTATTGCGCCGATGAGGTGGAGTATGCAGCCAAGCTAAACAAACGCTTTGTCACAATATTGCATCACGCGATCGACCCGTCCACCCTCCATCCCGAATTAGCCAAGGTGCAATGGATCGATTTCCATCAACGCGGTGGAGATTTTTACGCTAACTTCAATCACCTAGTCCGCACCCTGGAGACCGATCGCGAACATGTGCATAGTCATACGCGATGGTCGTTGCGAGCATTGGAATGGCAGGACAAAGATCGCAATGAAGATCTGTTATTGCGAGGCATTGAGCGAGTCACCGCAGTTGCCTGGTTACAGGAAGCAATACAAGGCAAGAAACAGCCTGCTGTCACCGAGTTGCAACAGACGTTTATTAACGCCAGCACCGCCTTGCACGATCGCATTCAGCAGCAGGAGCAAATACGGCAGCAGCGGGAATTGGATCAGGCGATCAAAGCCCGTAAAGCTGCCCAACTGATCGCTGCGATTACCTCGATCGGCGGCACCCTGATGGCAGGTTTAGTGGTATTCGCTGGCGTTCAGGTCAGACAAGCCGAAATTCAACAAATTCTAGCCATCCGTTCCTCAGCAGAGGCAGAGTTAGCCTCAGGCGCAGAGTTGGAAAGTGTGCTGGAAAGTTTACAAATGAGTAAAATGCTGCGGCAGTCCTTCTGGCAAGCGATTTGGCCAAAAGCAGGACTCAACCGACAAGTGCTGGACCAGCTGAGTAAGACAGTATACGCTGTCCAGAATGCGAACCATGCCGGAGAACAGAATCGCCTGGAAGGACATACTGATTCAGTCTTCGATGTCGCCTTCAGCCCCGATGGCAAAATCATTGCCTCTGCCAGTGTGGATCAGACGGTAAAACTGTGGGATCAGAATGGCAAACTGTTGCGAACGCTGCCCGAACAAGAGGCTGCAGTCAGAGGAGTCACTTTTAGTCCCGATGGTAAGATTCTTGCTACTGCGGGTGAAGATAAAACGGTAAAACTGTGGAGTCTGGATGGCAACCTCTTACACACGCTGAAGGGGCACACGGGACAGGTGCTGGACGTTGTTTTCAGTCCAGATGGCACGCTGATAGCCTCTGCTAGTCAGGATAGAACCGTAAAACTGTGGAGTGCTGATGGCAAACTGCTGCACACTTTGAGTGGACACCATAAGCGAGTGAATGGAGTGGCGTTTAGTCCAGATGGCAACCTCATTGCCTCTGCCAGTGGAGACCGAACGGTGAAACTGTGGAGTCGGAGTGGCAAACTGTTGCGAACTCTACTGGGACACCAAGGTGGCGTCTATGCGGTCACCTTTAGTCCGGATGGCACGACGATCGCCTCTGCCAGTGGGGATAACATGGTAAGACTGTGGAGTCGGAATGGCGCACTCTTGCAGATCTTGCCGGGGCATACGGAGGTCGTGAGTGGTGTAGCATTTAGTCCCAATGGCAAAATTCTGGCGTCTGCCAGTTGGGATAGAACTGTGAAATTGTGGAATCGAGACGGCAAGCTCCTGCAAACGCTGCAAGGTCACGAGGATCCCGTGAAACGGGTGGCATTTAGTCCCGATGGCAGAACCCTCGCCTCCGCCAGCGAGGACAAGACGGTTAGACTCTGGAGTTGGAATGGCACACTTTTGCACACCCTAGAGGACCATACCGATCAGGTCTGGGGTGTGGCATTCAGTCCCGACGGTAAAACTATTGCTTCCGCCAGTTTTGACAACACCGTGAACCTGTGGAATCCACAGGGGAGCCTGTTGCACACCCTCTCAGGTCACCATAATTCGGTCTGGAGCGTGGCATTTAGTCCCGATGGCACTACGATCGCCTCTGGCAGTGAAGATAAGACTGTGAACTTGTGGAGTCGGGAAGGGACGCTCTTGAAAACGCTTCAGGGTCATCAGGATGCGGTTCGGTGTGTAGCATTTAGTCCCGATGGCACCACGATCGCCTCTGCCAGTCGAGACAAGACGATCAAACTATGGAGACAGGATGGCATCCTCATGCGCACCCTCCAGGGGCACAGTGCAGCGGTTAATGCGGTAGCATTTAGTCCCGATGGCACCACGATCGCCTCTGCCAGCGAGGATAAAACAATTAGGCTATGGAGTCGAGATGGCAAACTCTTACAGACCCTGACAGGACACCATGGTAAGGTGCTGAGTGTGGTCTTTAGTCCCGATAGTCAAACCCTGGCATCTACCAGTGACGACAGTACAGTTAGACTGTGGAGCCGAGATGGCAGACTCTTGCAAACTCTCTCAGACCATAGCGATGCAACTACCGGGATAGCCTTCAGTCCCGATGGCAAAACTCTGGCGTCTGCCAGTTGGGACAAGACCGTGAAAATATGGAGTCTGGATGGTACGCTTTTGCAAACCCTTGAAGGGTCGCATGACGTACTCACAGCAATCGCATTTAGCCCTGATGGTAAAACCCTGGCGTCTGCCAGTCGGGACGAGACAGTGAAGCTCTGGTCGCTGGCAGGATGGGATGCTCTGATTCAGTCAGGATGCAGTTGGGTGCAAGATTATTTGGAGAATGACCCGAATGTCCAAAAGCGTGACAAACGTCTCTGTGATGGTATTCCCTAACCTCTACTCTTCACTCTGCAAATGCTGTTCAGGATGCCGTTGCCCGCAATAGGCAATCAGGAGGCTAAACAAACCAATGCCTGTGATGTACTTAATGAGTGGGTAAATATTGGGATTGGGGGAGAAGAAGCCTTCGATGATGCCAGCGAGGATGAGCATCGGTACAATGCCGTAGACCAGTTGAGCCGCTTCCAGTCCATAAAGGCGTAGGGCATCGATACGACGATATTTGCCGGGAAAGACGATCGCTCTAGCGATGAGCAATCCGGCAGCTCCCGCGAAAAAAATGGCGGGGAGTTCGAGTGCGCCGTGGGGCAAGACAAATGCCCAAAAGGGGAAAGCTAGCTTGTTTTGACCAACCAGTGCCCCGATCGCCCCAATCATTAAACCATTGGTGACCAGAATGTAGAGGGTCACTAATCCGGCAGAAATTCCGCCAGCAATGAGTTTGAATGAAACTGCGATGTTGTTGATCATAATGCCGCTAGAGGCGACAGGTTCAATGCCGACGATCGACCCCATCCACAACTCGCCGCGATCGCGCACCTTTTCAATCAGCTCACCCGGCACCAACAGTGACATAAATACCGGATCGCGCCAGGCAAACCACCAGGCAACAACAGCACCCAACAAAAACAGCGCAGTTGCCAAAGCAACACAGCCAGCATTCCGCTGGATTGCTGCCGGAAACCCCCAGCGGTAAAATCGCCAAGCTGCTTGCCATTCTTGCCGACGCGACCCCTGGTAGATCTGGCTATAGCTGCGGGTTGCCAAACTTTGCAAACTTTGGATGAGCGTTTCACCCACCTGGTTTGTGCGGGCGCGTGCCAGATCTGCTGAGACCGATCGATACAAGCTGGCAAGCTGGCGAATTTCTTCGCCGCGCAAGGACTTTAGCCCTTTTTTTTCAGCTTGCTTCAACAACTCATCCAAACGCTTCCAATTCAGTTCACGGCGGGCGATCCAGCGCTGAATGTTCATGATTTGTGAATTTTCCCAGAACACTCCCCACAGCGTAGCTTAAGATAGCTCTGATTTCGCTATTCCAGTTGGTCTGTCGATGCGCAAAACCAACCTGGGCTAGCCTTCAGACAACCACAAAAAGGAGCTTATTGTGTCTCAAACTAGCCCGATTCGTCCTTTGAGTGTTGGCAATGTGGTTAGTGCTGGTTTACGGCTTTATCGATCTCATCTCCAAGACTTTCTAAAACTGTCGATCATCGCCTATCTTTGGGTGCTGGTGCCGGTCTATGGATGGGCAAAATGTGCTGCGATCCATGGCTTAGTTGCACGATTGGTCTTTGCTGAATTGATCAATGAACCTGAAAGCATCAGTGCGGCTCGCGAAAAGATTGAGCCACTGAAGTGGTCATTTTTGGGAGTTGCTTTTCGGGTTTGGTTGCGGGTGTTTTTGGTCTATCTGGGCTTAGCCCTTGTGGGCTTTATTCTGGGTGGTATCGTCGGCTTTATCCTGGGTTTCATCTTGGGCCCCCTTGCTGGTTTCCTAACAGTTTTGGTGATATTGGTGGTTGTTGTGCTTGGCATTACCTGGTTTTATTCCCGCTTGGTTGTTGCCGAAGTGCCACTGGCGGTCGAAGAAAACGTGAATGGACGGGAGAGTGTTGATCGGAGTTGGTCACTCACTGAAACTTCGGTCTTCCGAATTCAAGGGATTGTGCTGGTTGCTTTCTTGGTAACCGTGCCGTTGCTTGCAGTATTCAATTACGTGCCAAACTTTTTGTTAATCCCGCTCGAACAAGGGTCTGCAATCTATATCGTTGTTTATGTGCTGTCTATCATTAGCAGTTTGGTTGGGAGTGCGCTGATCATGCCTTTCTGGCAAGCCATTAAAGCAGTTTTATACTATGACTTGCGCAGTCGTCGAGAAGGGTTGGGTTTGCAATTGCGCGATCGCGACTCCTCCGTCTAGCCTCTACCTGATTGCTTGCGGTTGAAACAAATGTGTCCGGACAATGCCTTACTGACCTTGATTTAGCATTTTTCTACCCGCTTTATTTGGCTCAAAGTCATACCCATTTAAATTGAGAATGTGACATTTAGGAGATCCCCCTAAATCCGCCTTAAAAAAAGGAGACTTCAAGACTGGCTTAGGGGTCCCCCCTTTTTTCTAAGGCAGCGGCGCATTAGTGCGGGGGCTAGATCTGTCGCAAACACAAATCAAATTGGTATTAAAAAAAGACAAAAGTCGCCATTCGTGGCTCACCGGCTTGATATTTCTCCAGCCAACAACGATTAAGATTGCTCTAGAAAGCCCAACTTTGAAGCTGTCATGCATTTCTTTAACCGAGTCACCCTATCCACACCCGAAAGTGTAGAGTTGGAACTCACACTGGCAGGTATTGGCAACCGGGCGCTCGCGCTGATGATCGATTACCTGATCTGGGGCAGCGCTCTATTTATTTTCTGGATGGCTTGGTTGTTCTTTTTTACTCAACTAGGCCAATATCTAGATAAATTAGGGATCAACTACAACAATATTTCCAATTGGCTAGTTGCCATTCTGTTCTTAATCACGTTTGTGATTTGGGTAGGTTATTTTGTCTGCTTTGAAACCCTGTGGCAGGGGCAAACGCCGGGTAAACGGGTTGCCAAAATCCGTGTCGTGCGGGACGACGGCAGACCCATTACGCTGGCACAAGCTGCTCTACGGGCTTTGCTTCGCCCGATCGACGATACTTTTTTTATCGGCTTCTTTTTCATTGTGTTGGGGCAACGGGAAAAGCGCATTGGGGATTGGGTCGCAGGCACTTTGGTGATTCAAGAAACGCGACCAATTCACAAAGCCACAGTCCTGCTTTCCGAAAAAGCCCAACCCCTGGCAGAAGCGTTGTTGCAGATTGCCAACTTTTCACCCATGTTGCCCGATGATTTTGCAGTCATTCGAGAATACCTGCAACGGCGATCGCTCATGTCAGCAAAAGCCAAGTCAGAAGTAAGTCTAAAACTGGCGCGGCAACTCAAAGAACTGATTGTTCTGGAACAACTCCCTGCTGAGATGACGGCTGATCTTTTTCTAGAAGCTGTCTATCTGGCATATCAACAGCAAGAGAATCGACCCGAATCTTAGGGACGCAAGGCCTTGCGTCCCTCCAGAAAATGATGGGATTCAATTTTGTGCTCTAGCGATCGGCGGACACCACTTGCGCGATTGGGATTTGCAGCAACCGTTTGCCCTGGTCATCGGCGCGGTAGCCCCATTGTTGCCGTCCGTTCGAAACAATGGCTAGCCAGTAGGAAAGCGTTTGACACTCGCCTGAAGCAGAGCAAACATTCTGTGATTTTTCCTTGGCTTCCAAAAAACGTAATGTGTCGGGTGTGGCAACTCGCGGCGATCGCTTGACCAGATCACGAACAATGGCATCCGCCACTGGGGTAGGCATGGCAACGCGTCGATCCATCACGACTTGTTTTGCATCCTGGCTAACCCGGTAAACCCAGCGCAGTTGTCGAGCCTGTACCGTTACTTGCCAACCTGAAATGGGCGCATAGTTTGCCGGACAAATCACCCCAAACGAAAATGCACAGCGATTATCCCAGATCTTCTGTTGAGCCTCCAAAATTTTGATGGCGGATTCAGGCAAACTTGCCCACTCAGCCGCATCTTCAAGCAAGGCTTGCCGAACCGAGGCTGGCAACTGCCCTGGATTAGCAGAGGTGGTGTGTGGATCGAGTACCCTCTGGGAACCCGATTGGTTGACATGATATTTCCAGATTTGGGATTTGACCCGCACCAAAACTTCCCAGCCTGGAATGGGGGTATATTCGCGGGTACACACTTCGCCAAAATTAAACTCACAGGGATTGCTAAAGGTTTTGGCAGTACTTTGCGTCACGATCAGGCTGGGTAATGACACCCCCGATCGCTGAGCTGCATCTTTGAGTACTGCATCCCGAATCTCAGCAGACAAACGATCGGCGCGTGGGTTGCTTCCTCCAGAAGCTTGTGCCAGTTGATCCGACTCTAGCTTGGTGGTGGCAGCCACCAGGGGATGAACCCAAACTAACCCCAATCCGCAAGACAACAAGCCGGATAGTACCAGCAATAGAAACAATTTTTTGCAAGCCAGGGTGCGATCAGAAAGGATGAGATCGGGCAAAGCGCCCGAAAGCCGGGCAAGGGTTCTCCGTTGATTCAACTTCATAAATATTTCGACAAAAATGTAGCGCTTGAACCCACCAGAATTTTCTCTGGAATTAATATCTTGACGCAGAGTGTTCCAGCAAAGTTTCGCGGATCGGGAGTCAAGTGAGGGGTTGCTCAGGCGATCGCCGCAACTTGAGCCAAGATTCCTGCAAATAGCCTTAATCCGTCTGTACTTCCCAGCATGGCATCCGCTGCCCGCTCAGGATGGGGCATCATGCCCAACACATTGCCGCGTGAGTTACAAATTCCAGCGATGTGGTTGAGGGAACCATTGGGATTCTCAGCAACACCTTGCCCATTGCTCGTCTCACTATAGCGAAAAACCACCTGACCTTTCGCTTCAAGTGCCGCCAGCGTCTCCGGATCGGCATAATAGCACCCTTCTCCATGGGCGATCGGCAGGGTAATGATTTCACCAGGCTGGTATGCCTGAGTCCAGAGTAGATTGGTGCGTTCGACCCGCAGGGGCACCCGATCGCAAATAAAATGCAAGTCCCGATTTCGTACCAGCGCCCCTGGCAACAAACCTGCCTCCGTTAGCACTTGAAAACCATTGCAAATCCCTAACACAGGTTTGCCTTGCTCGGCATGTTGGATGGTGGCTTGTAAAGCAGGGGAGAACCGAGCGATCGCCCCACAGCGTAAATAATCGCCATAACTGAATCCACCCGGAATCACGATCACATCCAGGTCAGACAGTTGACTGTCTTCATGCCACACCATGCGCGTGGGCTGGTTGAGCAGCCCTTCAGTCACCCAAAGAACATCGCGATCGCAATTGGAACCGGGAAAAACGATGATGCCGAATTTCATGAGAAAGGGAGTGAGGATTAGGATGCAGATTGCTGATGAGGACGCTTCACGGGGTAACGCCGACCGATAATGCAATCTCTTTCAAATCAAATCGGTAGTTTTCAACCACCGGATTCGCAAGGAGCTGGTCACACATGCGATCGACTTGCTCATGGGCAGCCGTTTCATTTTCAGCCCTCAGCGTCAATTCGATATATTTACCAATCCGCACTTGCTCAACAGTGTCATAGCCTAGATGGCTGAGTCCAGATTGCACGGCGGTGCCCGCGGGATCTAAAACCGATGGACGAAGAGTAACATAGATTTGAGCGTGATAATGATGAACCACAGTAGTGTTCCAAAGGGTGAAACAACGACACAAGCTTAATCTTACGATACGATATGAGGCGATCGAGCGATGAAAGGTCAACGCACCCGCAGTCAGGAGCGGATTCTGAATCTATTGAAGACCCTCGATCGGGCAATTTCTGCCCAAGATCTGTACGTAGAACTCCGCCACCACGAGCAAGGGATGGGACTCGCCACGGTCTACCGGGCGTTGGAATCGCTCAAGCTTCAGGGGGTAGTACAAGTCCGCACATTGGCAACGGGCGAGTCACTCTACAGTTCCGTCCAGGAAGATCGCCATCATCTGACCTGCTTGCAATGCGGCGACTCGATTCCGATCGATCAGTGCCCGGTGCATGAACTGGAAACGCAACTGAACCAGTCTTACCAATTCAAAATCTACTATCACATGCTGGAATTTTTTGGGTTGTGTAATCAGTGTCAGACAACCCAAACGAGCGGTGATATTTAAAATCCGAGCAAAAAATTCTATTCGGTGGAGAGGGTGGAGGGATAGAGGGGAGTAGAGGAGTGGAGGAGTAGAGGGATTGAGAAGTACCGTTTCCTTCTTTCGACTTATGCAGCCATACACTCATCTCCCCACTCTTTGCTCTAGCTTTAAGGCTTGCTGTTTTCTGTGATCGACAACATGCCCTGTAGGGCGGCTGGAATACTGCGAGGGTCCATAAACATCACCTTACTGCTGCCGCTCTGCCCGATCGCACTTCCCATATCTAGATAGTTGAACGCCAGTAGCATCTTGCCTGCATCTCCCGCATGGGGATCAGACTTCAAAGACTGATTCACAATTTGGATTGCCTCGGCAGTTGCCTGCGCTTTCAACACTTGCTGTTGGCGTTCTGCCTGTGCCCTGAGAACGGTTGCCTTTTGCTCTGCCTCCGCTTGCAAAATTACTGCCTTTTGTCTGGCTTCTGCTGCCAAGACTTGGGCTTCTGCTTGCCCTTTGGCACTATTCACCGCGGCTTCGCGTTCCCCTTCAGAGGTGAGAATCGCTGCCCGTTTTTTCCGTTCGGCAGACATTTGCAATTCCATCGACTCTTGAACAGCTTTAGAAGGAATAATGTCGCGCAGCTCTACCCGCGTCACTTTTACTCCCCAAGGATCGGTAGCAATGTCCAGATCCCGCAGCAACAGTTCATTGATTTGAGAACGGGCAGTAAAGGTTTCATCCAATTCCAACTTACCCATTTCGGAACGAATTTGGGTCAGCACCAGGTTCACCATGGCTGCCTGGAGATTTTGTACTTTGTAATATGCCTTTTCCATGTCCACAATTCGCCAGTAGACTACCGCATCGACTGTAATGGAAACGTTGTCACGGGTGATGCTGGGCTGAGGTGGGATATCCAGCACTTTTTCTCGAATCGTTTCCTGAAAGGCAATCCGCTCAAATACGGGAATGACAAACCCCAACCCGGGTGAGAGTTTACGGTTGTATTTACCCAGTTGTTCAACTAGGGCTTCATTTCCCTGATTGACAATTTTGACACTGGAGACAGTGCCGCCCGCAACCAGTAATGCGATGAACCATTGCCACATATCCAATCTCCTGAAAGTATTTGAAAAATACACTGAATCGCTCTCGATTCACTCGCTTCGATCGAATTAAGAATGAACGAGATGCTCTGGGACTACGATCAGCGTAGTGCCGCGTCGTCCGACTACGTAAACCCTTTGTTGGGGTGCGATCGCAACCTTAAAATCATCACAACGGGCAGCCCAGGAACTGCCTTCATAAATCACCCGCCCTGTCTTACCGGGCAAAATTTCGGTCAGGGTTTCCGCTTCGGTTGCATCCAGTTTCATCGGCGTCCCTTTGGGCACCAGCCGACGCGACAACCACACCATGCCGATCGAGAGGAAAACCCAAAGAATAATTTGCCAATTGACCGGGAGCCAAACTGCGACGGCTGCCACCAGCAAGGCACTGATCCCCATGACCGATGCTACAAATGCAGTGGGCAACACCACATCAAACAAACACAGTACGACCCCGATTACCAACCAAATGACCGTCGGACTCAGCGACATAATCGTTCATTCCAAATACATGCATGTATAACTAGAGATTCAATCCCTATCCTGGCAAATCCAGCTTTTTCTTCGTAGGCGGCAGCAATTTCACATCAAGCTTTACAAAATTTTACTTTTAGCAATGATTCCATTCAGGGAAAGTCCTCAATGACTTCTGATGATTTTTAAGGCGTGAGTTGATCGAAGAATTTCAATGAATTATTCAGTCCAGTTTTTTCTAAAGTAATGGCTACCAAAGCAGTATTTGACTGATTTACACCCAGTCCAGGCTGAAAAATTGTCCCGATTTTTCTAGCCAACAAAAATTAAGAAATCGTAAAAATTTACGCTTGATGCGAGGGTCGGTAGCCTTAGAGCAAGGAACAAAAGAATGACTGAATTTCAGCATTTCAATGTTGGGTTTTATTATGTTTCTCTACGTCAGTCGAGAAAAAATTTGCATCGGTCGAGAATTAATCAATCTACGATGGCGATCAGAGTGGCGACGATCACCTCATTCATCGTTAAACTAAAACGATTTATAGGGTGGAGGCAAAACAACCCTTGCCAGCGATCGAGTCTCAACGCTCGTATCAGCGACACGTACGTTTACCCTTCTACAAATTGCCAAACCGACCGATGGAAAAAGCCTGTTTGACAAGTGATCAGCAATCAATGACAGTCTAATCCAGCCTTCAGTTGTTTGCTTGCCTGAGCAACTTTACTTTAAGCATTGGTGGAAGCCCTATCAAACTTATGAGTAGTTCCGAAACATCTTTCGTTCCTCGTTATATCTGGGCAGTGAATGCGGCAGAGATGGCGCCAGGTGTACAAATTGCCGAGCGCTACCAGGTGATGTCTACCCAAATCTGGGTCGATACCCAACCTACGTTGCCGCCCCTGGTGCCAGAAGTGTTGCCAGAAATTGCGATCGCCTATCTCCAGCTTTTTCCCCAGCGCTTACATGTGCCAGAAGTTCATGGGTTTGTGCAATTAGCAGAGAATACCCCCCCTATTCTGCTGCTCGAAAATGCGCCGTTAGATGCGTCGGGTAATCTCTATCCTGCCATTATCGATGTCTGGGAGCAGGCAACCAGTGTGCGTCAGCTTTACTGGCTTTGGCAAATTTTGCAACTTTGGCAAACGCTGGTTGATTTGGGCGTTGCCACCAGTTTGCTGGTTCCCGAAAACCTGCGGGTCGAAGGGTGGCGAGTGCGCTTGCGAGAGTTACTCCTAGATCACGACGACGAAACGCTGAAGTCGAAAGATGGCACGACTCAACCTTCCTTCGTTCCGCCTGCCTTGGCCGAATTAGGTCAGGTTTGGAGTAGGTGGGTGCTTACTGCCAAACCAGCAGTGGCGATCGCGTTGCAAGCTCTCTGCGATCGCATCCAGGCGGGTGCAGAGTTGCCTGAAATTGAAACCCAGATTAACCGAACCTTGCTGGAACAAGCTGCCCACCTGCCTCTGCGATTGCAAGTTTTTGGTGCAACGGATATTGGGCTACAGCGAGAGCATAACGAAGATGCCTGTTTTCCCCTAACTGAGATGCAGGCGCCCGATGATTTGTTGCCTCAGTTAGCGCTGGTCTGTGATGGCATTGGCGGACATGAGGGGGGCGAAGTTGCCAGTCAACTGGCAGTGCAAACGCTGAAACTGCAAGTGCGGGCGCTGCTGGCTGAAGTGGCAGAGCAAACGGAGTTGGTGCCGCCGGAACTGTTGGCAAGCCAACTGGAAGCCAGCATTCGGGTGGTGAATAACCTGATCGCCAGCCAAAATGATATCCAGGGCAGATCCGCCCGACAACGAATGGGCACCACCATGGTGCTGGCGTTGCAACTGCCGCAATGCATTAAAACTGCTGACGGCAGCGTGATCGGCAATAGTCATGAACTCTATCTGGCGCATGTGGGAGATAGCCGTGCCTATTGGATCACCCCGCGCTATTGTCACCTGTTGACTGTGGATGATGATGTGGCAACGCGGGAAGTCCGCCTGGGACGATCGCCCTACCGAGAAGCCCTGATCCGTCCCGATGCGGGCGCCCTAACTCAGGCGCTGGGCACTCGTGATGCCGAATTTCTGCGTCCTACGGTGCAGCGCTTCATTTTAGAAGAAGAAGGGTTACTGTTGCTTTGCTCAGATGGTCTCAGTGATAACCACTGGATCGAACAATTCTGGGCAGACTATACTAATGGCTTTTTCAGGCGCAATCGCTCTTTGGAAGCTACTGCCAGAGCTTTGATTGATCTGGCAAATGAGAAGAACGGCTACGACAACACCACAGTCGTATTGTTGCATTGCCAGGTTGCTTCACCCCAGCCAGGGATTAAGTTGCCCGGCGAAGCCCCCCGAGATGCCCAGAGCGAATCTCCCCTTTCCGAAGCTTCCCGACAACTCCTCTACCCCGATGAAGCAGGGGAACCCCAACCCATGCCTGCGCCTGTTGCCTCCCAAAAGCTGCCGCTCAATCCCTGGTTTGTTTTGTTGGGATTACTCGCCTTGACCGCGATCGGATTTGCCATAATCTGGGTTTTCCTGCCTTCTGCAACACCGCCCGTTCGACAAACTCCCACCCCATTTCCGGAAGTTTCTCCGTAAAGAGCCGTCTTATGCAAAGATATAAAAGTTATTTAGACGAGTTGCTCGGCTTCGCACTGGCAGCGCGAAAGCTGCTAGCTAAGGGATTTTTGGGTTATGAAAGCTGGTATCAGTGAAATTTTTTCGATCGGCAGTCGGGTTCGGGTAGCACAATCTGTCATCATCTATCATCATCCAGAACATCGGAACCAACCTTTTGATTTAAAAGGTTATGAAGGTGAGGTGATTGCCATCGTCTTGGAATGGCATGGCAGACCTGTGAGTGCAAATTTGCCGATTCATGTCAAATTCAGCAATAAGCTGAAAGTTCACTTGCAGGAGAGTGAATTGGAGAAGGTTGACTAAAGGGTTAACCCAGTCGCTTATCGCAGTTTTCGATAAAACCAGTTCAAGAAGTTAAAATCACTCCGCATTCTCACCAGTTCTTGCTGGTGTTTTTTAGCAGTGGCATAGTACCACTGGCAGTATTGCTCCAGTGCCTCGCGATGGTAAACTTCGCGGCGGAAATCTTGGGCAAGCTGGTGTGCCTCCAGAACTTCGGCGCTAGCTTGAGGTAACGGCAGGATAAAACGAAAGTCTTGAGACATCCTGGTTTGGCGGTTAGAAGTGGATGAAGAACTTGCCTCTATTCTGGCATGATTAATTTGTCCCAAGTTTAGCAACGGTGCTTTCGATCGTGAGCCATAATGGACGCACGAAAGTTTTCACAATAAAAGTCGCTCTATTCATGACCTGGTCTCTCTCTGCGAAGCTTCGGTTTATACTGCTTGTGCCAGCCACTTTGCTCATCACGGGCTTAAGAGGTGAGGCAGCGATCGCACAATCCCGCCTTTACAACCCTATTCCGCTCAACCCTGGGAAACAAGTACTGGATAGCTTGTCTGAAAAGGATATTCCAACGGGACAGGGTGGGTTTGCCCGTGACTATGTTTTAACGCTCAAGGAAGGGGATCAGGTGGCGGTTGATCTGTCTTCCGAAAACTTCGATACGGTGGTCACCTTGATGGCGGCAGATGGCACCACCATCGCTGAAAACGACGATGGTCCCGATGGCAGCACCAATTCACTCTTGTTTATCCGGATTGTCAAACCGGGGAGTTATATTGTTCGGGTCAGAGCTTTTGGTGAAACCGCCGGGGGGAATTTTAAGCTCAAACTGAGTCGATTGAAACCGATCTAAACACGACCTAAAGGGTGGCACGGCGACGCAGCACCTCTACTAAGGTCTGAAAGACGGGTGGAAGTGGCGCGATCGCCTCGATTGGTTGTCCGGTAACCGGATGCTCTAGCCGCAGTTTCCAGGCATGGAGGGCTTGCCCGGGAAGATTGACCCCCACGGATCGCCCGGAACTGTAGACCGGATCACCTACCACCGGATGCCCCAAATAAGCTGTGTGGACTCGAATTTGGTGAGTTCGCCCGGTTTCTAGCTCAAACTGAACCAGGCTATAGTTCCCCATCTGTTCCTGGACTTGCCAATGGGTGACTGCCCGTCGTCCGCCTTTTTCGATCGGGACCACTGCCATCTTTTTGCGATCGATTAAATGGCGACCAATCGGTTGGTCAATCGTCCCGGTGATTTCTGGCAAAACCCCATGAATCACTGCCAAATATTGCCGCCGTGCCGTTTTGGCTTTGAACTGTGCCTGCAAATGGTGATGGGCTTGATCAGTTTTGGCGATCGCTAAGACTCCGGTCGTATCCTTATCCAGGCGATGCACAATGCCGGGACGTTGCACTCCACCAATCCCTGGCAAATCGGGACAATGCGCCAACAGGGCGTTCACCAGAGTGCCTACTTCATGCCCCGGAGCCGGATGTACGACTAAGCCGACGGGCTTATTGAGCAGTAACAACGAATCATCTTCGTAAAGAATATCCAGCGGGATGGCTTCGGCTTGCAATGCCATGGGTGCTGCGTCGGGGACTGCCAACCGGATGAGATCGCCCACCTGGACTTCCACCTTTTTGGATAGACAGACCTGCCCATTCAGCCAGACCTGCCCCTGCTCAATTAACTTTTGAATGCGCGATCGCGAAAAATCAGGCAACTGATCCGCCAGGTAGCGATCGAGGCGAGTGTCGGGGGTTTGAACTTGTAAATCGATCTGGGGTAAGGACACAGGGAAGCAGCGATAAAGAATGAAGCGTGAGCGGATGTTTGAGCAGTCGCGATATCGTTGGAGTAAATGGAAACCTTGAGTGCAAAATCATACCATGTCAAATTTTAAGTTTGAGAAGTGGGTGCCTGGCTAGTCCAACCCCAGGGGCAACCTCACGGTGACGATCGTGCCAGTGCCCACCTCACTGTAAAAGGTAATGTCTCCAGCTAGCAGTTCCACGATTTCTTTGACCACGGCTAACCCTAAGCCAATTCCAGGGAAAGTATTACAAACATTGCTGGCTCGATAAAACGGCTCACAAATCTCGGCGAGATCTTCAACCGGAATGCCAATGCCCGAGTCTTGCAGAGTCAGGCTCAATTGATTCGCTTGGGCGAAAAGGGTGAGATGAATAATGCCACCCTGGGGTGAAAATTTGATGGCATTGCTGAGGAGATTGTCTAAGATTTGCTCGAACAGCTTTTCATCTAGAAAAATCCAGCGATCGCTGAGATCAAACTTCCATTGCAAGCCATGGATATTGTTGGCAGAGAATTGATAGTCTGCCATGAAGCGTTGGCAAAACTGCTCGATATCCAACCGAATGGGGCAAGCGATGAGCTGGTGGGTGTCTGTATTTTCGTAGAGCGTTGCTTGTTTCAGCAACTTAATCATGGCTTGGATGGCAGTCTGGATATTTTGAAAATAGCGTTCCTTTTTTTCTTGACTGGGCGGATAAAGAGGGTGACCAATTAACTCAACCGCCGTATAAATGATACTCATTGGCGTGCGGAGTGAATGGGTAATGGTCTGAATCATGCGAGACCGCAGTTCCTCGATTGCCCAACTATAGTGGTCAGATCCGAGCTGATCTTCTGAATGCGGCGCCCGGGTCAAATCGCTGAGCAGCCAGCGCCAACCTACGATTTGCTGTTGCAGATTGTAGATGGCAGAAGTAGCAACCACTGCCAAAAACAGATCGCCCTGTCTTGGTTTCAGCCATAGCTCCCAATAGTGACGCTGGAGCAAGGCTTCTGGCTGATTGAGTCGGGTATGGAAGGCTCGCCGATCGGGTTTGGCAACAAACACAATCAGCGGTTTGCCTACCAAAAAAGGCGGTTGTACCCCCAGCAATGCCGCCGCCATGCGGTTTGCCTGCTGAATTACTCCTCGTGTATCCGTTACCAAATAGCCATCGGGGGCAAATTCAAACAATTCCCAATAGCGTTGGCGCTCCTGTTCTAATGTCTGGCGGGTGAGTGCCAGTTGCTCCTGTTGAACGGTCAGTTCTTCCAGGACGATCGCCAATTCTTCTAACACTATGGAGAGCAATTTTGGCTCCAAAAGTAGCTTGCGAGTGGATTGTGACAGTAGCTCAACTCGGTGCCGAGCATTCTGAAGTCTTTGATCCACTAAATTGGCATTCATATTTTTTCTACTTCTTCCATCACAAGGATGGCTCCTTGTCGCTCTTTTTCCAAACCCAGCAGCGGATTGCAAGTCACCCGGCAGCCAAATTGTCTACCCCGGCGGTTGGTGGCAGTGACCACCCGCTCTGGATAGTCGATTCCGGCAATGCACATCCGAATTACCTCCCCCAACTCACTGACAGGTAAACCAATGTCCAGACTAAAAAACGATTGCCCCCGCACTTCATCTGCCCGAACTCCCCAAAGATTTTCGGCTTCATTGTTCCAACTAAGAATGCTGAATTGGGGATCGAGTACCACCACCCCGGCTTGAATACTTGCCAAAATTGATTCCAGAAAAGCATTCACCTGGTTCAACTCCTGGGTGCGTTGCCGCAACTCGTCATTGATGGTTTGCAATTCTTCATTGGTGGACTGAAGCTCTTCGTTCATCGTCTCCAATTCTTCATTGGTGGACTGGAGTTCTTCATTGGTGGTCTCTAGCTCTTCATTGGTCGATTGCAACTCTTCGTTGGTAGTCTCCAGTTCTTCATTGCTGGATTGCAGCTCTTCGTTGGCGGTTTCCAGGTCTTGGTTGGCACGTTGCACCTCGGTCTGAAGGATGTGGTAGCGAGTCACATCGGTAAAGGTGATGGCAACACCGAGCAGATCCTCGCCCTCTTCTTGCAGCGGTGTGAGTTGCACATCCAGGTATTGCACGCTGCCATCCGGCAAATGACGCACTACTCCTGGAATCACGACCAGATGCCGATCGCTATACACTTGTTCAATCCGAGATCGTAACTCGATCGGACGGTAGGAAATTTCGAGATCCTGGAGGGGTCTGCCAAGATTTTGCAGACTAATGCCAAATAGAGAGCGAGCTGCCTGATTGGCAATCACTAAGTTGCCCCCGCTGTCTACCACCAATTGGGCAATGGGAACGGCATTGAGGGCAACATCTCGCAATTTTATATGGACTGACAACCGATCGCCGGCTTCCTCATCCCCGGTTTGCGCTAGCACCAGCAGACGATCGCGTAAGTCAATCTTCGGCACTTTCATAAAAATGCGGTGAGCTAAGTGCCGCGGCGTAAACAGATTCGTGTGGGTGAGCAGCATTTCTGCTTTACCCAAAAAAAGCAGTCCATTCGGGTTGAGGGCAAAGTGCAGCCGTGCCAAAATTCGCTTTTGGGCATCGGCGTTGAAATACATCAAAGTATTGCGACACACCAGCAGATCTAGACGGGAAATCGGGGCATCTTGCATCAGGTCATGCCGACCAAAAATCACCGCACGGCGCAGATCAGCACGAAACACAAACCGATCGCCAATGAGGTCAAAATATTTTTGCTGAAGGGTTGCTGGAATGGTAGCAATCGCTTTTGCGGTATAGCTCGCAGAACGAGCCTGAGCAAGTGCCTCTTCATCCACATCAGTGGCATAAATTTTGACCTGTTGGCGAAATTGTATGGCTCCTAGCAGTTCTGTCAAGACGATCGCCAGCGTATAGGCTTCTTCTCCCGCCGCACAGCCAGCGCTCCAGACCCGAATGGTGGCGTTGGGGGCTTTTTGGCTCAACAGAGAGGGTAAGATCTGAGTTTGCAAATCATCCCAGGCAGCAGTATCTCGAAAAAAAGCAGTGACATTGATCAAAATCGTATTGAGCAGAACCTCAAACTCTTCTGGATGCACCTCCAGATAATCGAGATAGTCCCCAAAGGACTCGATGGCGTGGCTTTGCATTTGTTTGCGGATGCGGCGTTGTAAGCTCGATCGCTTGTAGCCCGAAAAGTCAAACCCCCGCGATTGCTGCAAATAATCTAGCAGCGCCGCAAAAATACGATCGTCGTCATCCGTACTCATTCGCCTTTGCCCCCCATCACCGCCGTTACTAAGACTGGAGCAATATCAGCCAGTGGCAGGATGCGATCGACAGCACCAGTGCGAATCGCCGCATTGGGCATACCACTAAATTCCGCAGTTGCACTGTCTTGAACGATAACCATGCCTCCCGATTGTTGGATAGCTTCTATCCCTGCGGCACCGTCCTTGCCAGTGCCCGTTAGCACGATAGCGATCGCCTGATTTGGATAGCTAATAGCAACTGAGGTAAACAGCACATCAGCACAGGGACGGACAAAATTCATCAGCGCGGACTGGTTCAGGGTCAGTTTGCCATCGGGGGCAACTGTGACATGGTAGTTGGGGGGAGCAATATAGATTTCTCCTGCTTGAATGATTTCTCCCTGTTCAGCCTGCTTCACTGACAACGGGGTGCGCCGACTCAGAATCTCTGCCATTAGTGATTGGTGCTTAGGATCAAGGTGTTGCACCACCATAATCGGTACAGCGAAGTTTGCTGGCAACTGAGAGAGGACTTGACTCAGCGCCTTAAGTCCTCCGGCTGAAGCTGCGATCGCGATGATCCTAAAAGCGGCGCGAACCGGAGGATCGGCACAGGCAGGGTCTTCATCAGCCAGGGAATGGGTCACAGTAGTTTAGTCACCTCCAGGGATGCCTATCTTCACCTGCCATTCTAACGATTGGGGAGTAAGTCAAACATCTCCAACCTTAGATCTTTAACCTTAGAAATGTTGAACTGGGCGACAATGCACTAGGATCTCATGCAGATTCACAACTGAGCCGATGACGGCGATCGCTGGTGCGCTAAATTGGCTCGCTTCGACTTTCTGCACGATCGTTGCCAGAGTACCAATCAGCTCTTCTTGCTCTGGACGTGTGCCCCAGCGCACTAGAGCAACTGGGGTTTCAGGACTGAGTCCAGCAATCTCTAGCTGCTGCACAATCAAGGGCAGATTGTGGATGCCCATATAGATGACGATCGTTTCTGAGCCTTGGGCGATCGCTTGCCAGTTAACAGCAGGGCGATATTTTCCTGCACCTTCGTGTCCGGTGACAAAGGTGACCGAAGAACTGTGGTTGCGGTGAGTGAGTGGAATTCCCGCATAAGCAGGGGCAGCAATGCCCGAAGTCACTCCAGGCACCACTTCAACCGACACTCCAGCCTGCACCAGATCCTCCATTTCTTCGCCACCGCGCCCAAAGATAAAGGGATCGCCGCCCTTAAGCCGCACCACTACCGCTGCCGTATGTGCCCGTTCAATCAACAATTGAGTAATTTCTTCTTGTAAAAGAGAATGCCGACCTTTGCGTTTTCCAGCATTGATCCGTTCTGCCTGAGGATTAATCATCGCCAGAATATGAGGACTGACTAGGGCATCATAAACCACAACGTCTGCCCCTTCTAGCAATGCCTTGCCCTTCAAGGTCAACAGTCCGGGATCTCCTGGTCCCGCACCAACCAAGTACACTTTTCCCAGGCATTTTTGGCTCTCAACAGTCATGCAAGCTCCACTTCAAGAAAATGATACCCATTGGGAAGGACGAGGGGATCATGGTTAACTCCACCCTAAAGAGTTGATCTCAGAAAAACTGAATTCAGCACTACCGAACTATCAATTCAAGGGGTAGGACTGGATCAAATCAACCACCAGGTCAGAAAGCTCCACGATCGCCTG
The DNA here is from genome assembly GCA_019359045.1 of Scytolyngbya sp. HA4215-MV1. Classification (GTDB taxonomy): domain Bacteria; phylum Cyanobacteriota; class Cyanobacteriia; order Leptolyngbyales; family Leptolyngbyaceae; genus Scytolyngbya. The sequence goes on from JAHHIA010000004.1 coordinate 388,927, forward strand.
TAACGGCTCTGCCAGCATTAGTTCCAGGTCAGGAAACTGCTGTGAAAGCTGCACGACGGTTTGCCCGATCGCATCAGTAATCCCCCCAGCGAACAAAAAATACGGCAAGATGGCGATGCGGCGATAGCCCTGTGCTTGCAATTCTGCCAATTGGGAGGCTAAATCAGGCGATATCGACCAGTATGCCGTGATTGCGCCCAATCGCTGGGCGAGCTGTTCGACCGGGGCATTGGCGGTTGCCCGCCGACTGCCATGTGCCAATAACACCCAAACTTCGACAGGTCGCCCTGCCAGATAGGTTGTCAACAGGCGACTGAGATTGGCATGGGTGCCGATATGAGGAAGCAACGCTAGAGAAAAGGTCTCTGGTAGCGTTGTCTGAGCCAGTTCAATTTCGGCAGGAATATCCTCCATTAAATGCTTGCCAGACAACAAAAACATCGGCAAAATTTGCAATCGAGAACACCCCTGGGCGATCGCCTGGTGGCCGAACACCTGGATTTGCTCATGCAACGACAAAGGGTGACACTCCAGGCAAGCAGAACCCACCACGGAAAGGGCGGCGGAAGAAGTTGCTACGGCAGCACCGACTCGATCAGAATCGAGATCGCCACCCCAAAAGTTAAACGCCCTTTCTGGGATAGGGTTTTCCGCATACGCCACGCTCTGTAAATGCTGGAGTTTTTGAGCAACATCAGCAGCGATTTGATCCATTGCCCGCTGTGGACGCGGATCAGAGCTGCCGTGGCTGACCAGAAGATACGCAGAGGTTGGCTGTAGAGGGGAGGATAAATTATCAGACAAAATATGGCAGCACCAGGGCAGGAAAATTGAGCCGTCTCAAAAACAGGAGAGACGCGATCGATCGCGTCTCTATCCAGAATTCTAAAATATTTTTGAGCGTCGGTTAGTTATTGGCAACCTGAACAAAGCCCAATGTGAGACTGTCGTGCGCCAGGAAATGTGCCAAATGGAATGCCCGATCTTCTGTTTCTAGCAGGATTTGTTCATATAAATAGCGCGTGGCGCGATCGCCCAAACTTTCTGCTTGCGCAGCTTGGCGACGAATCAAATTAATCAACGCTTGCTCTGCTTCTAGATCATGCTCAATCATTCCTCTTGAAGAGAAAACTCCATCTGCTTCTGGAGTAAAACAGCACAACTCAGCCAGCTTGGTAAAACTTGCGGCTGGTGTCCCTCCTAACCCATTCAAACGCTCTCCCAATTTGTGCACATATCCCTGCACTTGGTCATAGCTTTCTGAGAAAAATTCATGTAAGGAATAAAATTCCGCACCTTCGACAACGAAATGATGCTTTTGATACTGCAAATATAATGCTTGAAAACTCGCAAGGATTACATTCAAGCCTTCGCAAATGGGGGTCGTAACGGTAGACTCTAGCAGAATTGGATTATCAGCAATCTGATCAAAAGAGCGTAGTGCATTTTGAGTGCTAGCCATCATCTTTCTCCTATTAGTTAAGGTCTCTGACCTTCTTTTCGTTGGTATCTAATCGTGCAGCATTCGCGAAAAATAATAGCCTGCAATTAGATACATTTCAGTGATTTGCACTGTTTATGCAACCAGAGTTGCACTGTTTACGTAATCACAATTTATCACACTTAATCTGAGCGTCAATCAAGCATTTTAATTATCAGGAATAATTTGCAACACAAAGTTTCAGCTTGTATTTATTTATGCATTGAAATCTCAATATCATGCATTTAAATCTCAATATTTTGATAACTCTCTTATAGAACGGTATCCACAACGCGCCGAGCTGAATTTTTAAACTTCTTTTAGCTTCATAAATGGACGAATCAGTGGCTTGATTCCTCGATCGCTTGCCCTTCCACAAGCTGCACTGCCGATTGCACTGTATCTGCCTCCTGCGGAGGCTTATCTTTTCGCCAGCGTAGGATTCTGGGGAAGCGGACGGAAATGCCCGATTTATGACGGTTTGAGCGGGCAATGCCTTCAAACCCAATTTCAAACACCTGAAGCGGTTCTACCGAACGAACAGGTCCAAATTTTTCGATCGTATGTTTGCGAATCCATTGATCGAGCGCTTCGATTTCTCGGTTATCTAATCCAGAATAGGCTTTGGCAAAGGGCACCAACTCGTCTGCTTGCCACAGAGCAAACGTATAATCAGTGAATAAATTTGCCCGTTTACCACTCCCTGCCTGAGCGTAGATCAGGACTGCATCGAGAGACATCGGATCGACTTTATATTTCCACCAATAGCCGCGTTTACGACCGACTAGGTAGGGGCTATCGATCGCCTTAATCACCAAGCCTTCTGCCCCCTGTGTTCGCGATTGCGCCCGGAGCGATTGCAAATCATCTACGCTCTGAAAGGGGAGCGCAGCAGAATAGCGAATGCGAGCGCCCAAAAAGGGATCGAGCAATTGCATGAGTTGAGTGCGACGATCATGCAATGTTGTCTGCCGCAGATCTTGCCCCTGATACTCCAGTAAATCGTAGGCGATGAAATAGACAGGATTTTCTTGCATCAACTTTGGCGTTACCCGTTTGCGCCCCAATCGTTTTTGTAAATGGTTGAAACTCAGTGGACGATCGTCTTGCCAACAAAGAATTTCACCATCTAACACGACCCCATCGGGTAACGTCAGAAATAAATTGACCAGTTCGGGGAATTGCTCCGTCACCAAGTCTTCGCCGCGCGACCAAATAAAGACCTCCCCTTGCCGGCGAATGATTTGCGCCCGAATCCCATCCCATTTCCATTCGGCAAACCAGCGTGTAAAATCCTCAGTTTGAAAGCGATCGATCTCTAACGGAGAGGCTAAAAAAAATGGATAGGGACGACTGGGTGAAATATTTTCATCTTCCGTTTGCAACAATTGTTGGTAAAAATCGACTGTTGGGGCAAAATCACCCATCAGACGGTGTGCCAAGGCTGGTTCGGGAATGCCACAAGCTGCTGCCAGTCCCTTAATCACCAACTTTTCCGACACACCGACCCGAAATGCGCCCGTCAACACTTTATTGAGGACAAACACCTCAACTGGGTTGAGAACTGACCACCAGGACAAAATAAGATCTTTCAGCTCGGTTGCCGTTGCGATCGTCTTCACCTGGGGAATCACAGTTTCCATCCACTGATGCAATGGTATAGACGACTCATGTTGTACTGCTGGCAGTACATCCCGTAACAACAACGCAATCACTTCTGCCGAATCCCCAACCTGGGCGTAACAATCCTCAAACAACCATTCCGGCATTTCAGAAATCTGTAAAAACACATCCCGCAATACTCGTGAAGTAATTAGTCGTTTGCGGGTTTTGCCCAAGAGCAAATACAATGCCCAAACTGCATTGCTCGGTTCCTCTTGTTGGAAATAGCGTTGCAACGCACTGATTTTGGCGTTGGTGGCAGGAGTGGCATCAATCTGCTGAAAGAGTTGGGTAAAGCGCTTCATGTCACGAATTGGGGTGCCATGATGCCATTATGACGCTTGGATAGGCTGATTCCGCATAGGGAGCAATCCTGAGTGCATCGAGAGTGTTTTCCTGCACTTCAACTACCAAAAAATCATATAAAACTCGCCAATAGTAAAATATTCAGAAAAACTCAGAAAAGACCTCAGGAAAAATCTGGAATTTGAAAGCCTATTGAGGCGTTTGACCGGTTTTAGCGTAAGTTGCCCATGAGTCAGGCAGTGACGAAACCAGAGGCATTGCAATTGCTAGTTAAATGACTTTCAAGCTCTCCAATGCTACCCAGATTCCGATGCTACCCAGATACATGCTTGACAGGTGTACTCTTGGACGATCGCGATCAGTTTACAGAGATTTATATTCTAAACAGACAAAAGAAGCTGCGATTGCCTTAATGTTTTGTAACTATATTTCTAGCGCGCAATGTTTTAATTGCACAAAATTTGCACAATTAGATTGCTTTAATCAGATTTAGGTTCAAAACTAATCGACCTGACGACCTTTAAGGTCTGGTTTAGATTTTTCAGGCTTAGTTGTAGTCCATGCACAGCGTTATCCTATCTGAGCGTAAGAGATCTTCTTAAGTTAGAAGCTCTTTTATTTGCTCCTCCATCTCGTAAGTGATTTAGGAGTGCAATTTTTCCCCGACGTTTAACGACATCGGGGGCGGTTTATGGGTTTTGCACAATCAATGGTTTGTTTAACTCGTTCCTTATAAGCGGGAAGATATCTTCCTTTTGATTGATCTCTTCTGGTTTGTTTCGCGTCGGGCAAGTCTTCTTGTGATTGATAAGAAACTAGCTTACTGAGTACGATACGGCACTAACCCCATTTATTCCTGCTAAATCCAATACAAAAAGTCTGAATTTTGAACTGAATTTTGCTTACATCAAAAACACTAGGAGAGACTAGAATGCTTGATGCTTTTACCAAGGTTGTGTCTCAGGCTGACACTCGGGGCGAATATGTTAGCGATTCGCAAATTGATGCCCTAAAAAGCATGGTTGCAGAAGGTGCTAAGCGGATGGATGTTGTCAACCGAATCACCGGTAACGCTTCTACCATCGTTGCAGATGCAGCTCGCGCATTGTTTGCTGAGCAGCCTCAATTGATCGCACCCGGTGGAAATGCTTATACCAACCGTCGCATGGCTGCTTGCTTGCGCGATATGGAAATTATCCTCCGCTATGTCACCTACGCTGTATTTACAGGTGATTCCAGCGTACTGGAAGATCGTTGCTTGAATGGCTTGCGCGAAACTTATTTGGCGTTGGGTGTACCTGGTTCTTCTGTGGCAGCTGGCGTTAGCAAGATGAAACAGTCTGCGATTGCGATCGCTAACGACCCCAATGGTGTTACTAAGGGTGATTGCAGCAGCCTGATGGCTGAAGTGGGTGGCTACTTCGATCGTGCTGCTTCGGCAGTTGGTTAAGGAACGAGATTCTTGTAGTTCATTCTCTGTTCCGATTTCTGAAATTACTTACTTTGCACACTTGTTGAAAGGAAGAACTCCATGAAAACACCATTAACAGAAGCAGTCGCAGCAGCCGATTCCCAAGGACGTTTTCTCAGCTCTACTGAGATGCAGGTCGCCTTTGGCCGGTTCCGTCAAGCAGCAGCTAGCCTAGATGCAGCTAAAGGTCTGAGTGCAAAAGCTCAGAGCTTGGCTGATGGCGCGGCCAATGCTGTGTACCAAAAGTTCCCCTACACCACCCAAATGCAGGGCAACAACTTTGCTTCTAGCCCCGCAGGTAAAGCTAAGTGCGTGCGTGACATCGGTTACTACATCCGCATCATCACCTACTGCTTGATCGCAGGTGGTACAGGTCCTCTGGATGACTACCTGATCAGCGGTCTGGCTGAAATCAACCGGACTTTTGATCTGTCTCCTAGCTGGTATGTAGAAGCGCTGAAGCACGTCAAAGCAAACCATGGTTTAAGTGGAGATCCAGCGGTAGAAGCCAATTCTTATATTGACTACGCTATCAACTCCTTGAGCTAACAGTTTTCGTTTGCCCAGAACAACAAAAGACTGTGAGTGCGATCGTGTTGCATTGCATAGATGGTTTTTTGAAGTTCTGGGCATGACTTTTTTTAAGGTTCAATGGCTGCAATACAGCTTAGGATTTGAGCCTTTTGCTGTAACTTCTCCAACTGAACTGCGGGCGAATTGGTCGGAAGGAGATGTGCAATCGCTCATCAATGTTGCCTATCGGCAAGTTTTCGGCAATGAGCATTTCTTATATCGATTCTTTGGAATATCAAGAACACTTTGGTGAAGCGATCGTCCCCTACTATCGAGGGTTTGAAACTTAACGTGGACAAAAAACGCTCGGCTTCAGTCGGATGTTCCAACTTTATCGAAGTTATGCCAATCGCGATCGTGCTCAGGGCAAAAATAAATCTGCTTGGTTGACGAATGATTTGACTCGTAATCTGTCAACTCCCGTCCAGACTCCTACTTTTAGTAAGTCGCTAACTGGTGTTGTGGCAGGTGATCGTGGGCAGCTTTACCGGGTATGTGTGATGCAAGCAGACCGAGGACGCACTCCTCAAGTGCGTCAATCCCTGCGCAACTACTTCGTCACGTATGAGCGACTTTCCCCCATACTACAACGCCCTTAATCAGCGCGGTAGTGGGTGCTGAATGTTTCTCCCACTTAAGCCAAAGTGACGCAATCGCAACGCAGCCCCACTTTGAACATCCAATCTCATCGCAGGAGTTGGGTGGCTCAGACAATCCTCCTGCATCGCGCTAAATACAGCAGGTAAAGCTTTTTCCCTTGCTGTTATCGGCAATCTATCCCCTGCAATACCATTCACTCAACATTTCAAGGAGCAGCATTTCGTGGCTATTACAACCGCAGCTTCCCGTTTGGGAACCACTGCTTTTAGTGAGGCTTGCCCGATCGAATTACGGCAAAATTGGACTGCTGACGATGCCAAAGGCATCATTCAGGCAGTTTACCGTCAGGTTTTGGGCAATGACTACATCATGCAATCAGAGCGCCTAATTAGCCTGGAATCACTTTTGACCAACGGTCAATTAACGGTGCGAGATTTTGTCCGGGCAGTTGCTAAATCTGATCTGTATAAGAGCAAGTTTCTCTATCCCCATTTTCAGACTCGTGTAATTGAGCTAAACTTCAAACATTTGCTGGGACGTGCTCCTTATGCTGAATCTGAGGTGATTGAACATCTCGATCGCTACCAGAATGAGGGATTTGAGGCAGACATTGATTCCTACATCGACTCAGATGAGTACGATGCCAACTTTGGCGATGCGATCGTCCCCTACTACCGCGATCTCGTAACGACGGGAGTTGGGCAGCGCACGGTTGGATTTACCCGAATGTTCCGCCTCTATCGTGGTTATGCGAATAGCGATCGTTCCCAACTAGCAGGCGCAGAGTCTCGCTTAGCAAGTGATTTGGCTCGCAATAGCGCATCCGCTATCATTGGACCTTCCGGGGGGAGCGATGGCTGGGCATATTTACCAGCTAAGCAAGGTACCGCCCCCAACCGTACTTTTGGGCGATCGTCAGTCAATTCATCCGCTCGACTCTACCGAATCGAAGTTGCGGGGATTAGCTTGCCCCGTTATCCCAAAGTCCGCCGTAGCAATAAAGAATTCATCGTTCCTTACGAACAGCTATCCAGTACCCTCCAGCAAATTAATAAACTGGGCGGTAAAGTTGCTAGCATCACCCTTGCACAATAGGAGAAAATACCATGTTGAAACAATCCTTAAATCGTGTCTTTGTTTATGAAGTTGAAGGGTTGCGTCAAAACGAGCAAACCACCAGCAATAGCTACCCAGTGCGTAACAGCAGCAAGTTTCTCATTCAAGTGCCTTATAACCGCATGAATGAAGAGATGCAGCGTATTAGTCGCATCGGTGGCAGAATCGTGAACATTCGCCCGCTGACTGAGTCAGCAGCCCCCTAGTCAAGTCGCACATGTTGGCACCAAAGAGTAATCAATCTAATTGGCGTTGCTGAAAGGCAGGATGATTTGAAACTTCGTTCCAAATCATTCAGTATCATTTTCATCCCGTTGTTGAGCAACTCCGTCTAAATTTGATAAATTCGAATGGGTGTGGAAAAACAATTCCACACCCATTTTGCTGTCACTCGGTTGAGTGATGGTTGGGAATGTCTGCAAAATTTGCGATCGGGCGTCATCGACAATCTCACTAGCGCGATCGCGAACAGTTTTGCTACAGGCAACAACATGGCTCTAGTAAGCGCAAGTTGTTCAATCTACTGTAAACTATCATCGCTGAAATACTGCCGGTATCATCTGCTATTTGAAAATACTGAATTGCTTCTGATGGTTGAGTCGCCTGCCAGTTGGCAAAATTCACAATCCGAGTTTTTTGAATCAGTCCGCAAACTCTTTCACTCAATTGCGGTTTGGTCATGGTTGAGAATCATGCTGGAGGACTCAGATAATCATCATTGAAGAGGGCAACCTTCTCGACACGATGTTCACCATCGTGGAGTAGAGGCAGTGACGGAAAACCTTCTGCTTTGAACCGGGCACGCTGCAAAGATTACCTCTTAAGGTAATCGTTTTCTGAAAAAATGAAGGCTATATTGAACCTGTGCTATATAGTAATTTGACGCAAAAGTCTAGACTTAAAGTAGCGATATTTACAGACTTTAATGTTTAGACTGGCAAAATTGGGAAGAGCAAATTATCGCTCTGTCGTTTCGGTTACACCCTTAGGAGAAAGCCATGACTGATATACCCACTGGCGGTCAAATGCTTTGGAAACTGGACGGGGAAGATCGGGTCTTGCACTTGCGGCATAATGACTTAGAGCCCTGGCGTCCCTATGAGGAGTTTCCTCAGTATGTGCTACCTGATCCCCTTGGTTTTTCCAAAGGAATCGCGACTTTCTTAGCCTTGCTGAAAAAAGACTGGACTACAATTAAGTCCTGATGAGCCACCTAAGCTTTTCCAGAGGGGCTGAGGCTGAGGGGATGGACAGTTTCTAATTGCTTGAATGACTCAGCAAACGCGATCGCATCTCCTCAATTAACTCTCGAATTAGAGCAAAATCAGCTCCCGCAACACCTTCAAACGGCTCAACCTTAGCATTGGTTAACTCCATTGCCTGCCAATCCACCCCTACCTAATTCGGGTTTTGTTGTAGACATGTTATTGGTATTTTTGAAAGCTTTGCTGAGCAAAGCTTTCAAAAATACCAATAACACCTTTGAAGCACTACCAAAGATCTACACCCCTTAAGTCAGCCTAGCTTAAATGATTGCGAATCAAGATGGCTCGACTGAAATTTGAATTTTGTAGAGCAAATCACGATCTTTAAATTACCAATCAACTATTTTACAGCCGAATTTTATTAAGAATTGTAGTGTGTGCAAAGTGGGTTCAAAAGCAAGGGCATTCTGAATTTAGCAAGGGCATTCTCCAAACAAAGCGACGATTTGCAGCAATCTGATCAGAATAGTTGGGAAAATTTGCTTTAGGAAAATTTTCCAATAGTTTTCTCATGATACAGCTCACTTATTTTCGGCGTTACTGATTCTGGGTATGAATTTGGAGTTGTATGAATTGAAATTTTGTTCCAATTCATACTGTGATTTAGCACTACCCATTTTCGGACTTTTTAAGGTGTTGCATCACCTCTCACCTAATTTTGGAGAAGCTTGAGCGCTTTTCTGTTGATGCCTTGGGTGAGGCACATCTGCAAACTAAAGGAACCTTCTATGAACGACTTTACCCCTGTTACTGTCAGCAGACATTCCTCTTTGGAAGAACGCCAGTTTGCATTGACACAGATCTATCGTCAGGTTTTAGAACGACAACCTTACGAATCAGAACGCCGAACAATTGCATCATTGGAAAAAGATTTTCTCAAGGACAAAATTGGCGTCAGGCGCTTTTTGAAGCTTTTTGGCTGCTCAGATATTTATCTAAATGCGTTTTATTACAGCGTCTCGAATGTCAAGTTCATGGATGTGTGCTTTAAACATTTCCTAGGGCAGGCTATTGCGGATCATCGTGAAATGCATTTCTACAACGATATCCTGATCAAACAGGGCGTTCATGGTTTGATTACTGCCATTTTGGACTCTGAAGAATATCGCAAACATTTTGGGTGCTTCACAGTTCCTCATCCAATCCAACAACGCTATTACCGATCGCCAGAAGCGTTTCTAGAATCTAAATGCTTGAATGAAGAGTTTTTCGGACAACGTGGACGGACAGTTCCAACAATTTATTGGCGGCAATTGGGATGGACTTGTGCGAATGGCGTTTGTCGCCATCCTGAGGTAGAAGAAATTCTAACTCCATTACCGGAAGTAACCAAAACTCTACCGGTAGATACGTTGCTGAGGATGCTCAAGACCAGTGATTCAGCGAAAGCCAAAGCACTGATCGCGAGTCTGTCTCCCAGCCAAAGAGCGGAACTGCTGCTAGCAATGCATTAGAGTGCCATTCATCTCTACAATCCTTCAGACATCTAAAATCGATCGGGGTACGGCGTTGCTGTACCCCGATTGTTTTGAGCATCATGCCATAACGATGAAAATCAATATTTCTCAAGATATTTATGGTTTGCAAAGACGATTGTCAAAGCAGTGAAAAGATAAGTCTTTAAAGCATTCAGAAGTGATTTAAATCAGGACTGATCAGGCTTGGAAGAAAATGAACCACTGATTTATCTATCAGCGATTCGACGAATTGTTAAAGTTCAAAAAGACTATCGCCAATCTATGACCAATAGAGTGCCGATCGCGATTGGGCTTCTGGACTGTTTAGTTGTGATTTAGAACCTGATGATCAGAGTGTTTTAGGTATAAATATTTGTTTGAGGACGCGATTAGAATTCATTATCCCAAACGAACTTCTCAGATTCGTAATTTTTCTTCATTAAAATGTTGTGGTATGAGTTGCTCAGATCGGTTCATGCAAAGCCTCGATCCGCGAGTGACAAAATGCTGGGAAGTTGTAACATACTTTTCGACAGGATTACCGATTATTCGCCTGATCAAGCCAAGACAGGCACCCTGAGCCTAGAAACAAGTCGTTATAATTTGTAATAAATAACGATCCAACGATATAGTATAAACAAAGATGTTGGAAAACAGATTGCCGTTTAGGTGCACTTGTTCGGTCATCTAAATGAGTTAGGTTCTTCGATTATTTAAGAAATGTAGATTTTCCTCAGTTTTCCTGCTGGGAGATCAGGAACCATTTCGTAGGTCTTGACTCGATGTTTTACTTGTTTCAGGCTATTTAAGTAGATTTCTGATCAAGTTGAGCCATCGGTAATGACCTACCCCACACTCGACTAAACCCCTTAGGAGATTAAGTTTATGTTCGACGCATTTGCAAAAGTGGTTTCTCAGGCTGATGCACGGGGTGATTATCTCAGCGCTGCCCAACTGGATGCCCTAAGTGCAATGGTTGCAGAAGGTAGCAAGCGGATGGATGTTGTGAACCGGATCACCAGCAGCGCTTCTGCGATCGTCGCCGACGCAGCACGTGCACTGTTTGCAGAACAGCCTGGGCTGATTGCTCCTGGTGGTAATGCTTACACTAGCCGTCGTATGGCTGCTTGCTTGCGCGATATGGAAATTATCCTGCGCTACATCACCTACGCCATCTACTCTGGTGATGCCAGCATTCTGGACGATCGTTGCCTCAACGGATTGAGAGAAACCTACCTGGCTTTGGGAACGCCCGGTGCTTCTGTTGCAGCAGGTGTGAAGAAAATGAAAGACGCAGCGATTGCGATTGCTAACGACCCCAATGGTGTCACCAAGGGTGATTGCTCCAGCCTGATGAGCGAAGTAGGCGGCTATTTTGATAAAGCCGCTGCCGCCGTTGCTTAAGCCACCCTCTTCTAGTGGTCTGTCAAGACTGTTTTGAGGGGTTGAGAACCCGCAAAACATCTCAAAAATGGTTTTTGTAGATTTAAGTGACCCCTCAAATCTATCCTGACGGACTGCTAGCCCAGAATGGGCTTTCGATCAGGCTCGCAATGACCGTCTGTACATTTCACAAATCAAGATTATTTGGAGACCATTGACAATGAAAACCCCTCTAACTGAAGCAGTTGCGACTGCGGATTCCCAAGGACGCTTCCTCAGCTCGACCGAAATCCAAGTTGCTTTTGGTCGGTTTCGCCAAGCGAGTGCAGGTCTTTCAGCCGCTAAAACGCTGAGCGAAAAGGCTTCCTCACTGGCTTCTGGTGCTGCCAATGCGGTTTATCAGAAATTTCCCTATACCACCAGCATGAGCGGTTCCAACTTTGCTTCTACTCAGACTGGCAAAGATAAGTGTGTACGTGACATCGGTTACTACCTTCGTATGGTGACCTACTGCCTCGTAGTAGGTGGCACGGGTCCTCTCGATGATTATCTGATCGGTGGTATTGCTGAAATCAACCGGACTTTTGATCTGTCTCCTAGCTGGTATATTGAAGCACTGAAGTACATCAAGGCAAACCATGGTCTGAGTGGAGATCCTGCGGTTGAAGCCAACTCTTACCTTGACTATGCAATCAACGCGCTGAGCTAGCTGTTGATCAGTCTGAGTTCGCCTTAGATTAAGTTTGCCTGGAAGGGTTGACAATCACCGACAAACGTTGGTGGTTGTCTATCCTTCCAGGTGTTTTTCCATTTAGAATGATTTGCAGGGCGGGTTCTTTCAGCTTCCCAGTTGGAAGTTACCGTTATTGTCAGTTGAATGAAGGCGGGTTATAGGAATTCTGCGATCCTCAACAATTTGGCGACAGGGATTAAGTTAACCCCATGATCCGGTTTGACTAGCGATCGAAAATTGCACGATGAGTAATGAATTGGATAGCCAAAGTGATGGTTCATTAACGGTGGAACAGGCGATCGCCAATCTTCAGGGAGAAGATTTAGGGTTGCGTGTGTATGCGGCTTGGTGGCTGGGACGGTTTCGGGTAGATGCTCCGCAAGCGATCGATATTTTGATTGCAGCTTTGCAAGACGAAGACGATCGCACCGAGGCGGGAGGATATCCACTGCGACGCAATGCCGCACGGGCACTAGGCAAGCTGGGAGATGTTCGAGCGGTGTCTGCGCTGGTGCAGGCATTAGCGTGTTCGGATTTTTATGTCCGGGAGGCTGCCGCCCAATCCCTGGAAATGTTGGGTGATCCTGCTTGTATTGCTCCTTTAATCACGTTGTTGCAGGATCAGGTGCCTGGAACATTGCCAGCTCCGGAACCACCCCATCTAACGCAACCGTTTGATGCCATCTTGGAAGCACTAGGAACGTTGGGGGCAACGAAGGAAGTGTCTGATATTTTGCCTTTTTTGGATCACCCTGTTCCCCGGGTTCAGTATGCGGCAGCGCGGGCAATGTACCAACTTTCGCCCGATCCTCAAGTTGCGAGTCAGTATGGCGATCGCTTGGTACGCGCCCTCGCCAATGAGGATTTGCAACTGCGGCGAACTGTGTTAGCAGATCTAGGGGCGATCGGCTATTTGCCCGCAGCAGATGCGATCGCTCAAACCCGGGCAGAGAATAGCCTCAAGCTGATTTCACTCAAAGGGCTGTTGGAAAAACAAGTGCAGATCCACTCTGCATCCCAACTTTCCGAAGGAGCTATTAAAGTTATGACTTTAATGGATGAATTGTTGTAGTAGAAAGATAGAGAATAGAGAAGGTAGAACTTATTAGCTCCCCATCGCTCATGGCTGATTCCCTTTCTTCCCTGATTCAGGCTGTAGAAGCAGCAGATTCTTCCAGTCGCCTGCTAGAAGCGGTACAAAACCTGGCATCGGCTCATTTAGAGGGTGCGATTCCGACTTTAATTGCTGCTCTGAGTTACAACAATCCAGGAGCGGCTGTGGCAGCAGTTGATGGCTTGATTGCGCTGGGTGAACCCGCTGTTCCCCCCTTGCTAGAACAACTCGACTGTCATAACTACACAGCACGAGCCTGGGCAATCCGCGCTTTGGCAGGCATTGGCGATCCCAGAGGTTTGATCACGCTGCTAGGGGTTGCGACTGCCGACTTTGCTCTCAGTGTCCGACGGGCGGCTGCCAGAGGGTTGGGCATGATGAAGTGGCATTGGTTTCCCGAACAGCTGTTAGAAATTGCTCAAGAAGAAGCTTTGGAAGCGTTGTTATTTGTAGCACGCCAAGATGAAGAATGGGTAGTACGCTATTCGGCAGTGGTGGGCTTACAGTCGCTGGCAAATGCAGTGAGGGCAACCCATCCAGAATGGCGATCGCAAATTCTGTCCCAATTGGAGCAGATGGCAACCAATGATAGCAGTTGGGCAGTGCGAGCGAGGGTTGAGCTGGCACAACAACGTCTGCAAACGGAGCTGGAGATACAGTCCACTACCGCTGAAAGTCCGCCTTCTCCCCTCTCTGCTACAGATTGGCAAATCATTCTACAAAAACTGTATGAGCGAAAAGGAGCGGAGCGGCACGTCTTAGCAGAGGGCGATCCGCGTCGCTATCGAGAATTGGCAGTGGCGATCGCCCAACCCTGTGAAACAGCCTCTAACTTGTCAAGCACCAGCAACGTCCAATTTTCAGACGAGTAAGCCACAGTCATAGGGGTGTCAGTCTTGGCTTATACCCGTGGAACCTACACTAAGATGACGGATTCAACTACATCGCAATTAAGGTTATGTATATGGACAAAGCCTTGGGTTGTAACTTGGCAGGTCGTGGCTGCTAAAAACTTCCGAATCCGTTCAAATGCGACCCAGTCAGCAACAGCAGTAGGTTAAAAGACAATATTAGATCCGAGCATCTACGGAAGTAGAAAGAAAAATTGCTCATTGTAAAGAACTGCTCATTAAGGGGCACAATTCCCAATCAGTTGCCACCACCCCGAAGCAAATCCCGACTAAGAAAGTGTGCTTTTGCCTAGAAAAAATCCTTTATTACCAAGGGTTACAGTCTCATTGCCCCATGGGATTAAGTTATGTAATTTTTATCAGACTACATCGAATAATGCATCTGCTTCTCCCCTATAATCATGAGGAATTTGTAAGATTTCATAAGGAAAGGGAGATTTTGTAGGCGTGGCAATTCCTCTTTTAGAATATTCCCCCATTACTCAGAATCAAAGAGTCACAAGTTATGAAGTTCCTGGCGATGAGCAACCTAGAGTTTACTCTACAGATGATTTGCTCTCTTCCAGTGACATGGATACTTTGATTTCAGTCGCTTATCGTCAGATTTTCTTTCATGCTTTTGCCTGCGATCGCGAGCGTTTTCTAGAGTCCCAGCTCCGCAGTAGTCAAATCACTGTGCGCGACTTTATCCGCGGCTTGTTGCTTTCTAATACCTACAAGCGCAGTTTCTACGACCTCAATAGCAACTACCGCTTTGTTGAGCAAACTGTACAGCGTGTGTTAGGACGAGACATCTACAACGAGCGTGAAAAAATCGCTTGGTCGATTGTAGTTGCAACTAAAGGCATTGTAGGCTTTGTTGACCAATTGCTCAATTCTGAAGAATATCTCTCTGCGTTTGGGTTTGATACGGTTCCTTATCAGCGTCGTCGGGTTCTGCCCGGTCGTCCTGAAGGGGAGCTACCGTTTAACATCAAGTCTCCTCGCTACGATGAATACTATCGCGGCAAGTTTGGCTTCCCACAATTTATTTGGCAGTCAGCGGTTCGCACCTATTCTTCTGACCCAAGTAAGGAAGCAGGTAACCCTGCTCAGTTCCTGGATATGGCGCGGAGCATCAACCCACGGGTAAATCAACCCCAGAGGCTTTCGGCGCTCAATGTTGATATTGAGAAGTCAGTCCCTCGTCGTCGTTAGTCTGTGAATTTGAAAAATTTAAAAGAGCGTGCATCCTATTTTGATCGAAATAGGATGCACGCTCTTATCATAGATACCCTATCGGCTATTGGTAAATACCGCTTTTCAGACTTTTGCTTATCATCCCTATCAAACAGACTGCCAAGCCAGGGATCGGTATTTTTTCTACTCAAATACCACGGTGCGGTTGCCATAAACCAATACTCGGTTTTGCAAATGTAGCCGCACCGCTCTTGCCAACACCATCCGCTCCAGATCCTTGCCCTTACGAATCAGATCTGCTACACCATCGCGGTGGCTTACCCGCACCACATCTTGTTCAATAATCGGTCCCTCATCGAGATCGGCAGTGACATAATGTGCCGTTGCTCCAATAATTTTGACTCCGCGTTGGTATGCCCGTTGATAGGGATTTGCACCGGGAAACGCGGGGAGAAATGAGTGGTGAATATTGATAATTTGGTTGAATTGTTCAACAAATTCCGCACTCAGGACTTGCATATATTTTGCTAGAACTACTAAATCAATTTGATAGTGCTTCAGCAGAGTTAATTGCTTTTCTTCTTGTTCTAGTTTTGTATCTTTGCTGATGGGAATATGGTGATAATCAATGTTGAATTGATTGGCAATCTCGTGTAAATCAGGATGATTACTCATAATCAGCGGAATTTCTGCATGAAATTCTCCAGCTCTCTGTCGCCAAATCAGATCGAACAGGCAATGGTCTTGACGACTCACCCAAACTGCAATGCGAGGGATGGTGTCAGAAAAGTGGAGTTGCCAGTTTGCTTGGAGGGGTTGGGCGATCGCATTAAACGCTGGACCAATTAGATCTTTGGGTAAATTAAACCCTTCTAATTGCCACTCAATGCGAGTCAGAAACAATCCTGCTTCAAAATCAGTATGTTGATCGGCTTGAATAATATTGCCGCCGTTGGCATAGATAAAGCTAGCAATTTTGGCGACCAGTCCCCGTTGGTCTGGACAGGAAACAAGCAGTGTTGCGGTTGGACGGGTCATTGCAGATAGATGAGAAAACGAGCAGGTGAAATCCGCCTTGATCATAAAAGGATTTGGACCGTTCCAATCGTTCTTCCAGATATGATCCTAAAGGTTGCGGAGATAGACGATCGCGATCGTCGCACAATTGATTTGCATAGAAAAATAAATCACTCCCTGAAGTAGACACTCGCCTTTTTGTTAAACATTGTTAATAAATCTATCGTTCTTTTTATCAAATTGTGTCGGATAACTCCCCAAACCCTCATTTGGTAAGCATTTTCTGATAAAAAGACACATGTACAAGTTTGTAGCCAACTGCTTTTCAGCGCAACGCAAGGAGCCTCTAACGCATGTTCACTCACGTCAAGCCCACCATCCGACATGTTGCTCCAGAAAAATTACAGGGTCGGTCTTTGGTGAAGGTGGTCTATGTCGTGCTAGAGCCGCAGTATCAAAGCTGTCTCTCAGCGGCGGTTAATTCGATTAATCAAAATAATCCCAATCTGGCGATCGAAATCAGCGGCTACTTAATTGAAGAACTCCGCGATCCCCAGAATTATGCAGACTTTCAGCGGGACGTGTCCGAGGCAAATGTTTTTATTGCATCGCTGATTTTCCTAGAAGATCTGGCAGAAAAAGTGGTGGCAGCGGTCGAGCCACATCGCGATCGTTTGGATGTGGCAGTGGTGTTTCCCTCTATGCCTCAGGTGATGCGCCTGAACAAAATGGGCAGTTTCTCCATGGCACAGTTGGGGCAATCCAAGAGTGCGATCGCTCAATTCATGCGAAAGCGCAAAGAGCAATCGGGGAGCAGTTTTCAAGATGCCATGCTCAAGCTGCTGAATACCCTACCCAAGGTGCTCAAATATTTGCCGATCGAAAAAGCCCAGGATGCTCGCAACTTCATGCTCAGCTTCCAATACTGGCTAGGGGGATCAGCCGAAAACCTGGAAAACTTTCTGTTGATGTTGGCAGATAAGTATGTACTTGCCAGAGAAGACAGTCAGACCTCGGCATTGCTTCAGTACAACGATCCCGTCACTTATCCCGATATGGGCATCTGGCATCCCATGGCACCCCAGATGTTTGAGGATGTGAAGGAGTATCTCAACTGGTTTAACTCCCGCCGAGACATTCCGGCGGATATGAAAGACCCGCTGGTGCCCACGGTGGGACTGGTGCTCCAACGAACTCACCTGGTGACTGGCGACGATGCTCACTACGTTGCCATGGTGCAAGAACTGGAATGCATGGGGGCGCGAGTGCTGCCCGTATTTGCCGGAGGCTTGGACTTCTCCAAACCCGTCGATGCCTATTTTTACGATCCCCTGTCGAAAGGACAGACCCCGATCGTCGATGTGGTGGTTTCCCTGACCGGATTTGCCCTGGTGGGTGGACCTGCCCGCCAGGATCACCCCAAAGCGGTGGAGTCCCTGACTCGCCTGAACCGCCCTTATATGGTGGCATTACCGCTGGTGTTCCAGACCACCGAAGAATGGCAGGATAGCGAACTGGGGTTGCACCCGATTCAGGTGGCATTGCAAATTGCACTACCCGAACTGGATGGTGGGATTGAGCCGATTATTCTTTCTGGTCGGGATGGGACGACTGGAAAATCGATCGCGCTACAAGACCGAGTGGAAGCGGTTGCCCAGCGCGCCATGAAATGGGCAAACCTGCGCCGCAAGCCCAAACTACAAAAGCGAGTTGCCATTACTATCTTCAGCTTCCCACCTGATAAAGGGAATGTGGGCACTGCTGCCTATTTGGATGTGTTTGGCTCCATCTACAAAGTGATGGAAAGCTTAAAACATAATGGTTACGATGTGCAGGAAATGCCTGAGTCGCCCGAAGCTTTAATGCAGGCGGTGATTCACGATGCGCGGGCACAATATAGCAGCCCTGAATTGAACATCGCTTACCGTATGTCGATTCCAGAATACGAAACCCTGACGCCTTACTACGAGCGGCTAAAGCCCTCCTGGGGCGATCCCCCAGGGCACCTCAATACCGATGGGCAAAACTTGCTGGTCTACGGTAAGAGCTTTGGCAATGTGTTTATCGGTGTGCAGCCGACTTTTGGCTATGAGGGCGATCCGATGCGATTGCTGTTCTCGCGTTCTGCCAGTCCCCATCATGGGTTTGCCGCTTACTACACCTATTTAGAGAAAATTTGGCAAGCCGATGCGGTATTGCACTTTGGCACCCATGGCTCGCTGGAGTTCATGCCCGGTAAGCAAATTGGTATGTCCGTTGATTGCTTCCCTGATAGTTTGATTGGTACGATCCCCAATCTTTACTACTATGCGGCAAATAATCCCTCAGAAGCGACGATCGCCAAACGCCGCTCCTATGCTGAGACTATCAGCTACCTGACTCCTCCTGCTGAAAATGCTGGACTATACAAAGGCTTGAAAGAGCTGAGCGAATTGATCGCGTCTTACCAAACCCTGAAAGACACCGGGCGTGGTGTGCCGATCGTCAATACCATCATGGACAAGTGCCGCATGGTAAATCTGGATCGGGATGTGGTACTACCCGATACTGATGCCAAAGACATGACCGCCGAGGAGCGCGACACGATCGTGGGTAAGGTCTACATCAAGTTGATGGAGATTGAGTCGCGCCTGTTGCCCTGCGGCTTGCATGTAATCGGCAAACCGCCGACAGCAGAAGAGGCGATCGCTACGTTGGTTAATATTGCTGGACTCGATCGCGAAGAAGAAGGCATCCTCAGTCTGCAACGCATCCTTGCTAATAGCCTGGGGCGCAACATCGATGAGGTTTATCGCGGCAGCGATCGCGGTGTATTGGATGATGTGCAACTATTGAATGACATTACGCAGGCAGTCCGAGCTGCGGTGGCGGCAATGGTCAAAGCTCAAATGGATGAGGAAGGGCGTGTTTCCAGAACCTCCATGCTCGACAACCTGTTCAATCTGGGCGGCAAAAAGGAACCCTGGGTAGAAGCGCTGTATCAGGCAGGTTATACCCAGGTCGATGCTGACCCTCTGAAACCATTGTTTGAGTACTTGCAGTTTTGCCTCAAGCAGATCGTGGCAGATAACGAACTTGGGGCATTGTTACTGGGTCTGGATGGGAAATACATTATTCCGGGACCAGGTGGCGATCCGATCCGTAATCCGGATGTGCTGCCGACTGGTAAAAATATCCATGCGCTTGATCCCCAGGCAATTCCAACCACGGCTGCGGTGAAGTCGGCAAAGGTGGTGGTCGATCGCCTGCTGGCGCGTCAGTTCCAGGAGAATGGTGGGCACTATCCAGAGACGATCGCCTGTGTGCTCTGGGGGACGGACAACATCAAGACCTATGGCGAATCCCTGGCGCAAATCCTTTGGATGGTTGGGGTGACTCCCGTTGCCGATTCCCTGGGAAGGGTGAACAAGCTGGAACTGATTCCTCTGGCAGAATTGGGTCGTCCCCGCATCGATGTGGTGATCAACTGTTCCGGTGTGTTCCGGGATCTGTTTATGAACCAGATGAACCTGCTCGATCGGGCAGTCAAAATGGCAGCAGAAGCGAACGAACCCCTGGAAATGAACTTTGTCCGCAAACATGCGCTGAAACAAGCTGAAGAGATGAATCTCAGCCTGCGACAAGCCGCCACTCGCGTCTTCTCCAATGCCTCCGGCTCCTACTCTTCCAACATCAACCTGGCGGTGGAAAACGGCACCTGGGAAAACGAAAGCGAGTTACAAGATATGTACCTTGCCCGCAAGTCCTTCGCCTTCTCCTCCGACAATCCGGGCGTTATGGAGCAAGATCGGGGTGTCTTTGAGGCTGCCCTCAAGACTGCGGAAGTTACTTTCCAGAACCTGGATTCTTCGGAAATCTCGCTGACTGATGTCTCTCACTACTACGACTCCGACCCCACCAAGATCGTGGCGCGCTTACGCGATGATGGCAAAGCCCCTGCCGCCTATATGGCAGACACCACCACTGCCAATGCCCAGATTCGTACACTGTCAGAAACGGTGCGGTTGGATGCCCGGACGAAACTACTGAATCCCAAGTGGTATGAGGGCATGTTGAACCACGGCTATGAGGGCGTGCGGGAACTGTCGAAGCGGTTGGTCAATACGATGGGCTGGTCTGCCACAGCCGATGCGGTGGATAACTGGGTTTACGAAGATACCAACACCACGTTTTTCAAAGACGCGGAGATGTGCAAGCGGTTGATCGATCTCAACCCCAACTCGTTCCGTAAGATGGTGACGACGCTGTTGGAAGCCAACGGTCGTGGTTATTGGGAGACCAGTGAGGAAAACCTCGATCGTTTGCGCCAACTCTATCAGGAAGTGGAAGACCGCATCGAGGGGATTGAATAAGTCGTTCTCCAACGGCGATCGTTGCTAAGATCCCCGACTTTTTGGGAAAGTCGGGGATCTTGTCTATTTGGATATTGGGGATTTTGTAGCGCGATCGTCCCTCTGATATAGAATACGTGATGTCGCTGCGACATCCTGCGTAATGGACGATCTCACTGGCAAGGAGTACAATTCAGCCTATGGCGGCCAATCCTGACCACGATCCCACTTTCAAAGAGCGCATTGAGATTGTCGATGCTCGTCTGGAGTATGTGTCGGCAATTAACCAACGCATCGCAGAGCAGCAAGAAATCAATACCCATCAGATGGGGCTGCTTACAGAGAAAATTGATTCCTTAACAGTTACAGTCACCACAGGGTTTGACGAACTTAAAGCCGTCACACGAGAGCAATCTGAAACTGCACGGCAGCAAGCCGAAAGCGTGGCTCGCTTAGCCGCCACAGTGGAACGTCAGGCACAGATTTTTGAGCGATTGTTGCCTGCACATTAGCGATCGTTGCTTTCGCTGACTGAAAATTTTTATCTAGACCAAAGATCCCCAGTTTCTTTGAAGAAGCCGGGGATCTTTCAGGTTCGCAGATTGGAGATTGGAGGTCGGCAGTTCGAGTTGTGAACTGCATGGTTCGGGTTGCAGACTCGGAGTTTCGAGTAAAAAGCTTGAAGTTCTGAGTAAAAAGCTCGAAGTTTCAGGTTCCAGACTCGAAGTTCCGAGTAAAAAGCTCGAAGTTTCGGGTTCCAAACTCGAAGTTCCGAGTAAAAGGCTTGAAGTTCCGAGTAAAAAGCTCGAAGTTCCGAGTTCAGAATAGGAATGATTGAGTTCAGAGGTGCAAAGTTGGAGGATTGAAGACGATCGCAGCCTCCATTCAATCAACCGCCCCTTCTCGCCCAACTGTTTGACTGGTTGGGACTGACTCCTTTCTCTGTACAGAAGCAAATTTTTGAGCTAGGTTCGAGGCAGCGATCGCAGGAAAACAGGCAATGCTGACCAAGCTTTGGGGATTTCTGAATACCGATATTCAGGATGTGAACTGGCAACAAACGGCGGAAATTACCAAAACCGGGGTAGATGCTGCCAAAGCCGTATTTGATCTGGCAAAAACTGTCAAAGAGCAACAGCCCAAAGTTGCTACCCTGAAACCTTACATTGGGCAGATTTCATCCTTGCTGGATGTGCTGAATGCGCCCTTTGCCCAGATTGTGAAAGACGCGATTCCTTTTGCGCCGCTGGCGATCACAATTCTGAAGCTGGTGTGTGACTACACCCACCAGGAACCCAGCCTGGAGCAGTGCGTGGCGCTGGTGAGTCAGGTTGCCTACCTGGAAAGTTTACAGACAGTTTTGCAGGAAACCCCAGACTTGCTGACGCGGCTGGGGGAAACGCCCGGTTCAGCACCGATCGCCCAGCAAATCAAAAAATTGGGCGACCTGGAGATTGACGATCGCGACGCCCGCAAAGCTATTCTTTACTTTCACGAGTCGAAGCTGGCGGCGGCGTTTAGTGAGGTGCTCCAGTCGCGACTGCAAGAGGCAGGACTGGCAGCAAGCGAGGCACAAACGCTGACCGATCGGGTGGCTCGCAAGACTGATGAGTATATGCAACCTGCACTGGCTCAGGTGGGGGATGGGGTCAAGCGTCTGGTGGAGTGGTATCGCTTTGGGGGGCGGGAGGTACTGGAGAAATACCTCAGCATTGATGATTATCTGGCGCAGCAGATTCAGACCCGTCCCCTAGAAAAAGTTTTTGCGGAGAACTTCACCTTTCGGGATATCTACGTACCGCTGAAGGCGCAGTTCATTCAGCAGGATGGCGAGGTGGACAAGGACAAAGAACCGGTTGAGCTGGAGCAATGGGCAAAGGACTTGCTGAATGACAGCAGTAAAAGAGATCGGGTCATGTTCATTCAGGGGGGACCAGGACGGGGGAAGAGTGTGTTTTGTCGCATGTTTGCCGATTGGGTGCGACAGCACGAGCATCCCGGCTGGACGCCGATTCTGATTCGCCTGCGCGACATTCGCACATTGGAAAAGGACTTTGAGGAAACCCTGCGGAAAGCCGTCGATCGCGACTTTGCCCGCAATGATCCAGGCTGGTTAACCGATCGCAACCTGCGCTTTTTGTTTCTGCTAGATGGCTTTGATGAACTGCTGATGGAAGGCAGAACCAGCGGGGGGTTGGAAGAGTTTCTCAAACAGGTGGGCAGATTTCAGGAAAGCTGCAAGGACAACGTTGAGAAAGGACATCGGGTGCTAATTACGGGGCGATCGCTCTCTCTGCAAAGCATCGAACGACTGATGCCTGCCAATCTGGAGCGGGTGGAACTGCTGCCGATGGATGATGAGCTTCAGGAACGCTGGTTTAGCCAATGGGGCAAATTGATTGCCGCTGATCCAGCCCATCTCAAGGCGATTTTACAGGATGAGCGTCTGCCCGATCGGGTACGCGAACTGGCACGGGAACCATTGCTACTCTATCTACTCGCTGCCATGCACTGCGATGGTGAACTCAAGCTGGAAATGTTTGCGGGAGCAGACGGAGCCAAAGCCAGAGATTTAATCTACAGCCGCACGATCGATTGGGTGTTGACGAAACAGCGACCAGAGTGGCTGAACCAGGACATCACCGAACTGCAAACAGAAAGTTTACGCCGCATTCTGGCAGAAGCGGGATTGTGTGTGGTGCAATCTGGTGGCGAGTGTGCGCCCGTCAAAATGATCGAAGACCGTTTGAAAGGGGACGACGAAGCCAAAAGACTGCTAGAGGAAGCCCGGACACGCCTCCAGGGCGATCCACTGCGAAATGCTCTGGCAGCCTTCTATCTCCAGCCCGGACGGGCTGGCAGCGGCTCGGTGGAGTTTGCCCACAAGAGCTTCGGTGAATTTCTCTGCGCTGGACGCATCAAAGACAGCCTGGCGGACTGGGCACAACCCGGCATCCGACGGCAGGAGTTTTATATCCCCACAGAACAGATGGACTGGGAAATCTACGACCTGCTGGGCTTTGGGGGATTAACGCCCGAAATTGTGGAATATATCACCGCCTATTTCGATCTCTGCTCAGACCTATTCGACGCTGAGAAGCTTGTACGCCTGTTCAAACGCCTAGAGCATTTCTATGTTCGCTGGTGCGATGGTGAGTTTATTGATGCACCACCAGAGAACTTGCCTCAGAAAAAGATGCGGTTGTTGAAGGAACAACTGCCAGACCAGGAAAAACCGCTAGGGCAGCGCCAGGTCGATGTCTACACTGGACTCAACGTGATGATCCTACTGCTGGAACTGCATCGTTATGCCCACAACCGGGATGACTTTCAGGATCAGATTATCTTTTGCCCCAGTGGACAGCTTGCGGAAGGAAAGAATTACACATATCAACTACTACAAGTCATCCACTACAGCGATTGTTTGAGTAGGGTGACGTTTAGCCATGTTGCTGGCTCTTTTCTCGCCAACGCCATCCTCGAAAGCGCCATCCTCGAAAGCGCCAACCTTGCCAGAGCCAACCTTGTCAGAGCCGACCTCAAAAGCGCTTACCTCGACAGCGCTTACCTCGCCCGTGCCAACCTCACCAAAGCCAATCTCGACAGCGCCGACCTCACCAGAGCCAACCTCACCAAAGCCAATCTCGACAGCGCTAACCTTGCCAGCGCCAACCTCGACAGCGCTGATCTGGGAGGAGCCGATCTGAGAGGAACCAATCTAAGCGATGCCAACCTCAACAATATTTCCTGGGATGAGCATACTAAATGGGAAAGTGTGCAAGGGTTAGAGACGGCGGTGAATGTGCCAGACGCGCTGAAGCGGCAGTTGGGGATGGAGTAGGCAGCGGATGGGAACGGATAAAACGCATGGGTGGTCTGTGAGCTTCTATAGAGCGTTGCTGTCCCCTGGTACGGGTGATGGGAACGGATGAAACGGATGGGTGGTCTGTGAGAGAAGATCAATTATCCGCCTCATCTGCTCTCAATCCGCTGCCAACTGGAAAGGTGTGCAAGGGTTAGAGACAGCAAAGAATGTACCGGAAGCGCTGAAGCGGCAGTTGGGCATGAATGATTAATCCCAATTCCAAGAAATGGCACTCCAGATGATTGTCGGTAGGGGCGTACGCCCCTACGAGGATCTACACATGGGATTGAGAGGGTTTGGCAGGGATTTTGCCCGCTCCATCCCAAAACATCTTCAATCTAATTTAGCCCAGCTACTTATACCGATAAAAATATGGGTGACCTGGGATTCGAACCCAGAACCAACGGATTAAGAGTCCGATGCGCTACCGTTGCGCTAGTCACCCGTCTAAAGCAATTATCCAGCTTCATGACATAGTAATCCAAATAGGGCGATTTTTGGAAAAGTTTTTGCTTCCTTAGAGGATGTTTTAAAGGTCCTTTCGTAAGTAGCAACAGACACGATTCCCCTAAATCCCCTCAAGAAGAGGGACTTTGAGTGCTGAAGCCCCGCTTAAAAAACTACCGTGTACACACAAGTAATCAGTGATGCCATTGAGTAGATTGATCCCCCTAAATCCCCGCACTGCCACTCCTCTAAGATACAAGGGAGACTTTGAAATCTGAAGCCCCCCTTTTTTAAGGGGAGTTAGGGGAGATCTCTGAGTGCTTAACATCACAGCGAGCACCTTTTCAAACCCCCTCTTACAGAAAGTAAGAGCTGGCACAGCCGCGACAGAAATCCGATCGGCAACGGGAATAGGAAAATGCAGAAGTGGTTATCGATCGTCGGGATTGGTGAAGATGGGTTGGAGGGATTGAGCCAGGTGGGGCGATCTCTCCTCGATCAGGCAGAAGTTTTGGTGGGCGGTGAACGTCACCTGGCAATGTTGCCGATCGCCGACTCCCGCGAAAAACTACATTGGACCACGCCGATCGCAGAATCCATTCAGCAAATCCTGAATCGTCGGGGGCAACCCATTTGCGTTTTGGCAAGTGGCGATCCAATGTGCTACGGCATTGGCGTTACCCTGACTCGTCGCATCCCGATCGCTGAAATGACGATCGTTCCGGCTGCCTCTGCCTTTAGTCTTGCCTGCGCCCGCTTGGGCTGGTCACTCACTGAAGTGGAAACCCTGAGCCTGTGTGGTCGTGATCCTGCCCTCTTAAATGCGGTGTTATTTCCCGGTGCCCGATTATTGGTTTTGAGTGCAGATCGCACCACGCCTGCCACAGTTGCCCATTTGCTTACCCAGAAAGGCTTCGGCGATAGCCAAATCATCGTCCTGGAACGTATGGGTGGCTCCCACGAACGCCGAATTGAAGGGATTGCGGCAAACTGGACTGATCCACCCCTCGCCGATCTCAACACACTCGCCCTCACCTGCCTCCCCGCCCGCCCATTTCCCCATCCCCGCCTTTGCCGATCGCCTGGACTGCCCGACAAGGCTTACCATCACGACGGGCAACTGACCAAGCGAGAAGTACGCGCCGTAACCCTGGCGGCTCTGGCTCCGCTCCCTGGACAACTGCTCTGGGATGTGGGAGCTGGATCTGGCTCGATCGGCATTGAGTGGATGCGGAGCGATCGCCGCTGTCGCGCGATCGCGATTGAACAACACCCAACCCGCCTGCAATACATTGCCGATAATGCGACGGCACTCGGCACCCCTGGTCTGCAAATCATTGCCGGAAAAGCACCTGCCGCACTCAACGAACTTCCCCAACCCGATGCCATCTTTATTGGAGGAGGCTTGACCACGCCAGATTTATTGGACACTTGTTGGCGATCGCTGCGCTCAGGGGGACGGTTGGTGACCAATGCAGTGACCATTGAAAGCGAACAGGTGATCTTTCAACAGCAGCAAAAACTGGGCGGAGAACTGACGCGCATTGCAATTCAGCGAGCCGAACCGATCGGGCATTTTCTGGGCTGGAAGGCAATGGCTCCGGTGACGCAGTGGGTGG
The DNA here is from genome assembly GCA_019359045.1 of Scytolyngbya sp. HA4215-MV1. Lineage (GTDB taxonomy): Bacteria > Cyanobacteriota > Cyanobacteriia > Leptolyngbyales > Leptolyngbyaceae > Scytolyngbya. The sequence continues at coordinate 415,456 of JAHHIA010000004.1, forward strand.
TCGTCAAAGATTAGAAATGGAGATGCGAAGAGACGAATACAATTGGGTTATCCATCAAAATTTTAGTGTTGGCGTTCGCATCTCTGATTTCCTTCCATTTACCTGGCGATCGTCAATATCTCTAAAAATGGACTACGCCCATCCGTCGCGAATCGGAAGCGTGATGATCAACTCTGTTCCCTGGCTCGGTTGTGATTGACACTGCAATGATCCGCCATGCTGATGGACGATCTGATAGCTCACTGACATCCCCAACCCAGTGCCTTTACCCACCGGCTTCGTTGTAAAGAAGGGATCGAAGAGCCGCGACTGTACCTCCGGACTCATCCCAACTCCATTGTCGGCAATCCGAATTTGGACTTGATCGGCATCTATCCGTTGCGTATGAATTGTAATGGTGGGAGCAGTGTGACAGGATGCGGACTGAGTAGCAAAGTCTTCACCGATCGCATCGATCGCATTGTTGAAAATATGCAGAAACACCTGATTGATCTGCCCTGCATCGCACTCGACCAGCGGCAATTCACCATATACCTTCAGCACCTGAATTTCGGGACGGGTAGGGTGGGACTCCTTGTCTGCAAATTGGGTTTGGAGTCGATGTTGCAACAGCAGTAAAGCACTGTCAATGCCTGCATGGATATCCACCGCCTTCAACTCCGCTTCGTGCAATCGCGAGAAGGTTTGTAAGGATTGCATAATCTCTCGAATGCGAGTTACCCCAGTTTGCATCGAAGTCAATAACTTGGGCACATCTTCTACCAGAAACTCCAGATCAATCTCGCTGGCTTTGTTGCGAATGGCAGGGGATGGGTCAGTTATCTGTTGTTGATAAAGCTGAAGCAGTTCCAGCAGATCGGTGGCATAGAGTCTGACATGGGCCAGATTGCCATGAATAAAGCTAATGGGATTGTTAATTTCATGCGCCATGCCTGCAACCAATTGCCCCAGGCTGGACATCTTTTCAGACTGCACCAGCTTTGCCTGTGCTTGACGTAGATCTACAAGCACTTTATGCAGTTCTTGGGTTTGCTGCCGTAATTGTGCTTCCGATTGTCGCATCGCTGCTTCTGCCTGTTGCCGCTCGATGATTTCTTGTCGGAGTCGAGCGTTGGTTTGGGAGAGTTCTGCGGTGCGTTCTTCTACTCGCTGCTCTAAATGGTGGAAGGCATCTCTTAGCGCTGCTTCTGCCTGTTTCTGCTCGGTAATATCGCGCGTGACTTTTGCAAATCCCCGTAACTGCCCATTGTCATCGTAGAGCGCTGTGACGATCGCATTTACCCAAAAACAAGAGCCATCCTTGCGACAGCGTTGCCCTTCACTTTCATAGCGCCCCAAACGCTTAGCTTGCTCAAGTTCCATCATGGGTTTGCCCTGGCGAATGTCTGCTTCTAAATAGAAGCAGGCAAAATGCTCTCCAATAATTTCTTGGGCAGAATACCCTTTGATTCTTTTCGCACCTTGATTCCAGGTAATGACGATGCCATTTGGATCGAGCATGTAGATGGCATAATCTTTGACGCTTTCGACTAACAACTGGAAACTTTCTTCGTGATTGATCACACTGGGTTCAACAGGGAATTGGGTCGTAATTCTCACGTTATAGCTCACTCATATCGATCAATTGAGAGGTTCTTGAATTTGCTGATTCGCAATTTTTTGAGATAGAGATGGTGTCACTGATCAGCGACTTTTTCAATACGAACTCAGCAGTAGATGCGATCTGTTCACTCTTAACTGATTCTACGAGTTAATACTTTTTTAACCGTTTGCAATCCGTTATGCCACTAATAAGCAGATCGAAGATTTCTTTTTGTTCCCATGATCCGCTTAGGAACCCGATATCTTTCCCTCTCCCTATCACCCCTGAACTCCCTCACCCATCCGCTATACTGCCTGAAGCGACTACAGCGTACTACCCCAGAGAAAACTGTCATGTCCCAGGTTCGCCCCTACCAACCCATCCTGTTGCGCCTGCTCCACAGTGCGATCGCTCTTCTTGTGATTGCTGCCCTGGTCACAGGCTTCTGGGTCTACAACACCTACGATCAGCGCTGGGGTAGCATTCCCCTGCCTCGGCTCAGCGATATTCAAGGAATTCACGGCACGATCGCAGTCATCGTCCTGCTTCTATTACCTATCTTTGCTTTATATAGCTTTCATCTGGGCTCTCGCCGTCTGGTACAAGCCCAATCTTTTAGCCAGCTTCAACAAGTAGGTAAACCCATCTGGTGGATCTCGCTACATCGCTTTGCCAATACCCAGATGTTGCTGGCAGCCACGCTTGCGGTGATCACTGGACGCATGATGGACGAAATCTGGCTCCCCAAAGGAGAATTCTATCATCCCTGGTATGTCGCACATTTGATTGGGTGGTTGTTGATGTTGCTCAGCTTTGCCCTGCATGGGTTGTTGGGAGCCAAGGTGGGTGGGGTGCCGTTGCTAGTTTCGATGTGGCGTTGGCAAATCCGCCCGGACGATCGTCCACCCAACTGGTTACAGGGACTCGTCATCAAGCAACCATCGTGGGTACTGGGTTTGGTCGAAACGGTGGTGATTGGGGGCATTGCTTTGGCGTTTATTTTGCCAGTGTTTAAGGGCTGATTTCAATGTAGGAGGGGTTAGCGCTAGCGTAACCCATCAAGGTTACCCCTTCGCTTTCGCCCAAAACGGAAACGGCTCTTCGGTGACCAAAATGTCTTAGTCGAAACTGCGTTGGGCGGCGGCTCTGGCGATCGCCTCAGCCCGACGCAACGGCGTTTCATAGGTTTCGTCAAAGTGGTACTCTAGCATCAGCGTCATCCGGGCGGTGTGTGCCTGGGCAACGAGTGGTGCGATCGCTGCTGCCACTATCAATCACCCGAATCCGAGTCAGCCCATTTGTCTGCAAAGCGTGGATTACCTGATCGCTCTGGGTTCCACCCAATCGTTGAGTTTTCCGCTTAAACTTTACCAAGAACTTTGCCGACACGACTACTCCTCAAGCCAACTAAATAGTTGACCGACTGTGAGTTGGAGGGATTCGGCAAAAGCTGGCACTGGAATCCGATCAGCGGCAGATTCAAACACTGCCACGCGACTATCCGCAAAATAAATAAAGACCAATTTCTCATCAGGGTCAATCAGCCAACCCATCTGGGTGCCGTTGGTGAGACAGTAGAGAATGTTGCGAACTACTTTCGTTTGGCTTTGTTCAGGGGAGAGAATTTCGATTGTCCAGTCTGGGGCGATCTCAAAGGTATTTGAGACTTCACCCGTTGGGTCACGGGGAATCCGCTCCCAGGTAAACACTGCAACATCCGGCACAATGGAGCGTCCGCAAAAGGTACAGCGTAGTTCAGTATAGGCACGGGCAATGCGCTGAGGTTTGAGCGTCAGGTTGATATTGGCTCCCAAATCCAGTTGAACGGTGCTGTGTTTTCCTTGAGGCATAGGCTTTTGGATAATTTGACCGTCGATGAATTCGCTGGCGGGTTTGGTTTCCGGCAGCTTCAGGAATTCATCTAAGGTGATTGGTTGCGTAGGGGTTTGAACCATAGCCGGAGGGATAAACGTGGGATGACCGTATTGTACCGCCGGGTTAAAGCACCCGTTCCACTTATGCTCTGCCAGTATTTATGCTTTGCCAATATCCGTAAGCCTGCTATTGCTGCAAAAGTTGTCATCCTGGGCATTCCTCGTCTTTTTAGGCAGAATGAGGGAAAAATTGTCCTAACTTTGCCCCTATGGCTGAACCGATTCAACCCACCGATAAACCCACAGAAGCCGCTCCAGTAGAACCAACCTCTCGACCCTCGCGCCCCAGCCCTGAACGGCGTTTTGTGCAACGACAGATTGTGCAACCGTTCATTCAATGGATGCCGTTAGGGGGAAGTGGGTGGCTGTTTGTGGGTTTTTTGCTCAAGCAGGAATGGACGCAGGTTTTCCTCACCTTTCCAGTGACGATCGTGACAGCGGTGTGGGCAGCTTACAGCAAGAACTTTGTAGAGCGACTGTTAGAGATTTATGCAGAACGAGGTCGGCAAGATGCGGATGCGTTAACCAACTGGATGACTAGCCTGAATGAAGCTTTGAAATGGCAGTTTTCTGGGTTTGAAGCCAGATATCGCAAGTGTCAGCGGTTAGATTGTCAGGAAGACAACCCGGATGGCATGAAGCATGAAGATGGCATTTTTACACCCCTGCTGCAAGAAGTGTATGTGCCCCTCAGACTGTCCTCAGATTCCGTACTACCAGGATATGGGGGGCTTCCCAAAAATCCAGAAGACTTAGAGGACTGTCGCACGATGTTGATTTGGGATTTGTTGCAACAAGTGCGGCAAAACTCAGCCTATCGCCAAATTGCCATTCGTGCCTGGGGTGGCTATGGCAAAACCACCCTGCTAAAACACATTGCCTATACCTACGGAGCCAACGCCCATCGCAAACATCGTGCCCCCAAACTGGTGCCGTTTTTGTTGTATCTCACTCGGTGTTGGCAAGAGTTAAAAAAACTACCCCCAGAAGACCCCGCCAGTCTGCCCAAACTGTTGACAGAGTATCATTTGCCGCGTCTTCCCCAGGCAGAGGACTTAAACGTACCTCCCAACTGGGCACGGAATTTGTTGAAACAGGGCGATGCACTGGTGATGTTTGATGGTTTTGATGAAGTGCCGCCAGCAGAACGACAGATGGTGAGTGAGTGGTTGAGCCAACAAATGCGCCACTACCGCGAGTCTGTTTTTATCATGACCTCGCGACCGACCGCGTTCAAAAATGATTACACTGCCCAACGACCCACCGCCAGCTTTTGGATCGAAGATTTTGATGACACGCAACGCCAACGCTTTGTAGTGCAGTGGTACACCTGCCAAGAACGGTATGCCCGAGGCGGACGCAACACCCCTGATGTAAAGCAACGGGCGAAACAAAATGCCGCGTCTCTACTGGCGCAGCTTGAGTCTCGCCCTGAACTCAAAGCCATTTCGGGCAATGCGCTGCTGCTCAATATGATGGCGCGGTTTCATCGCGATCAGCAGGGAGCCGAACTGCCGCAGCGCAAAGTTGAACTCTATCAGGATATTTGTGAGTTGCAACTCAACCGCCGACCGAGAGCAAAGGGCATTTCTCTGTTGCTTAGTTCGCTCAGTCACCGACAGGAAGTGCTGCAAATTGTGGCGTTAGCCATGATGCAACGAGTCAGACAAGATGAGCAGGGCTTTAAGCAAATTCAACGGGATGATCTGCTGGCATTGATGGCAACTGCGTTAACCGAACGCAATCCGGATGTGTCTACTGAGGCTTTTCTAGACCAGGTTGTGCAGGTGAGTGAATTGCTGGTCGAGAAAGAAGAGGGCATCTACGAATTTGCCCATCTCAGTTTTCAGGAATTTTTAGCTGCATCGGAAGTGAAAAGGATACGGCAGGAATCGATTTTGTATGAGGGGTTAAAAGTCGATGCCTGGAAACCAACGATTTTGTTTTATGCCAGTTTGGTGAATCCCACCCATTTGATCCGGGCAACCATTGATCGCCAATGTGGGGATTTGGCTTACCAGATATTTCGGGAAACGCCAAAGCGAGTGGATTTATCCATCTCAGAACAGGTAGAGCTGGCAGCCCTGAAGGGAACTGTGCAAACCTGTCGCTGTACCCAACTGGAAGACTTTCTCAAAAATCAACAGTGGCAGGCGGCAGACCAGGAAACCTATCGGCTGATAATTACCACTGTTGGTAAAGAAGACGGACAGTGGTTTGAGCCTGAAGAATTACTAAACTTTCCCTGCGAGGAACTCAAAGCCATTGATAGGCTGTGGGTGAAGTACAGCAACGGCAGATTTGGTTTCAGCGTCCAGAAACAGATCTATGTGGAGTGTGGTGCTAAACTGGACGGCAAATATCCAGGCGATGAAATCTGGAAAAAGTTTGGCGAACAAGTCGGTTGGCGAAAGGATGAAATGGTGATGTCCATAAGAGACCTACACCCTTCTCTTTCCTCTCCTAGAGGTTTATTCCCCTGCTTTAGTTGGATGTTACGGTCTCATAGTTTCGTGGAGCCTCTTCTCTCGCACAGAGACTTGTAGGCTGTAGCACAAGCCAGTCTTGACATTTTTTTAAGTTTTGTAAGAGTCGGTCTTCTCTACATAAAATCCCCCTTACAGCGATTCGTTACCTGGCATCGAGGCAATTTTATTCCGTATTATTCTCCGATCTTGCACTAAATAATCCACTGCCAAATTGGGGATCAAAGCAGTTTGCCTGCACAAACTTCTCAGCGACTTGGCAAATTTCTTCCGCATCACCCTCGCTGTCGAGGAATCGGCGGCACCACTGGGTTATTCGGCACCTGTTCATCTGGGTTGGATTGCTCGTCGGGTGAGGGGATTGGATTGGTTGAGTCGGGTGGCTCGGTGGGAGTGGTGTTAGCGGGGGCAGTCGGTGCCGTAGGGCGACTGGGCACCGGCTGGGCAGGCGCGCCGCCGTTTTGCTGACGGGTCAAGTCCAAAAGTGTGCGGGCACTACGAAAATAGGTTGCCCAATAGCGAGTATCGGGACGACTGCGCCATTGAGGGCGGGTCACTTCCAGGGTCAAAATGGGCAAGGTTGCGCCTTCGCTTTCGCCTAAAACGGAGACTGCCACATCGGTCACCAGAATATCCTGGTCAAAACTGCGTTGAGCGGCGGCTCTGGCGATCGCTTCGGCGCGGCGCAAGAGTGTTTCGTAGGTTTCATCGAAGCGGTACTCCAGCATCAGCGTCATGCGGGCGGTGTATGCTTGCGCGACCAACGGGGCGATCGTGGCCTGTGCCAACCACATGCCACTGGTTAAGCCAACCCCAATGCAGAGATGAATTGGCAATGCCAATAATTTTTTCATCTGAGAACTCTTCATCGCAAACCTCTCTATCAAAACGCACTGGAGAAAGCCGTTTTTTCTAATGCGGGTTAGCGCCATTTTAAACGCCTCTCTGAAAAACACCACTAAAAATTTCTTCGCCTCAATTTTATGAAACTTGAGGTGAAGAGATTCCCCAAATAGATATCGGTACTCGCCCGTCTTAGCGCTTGTTTGAAAAGGGGTTAGCTGTGATGTTGAACACTCAGAGATCCCCCCTAGCCCCCCTTTAAAAACTACCGTGTACACACAAGTGCTGCGTTTGTAGCTAAGCGTTAAAGATCCCCCTGAATCCCCCTTAAAAAGGACTTCCGATCTGGTTCCCTCTTTTTTAAGGCTACCGTGTACACACAAGTAATCAGTGATGTCATTGAGTGGGTTGATCCCCCTAAATCCCCGCACTGGCGCGGGGATTTAGGGGGATCGTGTCTATTGCTACTTGCAAAAGGACCTTTAAAACATCCTCCAAGCAAGGGGACTGTCCAGGTTCAGTTGGAGTTCCTGAAACTTGCTTTCGCTCAGACGAAGCCGATCGCGTCTAGAAAGTGGCTGAAAAGGAGAGAATGGATGGAAGGGCATTCGAGGAGCAGAAAGGACTGCAACAATTTCTAAAATTGAGTGTCTAAAGCCAGTCTCAAAACTCTAGTTCTGGGTAGCGCCATATTTCCATAGAGCGGGTTTTATGTAAAAAAAACTACCCACTTTTTAACAACCAAATTAGAATTTATGTTGAGAGAAATCTGAGACATTTTATGTCTGGAGACGCAATGGTTCATCAATCTTTGGGGCATCTGAGATGACAAACCACTGGGCGATCGCGATCGGTATCAATCAATATCAGTTCTTTCAACCATTGGGCAGCGCTCAACAGGATGCTCAGGCATTGCACACGCTTTTGGTGGAGTCAGGGGGGTTCTCTCGCGACCATTGCTTGTTAATGACAGAAACATCCCCTCCGTTTTTGGGGCATTCTACCTATCCCGATCGAGAAAATATCCAAAATTGGCTGACTTTGCTAACTCAGCAGTGGGTGCAAGCCGGAGATGTGCTCTGGTGCTTTTTCAGTGGCTATGGCGTTTGCGTACATGGACAGGATTATTTAGTCCCGATCGATGGCAACCCAGCAGCCCTTGCCACCACTATGCTCTCTTTGCGATCGATCCTGGACAGCCTCCGCGCTGCCCCCACTGAAAACAGTCTGCTGCTTCTGGATATGAGCCATAGCCAGAGCGTCCTGGAGAACGAAGCGGTTGGCGCACAAACTGCAGCCCTAGCAACCGAAAGCCAGATCAGCACTATCCTGGCTTGCCAACCTGGACAGTTTTCCCGTGAAGTGCCAGGATTGGGGCACGGTTTCTTTACCGTCGCTTTACTCGAAAGCTTGCGCTCTGGTCAAGCTGGAACGCCTGGCAACCTGAATCGCTACTTGAGCAGCCGTCTACCCGAACTGAGCGAGCAGTACGATCGACCGCTGCAACAACCCCTTACCCTGGTCACTCCTGCCGAAAAGCTCAATCAGTCCATTCTGCCTGCGATTGGAGCGACTAGAAATCCCTTGCCCGCACAGCGAATCCCCTCTCAACCACCGATGAACGGAACTCCCTCCAACTCCTCCTCCAGCCCGAATGGGGCTATCCCTCCCCCAAATACAGTAGCCCATACCCCCGTTCCCTTGGGGCAGAGTCCTAAAGCCAGGCAGGAAGAATCTCAGCCTTCTTTAGTCAAAGACTCTGAGCCTGCCTCAACCCGACCTTCTTTTGAATCCAGGTTGGCAGCGTTGGATATTCAGCCTGCGCAGAGGGGCGATGCGGACATCACGCATGCCCCCTTGGTTGGACAATCCCTGCCTGTCCCATCGATCGATTCTCAGGAATCTGAGGAGATGGAGATTGCCGATGCGGTCTTTTGGCGGCGTGTGCTGATGGTGGGTGGGACGGTGGGGTTATTGCTAGCGCTCGGCTTTTTTTGGCGCAATGGGCAAATGTTCAATGGGGAACCGTCGCTTCCTCAGGTCTCCCATGACCCAACGGGGGCAGTCTCCTCGCCGATCGCTGCGGCACCCACGACACCTGCCCAATCCGATCAGGCAACTTCGTTCAATGCTGGGACAACTAACCGCACCCAACCGCTCAATGTGGCAACTCCGCCTGGGAATAAGGTGCAGGGCAACGACTCTAACCCACCTGCAACAACCAGTAGCCCTCAACTTCCCAACCTACCCAAACCGGGCATCGGGGAGCAGCCCCCCCCAACGGGCATTGGTCCGTCGCCAGGGTTGGAGCATCCCCCATCCCCGACTTCAGGTGCTTCTCCTGGCAAAAGCAACCCTGGGAATACAAATTCGGTCCATGGCAACCCCAAAAGCACCCAAAAGCCTGTTAACCCGACCAGCCCAATCTCCAAGCCGATCGCCCCTCCTGTGAAGACCGTCACCCAAACTGGCAAATCGGGGGAGGCAATCCTGCAAGAAGCCAGAAGTTTAATTCGCTTCAATCAGGCATCTCAGTACAACAAAGCGATCGCGAAGGCACGAGAAGTGCCACCCAAGGACTCCGCTTATGCCCAAGCACAACAGGAGATTGTTCACTGGAGCCAGGTGATTTTTAACCTCTCAAAGCGGCGTGCAGAAAATGCTGCCTTTGCAGAAGCGATCGCGGCTGCAAAACTGGTGCCCAGAGACCAACCACTACTCTACGCCGAAGCCCAACGGGCGATCGCGCAGTGGCAAAGGCGAGTACAACGCGGCCAAGGACAACAATCAGCTCAGGTCTTGCTGCTAAGAGCGCAAACGATGATTCAGCCGGGTCAGGCTTCGTCCTATAGTCGAGCGATCACGTCTGCCCGTCAGGTGCAAACCAATCAGGCAGAATATACCGAAGCCCGTCAATTTATCGAGCGCTGGAGTCAGGCAATCTTTGATCTGGCTCGATCTCGGGCAGCAAAGGGCAGTTTGGTGCAGGCAATTCAAACCGCGTCGTTGGTTCCCGCTGATGTTGCAGCTTATCCTTCAGCACGACGAGCAATTTCAACCTGGCGGGGTCAAGCCAGTCGCTAAGATACTCTCGCTCTGCCGATTTCACTCTCACGATCGCGGGTAGTGTTTCAGAGGGATGGTAGCGATTTTTGAAAGCTTTGTCAGCCAAGTTTTCAAAAATATCCGCAATATGGCTAGACTATAACCCGATCGCTCCATGGGATATCAACGTTAACATGGATATCCAGATAACCCAGAGCATTAGGGAGCGCAGCTGGATGAAGCGGGTACTGAGTAACGCGACCGTAGTGACAATGAATCCCGATCGTGATGTGATTGAAGCAGGCGGGATTTGTATTGAGAATGATCGTATTTTGGCAGTCGGCACTACGGCAGAGCTCTCTTCTCGCTATCCGGAAGCTGAAGTGATCGATTATACCGATCGGGTCATCATCCCCGGCATGATTAATACCCACACGCATTTGTTTCAAACCTTGCTCAAGGGGTTGGGAGACGATCGGGTTCTGAAAGATTGGTTTGCTTGTATGACCGGACCCAGTGCGGTAGAACTGTTGCCAGAAGACTGTTACGCTGCTGCTCGTCATGGCTGTGTGGAGTCAATTAAATCTGGCGTTACTACCCTCCTGGATTTTATGTATGCCCATCCGCACCCCAACCTGACGGAAGCGGTGATTCAGGCATTTCAAGAAACTGGTATGCGGGGGATTGTTGCCAGGGGGTTTATTACCACCGGGATAGAGCAAGGGGTGCCAGAACCCTTGATTGAAACGATCGATGTCGCCTTGCAAGATGCACGGACTTTAATCGAAAAATACAACCAGCCAGGAGCCAGAGTCCAGGTTGGGCTAGCTCCCTGTATGATTTGGGGCGTTCAGCGAGAAGACCTGGAAAAAACTCGCCAACTTGCAAATGAATTGGGCGTTCTTATTACAATCCATGTGTCTGAGACCCGCTGGGAAGTGGACTATGCCCTGCAACGGTTTGGCATGGGCGATTTGCAATATATGGATGCGATCGGGTTTCTGGGCCCGGATGTGTTGGCAGCCCACTGCGTCCATTGTGTTGCCCGTGACCTCCGCATTATGAAGTTACGCGGCGTCAAGGTCTCTCATAATCCTTGTAGCAATATGTATCTGGCATCCGGTTTTGCCCCGATTCCGCAAATGTTGATGGCAGGCATCACCGTCAGCCTTGCTTGCGATGGACCTGCCAGCAACAACAATCACAACATGATTCACAGTCTCAAGTTTGGCGCACTGATCCACAAAGGATACCACCAGGATGCCACCATTATCACCGCCGAAAAGATACTGGAAATGGCAACGATCGAGGGTGCCCGCGCGATTGGATTAGAACACGAAATTGGTTCGATCGAAGTGGGTAAAAAGGCTGATCTGGTTGTGCTGAAGTACGACAACTTTTTTGTAAATCCCGTCCATCACCCGATTTCTGCACTGGTCTATTCCGCTCTGGGCAACGAGCCCGACACTGTCTTCATTGATGGACAAATCGTAATGCAAGACCGGACCATGCAGACGGTTTCTGAAACGGATGTGATGCAGGCTGCCAAATCTGCTGCCGAAAGCTTGACCCAACGGGCAGGCACTATTGCCCTAAGAAAACGTCCCTGGCGATCGCTGGCTCCTTGAAGCAGAAGCTCAGCTTGTGCAATCTAAAATCTAAAATTCTATAAGTTCTCAAGCTTTATCCTGAGCCACCCGAGGGAAGCGAACCGTAAACGTGCTTCCCTGGTCGATCGTACTGCTCACTGAAATTGTGCCCCGATGTCGCTCCACTGCCTGTTTCACGACCGCCAAACCCAAGCCAATTCCCGGTGTTCCAGCAACCAAATTCGCATTGCCCGCTCGATAAAAGCGATCGAAAATATGATTTTGATCTTCAACCGGAATCCCGATCCCTTGATCATGCACTCGCAACACCACCGCCTCTGCTTCGTAGAGCAGTTCAAACTGAATCGTCCCCCCCTGAGGAGAATAGCGAATCGCATTGGTCAGCAAACCTTTCCAGATCTCTTGAAACAAATTGACATCGATGGAGCTTAGAGCAGGAGCATCAGCATGACTGGTAAAAACCAACTGATGCTTATCAGATTCTGTCCGTTGCCACTGCTCGATCAGCTGTTGACAAAAGCAAGTCAGATCAATCAACTGAGGATTGAAGTGTGCATCTTCAGGAGTAATTTCGGCTAAAGTTAAAACGTTTTGGAGAATTTCATTGAGTCGTTTAATACTTTCAGTCATCATGTGAAAGTATATTTTTTCACGATCGTGATTGGCATGTTGTTCTCGATTGAGGAGTGCGATCGCAGTGGTCAAAATTGACAAGGGTGTACGAAACTCGTGAGAGATGGTAGTGATCAAGTCTGCTCGTAGTTCATTTAGCTTTTGTTCTTGGGAGAGTGCTTTCTGAAGATCCGCTTGAAGCTGAAGTAATTGCTTATTTTTAGTTTCTAATTCAGAAGTGCGTTCCAGGATCTTATCTTCTAAGGTTTGATTAAGAATTTGCAATTCGTTTTCTGCAATAATGCGAAATTGAATCTCTTGAGCTTGTTTTTGTGTTTGCTCTTGCAATTGCTTTTGTAATCGATTTAGCTTTAAGTGGGTTTCAACCCGAACCAGCACCTCAGCTGCATGAAAAGGTTTGGTAATATAATCAATCCCTCCCACCTGAAACGCTTGGATCTTATCATCTTCATTTGCCAAAGCGCTGAGAAAAATGATCGGAATGTGAGCCGTCTCCTGCTGGCTTTTGAGCCGCTCACACACTTGATAACCATTGATGTGCGGCATTCTAACATCCAGCAAAATTAGGTCAGGCGGTTCCAGTTGGGCTGCATCTAGCGCCAATTGACCATTGAGTGCCTTTCGCACATTGTAGCCATGGTCGATCAATAGATAAGATAAATAGCGGAGATTATCAGGTGTATCGTCAACTATCAAAATTTCTCCAATTCCAGTCTGTGGTTGAGACATATCCACACCACTCACAATGTTGTTAATTGAATAATTTTTTCTAAATCGAAATTGTCAACCAGAGTCGCGATTACATCCTTCAAAAAGCTGTGCGAGTCTGGAATTTGCTCAATCAACTGCAAAATTTCACGGTCTCTGGCTCGATAAGCTGCACTATTTATAGCAGTCACCCATGTCGCAGGCATCTCTGCGATCGCTTTTGCTAGTTGAGCTTGAGTATAAGTCGAAACCAGGACTGGATTCGCGGCAAATTCTTCATAAGCGTAGCGCACACCCAAATACTGACTCAACTTATCGAAAAAAATGGTCTCTGGACAAGGCTTGGTCACACAGTCATCACAGCCTGCGGACATCATGCGTTGGCAATCTTCCTCAAACACACTGGCCGTAATGGCAATAATGATAGTTCGTGAATGGGGCTGATTTTTTTTGGTCTGAACCTTCTGATCGGGTGACTCAGCCCTGGCTTCCAGACTCCGAATCCGCTGGGTTGCCTCAACCCCATCCATGATCGGCATTCGCATATCCATCCAAATCAAGTGGGGCTGATAAGTTATCCACCGCTCGATCGCCTCTTGTCCATTACTGGCTGCTATCACCTCAAACCCAGTGTTGTGTAACCGTTGAACCAGCAATTCTCGGTTTTCTGCTACATCATCAGCAACCATAATTCGGTAGGTTGACTGACCAGGCATTAACCCGATGATTTCTGGTGCAGAAGTCGGGTTAGGCAACAAAGCATCCATGGGGGCAAGTTTGAGGGGTAGGGTAAAACTAAAAACTGTACCCACTCCCAACTGGCTGTTGACTGCGATCGTTCCCCCCATCAACTCGACAAAACGCTGAGAAATTGCCAACCCCAAGCCCGAACCCTGGCTGATTTTACGCCCCACTTCTGCCTGAACAAACGCATCAAACAACGTGTCGAGTTCTTCAGGCGCAATCCCAGGTCCCGTATCCGCGACTTCAAAGCATAAAAACCGATCAGAGGAGAAAGGATCTGGATGAGTCGCTTCTATCGGTGCAGTTTTCGTATCCGAGGTCGTCAGGCTTTGCCACCCAGTCTCCAACATTTGACCGACCTCTACCCGTACCGTGATACATCCTTGCTCGGTAAATTTAATGGCGTTATCCAGCAGGTTTGTGAGAATCTGCCGAAGCTTTCGTTCGTCGGTCTGGATGTATTGAGGAAAAATGCTCTGGACGATGCTTGCCCCTCGATTCACCATTGGTTCACAGATAAACTGGAGATCTTTGGACTCAGCCTGCAAGCCAAAAGTTGTTTGCAGATCTGCGAGTAGCAGATAAAGATCCAGCGTATTTTCTTCCAGGGTAAGGCGACCTGCTTCAATTTTAGAAATCGATAAGACATCATTAATCAATTGCAACAAGTACTCGCCATTGCGATTAATGATCTCCAAATGCTCTCGCTGAGAAAGGTTGAGTGAAGGGTTATGAGACATCAGTTGGGCGAAGCCCAGAATGGCATTGAGCGGAGTCCGCAACTCATGACTCATATTGGCAAGAAAAGAACTTTTGGCTTGGTTCGCAGCTTCAGCAATCCGTTTGGCTCGCTCCAGTTCTGCTTCCACTTGTTTGCGATCGTCCACATCGCGTCCCACTGTTTGAAATTCGACAATTTGCCCCTGGTCGCCAAAAATTGCTCGATTGATCCATTCCGTCCAGCGGACCTCTCCCCCCGTCACCACCCGGTTTTCGATCGTAACTACGGGATTGGAACGACTGATTTGCCGAAGTTGCTCAGCCACCTGTTCGCGATCGGCTTCTAAAATAACTGGGTTGTAGCATTTGCCAATTAATTCTTTACGGGTTTTGCCAAAATAGTGGCAATAGGCTTCATTGACAAAGGTAAGGGTACCATCGGGCAAAAAGCGGGCAATCAATTCAGTCTGATCTTCCAAAATCCCCAGATAGCGTGCCTCACTCTGGCGCAGCGCTGCTTCCGATCGTTTGAGTTCATCAATATCGACAATAATGCCAACAGCGCGTATCGCTTCACCCGCTTCGTTATAAATATATTGTCCCTTGCTTAAGCGCCAGTGGATCTCCCCATTGGGATAAAGGACTCGATATTCAAACTCGATATTTTTTTGTTCTTGCAGATTCTGGATAATCAATCGTTGGATCAGCCTTGCATCCTCGGGATGGATGCAAGCTAGCCACACTTGCTGACTCGGTTGCACTTCACCAGGTTGCAAACCCAAGAGGCGGAAGTGCTGATCGCTCCAAACTTCCTGATCGGTCGAAATTTGCCAATCCCACATCCCCACTTCACTTAAATCCAGTGCGAGTCGTCGCTGCTCTTCACTGTGATACAGAGCCAACTCCAATTGTTTGCGCTCCGTAATATCCATCAATAACCCATCCCAGACCATGCCATCGGGGGTTTGTTCTGGACGAGACTTGCCCTGAATCCACTTATTTTGTCCCGATGGTGTTGTTAGGCGACCCTCCCAGCACCAGAGAAAGCAACCCTGAACTGAAATTGCAACAGAGCTTTGCAGAGATGGCAGATCCTCTCGATGAATCAGGGACCAAACCGAATTAGCATCTTGCAAGATGGTTTCTGGCTCTAGCCCCAACAGTTCACTAGCCCCAGAACTGACATAAAGGAAGCGTCCTACCCCATCCTGCCCTGGCAAATATCGATAGCTCATCCCTGGCATGTTTTGCACCAGGGTCTGAAATCTCGTTTCGCTCTGACGCAAAGCAGCCTCAGTATGTTTGTGCGTCGTAATATCCCAACCTACGGATTGAATTTCCAGCAACTGTCCCTGCGAATCAAAAATGCCATGACTAGTCCATTGACACCAAATTTTGCCTGTCGCAAACAAGTTGCACTGTTCCGTCACTACACTGGGAGTCTCGGGGGTAAAGATCACAGGTTGATCCAGCAGTTTTACCAAGTCTTCAGCCGGGATAAAGTCTTGCCAGTAGCGACCCACAAGGGTTTCTCGCGCATACCCTGAAATGCGGCAAGCAGCTTCATTGACGAAGGTGATGATGCCTTCGGGACTGGTACGCACCACTAGTGCAGTCTGGGTTTCTACGATCGCCCGATAGCGAGCTTCACGATCGATCAGGGTTTGCATCAACGCCTCACGCTGAGCCATTTCCTGTTGTAAGTCTGCAGTTTGTTCTTCGATCGTGGCTTGTAATGACTTCAGCCAAAGCTGGTGAACCGATTCAGATGTAATAACACCCACAATATTTCCCTGCTCATCGACAACAGGCAAATGGCGAATCTGATGTTTCTGAAACTGATTCAAGACAGCGGTAATTGCTTGAACATCCCCTTGCCGCAGTGTAACCACCGATTGTGGCATCAATGTGGCAATGTTGACCCTTTCGAGTTCAACCCTGGCTGCCGTTGCCAAGAGCAAATCGTGCTCCGTAAATATGCCCACCAATCTTTGCTGTTCAACGACCAGAACATAGCTACTTCGCGTTTGACTCATCAACTCAATCACATCCAACGCAGGGGTATCGGCTGTGACAGTTGGAGGAGAAAACTGAATGACTTTATTCAAATCATCCTGAAGCGAACTGAAAGCTTGAGACATGGTCTAGTCAATCTAGATTGAGGGATATCGCCGATAGCGCCAAATCAGATTATCTTCTATTAAGGTCAATTCTTTGTATTTCCAGTAGCCAAAATCTCCCTCCCGGAAGAAATCTTCTCTTTAAGACCTTTGGACCGGGAGCCGCCCTATTCAGCAGCTAAGGTGAAATAAAAGGTCGTGCCGACATTGAGCTGAGACTCAACCCAAATATTTCCCCCGTGATTCTCAACAATTTTTCGACAAGTTGCGAGACCGATGCCGCTGCCGGGGTATTTTTTCTCAGAATGAATTCGTTGAAACACTTCAAAGATGCGTTCTAGGTTTTCAGACGCAATGCCAATGCCATTATCATGTATCCCAAATTGCCAGTAACGCTCTTGACGGCTGACGGAGATCTTAATTTGGGGAGAAACGCCTGCATGGATGAACTTAATGGCATTACTAATTAAGTTTTGAAAGAGCTGAAGGAGTTGGGTTTCGTTGCCAATGAGCTTGGGCAAAGGGTCGTGAGTCAGGCTGACTTGCTTTTCGGCAATCAGCATTTGCAGATTTTCCACCACTTGCTCCAATAATTGGTTGCCATCTACGGGATGAAATTCTTCTTCTTGCTTACCCAACCGAGCATAGGAGAGCAAATCTTGGATCAGGCGTTGCATCCGCATTCCTGCATCATGAATCCGATTGAGATAGTCATGAGCTGTTTCATCCATGCCTTCCTGATACTTCAGCATGATTAAGCGGACAAAACCCGTCACGCTCTGCAATGGCTGTTGCAAATCATGGGAAACCACATAGGCAAATTGCTCTAGTTCTCGATTCGATCGCGCCAATTCTTTATTCTGCTCAGTTAATTTTTGTTGCAATCGCTGGATGCGCAGTTGATTTTCAATCCGAGCTAATACCTCTGCTTCCTGAAAAGGTTTGGTCACATAATCAATGCCGCCCGCAGCAAAAGCCTGTACCTTATCCAAAGCATCATCCAGAGCACTAATAAAAATAACCGGCACATTCTGGGTGATCGGATCAGCCTTTAAAATACGACAGACTTCATAACCATCCATTTCAGGCATTTTAATATCGAGCAAAATGAGATCGGGCGGATCTGCTTGAGCAGAAAAGATGGCACGTTGACCATTCAAAGCCTTCCGAACTTCATATCTTTGATTGGTCAACATTGCAGACAAAAGTCGCAAGTTGTCGGGGGTATCATCCACAATCAAAATATCCCCTTTAGATTCGTATCCTAAGCTAGTGCTCATCATAAAACCTTCTGAATTAAGCTAATTATTTTATCAAATCGAAAATCGCTACCCCAACGAATCAAGCTGGTTGCGAGCGGCGCATAAGTTTCGGGAATTTGCTCAACTAATTCGAGCAATGTATAATCAAACCCTTTAATTGCCGCCTCATGCAACTTTCCAATCCATTCTGGTGACATTTGAGACAAATAGTAGCTGAGTTGATAGTCATCGATCATGACAGCATTTTCCAGGGGTTGCTCAACTTGCCAAACGATCTCTTCTTCCCACTCAGCGGCATGGGTGACTACTGTTTGTGAATGAAGCGCTTGGGGATGATCAAAGCCGCATCTACGGATCGGAACCACAAAAATAAACAGGGTGCCCTGTCCCTGTTTAGACTGAAAATTCAGAGTTCCTCCCATGAGATGCACAAACTGTTGACTAATATATAAGCCAAGACCACTTCCCGGATGAGAACGGCATCCATCTGGAGGTTGTACAAAGGGTTCAAATAGAGTTCCCAAATTGGCTGGATCGATGCCCAACCCGGTATCTTCAATTTCAAACTGGAGTGTGAGGGTGGGCAGTGTTGCGTCGAGGAGCGAGGGAGATGCAGAAGGATCTGAGCTAGTGGAAAGGCAATCCACTGGCTTAACTTGTAAGCTGACATGACCTTGCTGAGTAAACTTAATGGCATTATCGAGTAGATTGACCAAAACCTGATGCAGCTTATTGGCATCTGCCTGGACATATTGGGGGACTTCTGGCGTACGGTTGACAAGGAATTGCAACCCCTTGGCGATCGCCGCTAGCTGAAATTTGTTGTTCAGGCTATCGAGTAATCGATGCAGATCAAAGTTGGTTTCTTGCAAGGAAACCCTACCGACCTCCAGGTTAGAAGCCTTTAAGATGTCATTGATCAAAGAAAGTAAATGCGTTCCACTACGATAGATGATTTTGATGTTTTCCGACTGTTGGGGAGTGAGCGAAAGGTCCTGTTTCAGAACCTGAGAAAAGCCCAGAATAGCATTGAGTGGAGTTCTCAATTCGTGACTCATGCTGGCAAGAAACTCACTTTTGGCACGATTGGCATCCGCACTGCGGACGGCTTCGTGCAAGGCGATTTCTTTGGCTTTGGCTAGCTCTTCTGTGCGCTGTTCCACTCGATTTTCGAGTTCGGTGAAGGATGTTTTTAATTTGGCTGCCATACGATTGAACGATTGGGCGAGGAGTTGTAGTTCGCGCGCACCTTTCACATCAATAGCGTGGTCGAGATCATTGTTAGAGATGGCTTGGCTGGCAATCACCAATCGATGAATCGGGTGGGTAATCCAACGAGAGGTGATTAAGCCGGATAGGGTTGCCAGTGCCAGCGATAAGAAACACAATAGGATGGTTGTGCGAGTGTTGGTGTTGATTTGCTCCATGAAGTCGGATTCTGGCACCACCACCACTACGAGCCAGTTCAACCCGAGCGCGTTTCGCCAGGGGGTAACTTGCACAAATTTGTGTTTACCCCCGATCGCAAACTCCAATTGTTGGCTAGTTTGAATGCGATCGAGACTTTGAAAGTGCTGAGTGAGGAAAGTGGCAGTCGATTGGATTAAAGGATCAGAGCTGGCGATCGCTTTCACCCGATGGGCATTACCATTTGTCACACTGAAAGGGAGGCTTTGACCGGAACAAGCAACCAGCAATCCATTTCGCTCCAGGATAAAAGTTCGGCTAGAGGGGCTAATATTCAACGTTTGAAGATAGGTGCCGATTTGAGACAAGATCAAATCCACCCCAACCACACCAATGATTTGCTGCCGAGTGTCGAACACAGGATAACTGGCAGAAATGGAAAGAACTTCAGGTTTGTCATCCCATTGATAAATTTGTGTCCATAAAGGTTTTTTAGCTTTGACCGCATCGGTATACCAGGCTTCGACCATTGGTGTGTAATCTTTCACGGCAATCCGACGGGTGCGATCGCCCTGCTGATTCGTTTCATACACATATAACTGCCCGCCTGTCCGTTGGTGCGAACGTTCATTAATCAGCAAGCTGCCATTGTCCAGCCGCTCGACCCCTATAAAATCTCCCTGAGTATTCGCAAAATTGACATATCCCACATTAAAGATTTGCATTTGCTTCCAAAAGAAAGTACCCACTTGTTGGAAATTTTGTAAATCTAATAATTTTAAGTTGATTGCTTCAAGATTAATTTGATTAATCACCAGGGGCTCTTCTAATTCTTCTTTCAAGAATTCCGTGACTTGAGAACTGGCTTTGACGCGCAACTGCATTGCCAAAACGTTCACTGCTTTTTGTCCATGCTGTAAGGAAAACCAACCTGTTAAACCGACTGCAGCAAAAATTTGTAGAACAAATGGAACGACCAAAACAAGCCGTAACGGTGTTTTCCCTAAGGTTTTAAAGACAAGAGTAGAAAGGGCGGAAGAGCGTTTCACGATGCAACCATTTAAAAGGCTAAAAATGAGCCATTTAGCTCATTTTGACGTTGAACGATCGATAAGAAAAGCGGCAAAGTAGGGACTATGTGAGGAAGATTTTTTGAAAGTGTACAGGATCAAAAACATCTCACTTTTGCGATCGAGTATTAATCCATAAACTGTTTCGTTAGGTCTGTGATTTTATCAAAACGGAATTCATGGCTCCAGGCAGCTAACGTTGTGGCTAGCAAAGACTGGGTCTGAGGAATTTGCTCAATTAACTGAAGGATTTGATGATCAAACCCTTTCACCGCTGCCTCATGGAGTTGGTTGATCCATTCAGCGGGCATTTGAGCAAGATAAAGATGCAGCGTCGAGACACCTGCTATTTCTTCATTCTTCCCAAAATGGGGCTCCTTTTTTCCAGTTGTATTTTCGTAGACATATTGTGCCCCAAGATGCTTCGCTAGCTTGGCGAGTAACTTTTCTTCTTCGATCGGCTTACGAAGAAAATCATCGCAACCTGCGGCTAAAGCCGTTAGCTGGGTATCTTCAAAAACGCTGGCAGTCAGCGCGATAATTTTAGTGGGAGTCGTTCTTAAAGTTTTATCCATTTGTTCCATGGCTCGGATGCGGCGAGTGGCTTCATCCCCGTTCATCACTGGCATCCGCATATCCATCAAAATCAAATCGGGTTTCCAACTTTGCCAAAGTGCCACACCCACTTCTCCATTCGGGGCTTCACGAGTCACAAACCCCAAACGGGATAATAACTGAACCACTAGTTGACTATTTTCCCAGCGATCTTCCACAATCAAAATACGATAGCCGGGTTGCGTAGGCACTAAAGCAATGATGGGATGATTTTCCAGAGCAGGCAAAATGTCTTTACTGCTTGCAGCATCGACCCAAATCTCAAACTTGAAAATACTTCCGTAATGCATTCGACTGTGAACTGTAATATCACCTCCCATCAGGCTGACGAATTTACGGCTGATGGTAAGACCTAGACCTGTTCCTTCATTCGCTTGACGACCCGTAGTGGTTTGGACAAAAGGACGAAACAAATTTTGAACCTCTTCAGGGGCAATCCCAGGACCCGTATCTTCGACCTCAAAAAAGAGTCGGATAATGGGGGGAGATGGAGCTGAGAGCGCAGAGGGCACGGTGGGCTGTGTCCGTTCCTGGGTCGGGGCAGTTTCGCCTGCCCAACCCTTCCCATTTCTTTCTTCTGCGCTTACCCGCAAAATCACCTGCCCTTGGGATGTAAATTTGATGGCATTGCCTAATAAGTTAAGCAAAACTTGACGAAGTTTATTTTCGTCCGTGGTGATGTATTGGGGAAGATTGGCGGCGCATTCAAAGCATAATTGAAGTCCTTTTGCCGTCGCTTTGACTTGCATCATCTCTTCCAGGGTCTGCAAAAGATGATAGAGATCAAAGCTGGCGATATTGAGCTTAATTTTACCGGCTTCAATTTTGGACATTTCCAGGACATCGTTGATCAGTTCTAGAAGATGGTGTCCGCTGCGATTGATGATATCAAGGTATTTCTTGTTTTCTTCGTTTAAGGATTTGTCATGTCCCATGACCTGGGTAAAGCCAAGAATGGCGTTGAGGGGAGTTCGCAGTTCATGACTGATGTTTGCCAGAAATTCGCTTTTGGCGCGGTTGGCATTCTTGCTACGAAGGGCTTCTCGAATGGCAGTTTCTTTGGCTGCTTGAAGCGCAATTTCGGTTTGCTTGCGTTCTGTAACGTCTTCTAGCAAAAGCAAAAAGCCCTCTAATTCGTTGAGGGGGATGTTGGATGGGTTGACTGTGCTCTGCTGGACGATCGGTTGTAAGACAATATCGAACCACTGATCCTGGTGGTGCAGATCGTTGTGCTTCACAGGGTGACCCGTTTTTAGGGATGCCAAACTTGTTTGCCATTGTTCGGGGCTGAGCCAGAGGGGAACCATCTGATGGCTTAATTGACTGCCGACTTTTACCCGTAGCCATTTTGAAGCGAGTGGGTTACAAAACCAGATTTTTCCTTGCAGGTTGGCGGCGAGCAGCCCGATCGACAAACTCTGGGCGATCGTCGCTTGCGTTGATTGGGAACGGGCAAATTGTTCTGCCAGATCTGCCAACTGAGCAATCCCCCAAAAACCGTCTTGCGATCGGGGACACTCGAGTCTCTGAACTGGCAGAGTGGAAGCAGCAGTATAGACAACCAAATCTTGATGATATTGTTGCCAGAGTTGGGCAATTTGTTGATGCAGTAAGTGGTTTTCTCTCAGCCGCTCACTCAGGGTAACCGCACCAGCGGTTACCGAAACGAGAATGATGGGAAAGGTGATCGGCGGCAGATAATTGTTTTGTAGCAAGAGCAAGCTGATCATGCCCCAACTAACACATACGCCAACGACCACAATGATTTGTTGGCGTGTATTCCAACCCACCATAACCCAGCTCAGCCCTGGCCCTCCCATCAATAGAATCAGCCATAGCCAATAGCGGCTCAGGGGATGCAGACTATTTTGTTCGAGAAGATTTTGAATCACGGTGGCATGGAGATACACGCTACTCGCAGGGGGATTGCGGTCAAACGGGGTGATCAGCGAATCCAATGCTGTAGCAGTGACTCCAACTAGAACGATTTTGTGTCGAAATGCCTGGGCTGGCACTCTGCCCTGAACCACATCAGCAAACGAGTATTGTTGTAGTTGTTTGGCTGAGCCAACCCAGTTAATCCAAAATGGTTGGTCATCTTTGGGCAGTGGGATGCGAGTACGCACCAGGCTGTAAGCTTCGACTGCAACCACCGATAGAGCAGCCTGCCCTTGCACTTGCAAATCGATTTGTCGCACTAGCCCATCAGTATCTGTACGAGTGAGGACATGCCCGGTCGCGATCGCAGCAGATTCTAACTCAGGGACGGGCCACAAGGGCGTGCCGGTCATATCCCAGGCTTGAGCCAGCACCACTCGCCCCTGCTCCATAATGGCTTGTGCTAATTGAGCATCATCGGGGCTGGGTTCCGACCAAATGAGATCCATCACAACGACGCTGGCTTCCGAGGTTGAGAGGGTATCCAATAATTTGAGATATTTTTGTCGCGACCAGGGAAATCGCCCCAATTGTTTTAGGCTATCATCGTCGATCGTGATCAGTGCTAAACGATTGTCCCAGGCGACAGGACCTCTGAGCCGAAACAACGTCTGGTAGGCAATTTGTTCCAGGGGTTGAAACGCTTTGAGCCCCAAAAAAGCAGCGATCGCTAGCGCAGTTAGACTACCGGGCAAAAAGCGCCACCTGTGCTTGCGGAGATACTTTCTCATAGTCGGATTTTGAGTGGATGATCCTGCCGCCGCCCGAGCGGAGTAACGACCGTTACTTGAAGAGTTTGATTCAAGATGGCAGGGAGCAAGAGTTCAAACCGTCCATTGCGATCGGTGGTTTGTGGCTTTTCGCCGAGGAAAACAGTATTCACCGGATCAACTTGACCAATTAATCGAATTCGACGATTGTTGCCGACCAGTTCGCGCTCAATTCGATAGTTTAACGTAGTGTCATCTTTCAGGGGGACAGCGGGCAAAGGGGGTTCCCCAGGAATCGTGAGGTTTTGAAATCCGGCGGGTACCGCAACAGTCTTGCCCTGAGCCGTTGTAATTACTTTTCCCGCCCGCGTCGCTAGCCCAGTTTTACCATCAGGTTGTACACCAATGCCAAACTGCGTGCCTCGTACCGCACTCACCCCGGCTGGAGTTTGAATCTCCAGATTTGATCCGCGACGGGTAAATCGCCGGATTTGTAAACGAACTTGCCCTTTTATAACGTTTAAGCGGGTAATCCGTCCGGTGTCTGGAGCAACCTTTAACCATGCCACCTTAACCTGTGTATTTTCTGCAACATTGACAAAGCCAATGCCAGTGTCAACTTCTAAAGTCGTCGCAGAATGTTTGCCCGTACTCACACCATCGCCCACTGTCTGCAAGCGATCGCCCGATTGAGCAGAGCGAGGTGCTGCCCCTTGTCTCAGATAAGTGACATTGCCCAGAATTTGCCTGATTGCCAACCAGCGCTCGATCCGCACAGAAATGGGCTGTTGAGCAGCACTTTGCCAACCCAGACCGAGCAGCAACAAAGACGCCAGCGTTGTAATAAGCGGAAGAGTCAGTTTCACAATAAATTTTCTTTAGGAGAAATTTTTGCTTAGCTAGAAACCAATTTTTGCGTCAGGAATTGCCCACCACTCGATTATTTTTCTAACTGAAGTGCCTGAGCAGAATTTTCAACGGTTCGAGTCAGTTGAATCAGCTTTTCAAAACAAAAGTTATTAACTAAGTTTTCCAACGCTTTGCCGATCGTCCTATGGCTAACCGGAATCTGTTGAATTAGCTCAAGTAGCTGATAGTCTCTGCCTTCAATTGCGGCTTGATGCAGTTTGGCAATCCATTCATCAGGCATGACTTGTAAATGCTCAGGAGTTAACCAATTGTCTCCCATTTTTTCGGCGACCGGATTTTGTACCCCCGATCGCGATTCATTTTCTTCGTAAATAAATTGAACCTGCAAATATTCAGTCAATTTGGCAAAAATAACCGCTTCCTGAAAAGGTTTGCGGATAAAGTCATCACAGCCAACCTCCAGAATGGTTGAGCGATCTTCTTCAAAAGCGCTACTGGTGACAGCAATGATGATAGTCTCTTTGCCTGTCATCGTTGCTTTAATGTGCTTCGTCGCCTCATAGCCACTCATCACCGGCATTTGCATGTCCATCCAAATTAAATGAGGATGCCAGCTTTGCCATAAGGCAATTCCTTCCTGCCCATTGCGGGCAACTTTGACCTCAAACCCGACCGGCTCCAGAAGCTCCATTAAAAGCAAGCTGTTTTCCCACTTATCCTCCACAATCAACAGTCGATAGGTTGGCTGATTGGGCTGACACCCAATCACACGAGGAGCCACACCCAAACTTGAAGGCAGTGTGATTGGCGCTAAAGTGGTTTGGATATCAAAGCAAAAACGACTGCCATAACCAGGGGTGCTCGTCACGACAATGGCTCCCCCCAAGAGTTCAACAAATTTATGGCTAATTGCCAGTCCCAACCCAGTTCCCTCCGAAGAAGTTAGCCCAGAGCGAGTTTGGACAAACGGTTTGAAGAGGCGTTGGATTTCTTCAGGTGCGATCCCCGAACCTGTATCTTCAACTTCAAAAAATAGTTTGGTAGGTGTAGAGAAAGCCGGTGAGGAAGATAGCGCAGGAAGAGCAGTGGAATCTCCCCCTGCTCCACGCTGCCGCGTCTCCGTGTCCTCGTGTCTCCATGTCCCCGTGTCTCCCCGTCTCTGGGTCTGTCGATCGCTGACTTCCTCCTCCACCCTGACTCGCAATATCACGCCGCCTTCAGCTGTAAACTTGATGGCGTTGTCCAGCAAATTGAGGAGGATTTGACGGAGTTTATTTTCATCGGTGGTGATGTATCTTGGCACTCTCGTGCTGCGCTCGAAGCTGAGGGTTAAGTGTTTGGCGATCGCCTTCACCCGAATCATCTCTTCCAAACTGTTGAGTAAGTGGTATAGATCAACGTTGGTGGGGGTGAGCTTCATGCGACCCGCTTCGATTTTGGACATTTCTAACACATCGTTGATTAAGCCCAACAAGTGATGCCCACTACGATTAATGATTTCGAGATGTTTTTGATGATCTGGATTGAGTGTGTGGTCATGGCTCATGATCTGGGTAAAGCCCAGAATTGCATTCAGGGGGGTGCGTAGCTCGTGGCTAATATTTGCCAAAAATTCGCTCTTGGCATGGTTAGCGGCTTCTGCTGCATCTCTCGCTTTTTCGAGATCGGCAGATTGCTTTTGGGTTTGAGCGAGCAGTTCTGCCTGTTGCAGGGCTACTCCCAACTGGGTGCTAATGTGCACAACTAGCCCAGTTTCAGTGCTTTCCCAATGGCGTGGACCCGAATTTTGATAGCTTGCTAGTAGCCCCCAAAGCTTCTTCTCCTGAAAAATAGGCACGATGATGTAGGCTTTAGCGTGAAAATTTTCGAGTAGTTGGAGATATTGCCCATCGAGCTGCGCCTGGGAAACATCAGAAACACAGCGATAGCAGAGGCTATGGCTGAAATCAGAACTAAAATACTCTTCCGAACAGGGTGCCGATGCTGACCTATCTTGGGTTTGCCAGGTTTTGACGATGCAGCGATCGTCAAAACAGGCTTCATCCAACAAGGCAGGATCGCGAACACACATTTCAGTCAGTGAGCTCCACGGGCTGGCAACCGATTCTGCTACACAGGTGCCTTGTTTCGCGGTATCAAAGCGATAAATAACCACCCGATCGCAATTTAAGACCTCTCGCATTTCATCCACAGTAGCGTTGAAGATCTGCTCCATGTCGAGGGTACGGCGCATCCGCTCCACTACTCTCAACGCTGCTTTTTCGCGCTTTGCAGCTTCACGCAAAGCATTTTCTGCCAGTTTGCGATCGGTAATATCTGTAGCAACCCCCAGCACCAGAGCTGACTGGTCATGGACGGAAAAAATAGGTTTTTTAATGGTTTGGAAGTAGCGACTTTCGCCTGTTGCAGAAGTCACCTTTTCTTCGATCAACTTAGGTTGCTGAGACAAGATGACAGCTTGATCATCTGCCAAAAAATGCTCGACTTCAGCCGGATTGGGGTTAAAGTCGGCATCGGTTTTACCAATCAGGTCTTCAACCGTAGTACCGTAAATTTCTGCAACCGCTTGATTGGCTAAGACAAATCGCCCATACCAGTCTTTCGCAAAAATTAAGTTAGGCGGTCCATCAATAACACTGCGTAAGAAAACTTGCTGTCGCCTGAGCACACTTTCTGCGTTCTTTAACTCACTGATGTCGGTATGAGAGCCAACCATCCGAATGGCATTGCCTTGCTCATCCCAGAGCGCTTGCCCACGTCCCAAGATCCATTTGTAGCTCCCATCTTTACAACGCAGACGATATTCTTCCATGAAGAAGGGAGTTTCTCGGTTTAAGTGTGCCTGGTTGGCTGAGATCACCCGATCGAGATCTTCGGGATGAATGCGACTGGACCATTCAACATTATGGGTGTCAACTTCATCTTTGTCATAGCCCAACATTTCGCTCCAGCGCTCGGAATGGAAGGCTTCTAAGGTTTTGAGATCGACATCAAAAATGCCATCGTTGCTGCCTTTAATTGCCAATTGCCAGCGTTCTTCACTGGCTTTGAGTTTGGCTTCGGCTTGTTTGCGATCGGTGATATCGCGCTGCACACCAAAGTGCCCAGTGATGTGCCCATGGGCATCGTAAAGACAAATGTAATCACCTTCGATCCAAATCGGGGTGCCATCCAGCTTGCGTTCATCCGTTTCAACGTGCAATCGTCCGGCATCAAAAAGCTGCTGCCAGAGGTCTCTACCGTAAGCAAGATTGTGCTCAAAAAAATCATTGGGGGTCAACCCTAAAAACTGCTCCCGTTCAGCCCCGTATTGCTTCAGGATGGCACTGTTGACCTTAGTAAAGCGCTGATGGGCAAACACATAATCGAGCACTTGTTCTTTATCCACGGTGTCATCCCATTGCACGGGTTGATCCAGCATCATGAAGAAAAAACCGTCTAAAGATTGCGAGAAGAAAAGTTGCAGATGTTCTTCCGCTTGCTTGCGTTCGTGAATTTCTCGCCGAAGTTGAATATTTTGCTGATCCAACAATTCTCGTTGTCGTTTTTCGCGCTCCAGTAGGCTTACTTGCGCCAGAGCAATTCCTGCCTGGGCTGCGATCGACTCGATCACGTGGATATCATGACTGGTCCACTGGCGAAACCGATCGCACTGATTGAGCACTAATAGACCATTCGGCATGCCTTGATAGGATGTCCGAATCATTAATACTGACTTTAGCTCAATCTCTTGAAAGAGCGGTTCTAAGTCCTGGAAAAGCGGATTGGCATAAACATTTGGAACTGCCATTGCCCGTTCTTGATGGAATATTTGCATCCAGGGAAAGTTTTTTTTAATCGGCAATATCCTGCCTGTAATGGGAGCATATTTGGACTCCACATACTCTGCCACAACTGGCAACCGTCGGGTTGGCTTTTGAGTATAAGCAAATAAGATACAACGATCGACTCCGAAGGCTTGCCCAACTTGAAAAACTATCGTTTCAAAGAGTTGTTGAGGATCAAGTTGAGCCCGGATAGCATCAGTGATTTTTTGCAGCAGCAAAGCCCGTTTGAGTTGGCGTTTAAGGGCGTTTTCTGATTGTTTGCGATCGCTAATATTTTGAACAGTTTTGATAAAATGCTGAGGTTCGCCTTGTTGATTACGAACCAGTGCAATCGAAGTCATCACCCAAATAGAGGAATGATTTTTATTTAGGTATCGTTCTTCAATTGAACCATTGAGAACTGTGCCTTCCAATAAGGAACTTTGGTACGTCTGATGTGCAGCGCGATCGTCCGGATGAAGGTTTTCCAGAAACGATCGCAGCATTAAATCTTCACGCGAATAGTCTAAAAGACGGCAAAATGCTGAATTAACCATCATCCATTCACCGCTCAGACTCACTTGAGCCATGCCAACGGCTGCCTGCTCAAATAGGGAACGAAAATTGACTTCACTATCTAATTGCATAACAGCCCCCCTTAATCCACAACGGGTTGGGTTAACGCCAGAATTTGATCGAACTGAAAATTATGCGTCCAGTCTGTCAATATCTCAGCAATAAAAAGATGCGTTGGAGGAATTTCTTGAATTAATTGTAAAATTGGTTGGTCGAATCCTCGAATCGCTGCTTGATGCAACAAGGCGATCCACTCCGCTGACATCAAGGTTTTCAGCAGTTCACTAGTTAAATTTTCAGATCCTTTTGAGAGGGGAACAAACTGAGTTGAAAGATGCACTGGCTGCGGTTCATTGGCAAATGGGAAAGACGATCGGGTAGATAGATTTTCTGTCAAGACCGCATCTGCTGATACAGATTGCACCCGGATATAGAATTGGGCAGTGGTTCCCTGCCCTAAGCGACTCTCCAACGAAAGATCGCCCCCCATCCATTGAACAAATTTGCGACTAATCGGTAAACTTAGCCCCAAACCTTGCTCAGACTGACGTCCCGTCTCTGTTTGATAAAAGACTGAAAATAATTGATCGACCTCTTCAGGAGCCATTCCAGGTCCCGTATCTTGGACTTCAAACAGAAGATGCAACCAGGAAGATTGAAGTTTTTCTGTAAATTGAAAATTGGCTTCCCCGGTTTCTGATGGGGGTTGCCCATCGCTTTCGGTTTGAATTGGCTCTTGACTCTCCACTCCTACATTACCCTGCCTGACTTGTAACGCCACTCGCCCAGTTTGCGTAAACCGGACGGCATTGTCTAGCAAGCTAGTTAAGACCTGACGCAGTTTGTTTTCGTCCGATCGCACATAGCGGCTTAAAGATTGAGAACGTTCTAGCGAAAACCGCAATCCCTTCGCTCGCGCTCTTAACTGCCAAAAGGAAGAAAGATTTTCAAGCAAGTCGTACAGATCAAAACAACTTTCGTGCAAGGGAGGCTTGCTCGCTTCAGCACTAGCAACCGTTAAAATATTGTTGATTAAGTTAAGTAAATGTTGACCACTCCGATGAATGGTCGCTAAATAATCTTGTTGTTCAGCCGAATTGGATAGCCCGCGTTCCAATAATTGGGTAAAGCCCAAAATGGCATTTAGAGGAGTGCGGAGTTCGTGGCTCATGCGTGCCAAAAACTCGCTCTTGGCATAATTTGAAGCTTCAGCTAATTCTTTTGCAATTTGCAACTCTGCCTCAATCAGACTACGTTTATGAATTTCTTGGTGTAAGGAGGTTTCAATTTGTTTGCGATCGCGAATCTCTTGTTGCAGTTGTTGATTTTGCATAATCAGTTGTTTCTGTAATCGCTGAATCACCAACTGATGCTTAACCCGTGCCAAAACTTCCTCGGTTCGGAAAGGTTTTGTAATATAGTCCACTCCCCCCACTTCAAAAGCTTTGATTTTGTCGGTTACATCATCTAAAGCACTGAGGAAAATAATAGGGATATATTGAGTTTGACCATTGGCTTTTAATGCTTGACAGACCTCATAGCCATTCATAATGGGCATCCGGATGTCGAGCAAAATCAAATCTGGCGGAGATGTCTGAATACCGATTAATGCCATAGAGCCACTTTTGACACAACGCACAGTGTATCCTTGCTCAATCAACGTGCTCGACAAAACGCGCAAGTTGTCTGGCGAGTCATCAACAATGAGAATGTCTTCTTTAAGCGGGGTCTCTAGCTCACGGTTCATTCTGAATGCTGCTGAACGAAATGGATGATTTGATCGAACTGAAAGTTGATAACCCAATCTTTCAGGGTATTGATGAGCACCGTTTGCGTTACAGGGATTTGCTCAATCAGTTGTAGGATGGGTTGATCCGAACCTCGAATCGCTGCTTGGTAAAGTTGCTGAGTCCACTCTGGAGACATGCCTGTGAGAGTGGCCGGAAACAGTGCAGATGAAGAACTGTCTGGGTCGCGAACTGTTGTTTGGGCACTTAAGGTATCTTCGTAGATATAACTTGCCCCCAGATGTTCTGAGATTTTCTCCAGAATGACTGCTTCTTGAAAAGGCTTGCGAACAAAGTCGTTGCAACCGACCGCCAAAACTTTCGTCCGATCTTCTTCAAAAGCGCTGGCAGTAAGGGCAATGATCACGGGTGGCGGAAAGGAATTGCAGAACTCTGTTGGCAGATCAGAGGACGTATTCTGCATCTTTCTAATTTGCTGAGTGGTGTTATAACCATCCATGATGGGCATCCGCATATCCATCCAAATCAGATGGGGATGCCAGGTTCGCCAACAGGCGATCGCAGCTTGACCATCACTCGCTTCTTGCACCTCAAACCCAATACCTTGCAGTAAACGAGCTAATAGCTTGCGACTATCTGGATGGTCGTCTGCCACCAAAATGCGGTACGTCGGTTGCCCTGGCGCTAACGCGATCGCCCGTTGTCTAAAATGAGAAGGACAATCGCTTGCTTGAGCAACTTGAATCCGAATTCCAAAACGAATCGATGTGCCCATTCCCGGTGCACTTTGGACTGCAATATCTCCCCCCATCAGCTGGACAAATTTTTGGCTGATGGGCAACCCTAAACCGGTGCCTTCGTGACAGCTTTTGATATAGCTCGATTGAATAAATGGCTCAAATAATTTTTCCAGTTCATCGGGATAAATCCCTAAGCCAGTATCTTCAATTTCAAAGTTCAAAAAGCCGGTTGTTGCCTCATCAAGAACCTCATCGATCCCGGTCGATCGGGGTGGTTTTGGGGTTTTCTGACAGAGCTTCACCCTTAAAGTCACCCCCCCCTCAGTAGTAAACTTAATTGCATTTCCTAATAGATTAATCAAAACTTGGCGTAGCTTCCCTTCATCGGTTTTAATGTACTGAGGAATTGGAGTAGCCGTATCAAAAATCAATTGCAACCCTTTAGATTTGGCTTTTAGCTGAAACATTTCTTCCAGGTTGCTGAGCAATTGATGCAGATCAAAACTCTGGACATTTAACGAAATGCCACCTGCTTCAATTTTGGACATCTCCAAAACATCGTTGATCAGGTTCAACAAATGTTCACCACTTCGACCAATAATGCCGAGATACTCATGAATGGAGCTGTCAATTTTACATTCGCGACTCATCAGCTGTGTAAAACCCAGGATGGCATTAAGGGGTGTGCGCAATTCATGGCTCATATTTGCCAAAAATTCACTCTTAGTTCGGTTGGCGATTTCAGCAGCTTCTTTGGCTCGCTGTAACGCAACCTCGGCTTGCTTCCGTTCGTGAATATCCTCAATCACGCCAATAAAGTATTGAGGAATGCCAACGGCATCGCGTAAGAGAGATGCCGTCAGGTTGACCCATCGCAGTTGACCATCGTGGCAAATGTAGCGCGTTTCGATCGAATAGGTCTGGATTTTGCCCATCAGCGCTTGGTGCGTATATTTCAAGTTCTCATCCAGATCTCCAGGATGAGTGATTGATTGAGCCATCATCGTCAACAGGGTGGACTCCGAATACCCCAATAAATCGCAGAGTCGTTTGTTGACTCGAATGAGTTTCCCCTCAGTGGTCGCTAGGGCTATGCCGACCGCAGCTTGTTCAAAAATGGCACGAAAGCGCTCTTCACTTTCTCGGAGTGCGGCTTCTGCTCGTTTGCGATCGCTAATATCGCGGGCAACCAAAATGACAGAATTGTCGGAAATGGGTGAAATATTTGCAGATAACCAGACATCTCGCCCTGAGATGGGGAGATGATATTCCAGATTAATCGTTTGTAGATCGGACAAACTGGTCTGGATTCCCTCCAAAATCAAGTCAGCCGTAGGCTGGGGCAAGGTTTCATGCAGTGTCTTACCCAACATTACCGATTCGGGATGGTATAGATTGGGGCTCGTCGGAGACAGTTTGAGGCAGCGCCCATTAGTATCTCGTACAACTACCACATCTGTCATGGCAGTAAATAACGCGCGTAATTCGGCTTCCGCTTGCTTCTGAGCCAGTACACTGCCTAATTGAGTGGCTAAAGCCGATACCAGTTGAGTGAGCCGTTCATTTTGAGCACAAGATTCTTTTAAGAAAAAGACCAGAACTGCTAAAACCTTTGCCTGACACGGTGTTTCAACATCTGGAGTATGGCTGATGGATCTGACTGGGCGATCGTTCGTAACCAATATCGGCACACCAAAGTGAGCATTAAAGTCACCATGAGCAAGCGCGATCGAACCCTCATCTAGGCTAACGTTGACCTCCCTGGAGGCAACGGCGGCTTCTAGTTCTACATCGATTGCCCACTCTGTTTTTTGCTGACTCCACACCCGTCCGGCAATGCCTTCATTGGGGCGAAACGTAACGTGAGTAATCTGCTGGCGCAATTGCTTCAAGCGATCGGTGACATCTGGCGTTGCAACCGACTGATTACAGTACCAGATCGGGCTACATTCCAAAACGCTGCCATCTGCCGCAGGCAACCAAACTTCTCCATACAGCCAGCCAGTTGCCTCACACAATCTGCCTAACGCCACCTCTAATGCCTGATCAAAATCTGAGGCAGCCGTAATTGACTGGGTAATATCTAATAAGAGTTGAACTTCTTCTTCGGCTTGTTTGCGTTTGGCATCGGTTTGGTGAGCTGTAATTAACTTACCAATGCTTTGCGCCATCAACTCAATAATTTCTTTTTCGTGATTCTCGAACCCTTCTTGTCTAATTTCTTGAGAGAAGAAGCAAAGGGTGCCATAAAGCGCTCCGTTTACAAAAATTGGAGTTCCTAAGTAAGACTCTAGTTTGAGCGATCGGTATAGCGGATGGCATTGCATGGCAGCCATTTGCCCAACCTGGGTGAAGGCAGTGGTTTTACCAGCTTCAACGACTTTGCCGCAGTAAGCATCCGCCAAATTAACGGTTAAGGTGGGAACAATTCCCTCAATCTCAGTTTTGACCGCCACAAAAGTGTAATGGTCGTCCTGTACCCGACCGATCGCCCCACTGGCAAAATTGAGTACTTCACACCCAGTTTTGAGATAATCTGTAAACATCACCTCAAAACTTTTGAAATCCGTCATGTTGAGACGATGCAACTGTTTCAGGCTGGTGCTAAAGGTTGCCAATGCCTGCGTTTTTTTGTGCAGCTCTAGCTCTGAGGCTCTGCGAACCGTGATATTCTGCGCCACCCAAATAATGGTATCGGAGGAAAGGGGAGAGATCCGAGCACTAAACCAAGTGGTTTTTTCCCCTAAAAGCAAATGATATTCACAATCAAGAGTTTGTTGGGTTTGCAAAGATTGTTGAATGTAGCTCAATAATCGATTGGCTTCTTCGGTCGGAAAAATGTCTTGTAACGTTCTTCCCAGCAGTTCATGACTCGATCGACACACCTGATCTAGGTTGGTCGGCGCGATCTTGAGATAACATCCTTCACTATCGAGGACCAAAACGACATCCGTCATTGCTGCAAACAGGCCTCTCAGTTCTGCTTCAGAGGCTTGTAGTGCTTCTTCTGCCTGCTGCAATTCATTTAATGCGCGATCTCGTTTGCGAATTTCTTCTTGAAGTTGCTGATTTTGTTGAATGAGTTTTACTTGTTGTTGTTGCAGTTCTTTTTGGAGCTTCAAAAGTTGAAATTGATGTTCAATACGGACTAAGACCTCTTTGACCCGAAAGGGTTTTGTAATATAATCGGTTCCCCCCACAGAAAATGCCTTAATTTTTCCTTCGACTTCTTCGATCGCACTCAAAAAAATGATGGGGATGTTACTCGTTTGCTCATCTGCTTTGAGTCGTTTACAAACTTCATAACCATCCAACCCCGGCATCATAATATCTAACAAGATTAAATCTGGCGGATCAATTTTTGCCATCTCTAACGCAGACAAACCATCCGCAGCACAGTACAATTCGTAGCCGTGCTTAGCCAACATCTTAGCTAGCAGATCAAGATTTTCGGGCGTATCATCTACGATTAGAATGTGACCTCTAGAAGTGTCAGATAGCTCGGTATTTATTTTGGAATCTACATCATCTAAACTCACTGGAGTATCCGTTAATTTCCAAATGAATGAGCCGAAAATCATTAATCAATAGAATGAGCAGGGAAGGATTCAATTGCAGTTTGTGTGACTGACAGGATTTGTTCAAAATCAAAATTATAGACTTTCTCCTTTAAACTCTGAGCTAATTCAGCATGGTCTTCAGGAATCTGTTGAATCAAAGCCAGAATCTGTTGAGGATCGAGTTGCATAGTGGCGTGAGAAAGTTGAGTGAGCCATGCGATCGGCATGACTTGCAAAACGGACGGCAAGAGAATCGAACAGCTTTCTGATGAAGGTAAAGATTGAACCAGCGAAATTGAGTTGGCGTGGGTGGATAATCCTGATCTCTCTTGATAAAGATATTCAACGCCCAAATAGTGTGCCATTTTTTCAAGAATAATGCTTTCTTGAAAAGGCTTGCGGACGAAGTCATCACAACCACAACTCAAAACTTTGGTGCGCTCTTCTTCAAACGCACTGGCAGTGAGGGCAATGATTTTGGTCGAATTGGGCAACGCAGGAGGGCGAGAGGTGTTTGCAGCCATAGCGATCGCCCGCTTTTTGGCAATCACTTGCTCCTTGGCGCGAATCTGCCGAACCGCCTCGTATCCATCCATTTCGGGCATTCGGATATCCATCCAAATCAGATGGGGTTGCCAAACCTCCCACAAAGAGACGGCTTCACGACCATTGGTGGCTTCTTTGACCATAAACCCCATCGGTTTCAACAGACTGAGCAAAAGTTGGCGATTTGCCCAATTATCTTCTACCAAAAGAATTCGATAGCTGGGCTGCTGAGGGGCTAGCGCGATCGCTTGTCGATAAGGAGAATGGTTTGGCAAAACTATTGAAGTAGCCAACTCAACCGGAATCTCGAACTTGAAAGTTGCTCCCTGGTTCAGTTGACTCTCTACTGTTATTTCGCCCCCCATGAGATGCACAAATTGTTGGCTAATCGGCAACCCCAATCCAGTGCCTTCGGGATGGATTGTGTTGTTTTTGGATTGGACAAACGGCTCGAATAAACTTTTGTGTTCTTCGGCATCTATCCCAGGACCCGTATCCTTCACTTCAAAGCAAAGGTGGAAAAAGTGGGAGGCTGAAACAGAAGCTGAAAAACATCGCTCAGAGCCTTTGACACGCAAAGTCACATGACCTTTATGTGTAAACTTGATGGCATTTCCCAATAAGTTAATTAAAACTTGGCGAAGTTTATTTTCATCCGTTTTGATGTATTGCGGCAGGTTGGCAGCCCGATCGAAAAAGAGCCGCAATCCTTTATTTTCTGCCCGTAATTGGAACATTTCTTCGAGCGTATCTAGCAATTGATACAGATCAAAATCGGACACATTAA
This sequence comes from Scytolyngbya sp. HA4215-MV1, assembly GCA_019359045.1. Lineage (GTDB taxonomy): Bacteria > Cyanobacteriota > Cyanobacteriia > Leptolyngbyales > Leptolyngbyaceae > Scytolyngbya. Next base: position 451,516 of record JAHHIA010000004.1, read on the forward strand.
ATGTGATGCGCCCCGCTTCGATTTTGGACATTTCCAGAATGTCATTGATGATGTTGAGTAAATGTTCACCGCTGCGATTGATGATACCGAGATGTTCTTGATGATCTCGGCTCAAGGATGAATCACGCACCATCAATTGGCTAAAGCCCAAAATTGCATTGAGTGGAGTTCGCAATTCGTGGCTCATATTTGCCAGAAAAACGCTTTTGGCACGGTTTGCTTCAGCACTGCGACTGGCTTCGCGCATGGCAGCTTCTTTGGCTTCTTTAAGAGCAAATTCAGTTTGTTTGCGATCGGTAATCTCCTCAACCACACCGATGGTCATCTGAGGCTGATTGGCAGCATCATAAACTAAAGAGACTGTCAAATTCCCCCAGAAAAAGGAACCATCTTTGCGGATAAACCGTTTTTCTATGCAAAACGTAGGCAGTTCCCCAGCAAGCATGGCTTGAAAACAGGCAGAATCTTGGGAATAATCTTCTGGATGAGTAATTTCTTGGACTCCAATGGTGGTCATCTCTGCCAAGGTGTATCCCAGCATGTCGCAGTATTTTTGGTTAACCAGCAAAAACTGCCCACTCAGATTGGTATAGCCCAGTCCTACCGCTGCTTGTTCAAAGATATTTCGGAAGCGCCCTTCACTTACTTGCAGTTCGGCTTCCACTTGCTTGCGATCGGTAATATCCAGTCCGGTTCCCACCAACTGGATCACCTGCCCTTGGGCATTCAAGACAGGCTCTCCCTTGCTCAGCAAATAACGGATGGAGCCATCGGGTCGAATAATGCGGTGTTCAATTTCGTAGGGGGTGCGTTGTGTGATCGCCTGCTGGATGACATCGGCATGAATTGCCATATCTTCGGAAACATTTTTTCGCTGCCACTCCAGATAAGTGGGTGTAGGCCCGGTCGGCTCTAGCCCATAGATACGAAAGAGTTCTTCAGACCAGATGATTTTCTGGGTGGCGATGTCAAATTCCCAACTCCCGATATGGGCAATGCGCTGAGCTTGGAGCAGACGTTCTTCGCTTTGGCGCAGTTTTTCTTCTGCCTGTTTACGATCGCTAACATCCTGCACCAAGGAAAACATGGCAGTAATATTGCCAGCTTCATCCAGAAGCACCGAGTTAAACCATTCGCAATAAACGACCGAGCCATCCTTACGATAGTTGCGATTGTGACAGATGCACGAATCGACAGCACCATCCAACATTTTTGTGGCAGTTTGATTAATTTTGTCTAAATCCTCTTCAAATAAGAATTTCCACTCGTACATGCTCTTGCCGAGTACTTCTTCCGCTTGCCAACCAAAAATTTCTTCAGCGCATTTTGACCAGCTCTGTACCCGAAATTCCTGATTCCAGCGGATGGTGGCAAGGGGGGTGTTCTCAACCAGATAAGTCAATTCTCGGTGAGCCAGATCCAGAGCTTTTTCGGTTTGTTTGCGATCGCTAATATCTTCTAAAACGCCCAGCAAATATTGACAATCGCTCGTGGGATCGCTGATCAACGATACGGTCAGATAGCCCCATCGCACTTCCCCGTTCTTACAAAGAAAGCGCTTCTCCATAGAGAATGTCGAAATTTCACCCGCCAGAACACGTTGGGTTTGTGTCAGATCGAGGGTTAAATCATCGGGGTGGGTAATCTCCTGAAAGGTCAGATTGCGTAATTCTGCTTCGGTATATCCGACAAAATTGCAATATCCCCGATTGACATTGATGAATTGACCTGCTGCCGTGATCTGGGTGATGCCGACAGCAGCATGGTCAAAGATGGCACGTAACCGAGCTTCGCTCGATTGCAAAGCAAATTCAATTTGTTTGCGATCGGTAATATCCGATGCCACGACTTCCAAACACTGATCTTCCAGATTCAACCAAACTGAGAAGAGGCCCCAACGAATCGAACCATCCAGATGACGATATTGGGATTCGTAGTTGGTTAGCCTGCCATGTTGGCGAAGTTCCTGCAATATCCATTGACGATCGCCAGGATTGACATGAAATCCTTCACTTAGCTTCTGTCCGATAAACTCTTCTGGAGAATGCCCCCCCACCAGTTCTGCAAAGCGTTGATTGCAATCTATAAATAAGCCATCACTGATAGACGTGCGGAAGATCGCAACTTGAGAGCCTTCATAGAAGCGGCGATACTTGAGTTCACTGCGTTTCAGTGCTTCTTCTATTTGTTTGCGATCGGTAATGTCGAGGCAATAACCCAAATAACCCGCAAAATTGCCTTCTAAATCATAAAATGCCTGTCCACAGTCCAGTAACCAGCGATACTCGCCACTGTGGTGCCGCAAGCGGTATTCCATCTCAAATGGCTGACGGGCGGCAAAGGCTTGGTGATAGGTCTGGAGGCAAGCGTCTAAGTCTTCGGGATGAACTCCAGCCCTCCAGCCTTCTCCCCTTTCTTGTTCCAGGGTGCGCCCGGTAAATTTCAACCAGGACTGATTGAAATAGTTGCATTGAGCATCGACGCCTGATCGCCAGATCAACGCTGGGAAAGATTCAAATAAAGTCAAATAAAAATCGCGAGACTTTGCCAGTTCTTGCTCTGCCAGTTGTCGTTGTTTCTGGCTCTCGGCAAACTGAAGTGAAAAAGCCATGAAATCAGCAATCTCAACAAGCATCTGGATTTCCTGCTCGCTCCAGGAACGAGGACGATCGCAGGTTAGGCTCAATAGCCCCATGTACTCGGAAGATTGAGTCAGGGGGATTGCCAGCATCGCTCGAATCTCAATCTGGGTTAACAGGTTGGCAACCGGAACCAATTCCGGCACTTGAGTGATATCTGGAGAAACGAAAACTTTGCCCGATCGCAGCATTGCCAAATAATTGGGAACCAGCCGCAGGTCAAACTGCATTCCCTGGCAATCGGACATGGAAATTGGTTGAAAGGAAACGCGTGTTTCCAGTTGATCGAAACGATCAATCACACAATACCGCACCCGTAAATCGGGAATGAACTGATGAATCAGGTTGGGAATCCGCTCCATGAGCTGTTCTACAGTTAAGTGAGTAACCCGATCAACAGTGATGGCGTTAATCAGCTGTAAACAGGACTGGCTTTCCTTCAAAGATTTTTGCGTTGCCTGGTGCTGCAAAATCTCTTGTTGGAGAGCGGCATTAGTTCGTTCAAGCTCCGCAGTACGTGCCTGGACTTTCGCTTCGAGTTGCGTGTTCAGCCCTTCAAGTTGTTGATAGAGTTCTGACTGCTGGATGGCGATCGCAACGGGTACGGTCAGTTGATTGAGTAACTCGGTTTCAGTTGCCTGCCAGGCACGCGGGGCAGCACACTGGTGTGCAATCAGTAGTCCCCAAAGATGAGTTGTCGCATTCCCAATCACCACAGGCACGACTAGATAAGCTTTAACCTGAAATTGTTCAAGTAGCTGAATATGACGGTCTGCCAAATTTGCTTCATAAATATTGTCTATGGCTTGCGTTTTCCCTTGGGTGTAGTCTTTTGTGACCTGAGTGTAGAAGCAGGTATCTTGCGGCTGCTCAGCTAAACCACACTGCCAGGGTGCCACGACCGACTCTGCAACAATTTTGCCGGTCATATTGGCGCCAAACTGATACATAAATACCCGATCGACGTTGAGTAACTGCTGTACTGCAGTCACCGTCGTTGTCAAAATATCCTGCAAATTGAGGGATTGACGAATCTGCTGGGTGATTGCTGCAATGACCTGTTGTTGTTGTTGCTGCTGTGCAAGCCGTTGTTGCAACCTAAACTGAGTGATGACTGAGCGAACCGTGCGACATAACTGATCGGGTAAAAGCTGCCCTTTTATCAAATAATCTTTTGCCCCTTTTTTCAGCGCTTGTATTGCGATCGACACATCCTCCTGCCCAGTCAACATCACCACTGGCGCCATTTGCTCGCCAAACCGCAGCATCAGTTCTGTTAGGACTTCTAAACCATTGAGATCAGGCATCAGATAGTCCAGCAAAATCACGTCCGGCTGGGCTTGCTCACACCATTTCAGTGCCTCAATCGCGGAGTCGGTCTCTACAATGTTGTAAGCATAATGAGTGTCACTATCGAGAAAACGGCGATACATTTCCCGATCTTCGATAGAGTCATCAATGAGCAAAACAGTCGGAGAGACACTCATAATTACGTCGTTTCAGTGTGAGGAAGAATGTTTAGTTCCAACCAATAGCGAAAAAAATCTTGAATCGTCTGCTTTAATGCCTGGAGTCCGATCGGTTTGATCAAGTAGCTATTGATGCCGTAGCGATAACAAATATTGACATCTCGGCTATTGGAAGAAGTGGTCAGAACGACGATCGGAATACTCTTGAGATCTTCATCCTGCTTCACCTGTTGAATCACATCTCGTCCATCGGTTCCGGGCATATTGAGATCCAGTAAAATTACAGATGGGCGGGGAGATGCACTGGGATCGGTATAGATTCCTGTCCGGTAAAGGTAGTCCAAGGCTTCGTCTCCATCACAAACTCGATGAATGGGGTAGACACAACCAAGATTCTGCATAATTCGGGTAAATGCTGCAAAGTCTTCGTCACTATCTTCTGCAACTAGAATCATGGAATTAGAAGTCATCATGCTCAAACAGGTAACGTGAAATAAAAGGTACTTCCTTCACCCGGGGAGGACTCGACCCAAACAGTGCCTCCATGCCGTTCGACAATTTTTTTGACGATCGTTAATCCGGCTCCTGTCCCGCCGCGATATTTACTGGGAGGGTGCAGTCGCTTAAAAATTCGGAAGATCGTATCCAGATGCTTTTCTGGAATGCCAATTCCGTTATCCCGCACATAAAAAGTCTTCAATGGGGGCTTAGAGACTTCATCAGCAACTGGAGCAGGGGGACAATCTTCTTCTAAAAAGTTAACTTCTACCCATTTTTCAGATGCGTCATTGTACTTCAATCCATTGCCAACTAAATTGATCAGAACTTCCTCAATTAGAATGCGATCGCCCCGAATCATGGGCAGCGATCGGGGGATCCGAATTTCAACTGCTTCTCCCTTGAGACTCATCTGAATCACTTCAGTAACTGCCTCTACAAGTTCATTCAAGCTAATCGATTGAAAATCCAGATCTTGTCTGCCTAAACGAGAAAAATGTAATAAGGCATTAATTAAATCCTCCATGCGTTTGGTCAACCGTACCAGCGTCTCTAACTTGCTAACTCCTGCACTCTCTAGAACATCACCATAATCTTCTAATAAAAATGTGGCATAGTTGTGAATACCTCGTAGGGGTTCCTTCAAATCGTGAGACGCAATATAAGCAAACGCATCCAATTCGCTGTTGCTGCGTTCTAATTCCAGATTCAAGAGCGCTAATTCATCGACTTTGCGAAGAATAATTCCCACAATGGCATTTCGCAGTTCGATCGCTCCCTCCAACTCACAAGGGAGCCAGGGCAAAGACTTGAGCTGTACCGTTTCTTGCCACAGAGCGAAAGACTTGCGGGGAAATAGCGTGAGTGTGCCATCTTCTTCGAGCCGACCCGGTTTATCGGGATTGCCTGCCCAATTCACCTTTTGAAGAATTTCTGGACGAAACCACAGCACATTATTTTGTTGAATCTTAGTAATTGATAATGCCAGCAAGCCACTCCCCACTGCCTTAAACGGAGTCGCAGCAGGATAAATGGTTGCCAAAGAATCGGTCACAAACAAATAATTCTCAAATTTATCCTGCAACCAGTCCAACAATTCATAGATTTCAGCTTCGGTAGGAGTATTGCCGACCAAGGTCAGATGTCCATTGGTGCAAATCGCTGCTCCTTCTGCTCCAACCAAATTTAGGAGTCTGGCGCTTTCTTGTAACAAAGCCTCCGTAAAGTCCTCCGCCTGAATGAGAGCATCCATAAACTGAGATTGAAGCGACTTTAATTGCACTTTGTAGTCCAGGTTCTCATTGTCCTCCTTGGCAGCAAGTTCCAACGAGGTCACCTGTCCCAAAAACTCACAAACTGTCCGAATTTCATAAGGAATAAACCGGGTTGTGTAATGGTGACAGGCGATTAACCCCCACAATTTGCCTCCCTTCATCAAGGAAATTGACATTGAGGCTTGCACGCCCATATTTCTCAGGTACTCAATATGAATTGGCGAAACGCTACGGAGAACACTGAAACTGAGATCGAGAGAGGGATCGGTAGCAGCCTCAATGGGTGAATTTTTTAGGTTTTCTACTGGATTTTCTGGATTTTCTACTTCAGAAGTAGCGGTTGCTTGGGTCAGAATTTTTGCTGGCTGGTAGTCAATGTCTGGAATGAGTCTGAGCCAGTTCTGGCTATAGAGATGTTTTGCCTGTTTGGGAATGTCGGAGTCGGGATAGTGTAAGCCGAGGTAGGACTCTATGTTGTCGGCTCTGTGTTCGGCAATTACGGTACCTGCCCCTTCTGCGTCAAATTGATAGATCATGACACGATCGAACTGTGTGAGATTTCTGACCTCGGTCACGATCAGCCTACACAGCTCTTGCAGAGTGGTGGTCTTCTGAATTTGGGTCAGTGTCCCTCGCGTCAATTGATAGAAATGAAAAAAGTTTTTTTCTTCGGATGAGTCCGCGGGTTCCAGTTCTAGAATGATCTTGTTTTGAACGGAACGATGAAGGATGCCATTGAATGCGATCGTTGCTACTGAACCTCGAACTTGTAACCGAAGCGGGTTCATCTGCTCAAAACTTCCCTGTAAGCAGGCTTGGATGGCTGCCACCTGTTGAGATTCGAAAAAATTAGTTAAAGATTTTCCTAAGCATGTTTGCGGTAAGAGTCCAAGCCAGATTTCAGTATTATCACTGATTTGTTGAATTTCCAGCCCTGGCTCAGATAAAACCATCAATAATCCATGCGGTTGAATCAATCCAGGAATATGAATCGGTTCGCGGTCGCAATTGGTTAAATTGACTGGATCTAGAGAACTCAGTTCGCTCAAGGGCATAAATACTCTCCCATAAGGATAATGAAATGACGCGATGGCTTGCCTGACCACTCTTTATAGAATTCCTCAACGACCCATTGTCATCTCGGCTTAAATACGGGTTGTTTGCCTCAATTTGTCCTGTGCTCTCAGTGTTTAGCCGAACCAGGTCGTGATGAACGAGCAGCGAAAGAATCGAGAACGCCTCCCCCTAGCGATTCCCAAGCTACGCTGCATTCTGACAACCGATCAATCAAAAATGCCTTTACTATGAAAGGAATCGATTCCAGAGAAATCTACTCAATCAGTATCAAAAATATTACTAAGCGCTCAAATCCGAGAATATACGGGTTTAAAGCAGGGAATTTACTGAGGAGTTTGGGCAAAATTAAAGTGTAAGTGTGTTGGTGCAATCTGGGACAGCATGAGAATTTTAGTAGTCGATGACGATGAACTCTTAGCTCAAACGCTGGTCACTCACCTGACAGCGCAATATTATGCGGTGGATGTGGCGACCGATGGTGAAGCTGGGTGGGACTATGCCGAGGCAGCCACCTACGACCTGATTGTGTTAGATGTCAACTTACCGAAACTCAATGGGATTCGTCTATGCCAAAAACTGCGTCAGGCAGGCTACAGCGAACCTATTTTGCTCCTGACTGCAAAAGGAGAAAGTTCTGACAAGGTGATTGGGTTGGATGCGGGCGCAGACGATTATGTCGTTAAACCTTGCACGATTGAAGAACTGGGCGCTCGGATACGCGCCCTGCTGCGTCGGCAGACGGCATCCCCCAATCCTGTTTTGACATGGGGCGAGCTACGCCTCAACCCCAGCACTTGTGAAGTCACCTATCAGGAGTCTCCGCTCTCCCTTTCTCCTAAAGAATATGGTTTATTAGAACTCTTTCTCCGTAGCCCTCAACGTGTCTTTAATAGCAGCTTGATTCTGGAACACCTCTGGGGGTTTGAAGATTCTCCAGGCGAAGAAACGGTGAGAACCCATATCAAACGATTACGTCGCCGGTTGAAATCGGTAGGTGCAGAAGATGTCATTGAAACGATCTACGGCATGGGATATCGGCTGAAACCCCCGATCGAACCGCCGATCGAACCGCCGGTTTCCCTCCCCGATCAAGCACGGAATGCGGCAATGGAAGCTTGGGAATATTTGAAGGGGACGGTTTTAGAACGTCTTGTGATTTTAGATCGGGCAGTCGAGGCTTTTCAGGCAGGCAATTTGCCAGAATCGATTCGATCGGATGCGGAACAAGCAGCTCACAAATTAGCAGGATCACTGGGAATGTTTGGATTTCCAGAAGGATCGCGGTTGGGGCGAGAAATTGAACGCTGGTTTCAAAACCCCAACTGGTTGGAATCACCGCTTCATTTGCAAACGATAGTGACAAAGTTGCATCAAGAATTGCAGCGTCCTCCCAGTCCTGTAAGTGATGGGTTATTTAGCGATCCCGAAGTGGAAGAGGTACCTTCTCCTCAAGGCAAGACTCCCGTTCTGTTAATGATTGATGATGATGTCATACTGTTACAGCAGTTTCAGCAATCGGCAACGCTCGCCGGTATCCAGGTTGAAACTGCCTTAAGTGTAACGGAAGCCAGAATGAGAATTGCGCAACGTGTGCCGGACATTGTGTTGTTGGATCTGGGGTTTCCAGATGCCCCTCCCCAGGAGGGCTTGGTGCTGTTGGAGGAATTGGGCGATCGCTTTCCTCGGTTACCCATTTTGATTTTTAGTGTGAGTGATCAGTTTCACGATCGGCTGGAAGCCGCCCGGCGCAGTAAGCATCGATTTATTTCCAAATCGACTCCGCCCGATCAAGTCTTAGATTTTGTGCGAGAGGTGCTCAAAAATAGCCAGCCCGATGAAATTACAGTGCTGGCAGTGGATGATGACCCACTCATTCTAGAAACACTCAGACAGTTTCTACCCCGTTGGGGCATTAATTTAGTCACGTTGAGTGATTCCCAACAGCTTTGGGAAACCCTCACCACTACCATGCCCGACCTCCTAATTTTGGATGTAGAGATGCCCAATGTGAACGGGATTGAACTGTGTCAAGTGATTCGGAATGATGGCAACTGGAATCAGCTGCCTATTCTCTTCCTTTCAGCGCTCCGAGATTCGGAAACGGTACATCACATCTACAGTGCAGGGGCAGATGACTATATCTCTAAACCTTTTGTGGAACCAGAACTGGTGACCCGCATTTTCAATCGCTTGGAGCGCAATCGGTTACTCCGCAATCTGGCAGAAACTGATCAACTGACCGGCATCGCCAATCGACGACAGTCGATGAAAGAGTTCAATCGTTATCTCACGCTGTCTCAGCGCTATGTTCAGCCGCTCTGTCTGGCTGTTTTAGATTTGGATCATTTCAAGCAAGTGAATGACCAGTATGGGCATGACTCTGGCGATCGCGTGTTAAAACGCTTTGCTCAAATTTTACGAAATGTATTTTGTAATGAAGAAATTGTGGGACGTTGGGGGGGCGAAGAATTTTTGGTTGGTCTGTATGGATTTACTAAGCAACAAGCAAAACTACGATTTGACCAAATTTTTCAGCTCATGCGCCAAGAAAGTTTTATTTCTTCAGAAAATGCCGTCTTTAAAGTAACGTTTAGTGCTGGTTTAGCACAGGCTCCGATCGATGGAGCTGATTTTCACCATCTCTATCGGGTTGCGGATGCTGCGCTTTACCAGGCAAAAACTTCTGGACGCGATCGTTTAATTTGCGCATGATACCGATTTGGCAGAATCAATCGGAGAGTATAAATTTGTATACAAAGTTATTCTGTACAATTCATCTGAGAGTTGTTCTAATGAGCCAGCCGTCTAAGATAAGGAAGCGTTAGTACTCATGTCCGAGAAGTGCATTCTAGTCATTGATGATGAGGCAGACATTCGTGAAATTGCCAAAATGAGTTTGCAAATCACCAAAAACTGGGAAGTGCTGACGGCAGCTTCTAGCAACGAAGGGGTTGCGATCGCCGAAGCCAAGCAACCGGATGCCATTTTATTAGATGTGATGATGCCCGGTGTAGACGGTTTAGCGACTTTGCAAAATCTCGGCAAAAATCCAGCGACACAAAATATTCCCGTTATTTTACTTACTGCTACTGTAAAAGTTGTCACACAGCGGCAATATGTCCAATTAGGGGCGAAAGCAGTCCTGATCAAACCTTTCGATCCAGGATTGCTCGCTAGCCAAATTGAAAAAGCCCTGGGTTGGGATGCCAAATAGCGACAAAGCTGAGTCAGCTTTTATTTGCCTTTCAGCCAAAACTCATTTCGCTGATTCACACTGGAAGTTGAACAGATGTTGAGCAAAGTTGATTGTTGAGCAATCAGCAATTGCGTTATAGATATGAAAAGAAGGCATTTATTCATCGTTGCAACCACAACGCTTGGGATCACCTGGCTATCGCGTTACTTACCTGGAAGAGCGAATCATATGGCATCCAAAAAAACTGAAGCAACCAACCATCCCTTCGAAATCACCAAGAGTGAGGACGAATGGCGCAAGACTTTGACCCCAGAGCAGTTTCGTGTCTTACGGCAACATGGAACCGAGCGTGCTGGCACTAGCCCACTCGATAAAGAACACGGCAAAGGCACTTTTGTGTGTGCGGCTTGCGATCTGCCTCTATTTGCATCGGAGACTAAATTTGACAGTGGCACAGGTTGGCCCAGTTTCTATGCCCCGATCGCAGATGCAGTAGAAACCTCGATCGATCGTTCCTTTTTCATGACCCGTGTCGAAGTCCATTGTCGCCGCTGCGGGGGACACCTGGGTCACGTTTTTGATGATGGGCCCGCCCCGACAGGTCAACGTTACTGCATGAATGGCGTTTCGCTCAAATTCGAACCTGCCTAAGTAACTGGGCTAAATTAAATTAAAGATCTTTTTGGGGGCGCAGCCCCCAAACTCCCTTCTTACCGCTAATTAGGGCTACCTAATTAATGGTACAGGTTGAACTGATGTCTGTTTAATTAGGAGCGATTCTCATAAGCTTCTAGTTGATGGGATAGAAAATGATTGCTCAAGAACGTACAAGGTGGGCAGGATCAATCTGATCCTGCCCACCTTTTTGAAGAGGGGTAGAGCCTTCAAAATTTTTAACAAAATCTCTCATCAAATCGGTCTAATCTAGCAAATTAGGTGGTTTTTTAGCCCTACCGAAAGTTCGGTGCCTCTACAGGCAAACCCTTTTCTAGTTCAAACCTCACTCGAGAATTTTAGGATGAGTAGTAATTTAGCGACCAAACTGCGTGAGGGCACGAAAAAGTCCCACACAATGGCCGAAAACGTTGGCTTTGTAAAATGCTTCTTAAAAGGAGTTGTTGAGAAAACCTCTTATCGGAAGTTGGTGACCAATCTCTATTTCGTTTATTCCGCTATGGAAGAAGAGATGGAGAAGCTGCGGCAGCATCCAATTGTTTCAAAAATTTACTTTCCTGAACTCAATCGCAAGGAGAGCCTGGAAACAGACCTGTTTTACTACTATGGTGCCAACTGGCGTGATCAGGTTGCCCCTTCTAAAGCTTGCGAAGAATATGTTCAGCGCATTCGAGAAGTGGCTGCCAATTGCCCTGAATTGTTGGTTGGACACTCTTATACACGCTATTTGGGTGACCTATCGGGTGGGCAAATTCTCAAAGGCATTGCTCAGCGGGCAATGAACCTGACTGATGGCGAAGGCACTGCTTTTTACGAATTCAAAGATATTCCGGACGAAAAGGCATTTAAAAACACCTATCGTCAGGCGATGGATGATTTGCCTATTGATGATGCGACAGCCGATCGCATCGTCGATGAAGCCAATGATGCTTTTGGCATGAATATGAAACTGTTCCAGGAATTGGAAGGCAATTTGATCAAAGCGATCGGTCAAATGCTGTATAACACCCTGACTCGCCGCCGGACTCGTGGCAGCACCGAGTTAGCAACCGCAGATTAACCTTGTTTACTTGATCCTGTGCAACCACTCTGCTATGGGTCAGTTGCCAGTAACGAGTAAACGCTTTCCATACCACACAATTTTGGGGCACCCCTGAAGACTTGGTGATAGCATTTGTTCCCATCAAGTTTTCAAGGGTGCTGTTTGCATCTCAGGTTTGGGTTGTAAAATACCTGAACTAACTCACAATGCGTTGACCATGCCTGCAAAAATTCCCGTCACCATCATCACTGGTTTCCTCGGTAGCGGTAAAACCACCCTCATCCGCCACCTCCTTCAACACAATCAAGGTAGACGGATTGCTGTTCTGGTGAACGAGTTTGGCGAATTGGGCATTGATGGCGATCTGCTCAGGTCTTGTCAGGTTTGCCCCGATGATGCAGCCGTCTCAGAGCCGATCTCCAGCAACATTGTAGAACTCACAAACGGCTGCCTTTGCTGTACCGTGCAGGAAGAGTTTTTGCCTACCATGTTGGAACTGTTGAAAAGGCGCGATCAGTTGGATTGCATCTTAATTGAAACCTCTGGACTGGCATTGCCCAAACCCCTGATCAAAGCATTTCGCTGGCATGAAATTGCCCATGCTGCAACGGTAGACGGCGTCGTTACGGTGGTGGATTGTGAAGCGGTGGCTTCGGGAACCCTCGCTGCCGATCTGCAAGCTGTCGAAACGCAGCGGCAGGCAGATCCCAACTTGGATCACGAGACCCCGTTGCAAGAGTTATTTGAGGATCAACTTGCCTGCGCTGATTTGGTGATTTTGAACAAGACTGACCTGGTGGATGCCGAAGCACAAGCAAAGGTAGAATCCCTGGTGCGGCAAGAGTTGCCTAGAGCGGTCAAAATGGTGACAAATCACCATCACAGCGCAGATTCTACGGCGAGCATTCATCCCGATTTACTACTTGGCTTCAATGCAGCCGTAGAAGACAATTTGTCAGAGCGTCCCAGCCACCATGACCTGGAAGAAGACCATGACCATGATGATGCAATCACATCAACGCATGTCATTCTCGATCGCTCCTTCAACCCAGATCATCTTCAACAACGCTTGGAAGCACTCGTGCAGCAGCAAGAAATCTATCGGATTAAAGGGTTCGTGTCGGTGCCTAATAAGCCAATGCGGATGGTAATGCAAGGGGTGGGTAAACGATTTGAGCGATTTTACGATCGTCCCTGGCAACCCCAAGAACCGCGCGAAACTCGTCTGGTTTTTATTGGTCGCGATCTGGATGGCGGAGCAATTACCTCACAAATTGAGGCTCTGGCAGGATAAAGGAGCAGATGAGTGTTGGTTTGATTCCAGATTAAGACCAAGCCCTCGTCCCTCTTCACATTCCTTGCCGATGCTGGGAACGTAGAAGGGCACGAGGGCTTTTTTGAGAGGTTGCTGTCAACCGCAGGAATTCGCTATCAAAGTTTTAGCGTCCGATCCCAACGTAGCGGAAGCCAGCTGCTTCGATCGCTTCTTGATCCAAGAAGTTGCGACCGTCAATCACCACGGGCGTTTGCATCAGTTTGCCCATTTTGACATAGTCCAAGTTACGGAACTGCTGCCAGTCGGTAACCAGTACTAGCGCATCGCAACCATCTGCCAAGCGCTCAGGATCGGTTTCTACAATCACATCCGACAGACCATGACGTAGTCCAGTTTGGGACACGATCGGGTCATAAGCTTTGACCTTGGCACCCAGACGGGTGAGTTGCTCGATTAGGTTGAGGGCGGGGGCATCGCGCATATCATCGGTGTCTGGCTTAAAGGTCAGACCCAACAGCCCGATCGTCTTGCCTTTCAAGATCTTTAATACCTGCTGGAGCTTCTCAACCGCAATTAAGCGCTGCCGCTCATTTACAGTGACAGCTGCTTTGAGCAGTTGGGCTTCGTAGCCATAATCATCCGCAGTATGGATGAGTGCTGACACGTCTTTGGGGAAGCAGGAACCGCCCCAGCCAATCCCAGCTTGCAGGAACTTGCCACCAATGCGCGAGTCTAGCCCAATGCCCTTGGCAACTTCTACCACATCTGCGCCGACACGATCGCAAATATTGGCGACCTCATTGATAAAGCTAATTTTGGTTGCCAGAAACGCATTAGAGGCATATTTGACCATTTCGGCAGAACTTAAATCAGTCACCAAAACAGGCACGGGAGACAAGGATTTATCTTCTGCAAATTGACGCTCCACGATCGGGGTATAGAGTTCCTTCATCAGTTCGATTGCGCGCGCGCTGTTGCTACCCAGCACAATGCGATCGGGGTTGAACGTGTCATACACCGCCGAGCCTTCCCGCAAAAATTCTGGATTGCTGACCACGTCAAAATTGGGTTCTACTTCGGGATGAGACGTTACTGCAACACCACCAACCCCTGCCAAAACAGGTTCGCCTGTCGCCGCTTTACGTTCAGCGATGCCATCCATCACAATCATCCGCACCCAATCACCAGACCCGATCGGCACGGTTGACTTGTTCACAATGACCTTATAGCCACCATTCAGGTTGGCACCAATACCACGCGCCACTGCTTCAACATAACGAGTATCACTTTCACCCGTCGGCAAAGGAGGCGTTCCCACTGCAATAAACAAAATTTCTCCGTGGGTGACACCGGCATTCAGGTCAGAAGTGAATTCAATCTTGCCCGTTTGAATCGCAGCTTGCATGATTTCTGAAAGCCCTGGTTCAAAGATGGGAGACTGACCAGACTTCATCAACTTCACTTTTTCTTCATTATTGTCTACGCAGATCACATGGTGACCAATATGAGCCAGGCAAGCGCCCGTGACCAGACCTACATACCCAGTGCCGATGACACAAACACGCATAGGAATATCCTCAAAAAAGTAAATGATTTAGAGAAATAGTGAACGAATCAAACCACCTTTCAAACTGGATAAACAACACGTTCTCAGCCTAGAAAGTGGCAAGAGGCAAGCTCTTGTGGGTTTAAACTACGCATTCGGAGACGAAACCACATGCAGGGGGTTTTCCGTTGTCTCCGTATTCATACGAGTGCGAAAATCTTCGATTGTGCTCTTTAGCCCTTCGCGCAAGGGAACCGTTGGTTGCCAATCTAACCAGGAGCGAGCCCGAGTAATATCCGGTTTGCGGCGGCGAGGATCATCCTGGGGTAACGGTTCAAACCGCAACTCTGAGTCTGGGTTAACCATTTCCTGTACGGTTTGAGCCAGCTGTAGAATGGTGTATTCTTCAGGGTTTCCTAGATTTACAGGTCCGATATGTTCCCCATTCATTAACCGCATTAACCCTTCCACCAGATCTGAAACATAGCAAAAACTGCGGGTCTGGGAACCATCTCCATAAATAGTCACAGGCTTGCCTTTCAGTGCCTGGGCAACAAAATTGCTGACGACACGTCCATCGTTTTCCAGCATACGAGGACCGTAGGTATTGAAAATACGAGCAACTCGGATTTCTACATCATTTTGACGGTGATAATCGAATGCCAGAGTTTCAGCAACTCGTTTTCCTTCGTCGTAGCAACTGCGAATCCCGATCGGGTTCACATTCCCTCGATACTCCTCAACTTGAGGATGGATTTCGGGATCTCCATAAACCTCTGAGGTTGAAGCTAGCAGAAATCTTGCTTTCACTCGTTTTGCCAACCCCAACATATTGAGTGTACCCATCACATTGGTTTTGATGGTTTTAACGGGGTTGTACTGATAGTGAACGGGCGATGCCGGACAGGCAAGATGATAGATTTGATCAATTTCTAGCCGAATCGGATCAGTCACATCATGGCGAACCAGTTCAAAATATGGATGGCTGAACCACTTCAGGAGATTCGCTTTGTTGCCAGTATAAAAGTTATCCAGACAAATGACTTCATGCCCTTGAGACATCAGTCGATCGATAAGATGTGAACCGATGAAACCAGCACCACCTGTGACCAGAATTCTCATACTTTCAGGGGAGTTTAAGGTTAAGAGTGAATGGATTGAGGCTCAAGACACTGAACTCAAAAAAATGTCAGATGACATTGATGAGATGCAGCTTGACTGGTAGCTCCGTTAATCTCTACAAACCCATTGAGTGGACTTCCAGAGAACAGCACTCACTTTTCAGCCAACACCCAGTTTATTGTCGGTCCCTCTTTATTTTGAGTTCACTGCTTGCTTCAGTAAAGTTAACAGACATCCACCTAAAACGAAGCCGGGTCTTTTTAGAGTTCACCGAATCTTCAAAGCGACCTGTCATTCAGTAAAAAATCTAAAATCCACCGAAATCTGCCCTTTTTTTACTGAAGATTCATCTTGAATTTGCCAGCTATCTTTCGGTCTTGGTAGATTTTACCCATCTTTTTGACGATCGCTACAATACTTTGCTGAAAGCGCTCCATCATTGCTTCTAGGAGACTAACAAAACTTTGTAGACTGCTGCTGAAATCTTTCGTATTACAGACACAAACGGTCTACGCGGATTACGCATCGGTTTAATCATTGGCGCAGGATGACTTCGTTGGTATTGCAGGGGTTGCCAGCTAGTAGAACTTGGCGGAAATCTGCCTACCATTCTGACTCCTGACTCCCTCAGAATGGTTGCCTAACTTACGCCCCAAAGTACTAGTCCGTGCTCAAGCTTTGTTAGTTAATCAAAGGTTTTTGTCGATCTAAGGATAGGAAAGAGTCGCATGAGGACCCTTAAGTAAGCTACTGATCGAGCCGGAGTACTGCCATAAAAGCTTCTTGTGGAACATCGACCGTCCCAACGGATTTCATCCGCTTTTTGCCCTTGGCTTGTTTTTGCAACAGCTTTTTCTTGCGAGAAATATCGCCGCCGTAACATTTTGCCAACACGTCTTTTCGTAGGGCTGGAATATGTTCGCTGGCAATTACCTTGCTGCCGATCGTTGCCTGAATCGGGATTTTGAACTGGTGCCGAGGAATCAGTTCTTTCAGCTTTTCAGTGAGTGCGCGCCCGACGCCATAGGCTTTATCACGATGGACGATCGCTGCCAATGGATCGACTGGGTCGCCATTAATCAAGATATCCAACTTCACCAAAGGATTCTCGCGGTAGCCAATCAGTTGGTATTCCATACTGGCATATCCCCGCGATCGGGACTTCATCTGATCAAAAAAGTCTGTCACCACTTCTGCTAGAGGCAACTCGTAGGTGAGCGTTGTGCGTCCTGGGGTCAGATATTTCATATCTTTGAACACCCCGCGCCGATTCTGGCTGAGTTCCATCAACGTTCCCACATATTCCTGGGGGGTGATCATATCCACCTGAACATAGGGTTCTTCAATTTGTTCCCGATGCTGCGGGTCAGGCAGTTTGCTGGGGTTATCGATATACAGTACTTCCCCTTTGAGGGTGGTCACTCGGTAAATCACCGAAGGCGCTGTGATGATCAGATCCAGGTTATATTCTCGCTCCAGCCGTTCTTGCACAATTTCCATGTGCAGCAGCCCCAAAAAGCCACATCGAAAACCAAACCCCATCGCACTCGAGGTTTCTGGTTCATAGTTAAGCGCTGCATCATTGAGTTTGAGCTTTTCCAGGGCTTCTCGCAAATCTTCGTACTGATCCGCATCGGTGGGAAACATGCCACAAAATACCATGGGTTTGGCTTCGACATAGCCGGGTAGTGGAGTGGTGGCCCGGGCATTTGCCAGCGTAATAGTGTCGCCAACGCGAGCATCGGTCACGGCTTTGATGGCGGCAGCTAGATAGCCCACTTCTCCCGCGTGGAGTTCATTGACTTGAACCTGGTTGGGAGACAAGACGCCGAGTTCATCGATATCAAACTCTTTACCTGATGCCATTAAACGCACCCGATCGCCTTTCTTTACCGTGCCATCCATCACCCGAAAATAGACGATGACCCCGCGATAGCTGTCGTAATAGCTATCAAAAATCAGCGCTCTCAGCGGATCGTTGACCGTGTCCTGGGGGGCAGGCACCAGATGGACGATCGCTTCCAAAATTTCGGGAACGCCAATTCCCTCCTTCGCAGACGCAAGAATTGCCTGACTACAATCCAGCCCAATAATTTCTTCGATTTCTTGTTTCACCCGTTCCGGTTCTGCACCAGGCAAATCGATTTTATTGAGAACAGGAATAATTTCTAAATTATGTTCGAGCGCCAAATAAACATTTGCCAGGGTTTGTGCTTCTACACCTTGGGAAGCATCAACGACTAACAATGCTCCTTCACAAGCTGCCAGCGATCGGGATACTTCATAAGAAAAATCGACATGCCCCGGTGTATCAATCAGGTTCAGTACATACGGCTGGCCATCCTTCGCCGTATAGTTCATCCGGGCTGCCTGAAGCTTGATCGTAATGCCACGCTCACGCTCCAGATCCATATTGTCGAGAAATTGCTCCTTCATTTCGCGATCGGTGACGGCACCAGTGACCTGTAAGAGGCGGTCTGCCAGCGTAGATTTGCCGTGATCGATATGGGCAATGATGGAAAAGTTGCGAATTCGGGAGACAGGTACGTCGGTCATAGAATGATTGGGCACGCAAAAGGATGGGACAGCGAAGGAAGAAGTAGACGACTTCTTAAAGTATTTTAATGCTTTCGTCAGACCTCACTTAATAAAAGCTTCCGATGTGATGTCAGTTACAGCATCGTACAATTGCAAGTGCTGTAAATTGATTTGGGCTTCCAGCCTTTTGCTCTATGGGAGAGCAAGGGGAGCAAAGGCTAAAATAGTCTCAGGTAATGCCCATCCAACGAATAGAGGCTTGACCGAAGTATCGCCATTTGACGGTATCTCCCAGCAGTTCAGGTTCGTTAAGATGATCGACCTGCTTTTCTTGTGCTGTTCTTTAAGATGACCAACTTTTCCCTATGAATGAACCTGCCACCCAGCCAGACCTAACCACCCATAAAGTGGAAATTTCAATTCAACTCGATTCCGATCTGCTGAGCCAGATTCAGCATCTCACAAACGATCCCAGCAAGGTCATTGAAGTCGCGATCCGGCGTTGGCTCAGAAACGAGTTTCGTCGAGAAGATGAGTTTAGCCGAGACTTGCCAAGAAATCCACCGGTCCCCCCCCGAGGCGAGTGGAATGACTAGTACTTTGGGGCGTAAGTTGGGCAACCATTCTGAAGGAGTCAGGAGTCAGGAGCCAGAATGGTAGGCAGATTCCCGCCAAGTTCTACTTGTTGTCACAAGTTCTACTCGTTGTCAATAGGATGACGCAGAAATTGTGGAATAATTGTGTTATTTCTCAGAAGAAAAAACTTGATATCATTTGATAATGTCTCAAAGTTTGGCTTTTCGTTGGTTTTTGTTGTAGGCTCTGAGCAGGAAGTGGTTGCATCACCTCAATGTTGTTGATAGGTAGATTTCTTAAAATTGTTATTCTGCGAGTGATCTGATTTTCTCAATCTTGCAGTTCTATTACCATTCCGATGAATTCTCCTGCTGATTCTCCACGGCTTGTTACAACTTCTAATCCTTTGCCCTCAGTTGTTGGAAGAGATGATTCCTCAGCGTTGGCAGCAAGTTTGTTTTTTATCCAGGAGGCATCAGGACGGTACTTATCTTTCTATTGGCGAGAGGGAGAGCGGTACGGTATCCAAGCGGAACGGGTCGTTGGCTCGTTGGTGAGCGATCTCTTTGGTCCTATGGCTTCGGAAGTTTACCTGGATGTGGTGCGTAGAGTCCTAGATGCTCAAACGCCCAAGCAATTCAAGTGCCTCTTTCGCTACGAAAAGTACACCTTTTTATTTGAGTTAATTGTCAATCCCATCTTGTTGCCCGGGGGAATTGGTTCGGTCGTTTCGGTGGTTGGAAATTTTCTGTCTGAGCTAACACCCTCTACCCATGTGGTTGGATTGGACGATGAAATTACTTATCCGATCGCCTCTCCCAGTTTCGATCGCTATCAAGAATTGCTCACTCAAATTGCCTGGAATATTCGCCGCACGCTTGATCCAGGAACGATTTGGCAGCAAACAGTAAATGGGCTGGGGCAAGCATTAGAGGTCACCCGATGTATTATTTGCCCCTACAAAGGTAAAAGTTCAACCGTCAAGGTCGTGGCTGAATATTCTCAAGAGCCACTCAACTCGATGCTGGAAACTGAGTTAGAGCTTGAGAAACTCCCTTACCTGAGTCAGGCGATTTCAACCATGCAGCCAGTCAGCCTGGAAGGGGTAGAAGTTGAGTCGGGAGCGAACCTTTGCAAATCTTCCCGACAATCGATTTTGGCAGTTGCGACGTCCTACCAAGATCAACCCAATGGGCTGATTATTCTTTACCAATGCGATCGTCCTCGTTCCTGGAGCGAGGCGGAGCTGGAATTTATGCAAGAATTGGCAGATCAGGTCGGTACCGCGATTGCTCATGCCACCCTGTTTACCGAGAGCCAAAATCTGGCAACCGAGCTGCAGCGAGTCAACGTGAGTATGCTGCAAAAAAACCGCGAGTTGGAAGATGCTCGCCAACAAGCAGAGGAAGCGTCTCGGTTAAAGAGCGAGTTTCTGGCAAATACTTCGCATGAATTGCGCACGCCCCTGAATGGCATGATCGGCTTTCTAAAGCTGATTATGGATGGCATGGCAGATGATCCGAAAGAACAAGAAGAGTTTTTGTCAGAAGCCTATCGATCGGCATTGCACTTGCTGAACATCATTAATGATGTGCTCGACATCGCCAAAATTGAAGCTGGCAAGATGCAGATTGAGCTAAGCCAGGTGAGTTTGGACGAGCTGCTCAATGCGGTTGAAAACTTCACCCGTAGCCAGATTCAACAAAAGAATTTGAGTTTTGAAATCCAGAAGTTGCCAACTCACGATGAAATTATCGTCTTGGGCAATTACCAGCGTTTGCTTCAGGTCATGCTGAACTTAGTGGGGAATGCAATTAAATTCACCCATGAAGGTGGTATTACCATAAGCATTGAGTTGAGCCGTCGTAAGCCCGAAAGCCCCAGTTTAGTGAGAGTACGCGTCGCTGACACTGGCATTGGAGTTTCGTTGGATAAACAAGATAAGCTGTTTCAGTCGTTCAGTCAGGTCGATGGTTCCCGTACTCGCCAGTACGGCGGCACAGGATTGGGTCTCGCCATTTCTCAACGACTGGTCGAGGCGATGGGTGGCGAAGTGAATTTTTACAGTATGGGCGAAGGTTTGGGTTCGACCGTGACGTTTACGGTGCCCTTGCATCGAGAGCCTGTATTGATTACCTCGGCGGCGCAGCCACCGTCTGAAGTGCTGGAACTACTGATTCAGCAAAATCAAAAATAGTTTACCAGGGGCTGCCAATAAGGGTGAAAGCTGCCCAATAAAAGGGATGACTCAAATTTGCCTGACGATGCTCGAATTCGGCAGGTAGGTGGAGTTTGTAGGGTTGCCATGGACCCTGAAGCTCGCCATCTTCGAGTTTAATTTGTCCAGTTAACATAGCAATTTGAGCTTTCTGCAAGGCTTCTGCTTTGATCCGAGCAGTTTTCAATTGTCGATAGAACTCGGTCATTAGCCCCAGAGTGCCCTCATCACTCACATACCAAAGGCTTGCCAAAACCGACTTGACCCCTGCCTGAAAAGCAATACCCGCAAATCCTAGTTCTGCTTGCTCATTGCCAAACGCAGTTTGACACGCACTTAGAACGAGCAACTCAACCGGAGGATGGCTCCATCCTAAATCGCGCAATTGGTTAAGTTGCAATTGGGTATCCCAAAGCTGAATGTAAGAGTTACGAGAATTTCCACCTTGAAACTCACCATGAGTTGCTAAATGGATGATTTGGTAAGGTCTTTCTTGACGTTGAAGCTTTAAATTTTTGAGGGTGAAGGTTTGGTTGAGAAAAATTTCTCCATCCCAGAGATTATGGGTGATGCTGGATAATTCGACAGGAACCGCTGGCAGAGGGGGCTGATCTCGAAAAGTGGACGCGCCCATTGCCAAAACCTGGGCATTGGTCAAGGGTTCGTAGTGAGTGTTGGTTAAGCTGAGACTGGGAATGAGGGCAAGGCGATATTTTTGTACCAAAAACTGGTGTCCATCATGAAGGGCTGCCATGGGAATACTACGTAACCCGTTATCCATGGCAAAGAGGAGTGTATCAATATTTTGGGCTTGTAGGTCTGCTGCGATCGGAGCGATCATCCAGCGGTAAAGTTGTTGTGCAGAAGCTAGATAACTTGTGGTGCGAGTCTTTCGCGGATCGGAAACTTCTCGAACGAAAGTTTTGACGACGGCCATTAATGTCTGGTGGTCTGCAACAGGTAGATTTTTGCTGATGGGTTTCATCCCTGGCATAAAGAGAACCAGCTCTAACTGTTCATTGTGGGCAAAGACATAGAGGATGGCGGGTCGGGTTTGAGTTTGTTGGGTGATATTATCCAGGGTTTGGGTAATGTTCTGAGCTGATAGCGGCTGGAAGTCTGATGCGTTTCCTAGATATTGGGCAAATTGTTTTGAAAAGTTCTTTTCAGGCGTTGAAAGAGAACTTTCCATTGGGGGCGGGGTGGTTGCGATCGTTGTGTTGGGAATGAGTGTTTGAACCGGGAGGAATATCTGCATGGGCTTAGGTACAACCTTCTGCGGTTCGGGCGGGTCCTGAGTCAAGATCCGAATGTTGTTTTGGATAATGCTACGGCTGTAGGATTGGGTTGGGGCGATCGTGTTGTCCGCGCTGCCGGTGATTGCTCCAACGGTGCCGTTGTTGCTGGGGTTGCCAATATTGAAGGCAACTGCATTGGACCCCCCATGGTGGATAGTAATCGAGCCACCTCTGGTTCCTCCTGCTGTCGAAATACTGGCAAGAATGCCGTTGCGATCGACAAAGCTGCCTGTTGCCAAAAAGAAGCGATCGGTCGAGATATCGACATTGCCCCCCACCCCATTAGCACCCCCCTGAGTGTTGATCGAGTGCACGACGATATTGCCGTGCGGGTCGAGCCAGACCGATCCCCCATTGCCCACAGAAGCACTGGAATCGACTCTGCCCAGGGTAATGCTGTCTTTTGCCTGGACGATGATGGGTTGTCCTGGTGCACGCAGATGATGGGCGGTGAGGGTGGCATCGCTGCTCAGCGCAATTCCACCCTCGGAGAAGACATCTTCCAGTCTAATGGCGTCATCAGCCGTGAGCAAAACTGGGGCATTTTGCCCGATTAGGGTACCTGTGGCTGTGATAGACCCCGATCGGGCAACGATCGCGGCGCTCTGGGTCAGTGTGGTGGTGCTATTAAGAGTAATGTCTCCGTGGGTCGTCACTTGGTTCGTAAAGAAGGCATTTTGGGCAGTGATCGAGAGTCCTTGCAGAGGTGTTTCATTGCCGATCGCTCCCTGAAACAAGAGCGTGCTGTTACTGGCATTAAAAGTCAAATGGTGAGCGCCGTTGATGTTGCCAGCAAAGGTAAGAGGGTTCGTACTAGTTGCCGTAATGCGAATATTTGCATCTAGTTGAATGTTGCCAAAAAAGGTGAGCGGATCAGCCGTGGTGATATCGGTGGTCAGTAAGGTTGTGGGAAGTTGACGACTGGCAAAACTGGCACTGCCATTGTCCTTGAGCGACAATCCTCCAGTCAGGGTAATGTTGCCATTGGGGGTGCTAAAAAGGGTGGGATCAGTTAGGACAATGGAGGCGATCGTCATATCCCCTGTTCCATTATTTCGGCCGATTTGCACCAGGCTAAAACCATCTGCTAGCGCTAACCAGTCAGTCGTGTTGAGATCCAGACTGCGGGTGTTGTTGCTGGCACCGACTCGAATCGACTGATCTGGGTCAAAGGGTTGCAAGAGTAGACTACCGTTGCCTCTTACAGAACGGCTTCCCCCCACTAAATCGATTTCGTTACTCGTCAGGGCAATGTTGCCAGTGCCAGCACTGCCTTGGGCTGCTACGCCACCCACAATCAGACGGTCACGAGCGGTGAGCGCGATCGTTCCTCCACTCCCCACCGTTCCTGCCTGAGTCATTGACGCTGCACTAAAGTGATTACCCTGGATGGCAGCTCCATTCAACCAGAGCGTTCCTGCGTTACCCGCCATGCCAGTCTGACTGCTGGAATTGGCATTGAACTGGTTGCCCCCAATGGTGTTGGCGTTGAGCAGAAGCATGCCGCCTGCACCCGCTTGCCCAGATTGGCTGTTCGCAGAAACATCAAAATCAGTGCCAGTAATGCTGTGGGCAGTGAGATTGATGAAGCCCCCTGCTGCCGCAGTCCCCGCGGCTTGAGTAATAGAGGTTGCCGCAAGGTTGCCTTGCAGGACGATCGACCCAGTGGCATTGAGAGAAATTGTGCCCCCGTTCGCTGCATTGCCTACTCCCGTGGGCACCCCATTTGCCGCAGAGACGCGGCTCGAAGCATTGATTTCACCCGTGGTAATGTTACCCGTTTGGGCGATCAGGTGAATATTGCCGCCCAGCCCAGCATTACCATTGGCATCATTGATCGAAAAAGCAAGAATATTGCCAGTAGTCAGGTTGCCTATGGCATTGAGGCTAACCGTGCCAGCATTGCCGATCGTTTGCCCGGGTGCACTAGCCTGAGTTACCGCCGATAAGTTACCTGCCATGATGTCACCATCGATGGCAACCAGAGAAATTGCGCCTGCATTGCCCAATCCAGTCGGCGGATGACTGGTGTTGATATTGCCCACATGTAGACCAGCCGCCTGCAAGCTCACATTTTGTCCCCAAGCTTGAATGTCTTGAGTTTGAAGCAATTGGCTAGCGATTAAGTTCACTGGCCCCGCAACGTCGATCGCGCCATCAAAAACCACATTTTGGCTGGACACCGTTAAGCCTGTCCCAAAAATGCTGCCTCGAAAAGTACTGGTGCCTGTGCCAGCCAGTTGGGTGAAACCATTCAGCACCGAGCCGTTAACCGTTACATGATTGGCTTGGGTCACAAGCGTATTGGGGGTAAGATCTGCCGCCACGAACAAGTTACCGCTGCCTAAATCGAGGGTCAGCGTGTTGGCAACTTGTCCATGATTGCCCACGGTGCCGTTAAAGTTGAGATTGGCTCCCCCAGTGCGCAGAGTGATGGGAGCACTGATTTGCCCATTGGCATTGAGATTGAAATTGCCACCCTGACTATCCAAATCGTTGAAGAAATCGTAAACGCCTGCAATGGTGATATCACCCCCGTGGGATGATACTTTGCCAAAGTTGGCAAATTGCCCAGTGGGGCCGGTCTGGATGTTAATGTTACCTCCTCCCGTCGAGAGGACGTGACTGGCAATGGTGTTGCCAATGAGGGTGAGGTGACTGGTACGTCCCTGCCCGAGCAGCGGAAAGCTTAGATTGAGTGTGCCTTGGGGCGATCGCAAGGTCAGTGGATCAAAAAAGTTGATCGCACTTGCCATGCCGAGCATTCCACTGCCATCTATTCGCCCGATCGTGATATCGGCAAAGCCATCTTGAAGGGCAGCAAAATCACCCATGGTCAGGCTCAGGGTACCGGGTGTGTTACCAGTTCCCCCCAGCGTTATAGGGCGGGAGGCGATCGTTGGCTGTAACGTGAGCGTACCTGATCCGGTCACGGAATTGGCACCGCCCCAAAAATCAATGCTGTCGGCAATGATGGTGAGATGATGCGCCCCTGCCGAGATACGACCAAAGCCCCAACTGGTGGCATTGGGTCCTCCAAAAATGGCATCACCTATCAGTTCGATCGGACGAGTGATTTGATATGCCCCATTGGTGATGTAGCCCCCGGCAAACCGATAGAGGCTGGCAGTCCAGTTGGCTCCAGCTAAGGGGGTAATGCCACCCACTAAGCCATTGAAAGTGACAATCCCATTGCCAGCATTAAGCGAGAGAAAATGATTGCCATTAACCGTGCCGTTGAATCGAATGTCAATGTTCGTGCTGTTTTGGTTGGTCAAGATGACATCCTGATTCAGCAGATAGGCACCCTGGACGACGATCTCGTTGTTATCGGTGGCAAGATTGCCCGTTGAAATACTGCCATTCCAGGCATTCAGACTGACTTTGCCGCCCACGCCTGTCAGGTTGCCATAAGCAGCGATCGATCCTGTCAAAAGATTTCCTTGGCTTGCAATGAGGGTGACATTGCCGCCCCCACCATTGGCGAGTGAAAACGATGCCAGATTACCCGTGACGATCGAGCCATTCTCACTGATCAGACTGATCTCGCCTCCGAAACCATTGCCACTTAGCGCATTGATATTACCGATTTGGAGATTGCCACCTGCGTAGATGGTAACGTTGCCCCCATTGCCACTCGGAGCCGCTGGAAAAAATGCCAGGGTGTTGATATCGCCTGTGGTAATTGTGCCGGGAGCCGATAAGATCACGGGTCCCCCATTGCCGGGTTGGGCTTGGGCTGAGGTAGCGATCGTCCCAGTCACTCTAATATTGCCAGGAACCACTGTGGGTGAAGGCGCAACAGTTGAACCACTACCCTGGGGCGGCACCAAGCTGCTCAACACCGGTACCCCCGCCCGTAAAATGAGCGCCTGGCTACTTGTCAAAATTGCGGTGTCTGGATTGGGACTTCCCAGGGCAGCATCTGCACCGGTGATGGTGAGATTGCCCCCGACCAAGATGCTACCCATCGCTTCGACTTTGAGGGCAACGCCGATATAGTCTCCCAAGATGACATCTCCCCCAGCGCTAATCATGGGGGCATAAAAACTAGCAAATCGTCCTGGACTGCCTGCCAAATTGAGCAGAGAAAAATTACCGCCGCTCGAAAAAAAGGAATCGCCAAAAATCACCCCATCACTGACCAGGTTCAATGCACCCCCACTTTGAAACGGCGTGATGGAATGATTGAACGCCAGAATATCAATGCCCTGGTTGCCCTGAATGTACAGATTTCTTCCCGCTTTTGCGAGAAAAGGCGTCGTGACACTCTCTCGAATTCGCACCATGTTGGCAGCCAGCAGGGTCAAATCTTCCGTTGTCTGGAGTTGGCTTTCGACCAGGGTTAGGTTTTGAGTTGCCGATAGCCAGGCAGTTTCGCTATTCACTGCTTTGGCAACAATGTCTCCAGTTGAGACCGCAAGACCTGAGCCGGTTAGTTCTACCTGCCCGCTGGCAGTGAGGGTGAGTCCAGTAGCATGGGTAATGTTGCCCCCAGTCAGCAATTGCGGCAAGCTCAGAGAAGGAATGGGTAAAGCGGAGGCTGGGATGGGTTGTAGATCCAGGCTCAGCAACCCCCCGACCTGACTAATCCGTACCTGACTGCTACCAGGAACCGTGGCGATCGTCACTTGCCCTGCCGGAGCCGAGAGCCGCCCCGTACTGACCACGGTGCCTCCGATCAAGGTTAAATTTTGCTGATTAGGAACCGCTAAATCGCCGGAATTAACGATCGCCCCTGGTTGTGCCATCGCAAACCCAAATCCAGTCGGAGTGCCAATCAAAGTGGAGCTATCGTTTGTACCAATCCAAGTAAAATCGCCCGCGCCAAATCCAATGCTGTTGGCGGTGGTAGCAGTAAATGATGCGGGCACATTTAAGCGGGCATTGGCACCAAAGATAATACCTGCCGGATTCATGAGATAGAGGTTCGCATTGCTACCCGTGACCTGAATCAAGCCCTGAATCACCGATGCATCGCCACCAATTACTCGCCCCAAAATATTTTGAATCGAAGGGGCTGAGAGAAAATTGGCGATTTGTCCCTGGCTCAACCCAAAGCGATCAAAACTTTGGAAAAGGTTAACCCCATCGTTGGAAACACTGCCGCCGCTAATATCAAAGCGATTGCCATGAGCAGTTACCAGGGTGCCAATGCCATCGTTTGCTGGGGTAATCGATTGCGCCCATCCCGGCTCAACCGCCGCAATTTCTAGCCAAACGGGTACGGTACCCAGCAGCACTCCTAAAATACCGATCGCTGACTTCATAGGAAAATACATTAAGTAGATGCATTAATTAAGTAAATGCATTAAAAGAATTTGATGGGCTAGAACATTGTCTCTGGAAAGAATAATAAGATAACCACTGAATTGGGTGAGATCTCTGGAGAAGGCAGTGATTTCTCTGGAGCACGGTAATCGGATCGAAATGATTGATAATTTAAGATGATTTAAAGGAACTCGTTGTCACGTTAGACTATCCGTCGCTCCATCGCTTCCGGGTGAAGGAATAATCTGTCGAGTTAAAAAAGTTACTTCGGTACTGCCATTCAAGTCAGGAAGGCGAACAAACACCCAAAGTTACAAACTCAAAATAGATAGAATGTTTTGCTTTAAAGGCACTTGAATGCAAACCTATTTCCGTTACGTTCGTGTCCTTTTTGCCTGCCTTCTCGGGATAAGTCTGTTGTGGATCGGCTTATTTGGGGGAAATGTTGCCCAGGCAGGGGAGTTAGCCGATCGGATCTCTACTTTTCCTAGCTGGCAAACCAAACCGCCTGTACAGGCAGCAGTTGGTGATCTCTTCTATCCGGAATGGTTTAGGGGGAATTGGACGGTGACCAGCACGCTCATTGATCTGGTTGCGCCTCTCTCTCCCAAAATTGTCACTCCTGGGTTCGAGGGTAATCGCCAGTATCTCGACCGTCCTATGACGTTCCAGGTGCGGTTTATCACCCCTGTTCCTAGTCCAGGACTAGCAAGTTTCCCCTTTCTCCAACCGATAAGAACTCAGTCGAAAGGAGTGGTCTCCGATCGTGCCTTCAACAGCTTAAGTCTGGCACGAGCCTACCTGGGAGAAACAAAGGATAGTCCTATCATTGATGTCAAGGTTGATCCAGCCTCTCCAAACCGCCAAATTACCTTGCTCAAAGGCGATCGACAACTGGTGTCGATCGTTACAGGACGTGCTACTGAAACTCCAGCACCTGGCCAATTCATTACCACTGAGATGTTTCAGCAAGTTTTTCGGGGATTACCCCAACCTTATTTAAACCAGGTAGAAACCACGACTGCTTATCAAAAGATGTCTGGCTCAAACCCCAGGTTTCAAGCTGACCAGATCACGGCGATTTACCTATCTCCTCAAGATCCCAACTATTTCCAAACTGGGCAACCCACCTTCGGTCTGCAAAGCAATTTTCCTTTGGAAGTGCTTCAAGAACGCCCCGTTGCCCTTTACCGTTATCACCTGGTATTTTCCCAAACAACCCATTAAAGGCATACAAGGCATGTATAGGGTTTCTCATGCAGCTGAGATCCGACTAGGTAAAAAAGAGAGCCTGGGAACTCTTTTTCCTATTCAGAATAGATTGCTGTATCAGTTTCGATCGTCAACAGGGCAAACTTGTGATTAAGAGATAGACTGTATTTTCAGCGTGCTATTTCTACCTACAGACACGATCTCAATTCTGTGTCCATTGCTGCTGAAGCCCGGTCTTGTCTAACGTAACGTGAGGAGTGCTGATAAATCTTGATTCGTCACTCAATTCTCCAATGGGCATAATTTCTCCGATCAATCTCGAGCAGCCCATGCCATCGGACAAAACGTTTGGAGTTCTTTCACAAGTCACATTTAACCACAGTTCAAACGGAATTTTTATTGTTGAACTTGAACCAAAAACGCCTGCTCTTGCCGAGCCAGTCACATGGCGTTTTGTATCAACGAATGCAGCTTATGTTCGTCTGTGGTTATTGCCAAGCGTCAATCTACGAGGGCTGAAATTGCATGAAGTGCTCCCAGCAACGGTTGCTGCTCCTACGCTGGTTCATCTACAAGTGTGCCGGCAGCAGCAACAAGCGGTGAGTTATCAAGTAACAGTTGAGTCGATCGAACTCGACATTCGGGTACTGATCCGGCTGTTTCCAGGATTGGATCACCAGGGCAATGTGACCCATATCACTGGGATCTGCCAGCATATTTCTGCATCGCCGCGAGGGATTGAACTCGCGCTCCCATCGGATACAGTCGGCACAGGCAGTCAATTGAATCTGGAAACCGTTGTGACAGAGAGCGATCGCCCGTCTTCTGAAACCACCTTCCGCCATGCTGAAGAAAAGTATCGTAGCATTTTTGAAAACGCAGTTGAGGGGATTTTTCAGACCACACCCGATGGATATTACCTGACTGCTAATCCTATGCTGGCAAGGATCTATGGCTACGATTCGCCAGCAGAATTGATAGCAAGTTTGACTGATATTCAGCATCAGCTTTATGTCAACTCATCTCGACGCAACGAATTTCGTCGCCTCATGCAAGAACAAGAGGCAGTCTGGCGGTTTGAATCGCAAATCTATCGTAAAGATGGCAGCATTATCTGGATTTCAGAAAGTGCGCGAGCGGTTCGGGATGCCAGCAATCAGGTGATTATCTATGAGGGCACCGTAGAAGATATCACCGATCGCAAACTGGCAGAAGTCGAACTGCACAAGCGCGAAAGTCTCTTGCAGGGTGTGGCTAGAGCCACTAGCTATCTATTAACGGATGAGGATTACCAGGTGGCAATCGCTAAAGCCTTGGCAGCTCTAGGCAATGCTGCAGGGGTAGATCGGGTGTATATCTACGAAAATCACCCCCATCTTCAGACAGGTGAGATTGCCATGAGTATGCGGTATGAGTGGGTGCGACCAGGCATCCCAACCAGCATCGATCAGTCGCACTGGCAAAATCAACCCTACAGCGCCTTCGGCATGACTCGCTGGTATGACTTATTGGCAGGCGGGCAGTCTGTCCGGGGCATCACGCGACAGTTACCGCTGACCGAGCAAGAAATTTTGGGACTTGATGCAATTCAGTCAATTTTACTGGTGCCGATCGCGATTGACGATACTTTCTGGGGCTATATCGGCTTTGATGATTGCCATTCGGAGCGGTGCTGGTCAAAAAGTGAGGAGTCGATTTTGGTGGCAATGGCAGCCAGCATTGGGGGGGCTTTGAAACGGCAACAGGCAGAAGCCACCATTCGCTATCAGGCATTTCACGACTTGCTCACCGGGCTGCCCAATCGCATGTTGTTTAGCGATCGCCTGCCCCTGGCGCTGGCAAATGCTCAACGCAATGGGTCCATGTTGGCGGTGATGTTTCTCGATCTCGATCGTTTCAAAACCATCAACGACACTCTGGGACATGCAGTAGGCGACCAACTGCTGCAAACCGTGGCTCAACGCCTGAGCAGTTGTTTACGTGAAGGCGATACCATCGCCCGTTGGGGCGGAGACGAATTCACCATTCTGTTGCCTCATGTGCATCAAGCTGAAGATGCTGCCAAAACTGCCCAGCGCATTTTGGACGCGCTCAGACCCGCTTTGCAATTGGAAGGGCATGAACTGTACATCACTAGCAGCATTGGTGTGGCGCTCTATCCTTACGATGGCGAAGATTGCCAGACGTTGCTCAAAAATGCAGATGCCGCTCTTTACCGGGTCAAAGAGCAGGGTCGTAATGGCTTTCAAATCTATACTCCAGCAATTAACTCGAAAGCCTCAGAATTGCTAGCCCTGGAAAGTGGACTTTATCAGGCACTCGAACGCAACGAATTTTCACTGTACTATCAGCCCCAAGTCAACATCAGCACCGGGGAAGTCACGCGGATGGAAGCCTTGCTGCGCTGGCAACATCCAGAGTTGGGAGAAATTTCTCCCAAAGCTTTTATTCCCATTGCGGAAGAAAACGGTTTGATTGTGGCGATCGGGGAATGGGTCTTGCGAACTGCCTGCGCCCAAAACCAATGCTGGCACGAAATGTTTTGTCTATCGACCCATGCAGCACCTTTTAAACCGTTACGCATTGCTGTGAATCTCTCGGCTCGCCAGTTTCAGCAGGCTCATTTGGTCGATCTGGTGGCGCAAGTGCTTGCAGAAACCGCACTTGATCCTTGCTTGTTAGAACTCGAAATCACCGAAACCACTGCCATGCAGGATGTGGATTTTACCCGTGCGACCCTTCAAACCTTGCGAATGATGGGGGTTCATTTATCGATGGATGATTTTGGCACAGGCTATTCTTCCCTCAATTATTTAAAGAAATTTCCCCTTCACACTCTCAAAATCGATCAATCTTTTACCCGAGATCTGGCAAGTGACCCCAATGATGCCACAATCGTTGCGGCTGTTATCGCTCTCGGTCGCGGACTCAACCTCAGTGTTGTAGCCGAAGGCATCGAAACGGTTGAACAAATGGAATGTTTGCGATCGATGCAATGTCAGGAAATGCAAGGCTACCTCTTCAGCCATCCCATGTCGGCTTCAGTTGCTACGCAATTCTTACGAGAAAGCTGTGTACAATCTCGGTGCTATTTGCCTTGGGCGGTCGAGTCTAAAGTTATTCCACGATCGGCCTGAAAATCTGCACTAAAACTGACGCAGAAACCTTAAATCACTGGTGAATAAGCGACGAATGTCATCAATTTGGTGTAACACCAGCGCTAGCCGTTCCACCCCAAACCCTGCCGCAAATCCTGTGTAAACTTCCGGGTCATAGCCCACCGCTTTAAGAACATTGGGGTCTACCATGCCACAACCCATCACCTCTAGCCAGCGCCCTTTCCACTGAACATCCACTTCTGCAGAAGGCTCGGTGAAGGGAAAGAAACTGGGGCGGAAGCGAACAGGAATGTCGCCAAACATTTCTTGCAAAAAGACTTTAACCGTTCCCTTTAAGTCAGTGAAGGTCAATCCTTCATCTACTGCTAGAATCTCAATTTGGTGGAATACAGCAGCATGAGTGGCATCCACCGTATCACGACGATAGCAACGACCAGGCACCGCGACTCGGATCGGTGGATCGTTGTTTTCCATGTAACGAATCTGGACGCTGGAAGTGTGGGTGCGCAGCAAATTCCCATCGGGTAAGTAAAGCGTATCTTGCATATCCCGCGCTGGATGGTCTGCCAAAAAGTTCAGCGCTTCAAAATTGTAGTAGTCGGTTTCCATTTCAGGTCCTTCGGCAACCGTGTAGCCCAGACCCATGAAGATATCGAGCGCTTGATCGATCGTACTGTTGATGGGGTGAACCCGTCCCTGGGGATAAAAAATGCCCGGCATTGTCACATCCAGCGTTTCGGCTTCTAGTTGTGCCTGAATTTGCGCTGCTTGCAAGGTCGATCTTCGCTGCTCTAACTCGCTTTGGAGTGCTTCTTTGACTTCATTTGCCAGTGCACCAATGCGGGGGCGCTCAGTCGGGTCTAGTTTACCCATGCCACCTAAAACCTGAGGAATGGGACCCTTTTTGCCGAGGTATTTCACCCGAAGTTGTTCTATATGGTCGAGGGTTTGGCTGGTGGCGATCGCCTGTTGTGCTTCTAGGCGAATTGCCTCTAATTGAGCCTCAAGATTGCTAAGCTGAGCAGTCATAACGGGGAATGTATCAACAAAAATTCAAACTGGGAATGGATGAGAAAAGTGCACCGCACTCCTACCAGTTTAGAGGCTACAGTGGTCAATGGTTTAGTAAACAAAAGACAACGATTCATTCCTAACGACTCAACTCAATGAAACTGTTGATTAGCAATGATGATGGCATCTCTGCACTGGGGGTCAGATCGCTGGCAAACGCACTGGCAGAGGTTGGGCATGAGGTAACAGTGGTGTGTCCCGATCGCGAGCGATCGGCAACTGGACACGGACTTACCTTACACCAACCCATTCGTGCCAACCCGGTCGAAGTAGGCTTTCATCCAGAAGTCAAAGCCTGGTCTTGTTCTGGCACCCCTTCAGATTGCGTGAAGTTGGCTCTTTGGGCACTCCTCGATCGTCCCCCTGACTATGTCCTTTCCGGCATCAACCACGGCTCCAATCTGGGTACAGATGTTCTATACTCCGGTACGGTTTCGGCTGCAATGGAAGGAGTCATCGAAGGCATTCCTGGCATTGCCTTCAGTCTTGCTAGCTTTGCCTATAACCAATTTCAAGTGGCAGCAACTTTTGCTCAAACCCTGATGGCTTACCTGGAAAAAGACCCCCTGCCAGAGTTGGTGATGCTCAACGTCAATGTGCCCCCTGTTCCCCAATCCGAAATTGCGGGCGTGGCATTCACTCGGCAGGGAATTCGCCGTTACATTGACGTGTTTGAAAAACGAGTTGATCCCCGAGGCAAAGTGTATTATTGGCTGGCAGGGGAAGTGCTCGAAGAAGTTGCCGAACCAATGAATCCAGCCCTGCCAGAACCCAAACTAACCGATGTGCAAGCGATTCGTGCTAACTACATCACGATTACCCCGCTACAGTACAACCTCACCTGCCAATCGGGACTGAACAATTTGCAAGCCTGGAAATTGAACTTTCCCTAATTGCTATTTCGTCCTACCAGGGAAACGGATTTAAAGGGTAGGATAGTGTGAACTTGAAAATCACAATATTTTTTGAGGAAAGCTTAGGTAAATCGATCGAGTTGAATTGATTCTCTAGACAGGGAATCGCTATTTTCGGTAAAGTCTTTTCTCGGAAAGCTGTTTGTCTGAATCAGGTTGAGCTACTTTATAGTGATCACATCGCATTGATCTTATGAAATCGGTGTATAGTTGATCAATTTTTGATGGGTGGTTCGCATCTGCCTAATGTTTTTAGGGTTCCTCTTTTTCCAAATCGTCTAATACTTAGGGCATAGAGGTTAGTTCCAGAAAGTTTCTAGCCTCATTCTGTTAACGACATCCAAGTAAGTGACAGGATCACCCAGTCGTGAGACGTTGATCACCGACGATCGTAGGATTTGAGGTGAAACTAGGAGACTAGTCCTTTTTGGATTCTTTTTTGCTATCCTGATGCAGACTGGTTTCGGTTAACGCTGGAATTTATGTCCTAACGGGAGGTTCGCGAAGCGACTTGAAAGCAGCAACCATGTCTAGAACGCAAGACCAGTTCACAATTCACTTTTGGGGCGTGAGGGGAAGTATTGCCTGCCCAGGACCGGGAACGGTTCGTTATGGTGGTAATACCCCTTGCGTTGAAATGCGCATCGCAGGGACTCACCTCATTTTTGATGGGGGAACCGGCATTCGAGTCTTGGGGCAAGAATTGCTGCGCGAGACACCGCTAGAAGCCTATCTATTCTTTACGCATTCTCACTGGGATCACATTCAAGGGTTTCCCTTTTTTGTCCCCGCCTTTATCAAAGGTAATCGCTTCAATATTTACGGGACGATCGCACCCAATGGAGCCACATTGGAGCAACGTCTGAATGATCAGATGTTACATCCCAATTTTCCAGTGCCTTTGCAGATTATGGCGGCTGAACTGCGGTTCCACAACCTGAAGGTGAGGCAACCCGTCCACATTGGAGACATTCTAGTGGAAAATGCTTTGTTAAATCATCCCGGTGAGGCGGTCGGCTATCGAGTTAGCTGGCGAGGCTGCTCAGCAGCTTATGTGACTGATACCGAGCATTTCCCCGATCGCTTGGATGAAAATGTCCTTTGGCTAGCGCGAGATGCGGATGTGCTAATCTACGATGCTACTTATACGGACGAAGAATATTACTCAGAGAAATCGAGCAAAGTGGGATGGGGACATTCCACCTGGCAAGAAGCGGTCAAAATCGCTAAAGCTGCTAATGTTAAAAAATTGGTGATTTTTCATCACGACCCCTTACACAATGATGATTTTATGGATGGGGTAGGTAAGCAGGTGGCTGAAGTCTTTCCCGACAGCATCATTGCTCAAGAAGGGCGAGAGATCGAATTAGAAGTCATCTCAAATCCCTCTAAAACTGAGGTCGTTCCTGGGGTTCAGGTTTCTGCAGGTGGCATTCTTTAGTGTCAATTTAGTGTCAATATTGATGGTTAGTGTCGCACATCATTACCTCTTGAGGCTATCTGTTATTCAAGACTGCTGCCAGATTTTAATCTTGCCACCCCAACAACTGCTCACCAAAATTTCGCCACTGGGACTAAACGCAACCGACCAGACCCAATTGTCGTGATCCAGCAATGTTTGTAATAGAACGCCAGTCGCCAGATCCCAGATGCGTACGGCTTTATCGTTGCTACTGCTTACCAGGGTGCGCCCATTAGGACTGATGCTAACGGACGAAATGGCTCCCGTTTCTTGCGCTAGGGTATGCAACCTTTTCTTGGTGGGCAGGTGTCGAATCAAAATAGTGCCATCTTCGCTACCGCTGGCAAGCCATTGACTATCTGGGCTGAGGGCAATGCAGTTGACAGAGTGGGTATGGGCGGTGATGGTATAAAACCATTGTTGGGTGGTGAGATCCCACAATTGAATGGTTTGGTCTCGGCTACTGCTGACTAGGGTTTGTCCATCTGGAGTGATGGCGGTTGCCAGAACCCAGTGGTGATGTCCGGTCAAGGTACAGAAGTTTTGCCCGGTTTCAACTGTCCAGAGTTTGATGGTTTTATCCTGACTGCCGCTGGCAAGGGTGCAGCTATCTGGACTGAAGCTGACCGATCGTACCCAATCGGTATGTCCGATTAAGGTCTTCAACAACCCGCCTGTTTGCAGATCCCAAAGCTTGATAGTGCGATCGTTGCTACAACTCGCCAATAATTTCCCATTGGGGCTAATGGCGATCGCGCGTATCCAGGCAGAGTGCCCTTCCAGCGTATAGTGCAACGTTCCAGTTCTCAAATCCCAAAGCTTGATCGTTTTATCGCCGCTGCCACTGGCAAGGATTTGGGCATCTGGGCTAATGGCTACCGATCGCACCCAAGTTGCATGAGCATTAATGGTTTGAACACATTTCCAGGTGAGCGTTGAGGGCTGAGAAGACATCGGCAAATGCTGAAATTCGGGTAGATGGTCATACTTGAGAAAACAAGACTTCTCTATGTTAGTTTTTCCTCTCGGTTCACATCAATTCCAAACACCGCACAGTGGTTATCACTGGGATGGGAGCAACTCTCCAATAGAGAGATTCCGCCAGCGCCGCTTTTTTGAAGGTTGGTACTATCGCGTTACCTTACCAGACTGTGGGCAAACCTTTGCCTTTATGTATTCCATTGAAGACCCGATCGGCGGACAACCCCACAGTGGTGGTGGTGCTCAAATTTTGGGTCCCCATGATGAATATCTCTGTCGTAGTTTTCCCGATGTTAACCGCTTTTGGGCGTGGCGGCAGGCATTAGGGTTAGGACATTGGGGCAAAACCGATCTAACCATTCCTCCCCGGTATTTACCCCCAATCGAATTTGCTGAGCAGATACAGCAAGGCTACCAAGGAACGGCTACCTGGCATCAGGGGGTATTGCACGATCCGGGTACAGGACGATCAGCGGGTTGGGCATACGAAATCGCCCCTGTGGATGGCTGGGGCGATCGGGACACAATGCAGCAATCCACTGCTGGATGGCTGTCGTTTCTGCCGATTTTTGAACCGGGTTGGCAAATTTTGATGGCGCACGGACTAGCAACGGGATGGATTGACTGGAACGGCACCCGCTATGAGTTTACTCGCGCCCCTGCCTATGCCGAAAAAAACTGGGGCGGTGCCTTTCCCCAGAAATGGTTCTGGCTGAATTGCAATTGTTTTGAGGGTGAACCGGAACTGGCACTGACAGCAGGTGGCGGTAAACGGGGTGTGCTTTGGTGGATGGAGTCAGTGGCAATGGTAGGAATTCACCATCGGGGTAAGTTCTACGAGTTTGTACCCTGGAATGGACGAGTGCATTGGCAGGTCAAACCCTGGGGACACTGGCAGATGTGGGCAGAAAATGCCGATTATCAGGTGGAGTTGGAGGGGATCAGCGATCGTCCCGGTACGCCCCTGCGCGCGCCCACAGAGCAAGGCTTGACCTTTGTCTGTCGTGATACTATGCAGGGTGAGTTGACCCTGACCCTGAAGCAGCGACACAGCGGCAAGGTCATCTTAACTGCCCACAGCCATTTGTGTGGACTGGAAGTGGGAGGAGGTCCCTGGGATCAGGTATGGACGGGAGGCAAGTAAGCTGCGATTAGGGTTGAGCAAACAGGCGTAAGCGATCGCCAATCTGTTTCAAGATCGGCAAAACCTTATAGAGGTAGTTGCGCCCCAGCAATAGCAGTAAAATTTCTAACATACTATAGCGATCCTATCTGGATCGTAAGAAAGGAGTCTGCTGGAATCCTTTCTCACAAAGTCCCTTAATCTCATAACTGATTTAGGACTGCTATATATTACGGTTCGGGTTGTTGCACCAGTTTGATGAAGCCATAACTACTGTCATTGGTGATTAGCCCGTAAGTTGGCAAGGTTGAGCAAGGGTTTGCCAACATATCTCCTAATGCTTGTGAAATTGCCTGATCGATCCCAAAGGCTGCGCCTTTAGACTCAATCACCAGTGTCCAAAGTTGCTCTTGAATCACGAGTGCATCAATCCGTCCGCGCCAGATGTCACCTGCCTCAACCAACTCCAGTTGAACGGGTTCTTCTAGCCTCACTTCAAACGGGGCGCGATAAAACCCAGCCAGGTGCAAAAGCGGGGCAATGATGACCAGCTTTACAAGTCCTTCAGAGATTTTGCCGCGTTTCATTTGGTCAAAATAGTCTTGCTGCACCTGATCAAGAAATCTCATTTCCTCAGCATTCAGTTCAGGCAAGGATATTTGTCATTCTGAAAAGAATTTTAGATTGTTGATGAGTTGTAGATGCTGTTTTTCGACGAGATCTGGCAGGGTAAGGTTGCCGATCGCAACTGTATTCACTATCAGAGATCCTCTCCTAAATCATCCTCTTCTACTTCGCTTTCAGGAGATCCCTCATCAAACAAGGACATCTGCTTGCCCATCGCTTCCTCAATTTTGGTCAATAAGATTCGTTTCCGTGAAGCAATAAAGCTTTCAAAATCACCTGCCGAAGTATTTTGGGGTCGATACGATGAGTCACTAGAACTGCATCCATACCTGCGTCATCTAATTGAACGGTTGGGTGAGTTTAAAGTCTCTTGCACCTTCATGTTGAACCAATACACTAATTCCCTGATAGGCAGCGCTCTTTCTAGATCGTAGAGTCTCTAGACGGCTTGGTTGAAAACTAGCCTCGCGAGTGGTTGCAAGTTCCTAAAAATTCCCTTTAATCCATTCTACGAGTTCCTAAATATCAAGAGCCATGGCCGTTTCAACGACACCACCATAAATTAAATTTTACCGTAAAAAATTAACCCTTTTTGAGTGTCCAGAAAGGAACTTTTTGCGTCGGTTCTAGCCGTACGCCGGAAATATCTTTTTGAGCGAAGAAATATTCCTTACTCTGCCAGAGAGGGATGAAGGGGACATCTTGCGCCAGAATGTCTTGGATTTCGCTAAAGATCCCCTGGCGACGTTGGGGATTTTGTTCTTGCCGCTCCTGGTCGATCAGATGATTAATGCGATCGTTGTAATAAAACGATCCTTGTAACTTGCTGGCTCCCTCTTCGCAGCCTTTTTGGGGAGAGCCTTTGGTGCAACTGAGGAAAGGTTGTAGATAATTATCGGGGTCAAGGAAGTCGGGGGTCCAATCCAGCATGAAAACGGGATACACCCCCTTATCGAGATTGCTGTAGGCAGTTGCCGACTCGACCCCATCCAGATTTATCTGCACAGCGCCTTCGGAGCTTCGTTGAATAGACGCTTTGAGAGTCACAGATGCTAACTGGTTGCTTGTCAGGTTGGAGCGATACCAAAAATCGACGGATAAGGGAGGCAGGGGGTCGCGATCGCTCCGCTCCGCCATCAGACTATGGGCTTTTGGTTGATTGATCTGAGCTGTCTCGGCACGCACTAAGGTGGTTTGAGAGGTTTCAGTCGGGGTTTGGAAGACGGGTTTGTAAGCATCCAATGACGTCGGAATCAGGCTATAGAGCGGTTCCACCTGTCCCTGAAATACCCGCTTTTGCAACAAGGGACGATCGATGAGCGCTGCTAGTTGCTGTCGCACTTCTATCCGATCGAGCGGGGGCGATTGCAAGTTGAGCGAGAGGTAATAGATGCCTGCGCCTGCACCTTCGATGACTTGCCAGCCATTCTGGTTTGCACCCTGTTGCAAACTCCGCACTTGATCCAAGTCCAGGTTTTGGTAAGCTGCATCCACTGCACCTGTTTTGAAGGCAGTGAATAAATTGGCTGAGCTGGAGAAAAATTGGATATCAATGCCCCGATTGGCAGGTTTTTCGCCCCAGTATTGGTCAAATACATCCAGTCGCATGGAATCACTACCGGAGTGGATGAGTTTGTAGGGACCAGTACCGACAAACTCATCCGATTTGAACTTATCCTTGCCAATTTCATAGACATTGGGAGAAACAGCGCAGGCTCCGGTAAATGCCAGCACCGATGGGAATGCCACAAAAGGCTTTTGCAATTGGATGGTGAGTTCGTATTCGGCAGTAGCCTGAATCGACTTCACAACATCGGTGAGCAAAGCGACGGGCGCACCCCCGTTTTGCATGAAGCGATCGAGGGAAAACGCCATTGCTTTGGCATTAAATGGAGTGCCATCGTGAAAGGTAACGCCCTGGCGCAGGGGGATGGTGTAGGTCAAGCCATCTGGGCTGATTTTAGGCAGGGCAGTCGCTAGTTGGGGAACGAGTTCGGTGGTGCCGGGGGCATAGGTATAGAGCCGATCGCCCAAGTTATAGAGCAAGTTACCCGAAAACAATTCATAGGCATCTGCCGGGTCGATCGTCCGAATCACTGCCGTGGTACCCAAGACCACTCGTTCAGAGGAGGGAGACTGAGCGGACGATCGGTGAGCAAGTTGGGGATTGCAGCCCACCACCAACACACTGGAGAGACAAAATAGGATGAAACAGACAATCAGCGATCGACGAATCTGAGAGTTCCAGTGCGTAATCCAGTGCATCCAACCTTTTCCTTTTTCCTTACCCGATCGTCACCAACCGACGCTGATTGACCCACTGCACAAAATTCGACAAAATCTGCAATCCTGCTGTCGAAGACTTTTCTGGATGAAACTGCACTGCCATTAAATTGTCGCGGGCAATGGCAGCAGTGATGGTCTGGCTACCGTGAGTAATTGTCGCAGCTTTCACGTCCTCCTTGACTGGATCGACGTAATAAGAATGGACAAAATAGACCCAGGGTTCCGATGGCAAGTGTTGCCAGAGGGGAGATTCGGGTTGGTGGATTTGTAGCTGATTCCAGCCCATGTGAGGAATCGTAATACCTGGTTCTGACCGAAATCGCCGCACCATGCCGGGAATAATGCCCAAACCAGGTTCTTTGCCTTCTTCGCTGGCATCGAACAAAATCTGTAAACCTAGACAAATGCCCAAAAAGGGCTTGCCACTGACGATCGCTGCCTTAATCGGTCCCTCTAACTGGCGCGAGCGAATATGCTGCACAGCCGGATCAAAAGAGCCAACCCCCGGTAGAACGATCGCATCTGCCTGTTCTAATGCTTGGGCGGAATCGGTAACTTTTGTGGTAGCGCCTGCATTCTCCAGCCCTTTACAGGCAGAATGCAAATTCCCCATGTCATAATCAATGACTGCAATGACTGGCATTGCCCAACCCTCGCTGTATGATTTCGGTTATTTAAAGATTGTATAGCGGGATTGTGAGAGAACCGGGAGAATCGTAAGACAACTTTCTCTAGCGGAAAGTTGCGCTCTATCCAAAATGAACGGCGATCGATTAAATTTCACACATCCCTTTTGGAGCCGATGGCAAGCAAACTGTTAATCACCTCCTTTAACACCTGGGAAGCCCATCAACCCTCCAATGCAGCAGATGATTTGTTGGCTGAAGTTCTGCGCCGTAATGGGTTTCACGATCGCATTCATCTACTGCGTCAACTGCCCGTGGATTTTCAGTTGGCACCCGCTGCCGTGCTCGCCCAAATTGCCGCCCTACAACCCGATGCCGTAGTATGTTGCGGCATGGCAGAAACCCGCACTTGGCTAACGGTCGAAACCAACGGCAAACATCAGCAGGAAACCTGCTTCACCCCCTTCCTCGTGCCAGATCTGGTCAAAGACCTGCCCTGTACCCGCATCAGCCACGATGCTGGAAACTTTGTCTGCAACCATCTCTACTATTCACTCTTGAAGCAGTTTCAGCCCTCTGCGTTCTCATTGCCGTGCCTGTTCGTTCATGTGCCAAGATTGCATGAGGGCAACTTGCAGCCCATTTTGTCTGACTTTGTGACCCTACTTCAGCGAATTGAGTCGCAAATAGAGTTGCAAATATAGAACGATCGGGACTAATTCTATCCCCTTAACCTCACATCGAACGTTGATACAATCCAATCGAAAATTGATTCATCGTAGGGGCGGATTGTATTCCTACAGAAAAATGCCGATGTAATTAATTTTTATTCTTTGCAATTCTTCTGGTTCACTATGTTTTCCTTCCTTCCCCTGTTCACTCTGGCACAAGCAACCCCTACCCCACCCCCTCAAGAAGTCTTTCAGCCCCAGGAAGTACGTCCTCTGCCGGGGCAACTGGATTCGGTGCTGGTCTTCAATAGCAACAGTCCAGAACTGGTGTTGAAAGAAGGCATTTTGCTTTCTACCTTTCCGCCAAAAGGTAAGACATTTCCTGCCGCCCACCTGAATCAGCCGCTATCAGGACGGTTTGATGTTTTTGCCCATCACATTGCCAAAGCCCCAACACCCGAAGATCTTCGTACGCTCTATCTAGGGGTGTTGCTCTACAATCCCGGCAAGCAGGCAATCACGATCGACATTTTGCAAGCTGCCAGCTACCTGAGTCAACCCGATGCTCCCTTTATCGATCTCCCCCCAATGGTGGACGATCCTCAGGGAACCGTTTACGCGGGTCCGGGCAGTCGTGCCATGGGCGACATTCTGCGCGGTCGGCGACAAGCTGGTTTTCCCCCACAGGTGATAATTCCCCCAGGAGAAAGCCGCTTGTTGATGAATCTGCCGATTCCCGTTAAAACGCTGACTCCTCCGCTGAATGGACGATCGACCTTGATTCGGGCACGTAGCAATGGCACCTTCTATGCTGCCAGTTTGGCGATGTTTGCCAAACCCACTGCTGAGGGCAATGAGCGTCCCCCCACGCTGGAAGAATGGCAGAATTTGCTGGAAA
Organism: Scytolyngbya sp. HA4215-MV1; assembly: GCA_019359045.1. GTDB lineage: Bacteria > Cyanobacteriota > Cyanobacteriia > Leptolyngbyales > Leptolyngbyaceae > Scytolyngbya. Next base: position 494,221 of record JAHHIA010000004.1, read on the forward strand.
CAGGGGATTTAGCCAGTCCCCGCGATCGTACTCCGACACCACCGGGTGCTAAAGGACAAATTGTCTACGGGCGGGTTGCTGGAGTGGCACGTGGTTCGGCATGGGATGCCCAAATCTTTACTACCTCTACCTATCACCTGCCCATTCCCCCGACAGGGCAAGCCTATTCTTACGGTTTGAGTACCTTGTTAGGCGGTAAATTGGGCACTGGGCAAGACCAAACCGCAGATTTGATTGCCCGCTATCCTGACACAGCGTACAAAACCCATGGCAACTACGCCATCCAGTACAATCTCACCCTGCCGCTGCAAAACCCGACCGATCAGCCCCAAACTGTGACGTTGACGATTCAAACCCCCACTAAACAGGAACAAATTCAGGGGGGACTGAAGTTTTTTGATCCGCCGCAACGGCAGGTCTTCTTTCGAGGCACGGTACGATTTCGCTATAACGACGATTTGGGTGCGCCCCAAACTCGCTATGTGCATCTGGTACAACGCCGCGGACAACAGGGCGAACCGATCGTTACACTCACTATGCCTCCCGGCAGCGATCGGCTTGTGCAGGTCGATTTTCTTTACCCCCCCGACGCCACGCCGCCCCAGGTGTTGACGGTCAGAACTCAATGAGAAAGACGCCGGGAAACGGGGATGGGGAGACGTGGGGATAGGAAGATGTGAGGGCATAGAGAGACGCAGACGCAGAGATGGTAAGTCCATGGTGATTCTTTATTCTTCGCGTCTCTCCTTCTCTGGGACAGTCGGTTATGTTGTAGACATGTTGTGGGTATTTTTGAAAGCTTTACTGAGCAAAGCTTTCAAAAATACCCACAACACCTTTGAAGCACTACCGACAGTCTTAGGAGATTTCTAGCAAACAAATTACCCGCTGGCTTCGGCTCCGCTCAGTCAGCTTTTGCCCTGAGCAAAGTCGAAGGCAATGGCAGAGGGTAAAATCTTCCCTGGAAATTTCCTTAGCGACTTGGCTCAGCATTCATGCGTCTGGCTCAGGCCATCACCATACCGCCATCCACATTGAGCACCTGCCCAGTGATGTAAGCCGCTGCGGGATCAGCTGCCAAAAAGCGGATTGCTCCGGCTACATCTTCGGGCTGCCCATAGCGCCCCAAAGGAATTTGCTTCAGGATGGGCTCGGCATTTAACTCGCTGGTCATGTCAGTAGCGATGAAACCAGGTGCCACAGCATTCACAGTGATGCTACGGGTTGCTAACTCGCGAGCAACCGTGCGGGTAAAGCCAATGACCCCCGCTTTGGCAGCGCTGTAGTTTGCCTGTCCTGCGTTCCCCACCTGTCCCGACACCGAAGTGATATTGATAATGCGCCCAGACTTTTGCTTCAGCATAATTTTGCTGGCAGCGCGGGTGCAAAGAAAGACCCCGGTCAGGTTTAGGTCAATCACAGCTTGCCAATCTTCTATTTTCATCCGCAGTAGTAGGGTATCGCGAGTAATCCCGGCATTGTTCACCAGAATATCTACTCGTCCCCATTTCTCTAACGTTGCTGAAAACAGACTCTCAACTTGTTCAGCTTTTGCGACGTTGGCAGCCACACAAATCGCTTCGCCCCCAGCACTGGTAATTTCTTCAGCAATTTTCTCGGCTGCACCACTGGAACTGGCATAGTTAATGACGACTTTTGCGCCTTCCGCTGCCAATGCTAGGACGGTTGCCCGACCAATGCCCCGTGAGCCACCGGTGACGATCGCCACCTGTCCTTTGAGTTTTTGCAGGGCTTCTGGCAGTTGTTCCATATCAACGAAAACCTCTATCAATGTAGCTTTCTCATCATAAATCGTGTTGGGGAGCAGAGCGTTGAGAATTAGCGATGGGGGATGGGAGATGGGTGTTTTTCGGCTCCTGACTCCTACTGCGGCTCCATCTGCTCTAACAACTGACGGATTACAGGTTTGTCTTCGGCGGTAGGCATCAGTGTCAGATAAGTTTCGAGATCTTGGCGAGCCTGGTTCCAGTGATTGAGGCGAAAGTGCAGAATGCCCCGATCTCGCAGCTCTAGCGGGGCATTGGGCACCGTGAGCAGGATACGATCGAGGGTGGCGAGTGCTCGTGGAAAATCGCCCCGATTGAAATAAATCGCTTTTAAGTTTGCCAGCATGCGGATGAGGAATTGCCGCGGTGTCACGATCTGCAAGAACTCAGGCTTGAGCGCTACGGGACGACCATACACTTCGGTCAGCCTTTCTTGACAATCTTCGGGAAATAGCACTTCTCCCTGGTTGAAGGGATCTACAAAAATTTCCATCTCTGCCACATTGGGGCGGATGAGGAAGTGTCCGGGCATACCGATGCCCACCATGGGAAAGTCGATACGGCGGGCAACTTCCAGGTACACCAGCGAGAGCGAGATAGGAATCCCTGTGCGACGATCGATCACCTCGTTCAAAAAACTATTGCGCGGATCGTAGTAATTTTCTTGATTTCCCTGAAAGCCGAGATCCTCGTACAGGTAGCGATTGATCACTTGAATCACTCGCAAGGGATAAGACACGGGGGGGAGCCGTTCTTGCAGTTCAGCTGCCATGGTATCCAGGCTGTTGAGATATTCTTCAACATCCAGATTGGGATATTCACTCAAACCCATGTAAAGTGCAGCTTTTGCTAGATCAATTTGGGGATCTGGCTGAAGCACTTCCTGGGCAAAGAGCTGTTGTGCTTGTAAATCATCCATGCTGATTAGCGGACCTGCCGCAAGGTATTCAAGAGCCAGTCCAGTTTGGCTTTTGCCAGTTCTAAGCTGGCAAGTAGCTGGGGATTGTCGCTATCTGCATTGGGGTCTTGTTCAGTCTGGTTGCCTCTGCTGTAGCCAAAACGGCTGACCGTGCCGCGTAAGCGATCGGAAAGAAAAATAGCGATCGCATGATAAAAGTGAGACGCAAAGGCGGTGTCTTGAGAGAGCTTTGCAGCCAATTGGGGACGGGGAATTGCCCAGACCAGTGAATCTTCCAAGGCTTTGACCGTTGCAGAGGGGGGTCGAGAATCGACGAACGACATTTCTCCCACCACTTCACCACTTTCCAGGCGAGCCAGTTCTTCGTCGCCCAATGCCTCGGCAAATACGGTGAAGGTGCCTTCCAAAATGATATAGAGAGCATTGGTTGGTTCTCCTTCCCGAATTAGCATCCCACCTGCCGGAATCTCCTTTTTCTTCCCCTCCGAAATCAGCCAATTGAAGTCGCGATCGCTCAACTCTGCCAGGATGTAGAGTGCTTTTTTCATCTTCGCTCACCTCCAATCTAAAGCCCACTGGAAAAACAAATCAGCGATGCACCATCAAGCTCAGTCTTGGTCGAAAGTCAGTTTTGGTCGAAAGAACGATTGTATCCTCAGTCAGCATCATCATTTGTGAGAATAATCATTGCCTGAACCATATTGCCATGCTTCGACCTGACGGTTCAGGTAATATGGCTGCGCGGCAGCAGTTTTGTTCCATCGAGCAACCAGACGTTTGCCCAGTGGATAAAGTAGCGTGTATCCCGCTAGATTGACATAGTGAACTGTCCAATCCAATAGAGCGGGCAATCCCACTTGGGGAATCACATTCACCACTAGCCCTGGATGCGTTACCGCAGTCCGCATCAACGTCTTGAATAGCCCCGGAAACTGCACTACATCCTGAAGAAAGGGTTTCAGAACGGGATCACCCAATTGCACCATTTCCTGGAACACCCCAGTCAAGAGGTCATTGATCTGATTCGGTGCGATTTTTTGATTGACTCCCACACTCATGGCCCGCTGAAATAGCCAGGTGACGGCAAGATTCGGCTGGTAAGGTTGCAGTGCGGATAAGGCTGAGCGATCGAGCGCATCTTGTTGCAACGCCGCCTGAATGCCGTCGCTAAGTCGTTGCAAATGGCGCATCATGGCACCAAACCCACCAAAACTGAGCGGAGACTGGTTGCTGCTACTGTCACCCACAGGCAAAATGCGATCCCAGGTGGGTTTCAGGGGACTGTTCCGATAGCAGGGAAAAAAGCCAAACAATGCCCGTTTCCAGGTTAAATTCTCTAGCTTGACATTTTGATAATCGGGTAACAGGCGCAAGTATTCTTCAAACAAGGTTTCCAGACTGAGCCGATCGGGGTGGGCATCTACATAAGTGAAAAGATAGGTGGTTCTGCCATCCCGCGCCGGAAAGGCTTCCCAAAAGTACTGACACTGATTTTGTAGGGGCGTGAAGGACGCAATTAAATCGCCCGAATCATTGTTGGGAAATCCTTGCGCGCAGGTGCCCACCACCAGACAGACCCCATCTGGCTTTTGTCCCTGTCGTGCCTGCTGCACGATCGGAGAGAAATGCCCCATTGCATCCAGTACCAAGCGTGTGGTCAAGGTCTGTCCTGCGCGGGGTGCTGCCCCGTCGCTCTGCACCACTACACCATTGGGGTGTACCGTTACTCCCGCAAACGCGGTCTCTTCAAACAATTTGCCGCCAGCGGCAAGAAACCGCTGTTTCAAGGTTTCCAGCAAAAAGATCGGATCAACGCCCAGATTCAGCACGTCCCGCACCCAAAAGTCGGGTCCGCCAGCAAAACTGATCCGTGCCGGATTGTATTCGGTGGCGATCGCCGTTGCTAACTCCGCTTCTGTCAGCAACTCCAACGCCACTAACACAGTCAATTCTTTCCGAGAAATATTCCACTCTTGCTCTCGCCCTCGTAGCTTGCCTCGCTCCAGCAATGCCACGCGCCAACCTCGCTGCACCAGCACGGCTCCCAGTAAAATGCCCAGCGTGCCGCCACAAATGACGACATCCCAATCGACATGCCCCAAAGGAATCGAGCTTTCTTGCACGACAGAGGGAATATCTGCATTGCCCTGTTGCAGCGATCGCCAAAGGAGATCGGCTCGGCGCAATCCGGAGAGGGGATTACCAGGCAGTTGGGTAAGAATCTGTTCCGTCAAGGTCATGATGAACTACTTTTCACTACACTGCCATTCTGTAATACATTGATTGGCAACTTTCCCGCTTCAAATTGCCAGAGTTCGGGAACTGCTAGGGCTGCATAAATGCTGGGATGCATGTGGGATGGAATATCAATTTCAATGGCTAAGTCTGGCAGTGGGTCAATGGTCAAATCAATGCGTTTCTTGCCCCACATTGCAGCTTCGTTTAATCGCCTTAACTCCAACAGCAGCGATCGCCGCCACCGCTTGATTCATCTTCTGGTATCGACGAAGGCAGGAGAATTGCCAGAACAGACTCATCAATTAATTGCCCCCCTGACCAAAATTACCGTACAGGCGCATTGACTGGCGATCGCCTCTGGAATATTGCCTTTCATTGCCTGTTGCAACATGCCTTCTCGACTGGCTCCCAGCACAATTACATCGCACTGATCTTGTTCTGCCAGGTGAATGATGGCATCGGGCACCGAAGCGGCACAGAGCGGAGTCGCGATCGCTGGGTGGCTCAGGTAGCGATTGAGAAATTGCAGATCTGCTTCCAGAACACGGGTGTCGGGGTTTTCGTTGGAGGGCTGAAAAATCTGGCAAAGGCGCACCTCAGGCGTCTGGCTGAGAGTCGTCAGCGCAGGCAACAGTTTGACGGCTTCTTGGGCGTTGGGTCCGCCTGCAATCGGAATGAGCCAGCGATCGAGCAAGAGAGGATTTTGGATAGTGCCATGTGCCACTTTGCTAGAGGATTTGGGAGTTTGTGCATGGGTCTGCCGCTCCATCTCTCCCAGTTTGACGAGTACCACTTCACAACTTGCCTGACGAATGATGGTATCCATAGCACTGCCAAAGATTCTGCCGGGGGTAGCAGTGTTGCCTTTCCAGCCCATCAAAATCAAGTCAATGTGGCGCTCCTTGATGGTCTCCAAGATTGCCTGGGCCACATCATGCGCCAGTCGAATTTGAGTATGCACAGGAATTTTCCACTGTCGCCCCAGGCTTTCGGCTTGGCGAAGCAGTCGGCGACTGGTGGTTGTGCGGACGATGGCTTCGTCGGGAGCGCGGTTGCGCGGCACGATGATGACGCTGAGGCATTCCAGTTCGTAGTTCAGATCGCGGGCGATCGCAGCTGCCATTTGCAAGAGGGCATCTGCTGTTTGAGGATTGGACAAGGGCACCAGCAACCGTCCCTGTCCGGATGCCGGAGCGCGGGTTTGATAGACCAGATAAGACGGTTCGGGTTGAGGACCCAGTTGTCCATTCTCGTCGCTCAGTTCATCCGACTCTGCCCGAATGATGTCGGCACGGGTAATGATGCCCACCAGCTTTTTTCCCTCCGTGACGGGCAGGCGACTGAGCTTGAACTGGTTGAGTAAATAAAGGACTTGGGTTAAGGGCGAATCGGGACTCACAGTGACCGGACGGGGGGTCATGACTCGATGCAACGGTTCATCTCCCCTGAGGTGTTGCTCTTGCATCGTTGCCAGGTCAGTTTGCGTCACAATCCCCACCAACTTGCCCTGATCGACGACGGGAAAGCCGCGATGATGGGAGCGAGAAAAGGCTTGAATGGCCTCATTCAGGCTAATTTGGCTGGAAAGGGTTTCGACGCGCCGTTGCATAATGTCGGCGGCAGTAAGTTTACCCAACACCCCGCCCGTATCCAGTTCTTTTTTAAGATGAATGCCACTGGCTGCTAGCATTCGTTCGTAGAGCGAACCGCCGGAAATCTTTTCGGCAATTAGATAGGCGCTGGCAGTAGCAATCATCAGCGGCAAAACCAGGTCAAAGTCGGCGGTCATTTCAAAGACCAGCACGATCGCGGTAATCGGTATTCTGGAAACGGCACTGAGAAATGCGCCCATGCCCGCCATGGCATAGGTGGTAGGTGTTTCTACGCCTAAAGTGTTGAACTCAAAAATGCCAACCAGGTAACCGAGGGCTGCACCAAGAAACAGCAGGGGAACGAATAAACCACCAGGGGTCCCCGATCCGCTGGCAACCAGGGTAAAGAGTGAGTAGGCACAGAAGGTGATGGCGGCAGTTTGCCAGTCGGTGCCGCTAGAGGTGAGTAAATCACGTAGTTCAGCGCTGTTCCTAAACGTGGCGGGCAAGAGTGCCAGTCCGACGCCGCAGATCAGCCCTGCCAGCCCAATCCGCAGGGGGATACCCAACTTGAGCCGTTGATTGATCTTTAAGCTGAGCAAAATTCCTTCGTCGAATAAGGGACCGATTAAACCAGCCAACCCTCCGAGTAGCAGGTAGAACGGAATTTCTTTCAAGCTAAAGTGGCTGCGGGCAACGGCATCCGTCAGGTTGAATGCCAGACTGTTACCTACCAACAGCAATGAAATCACTGAACCGACGAAAGATGCCAGGATGGCAGTGCCTAGGGTGAAACCAGACACATCCTGAAGCAATTCTTCGACAACAAACAAGACACCCGCGATCGGGGTATTAAAGGAAGCCGACAATCCGGCTCCGGCTCCGGCAGCAATTAGTTGTCGCCGATGGTTGGGGGAGGTGGGGAACCAGTGACTCAGGTGACAGGCGATCGCGGCTCCGACTTGAATCGTGGGACCTTCTCGTCCCAACGGCAAGCCCGATCCCAATGCCAAAAAGCTACTCAATAGCTTGACCAGAGCTATGCGAAAGTTGAGCGGGGTAGGAAGGCTTGCCATTGCCATTTTGACCTGGGGCACACCGCTGCCTTGGGCAGCGGGGGCGAGCCATTCGATCAGCCAACCAGACAGGGCACCGCCAATCAGTCCAAACCCAGGCAGAACCAGCCAGGGTGGGGCAATGGCTGCCATCCCCAATCGCCAATGGCTTAACCAATCCACCCCGACTTTGAGAGAAATCACGGCGATCGCAGAAACCAGTCCAATCAAGCATGCCTCGAAGATTGCCAGTCCTTTGGGATGGCGGTTGATAGAATGCTGCTGTTTGAGTGAGCGCAGCAGCCTGATTGGGTTGAAAGAACGCATACCCCCCCCAAACGCCCCCATATCAGTCCTCGGTTAACGTTGTCGGGGCCTGCCCAGGGTAGTGATGTAGAGAACCGCCTCATCGGTGGGGATGCCCAGTACTTCATTCACCTGGTCATCGAAAAAGCCTCCGATGCCACTGACTCCTAGATTTAGCCGAATTGCCGCCAGGTTAAGGCGCTGCCCCAAATGTCCGGCATCCATATGGAGATATCGATAGACCCGATCTCCGTATCGTTGCACGGCGGCTTTTAGATCGGCGGTATGGAAGAGTACGGCGGCTGCATCGCGCCCCAAATCTTGCCCCAGGCAGAGGAAATGCAGCTCCCTGCGGAAGTTCTTAAAGCGAATTTGCCGCAGTTCTTGGGCATTGGGTGCGTAGTAGTAACAGCCTTCTTCTAAACCTGTGACTGAGGAAACGGCAAGAAAAGTGCCCACCAAACTCAGATCAAAGTAGTCTGGAGTATCGGAGAGATCCTGCTCGGCGTAGTGTTGCGGTTGATAGGTGAAATCTAACAGTGCTTTCAACTCTTCGAGGGTAATGGCTTCACCGCTGTAAGCCCGGGTCGATCGCCGCTTGAAAAGGGTGTTTTCCAGATCTTCCAGGCGGTTCTCGCTACGATTTTCCGCCCGGGCACCCCAGTGGATGGGAGCGGTGAGCGTGGAAACTTTGAGGCAAAAGGGGAAGTTGTATTTATCAGCAGGTTGGCTTTCGGCGGAGACACGCCAATCGACTTTGTTAGAGGAAATGGGAATCTGGGTTGCCTGGTGAAAATACCCCAACAATTCGCCATCGGAAACCTGGGGATAATCAGTCTGAGTGGGGGAAGGAAGTGCGGTGCGGGTCAAAGACAAGTTTTGCTGTACATCCAGCAGATCGGCAAGGGGAATTACCACGATCGCTCCTTCTTGTTGTGAATCAAGGTAGAACAGCTGATTAACAGCTTCGTCGGCAAATCCCCCGATCAAGTGGGGGCGGTAGTTGTTCAAAGCGCAAGACAGTTCAATGTTGCCGAGTAGATGCCCTGCATCCAAAAACACCCGACGATAGGCACGGTCTTGATAACGCCAAGCCGATCGGAAAAACACTGCTGTGACCACCAGCGCCAGTTGGGTATGTTCCAGAATCGGATTCCAGAAGCAGGCACTTTGTAAAGAAGTCCAGACCTCGTTTTCCCAAAAGTGCAGGAGAGAGTGAGTCTTGACCTGGTAGTTATAAAGTCCTGCGGGTAAGAGAGGAGTGCCCCGCGACACTAAGTACAGTTCAGCGGGGTAGAGTCCGCCTGCGGAGGGACTGGTTCTCAGATAATGAGGTTCCCCAATCATGGGGATCATGCCAGTTAAGCCGTAGCTGCAAAAAAGTAAGCGGGAAAGTCGCCGCCACCAGATTTCATCAAGATTGTTGGCAAAAGTATCAGACTCTTCTGTGAGGTATTGCTTCAGATCATAAGGGATGCCAATTTTGTATTCCTTGTAGGGGGATGGCTGTTGATCCCACTCCAGATTTTGGCTGCGGTTGTAGATGGTTTTGGGATCATACTTGGTGCGCTCGTGATAATGCCGAGCGATCGAGACTTGAGATTCTGGCATAACCACCCCAGATAGCGCTGTTTGCCTCTAATCTTGACACTTCTCATCCTAATGCGGATTCCCACTCAGGATCGCGAATTCCATTACATTGACACTTTGGCAGGTGGAATCTTTGACCAAAGATTAGAGTCTTGTTGATGAGAATGAAAGATTCACGGATGAAGCTTGGAACCTGAGCGCGCAGTTCAAAGACTCGCTCAGCCAAATGAAAGACTTGCTTGGAGACTCAAACACTTACTGACGAGGCTCAAAGACGGATGCTCCCCAATCAAGTGAGACTCAAAGATTTATGCTTCTGATGGGTTTTGTGTTGGAGCTGTCAAACCCTGTAGGGGCGTGGCATTTGGACAACGATTTTCAGACTGGCTAAGCAAGGATTTCGCACCCAATGCCGCGCCTTTCCGCCAGATCAACACAAATTAAGTTAGAACCAGAAAGATTTATGCCCAGGGACATGTCATTCCCATTAGAGACTCAGACTGACTCGCAGTATGGCGAAGATTGCTGCTGCTAATCCCGTTGCCATCGGGATCGTGACTATCCAGGCAAGGGCAATTTGCCCGACCGTTTTGAATTGAACCTTGGACACTCCTTGCATCAACCCCACTCCTACCACCCCTCCTACTAACGCATGAGAGGTAGAAACGGGGAGGCCCAGTCGAGATGCCAACAAGACAGTCGTGGCGGTTGCCAACTCGGCACAAAATCCAGCACTGGGTTGCAGCGGGATGATACCTTCTCCCACCGTCACGATCACTTTTTTGCCCCACACTGCCAAACCCGCTACGATCCCTGCGCCACCCAACATCAGCACCCAGAGCGGCACTGGAAAGCTAGTCAACGCCACCTTGCCCGTTTGCTCAATGTGGACGATCGCTGCCAGGGGAGCCACTGCATTTCCGACGTCATTGGAACCATGGGCAAAGGCGACAAAGCAGGCGCTGATTACCTGGAAACGGGCGAGTTGTTGTTCGAGGAAGGAGTGGGGTGGGGTGGAGGTGGGGTGGGGTGGAGGGAGGGAGGAATGAAGGGGTGAAGGAGTAAGACTCCTGCATTCTGACTCCTGACTCCCTCTTTCCAATCGTTGCCAGCTGACGAGTGTTAATGCAGCAGTCCCGATCGCGCCTAATCCCAGGGATAGATCATGGGCAGGAACAGTCACCTTCCACTGTTGCTGGAAGAAAAGCTGCAGGGGAGACACCAGACCGGGAAAGACGATCGTGCCCAAAACGCTCATCAGAGCGGTACTGAGCCAGGGAATCCACTCGCGCAGTTGAGCCAGGGGATGGGGATGTTGGAGAATCCACCGCTGGATAGGGTAGTAGAGCAAAGCGGCGATCGCACCACTGGCGATCGGGGTGGCGATCCAGGTGAGGGTGATTAGCCGAATCGTTGCCCAATTGACTGCGGTGATGCCGACCGCTACCCAGCCAAATCCTGCCAGTGCCCCGACGATCGCATGAGAAGAAGACACGGGGAGTCCCCAGGCAGTTGCCACATTCATCCAGACACCACAGCCCAGCAACACTGACATCATGCCCAGCAACATTACTTGCGGAGTCTGGGCAAAGTTTGCTGGATTAATGATTTGGTTCGCCAAGGTTTGCGAGACCTGATGCCCAAACAATACCGCTCCGGTAAATTCTAAAATGCCTGCAATTACCAATGCCTGTCGCAAGCTAATGGCCTTAGAACCAACCGATGTCCCCATGGAATTTGCAACATCATTGGCTCCCAGGTTCCAGGCAAGATAAAACGCGAGTAGGCTGTTGAGAATCAGTACCATAAGTCATGATGAGGATGGGCATTCATCTGCCATCGAATTTCTTCGGAGGTTTTGCCGCTCAGGTGAACGCCATTGGGTGCGCTTGTCGTGGATGAGTAGAGGAGTGGCAGTGGTTGGATATTTTGTAGCAAGAGGTTGGTTGATGAAGGTTGGCGATCGCCGTTTGGTTCCCTGGTTCCTGGCACTTCTGGTCACGCTCACCAGTTTACTGACCGCTTGTACGCTCCCCCGTGTCTCTGCAGAAGATCGGTTGTTTCTCGACCTTTCACTCGATTTTCTAGACGAATATCGTCTGCCCAAACAATCATTTCAAGGTACACCAGTGGGCGGTTTATCGGGCATGACCTACGATGCCAAATTAGGCAAACTCTACGCTATTTCGGACGATCGCAGCGATTTCGCGCCTGCCCGTTTCTATACGTTGAATCTGTCCCTTGACACGCAGCAACCCGACGCGATCAAGATTGCTGAGGTCAAGGTGGAAACGGTGACGGTGCTGAAGGGCGAAGATGGACAACCCTACGCCAAAGGCACTATTGATCCCGAAGGCATTGCCCTCTCTCCGGAACGATCGCTCTTCATTTCTAGCGAAGGCGTGACCCACGATGGCATTCCCCCATTTGTAAACGCTTACAATCTGAAGTCGGGACAATGGCGACAAAGCCTGCCTATCCCTAAACGCTATCTGCCTGGTGTCACCGAAGACAAGCAACCGATCGGGGTTGCCGACAACCTGGGGTTTGAAGCGCTCACTATTAGTGCCAGTAGTTCTGGTTCCGGCGAACCCTTCCGCGTGTTTACTGCGACCGAGTCTTCCCTTGCCCAAGATCAGGAACCTACGATGCCAGAGCAGGGAGCCAAGAATCGCCTGTTGCACTATTTAGTTGAAGATGGACGATCGTTATTGCTCTCAGAGCACCTTTATCAACTGGATGCACCGCCTGAAGGAGCCAAATATCATGGACTATGCGAATTATTGGCGATCGATCAAGGCGGGCACTTTCTGAGTCTAGAAAGGTCTTTCGGCGGTGTTTTTGGTGCAAAAGTCTTTCAGGTGACTACTGGTGGGGCTACCGACACTGCCAATATCGCGAGTTTCAAAAATGGAATGAAGGGAGTTCAGCCCATTCGCAAGCAACTTCTGACAAATCTGGGGCTACTCGATTTGCCTCTGGATAACCTGGAAGGCATGACCCTGGGTCCTCGGTTACCCGATGGCAGTCGGAGCCTTTTGCTCGTCAGCGATGATAATTTTCGCGAGGAACAGGTGACGCAGTTTTTGCTATTTCGATTGAGAAAGGGGTGATGGCGTGATGGATGGGTACCTCTGATTCTCCACCTCATCACTTGTTCGCCCCTCCGTCTCCTATTTCGGCATAAACGACAGCGGATCACCTGATGTCGGTTCTGCCCGATCGCTGGTTTGAAAGATGATTTGATTGGCGATTGCTTCTTTGTGGGACAGTGAGGTTGGTTCGGATGGTTGGGTTGGGGCTGGGGGCGAGTTTGGCGCGATCGCGACGGTTGCATCTGGAACTGTGGCAATCACCGCAGGTGCATCTTTGACATCGGGTTTGATATTGGATGGATTGGATTTGACGGGGGTTGAGCTGGGTTCGGCCATTGCCACCTGAGGTGGTTGTACCGCCAGCGTTTGGGCAATCCGGCTCATGCGCCGCTCCTGGTCATGGGCAATGCGATCAACCGTATTGCCCAATCCCGGTGCATT